>JAOUEW010000008.1 GCA_029858505.1 Deltaproteobacteria bacterium
AGTCTTCATCAACCGAGCGGTTGAATTGAATAACCGATGGATTCGAGTCTTTCCCCTCCCTGATTGGGGAGGGGATGCCCCCGCCAGGGGGCAGGGGAGAGGTGTGGTTGGGAATCACTCGAAGCCGGAAAGGTGATTGCGGATGTTCAGGTTTCATCAGCACCTCGGTGTTACGCGCTCCCCCTATAATCCTGCTCCCAGGGCCGGGGCCAACTGGGCCCGCACATCGCCCTCCAGCCGGGGGCCCATGCGGGCAATCACCCGCGAGGCAAAACAGGCCCCAAGTTTTCCGCAGGATTCCAACCCGGCACCCTTAGACAACCCATACAAAAACCCGGCGGCAAAGGCATCGCCCGCGCCAGTGGTGTCTACCACCTGGGCCACGGGGAAGGCGGGCACCTGCAGGGTGATTTCTCCCTGAGAGATCAACGCCCCCTGGGCCCCCAGGGTTATCACGGCCCCTTCGGTCAGGCTCCGCAGGTCTTTCATGGCCTGCTTCGGGTCGGTCTTGCCGGTCAGGGCGGCGGCTTCCTCTTGGTTGGCAAACACAAAGGCGGCGTGGTCCCGCAAAATCCGGCGAAAGTCCTCGGTGTGGCGGTTCACGCAAAACGGATCCGAGAGACTCATCACCACCGGAATGCTGCTCCCCTGGGCGGTGTTCATGGCCAGCCGGGCGGCTTCCTTCTGGCCGTCGGTGTCCCACAAGTAACCGGTGATATACAGCCGGGCCGATTGGCGAATGGCTTCTACGGGGATATCTCCGGGGGTCAGGTCTTGGCAGGCCCCCAAATAGGTGTTCATGGTGCGGGCGGCGTCTGGGGTCACCAGAATCACCGTGCTGCCGGTCAAATGCCCATCGGTAGAAATGAAGCTCTCCACCCCCGCTTCCCGCAGTTTTTCTTGGTACACCCGCCCGTAATCGTCTTGGCCAGCCTTGCCGCAAAAGGCCGCCTTGCCCCCCAACTGGGCCACCCCCAGCATGGTATTGGCGGCTGAACCGCCCGGCTCGGCCACGATGTCCATGCCCTTCAGGGCCCCCAGCAGGGTTTGCAGCCGTTCCTTGTCCACCAAGAACATTCGGTTTTTTTCCAGCCCCAGGTCGGCCAAAAATTGATCTGGCACCTTGGCCAGCAGATCTACCAGGGGGTTTTCCAAGCCAAACACATCGTATTTCATGGGAATTTCAGGAAGAAAGGGAAAAAGAAAACAACGGGAGAATAGAGAACAAATGGATCAAACAAACCACAAGAAATCGAAAGCGCGTGTATAGGTTATCCCATTCCGGCATTCATGCAAACTGGCTGGGCCCCTGCCCCTCCCCTCCTCTCTCCCCTCGTCCTCCCCCCACCCCTTCCCCCCTTTTTTCCCCCCTTTTCCATCTTTTCCCTAGGCCTTCTCGGCAAGCAGGGTTTGCACCTTGGCCAGCAGGTCCTGGTTCCGGTAGGGTTTTTGAATAAAGCCCACGTGATTTCTTTCTTTCAGCATGGACGCGGCATCTTGGTCGGTGTATCCACTGGTCAACAAAATGGGGGCCGTTGGGGCCTGGGCTCGGATGGCCCGAAACACTTCTTCTCCCCCCATGCGGGGCATGGTCAAATCCAACAGGGTCAGCGAAATGTTCTGGTGGTTTTGCCGGAAGGCCTCCAGGCCAGCCTTCCCATCCTCGGCCACCAGCACTTCAAACCCGTGCCTTTCCAAAACGGCTTGGTTTAACTCCCGGATGCTTTCTTCGTCTTCCACCACCAAAATCAATCCGGTTTGACGTGGGGTCGGGGCAGCCGAACGGCTTACTTTTCCCTGCTCGGTCATCAGCCCTTCTTCTTTGGGGAAGTACACCCTGAATTCCGTGCCCTTCCCCAGGGTGGATTCCACATGAATAAACCCTTTGTGCCCCCGGACAATTCCCTGAACGGCGGCCAAACCCAGCCCACGCCCGGTAAACTTGGTGGTAAAAAAAGGATCATAGATTTTTTTCAGGGTGTCGGGGGTCATGCCCTGGCCGTTGTCGGCCACCACCAAGCACAGGTACTCCCCCGCGGGAGGAATCTCTCCGACCCAGTCCCTGGGAAGCTCCGCTGGGTTCACCCGCTCTACCCCAGAGGTAATCGTGATGGCGCCGTTGTTGTCTCCCATGGCTTCCGAGGCGTTAACCACCAGATTCATGATCACCTGGCGGATTTGGGTGGGATCCATGCTGAGCAAAGGCAGGTTAGAATCCAGGTTGGTTTTGATCTCGACCTTTTTGGAAATCACCGTTTTCAGCAGATGCAGCAGATCCTCCACCACGGTGGACAGGTTCTGATTCTCCCGCTGAAAACTGCCCCGACCCGAATAAGCCAACATCTGGTTGGTCAGCTCGGCGGCGCGGATGGCGGCGGTTTCAATCTGCCGCAGGTGCGCCCGCACGGGAGAATCTTCGGGCAGTTCCATCAGGGCCAGGTCCGCCGTTCCCAGAATGCTCACCAGCATGTTGTTAAAGTCGTGGGCAATGCCCCCAGCCAGCAGCCCCAGGCTTTCCATTTTTTGGGCGTTCAGCATTTGTTTTTCCAAGCTGCGGCGTTCCTCTTCGGCGGCCCGCAATGCTGAAATATCTTGGGCTACCCCCGTCATGCTCAGGGCAACCCCCTGGGCGTTGTATTCCGTCACGGCCTTGGTTCGCACATGAATGGTTTTTCGCCCAGGCACCTGAACGCGGTATTCTGCTTCGTAGGGGATTTTTTCTTTAATGGCGCGGCGCAGCAGCTGATCCACCCGGGGCCTGTCTTCCGGGTGAATGAGACGCATGTACTCATGCCTTGCAAGAGCATGATATTCCGGCCCCAGGCCAAACAGGCGCAAGGCCTCGGGAGAAAGATACAAGACGTCTTTAAGAATATCGGACTCCCAGGAAGACATGGATCCGATTTCCATGGCGTTGGATAGTTTTTGCTGGCTTTGCAGCAGGTTTTGTTCCGCCTCTTTGTATTTGGTGATGTCCAGCACCGTGCCGACCAGGGACACCGGTTTGCCGCTGCTGTCGCGAATCAAATCTCCCTGGCAGGCCGAGAAGAGCACTTGGCCGTCTGGGTGAATCATCCGGTGTTCAACCTCGTAAGGGGCCTCTCGCTCCGCCGTGGCGGTGATGGCGGAACGCACATGTTCTCGGTCCTCCGGATGAATGCGGTCCAGGAACAACTCAAAATTCACCTCATCCACCCCAGGGCGCACCCCGAATATTCTCTTGGTCTCCTCCGACCATTCCAAATTCCCGGAAGAAATATGCCATTCCCAAAAGCCCAACTGAGACATGCTGGCGGCCCGTTCCATCATGGTTTTGGCCTTCTTCAGTTGAAGCTCCCGCTCCAAAAGGCTGGAAATATCTTGAATGGTTCCCAGAATCACCGGCGTCTGACCTTCTCGCCGGTAAATTTCTCCCATGGTTTGAATGTGGGTTTCGCCCCCCTTTTTGGATACAATCCGGCTTTGATATTCAAACCGCGTGATGGCCGGGTCTTGCCATTGAATGGTCCGGGTCACTCGTTCCCGGTCCTCGGGGTGCATCAGTCCGTCAAAATCCGCCGGAGTGTAGAATGGTTTATCCGGTGAAAGCCCTAAAATTTCCACGGCACTGGGGGAGCAAGTGATTCTCTGTGTTTGGGTGTCCCACTGCCAATACCCCAGCCGGGCCATTTCCTGGGCTTTTCGCAACACGGCCTCTCGTTCTTCCAGAGCCCGAATGGCCGCCAAATGTTCCGTAATGTCCCGCCCCATCACCACCACCAGCAGGTCACCCTCATACATCAGGGGAATTCCCACCACTTCCACGTCCACCTCCCGTCCATCCAGCCGAATGAATTTTTCCCGCAACGGGGAGAGAATTTCACCCTCCCGAATGGCCGCCAATCGCTCCTTCACGGCCTGAATGAAACTGGGGTGAACAAAATCCATCACTGGCTTGCCCAGCAGGTCGGCATCGGTCTGCCCCCCCAGCAGGCGAACCGCCGCCGGGTTGGCAAACACCATCTTGCCGTTTCGATGGATTACCACCGGGTTGGGGGTATTTTCTAAAATGGCGGATAAAATAGGGTGAAGGTCCCCGAGGGAGATCGCCTGAGCCCCCGAAGAAGGAGCCGCGGATGGGGAATTGGTTTTACTCATGGAAGGCCCTCCCTTACCATTTTTTGTTTTTGTTTTTGTTTTACTGTGAATTTTTCTTGTCGTTCTTTTCTTGTTCTTTCCCAGCCCCCATCAACACAATAAAAAATAAAGAACCCAAACCCCCATCCGCTACGTATCGGCGTAAAGCGAGGCAAACCCATTCAATCGTTCATTTTTTGTTTCCTTTTTTACCATGCATTTTCAGATAAAGGAACCTGCTTTTAGACTGCTCTCTAAAAAAACAGGGCCGATGGAATTACCATCGGCCCTGGGTTCCTGCTTTGTTTGGCCAAGCCAGCCCTGCGATTAGGGCATGTAAATGGTGTACACCACACCGGGTGCCGCCGTGGGGTTGTTCCGAATCCGCAGCCCAATGGCCCCGCCGCCAGCGGCCACGGGGGTCACGAAACACACCACCTGGGCCGTGGCCACCGTGGAGTCGTATTGACAGCTCACCGTGGCACCCGTCCAGTTGCCCACGTTGGCCGGGTCATCGTACAGCCGGAAGGTGCTGCCGGTGGTGATGTTGAGCATATCCACCCGGTAGGTCGTTCCCACGGTTAAGCCGGTGATTTTGTAAAAGCTGGCTTCGTTCCCGCCAGCGCCCCAGGCTTGCCCCTTGTAGGTCAAGGGGGTTCCCGCCACTTTGGCCAGGGCCAGGGGGGCGGCCTGGGTGCCTTCATCCACCAAACTTTTCACCGTCAACACCGCCGTGCCGGATTTGGTTTGATAAGTAGCGGTGATGGTGGAGGTGCTGGTTGCACCATTATTCGTACCGGGGAACTTCCCGGTGGCCACCCCGCCCGCCGCCACCGTAGCCGTGGTGGCCAAGCTAGAGGTCCAGGTGGCCACGTTGGAGATATCCACCACTTGCGCGTTGGTGTAGGTGCCCATGGCGGTCATCTGCTGGGTTTCGGTGGTCCAAATGGTGGTCACCGGGGTCACCGCGATGGTGCTTAAGGTGGCCGCGTTCACCGTAAGGGCCTTGGTGCCCACCACGCCGCCCAGGGTGGCGGTAATGTTGGCCGAACCCGCGGCCACGCTGGTCACCAGCCCGGCGGCGCTCACCGTGGCGGCGGCGGCGTTGCTGGAAGCCCATGTCACCGACGAAGTGATGTTATACACCGTGGCATCGGAATAGGTTCCGGTGGCGGTGTATTGCTCTTTCACCCCCGCCGGCAGCTGGGTGTTCAACGATGTCACCGCCGTGCTCACCAGAATCGCGGGGGTCACCGTAAAGGCCGCCGTACCGGTTTTCACCGCCCCGTTCACCGGGTCGGTATAGGTCGCCGTCATGGTGGCGGGCGTTCCCGATGTGGCGACCGCCGTTCCCGCCCCCCCCGCGGCCACGGTGGCCACGGCAGTATTGGAGGAGGTCCAGGTGGCCAAAGTAGTCAGATCCTTGGTGGTGCCGTCGGACATGTTGGCCGTGGCGGTGAAGCTTTGCTTCAACCCGGCTGGCAGGCTGATGGTAGAGGGGGACACCGTGATGGAAGTCACGGTGGCCGCCGTGGCCGTAACCGTGGCGGCGGGAGACACCACCGCCCCCTTGGTGGCCGTGATGTTGGTGGCACCGGCAATGCCGGTCACTGTCACCACGCCGGTGGAAGCCCCCACCGTGGCCACCGAAGAAGTGCTGCTGGCCCAGGTGACGCTGCTGGTGATGTTCACCGCCCCGCTGACCTGATAGGTGCCGGTGGCGGTCATTTGCTGCACGGTGCCGCGCGACAGGGTGCTGGCCGCCGGGGTCACCGCGATGGACAGCAGAGTATCTGCCGCCACGGTTAAGTTGGTGGTGCCAGAGACCGCGCCAGAAACCGCGGTAATCACCGTGGTGCCGCCGCCCACACCGGTGGCCAAGCCCCCGGCGGCAATGGTGGCCACACCCACCAAGCTAGACGACCAGGTGACAGACCCGGTGAGGTTGGCGGTGGAACCATCCGTGTAGGTTCCCGTGGCGGTAAACTGCTGGGTCAACCCGGTGGGAATGGCCCCGTTGGCCGGGGTCACCGTCATGGTGCTCAGGGTAGCGGCCGATACGGTCAGGGTCGCCGTGCCTGTTTTGCCCGATACGGCATCGGTGGCGGTGATGGTTACCGGGCCGCCCACGGCCAAGCCGGTGGCCAACCCAGCGGCACTCACCGAAGCCACCACCCCGTTGCTGGTGGTCCAGGTCAGCGCGTTGGTAATGTTCACGCTGGTGCCGTCGGAGTAGTTCCCCATGGCCGTGTAGGCCTGGGTCAACCCCTTGGCAATGGTCGTGTTGGCCGGGGTCAGGGTAATCGTATTCAGCACCGCGGCGGTCACCGTAAGGTTGGCCGTGCCAGAAATGCCGGCAGACGTTGCGGTAATGGTCACCGGGCCGCCCACGGCTAGGCCCGTGGCCAAACCAGCGGCACTCACCGAGGCCACCGCGCCGTTGCTGGTGGTCCAGGCCACCGTGGCGGTCAAGTCTTGGCTAGAGCCATCGGAATAGCTTCCGGTGGCGGTGAATTGTTGGGTTTGGCCCTTGGCAATGGAGGGACCCGTGGGATTCACCGTGATGGTCGTCAGCACCGCCGCAGACACGGTGATACTTGCCGTGCCGAAGTTGCCGGAGGTCCCATCGGTGGCCGTGATGGTCACCGGGCCGCCAATGGCCACCGGGGTCGCCACCCCCAGGGCGCTTACGGTCACCGTTCCGGCCGCGCCAGTGGTCCAGGTCACCGTGTTGGTCATGTCCACGGTGGTTCCGTCTGAATAGGTCCCCATGGCGGTCATCTGCTGGGTTAATCCCATGGGCAGGTTGGTGGCGCCTGGGGTCACCGCGATCGACAGCAATACCGCCGGGGTTACCGTTAAACTGGCCGTGCCAGAAATCGCCGTGGCGTTGTCGGTCACGGTGATGGTCACCGGGCCGCCAGAAGCCACCGAAGAGGCCACCCCAGAGTTATTCACCGTGGCCACGCCTGTGTTGCTGGAAGTCCAGGTTAAACCGGTGGTCAGAGCAGCCTGAGAACCATCGGAGTAGTTACCGGTGGCCGTGAAGGTTTGGGTTTGCCCCAGGGCAATGCTGGGATTTGCCGGCGTGACCGTGATGGATTGCAGAATGGCCGCCGTAATCGTCAGGTTGGTGGAGCCCACAATGCCGGAAGCGCCATCGGTGGCTTTCACGGTGGCCACGCCCACCCCCACGCCGGTGGCCAAGCCCGATGCGTTCACCGTGGCCACGCCAGCGGTGCCCGCCCATGCCACCGTGGCGGTCAGGTTGGCCTGGGAACCATCGGAATAGTTCCCGGTGGCGGTGAATTGGGTGGTCATCCCGTTGGGAATGCTGGGATTGGCCGGGGTGACCGTGATGGATTGCAGCACGGCGGCGGTCACCGTCAACGTGGAAGAGCCAGAAATCGTGGTGGCGTTATCGGCCACCGTAATCACCGCCGAACCGGTGGTGACACCCGTGGCCACGCCGGAGGCGTTCACAGTGGCCACCGTGGTGCTGTTAGACGACCAGGTCAAACCGGTGGTCAGCACCGCCTGGGTGTTGTCGGTGTAGGTCCCCGTGGCGGTGAAGGTTTGGGTCAGGCCTGCCGCCACAGAAGGGTTGGCGGGGGTCACGGCGATGCTCACCAAAGCGGCGGGCGTCACCGTCAAAGAGGTGCTCCCAGAAATCGCCCCCCCAACCGGGTCGGTGGCGGTCAGGGTCACAGACCCCACCGCGGCACCCGTGGCCAACCCGCTGGCCACCACGGTGGCCGTGGCCGTGTTGGAAGAACTCCAGGTAACCGATCCGGTGATATTCACCGTGGTCCCATCGGTGTAGGTCCCCATGGCGGTCATTTGCTGGGTTAGCCCCTTGGAAATACTGGGGTTCAGCGGGGTCACCGCGATGGAAACCAGCGCCGCCGGAGTGACCGTGAGAACGGTGGAACCGGTGACGCCGCTAAACACGGCTTGAATGGTGGTGGTCCCGACGGCCAGGGTAGAAGCAAACCCCGCGGCGTCAATGGCAGCCGTGGAAGGGGTGAGAGAACTCCACACCACCGAGGCCGTCAGGTCGGCAGAGGTGCCGTCGGAGTAGTTCCCCATGGCGGTGTATTGTTGGTTGATCCCCTTGGCCAGCGACAGATTGGCCGGGGTCACGGCAATCGTTTGCAACACCGCCGACGTGACGGTGAGATTGGTAGAGGCGGAAACATTCGTCCCCGGATCGGTGGCGGTGAGGGCCACGGGGCCGCCCACGGCTTTGGCCGTCACCACCCCTGCCGCTCCCAAGAAATCGGCCACGGCCGTATTGGCGGAACTCCAGGTGACACTGTTGGTAATATCGGCAGACGTACCATCGGAAAAGGTTCCCGTGGCGGTCATGGCCTGGGTTAACCCTTTGGCCAGGTTCGTGTTGGCCGGAGCCACCACAATTGACTGCACCACGGCGGTGGTGATTGTCAGCGAGATTGTGCCCGTGACATTGGTGGTGGTGTCTGTGGCGGTAAGGGTCACGGCACCAGGGGCCACGGCGGTCACCAGACCGGCCGCATCCACGGTGGCAACTAGGTTGTCGGAAGACGTCCAGGTCACCGAGGCGGTGATATCGGAGGTGGTGCCATCGGAGAAACTCCCCATGGCGGTCAGTTGTTCCTTCATCCCCTTGGGCAGGTTCACCCGAGTGGATGTTACAGCGATGGTATTCAGGGTCGCCGCGGCCCCTCCCCCGCCGCCACCGCCACCGCCACTGCTACAAGCGGCCAACAACAGGGTAGCCAGCAGAATGGGTCCAATCCGGAAAAACCGTGAAACCGCCATGGAGGTCAACATGAGATGCCTT
Source organism: Deltaproteobacteria bacterium (assembly GCA_029858505.1). GTDB lineage: Bacteria > SAR324 > SAR324 > SAR324 > JACQKK01 > JAOUEW01. The sequence goes on from JAOUEW010000008.1 coordinate 8,942, forward strand.
CCTTTGTTTTGAATTCCTGCCCGATGAGTAAATCCCCCCTCCCTTGTATTGTATTTATTGTATGTATTTACGATTTAACGCCCTGATTTTTTTAACTGGACGTTGTTCCCCGGGATTGTCATTCACAACCCATGCCAATGTTTTTATGACAACCGGCTAAGTTTTTCCCGTCATCCCCAATTCTGAGGAAAATCGCTTACATCGTTTGATTTGCATGGCTCATTTGGGTTCGGCTGTCCGGTACTGTGATGATGTTCCGCCTCTAGCCCCCACAATCTGACAACATACAGCGGCTTTGATGCTAAGAACTATTCTTCATCCACAGAAGTCCCCGGGAGGGGACCCGTTCAGCCTTCCTTGGCTGCCGCTTCAAGAACCAGTTCACATTCACTGAAGCGGCGGTGGGATGGTGATTTCAGTTCGATCATAGCATATTTCCATGATAAGTCAATATTTTCCTGACAATCCTGACGACCAAACCTTCTTTTTCTTTCAGGGAATCAAGAGTTCCTTGCCCCTGGGCAGAGTTGACTCTACAATGAACAAAGTTTCTCTCAACCCATGCTTCTCACGGGGTTTCTCCCCGGAAGGGCCTACCCTTCCCGGCGGCCCCCAACGTTATTCCGATCACATCCATCCACCAGGGCTAGCCCATGACCGCCGAAGAAATGGAATCACTGTTTGAACAAGCCTTTATCTCCATCACCCTGGGAGACAGCGGCAAACACTTGCTCGAGGCCGATGCCGTGGCCGGCTGCGTGGTGCGGGGAGAAGAAGCCGCCATCACCCTGAATCTCCCCCCCGACCCCGGCATGCGCCAGCAGGTGATCGCCCAGGTGGAGCAAGCCGTGCTGAAGATTCCCGGCATCCGGCGGGCCGTGGTGGGCCTGACCGACGGCGGTGGCCCCGCCCCAGCCCCTGAGGGCAGCCAGCCCCGGCCTTCCGGGCAGGCCCAGCGCATGGTGTATCTGGACAACTACAAAACCATCATCGCCGTGGCCAGCGGCAAGGGCGGGGTGGGGAAATCCACCGTGGCGGTGAACCTGGCGGTGGCCCTGGCCGCCCAGGGGCACAAAGTAGGGTTGTTCGACACCGATATCTACGGCCCCAGCGTGCCCATCATGACGGGCCTGAGGGAAGCCCGCCCCCAGGTGGAGGGAAACCAGATCATCCCCCTGCAAAAATTCGGGGTGGATATTCTCTCGTTGGGCAACTTGGTGGATGAGTCGGCGGCGGCCATCTGGCGGGGCCCCATGGTGCATCAGGTGCTGGAACAATTGCTGCGAGACACCCGCTGGCCCGGCGGCGATTACATGATTTTAGACCTGCCCCCCGGCACGGGAGACGTGCAGATCACCCTGGCCCAACTGTGCGAGGTCACCGGGGCGGTGATTGTCTCCACCCCCCAAGACGTGGCCCTGCTGGATGCCATCCGGGCCGTGGCCATGTTTGAAAAAGTAGAAATTCCGGTGATTGGCCTGGTGGAAAACATGAGCGCCTTCCACTGCCCCCACTGCAACAAAGAAACCCCCATCTTCGACACCGGCACCATCGAAAAAGCCGCCCACCAGCGAAACGTGGCCTTTTTGGGGCACATCCCCATCGAGCTGGACATCCGGCTGGGCGGCGACAAGGGCCAGCCCGTGGCTTTGCGCCCGGCCAGCCCCGCTGGCAAGGCCTTCCACGCGGTGGCCAATGCCCTGATGGCGCAGATTCAAGAAGGCTGAGGGATTCTCCCGCCCTGTTTTCTACCCCCCGTATTTACGAAGCCTCTTAGGCTTCTACATCGGGGGGGTGGAAGGTCATCACCGGGATTGGAGACACCCGCACCAGTTTTTCGGTGGTGGAACCCATCAGCAGACGGGTCAACCCGGTCCAGCCATGGGTGGAAAGCACCAACAAGTGGGCATCCCACGCCTGGATCTCCTCCAAAATCTGATCCAACACCCGCCCTTGGCGCACCCGAACCTCGGCGCCGGGGGCTCCTTTGTGGGCAATGGCCTCCAAATGCTGAACGCTTTCCAGGCTGGCTTTTTCCACCAAGCCCCCTGGCAGGGCGTCTGGCGGAGAAACCAGGGCCGGGGCAGATTCAAACATGCCCAACTGCCCGTAAAGGTCGTAGGGAGTCAGCTCGACCACGTGCAGCAGCCGCAACTGGGCCCCCAATTTTTTAGCCAAATGAACCGCCAGGGGCAGCACCGCCTGGGCGTTGGCAGAAAAATCCACCGCCACCAAAATCCGTTGAATCGGTTGAATTTGCTGAACCATAGGCACCTCCTGGAAGGGATTGCCCCTCTGATTCTAATTATACTAGGATCAGGGGGCGCTTCCCACTGGAAACTCACCTCGAAAGCATGATCCCCATGAAAAACAAGCGGTCGTATGAAATCAACGAATTGCGTAAAGAGGAATCCTGGCGGCTGTTTCGCATCATGGGAGAGTTCGTGGAAGGGTTTGACTTGCTGCCACGGTTTTCTCCCGCCGCCACGGTGTTTGGCTCGGCCCGGGTGAAACCAGGAGAGCCCTCTTATCAACAGGCCCAAGACCTGGGGGCGCTGTTGGTAAGCAAAGGCTACGCGGTGTACACCGGGGGCGGGCCAGGCATCATGGAGGCCGCCAACCGGGGGGCCAAAGAGGCGGGAGGGGTTTCGATTGGGCTGAATATTGAGCTGCCTCACGAACAAGTTCCCAACCCCTACACCACCCACAGCGTCAGCTTCCGCTATTTCTTTATCCGCAAGGTGATGCTGGTTAAATACTCCGCCGCGTTCTTTCTGTTCCCCGGGGGGTTTGGCACTTTGGATGAGTTGTTTGAAACCCTTACCCTGGTGCAAACCCACAAAATTCGCCCCCTTCCCCTGGTGCTGATCGGCCGGGAGTTTTGGAGCGGCATGCTGAAATGGATGGACGCGGGCCCCCTGGGCCAGGGATATCTCAGCCCGGAGGACATGAAATTGCTGTACCTGACCGACGACATCGAAGAAGCCGTGGCCCTGCTGGAAGGCCACCAGACCAACGGGGAGCACTCTCCCCCCTAAGCCTGCCGCCTGACACCCATGGGGCCCAATTCATGGTAAAATAATTCTGGGCAACAGGAATAGAACATGAGCCATGAGAACGAGTCTCCGCAGTTCACCCCCACCCGAGGCAGCCCGATGAAAGAGAACTACTGGTTCTACGAACGCGGCGAGGGCGACCCCGATCCGCGGCCCCTGACGCTGAAATCTTTGATGACCCCCAGCCCGGCCACCCTCTTGGTGAGCCAGTTGGTGCGCGACGCCATGGATCTCATGACCAAAAAGAACATTCACCACATTCCGGTGCTGGGCAAAGACGGCCGCCTAGCCGGGGTGGTTACCCGCCACGACCTGCTGGCGAAGATTCTGCACGGGCACACCCTGACGGGCGACGAGCAATACCATGCCACCCTGGACACCATGCTGCCCCTGGAGCAGGTGATGACCCCCCGGCCCCACGTGCTGGCACCCGATGACCCGGTGGCCAAAGGGGTGGCCCTGTTTTTAACCCACGGCGTGCACTGCGTGCCGGTGATGGATGGGTCATCCTTGGTGGGGATTGTCACCGAAAAAGACATCTTCCGGCTGATGGAACACATGGTGTCCTAAACCCTCGCCATGGCCCATCCAAAACAAAAGACCCCCCGGAAAGCCCCCAAGCCCGGCCCCATGATCTTCTTGGCCGGGGTGACCAAGCGTTTTGGCAAAAAAACCGTGTTGGACGGTATTGACCTGCGCGTGGACCCCAACACCATCCACGCCGTCATTGGGGGGTCGGGTCACGGAAAATCCACCATTCTCAAATTGATTCTGGGGTTTCTAACCCCCGACGAGGGGGACGTGCTGGTGGCGGGGAACTCCATTTTGGGGCTGGACGACATGGCCCGGCTGGAGGTGCTGAAAACCATCGGGGTGTCCTTCCAGCATTCGGCCCTGTTCGACTCCATGAGCGTGTATGAAAACGTGGCCTTTCCCCTGCGGGAGCACACCCTTTTATCTGAAGAAGACATTGCCCAGCGGGTGGCCGAAACCCTGACCCGTCTGGGGCTGCCCGGCATTGAAGACAAAATGCCAGCCGAGCTTTCGGGCGGGATGAAAAAGCGGGTGGGGGTGGCCCGCGCGGTGATGCTTCAACCCAAAATCATGCTGTTCGACGAGCCCGAAACCGGGCTGGATCCCATCACCACCACCTCCATCGGCAACCTCATCCAAGAAATGCGCGATGACTTCGGCATTACCTGCTTGGTCATTTCCCACAACCTGGAAAACACCATGCGCATTTCGGACCGGGTGAGCATGCTGTACAAAGGGCACATCATTGCCGAAGGCACCCCCGCCCAACTGCGGGATCACGATCACCCGGTGGTGCGGCAGTTTCTCACCGGCTCTTCCGAGGGGCCCTTCTGATGGAATCTTTGGAGTGGGTGCGGCAAGCGGCGGCCCTTCCCCCTGGGTGGTTTTACTTGGCCCTGGTGCTGTCTGGGGTGGTTGAAAACTTGGTGCCCATGCTCCCCGGAGACATGGCCACCGTGGCGGGGGGCTACCTGGCGGCCCGGGGCACCGTGACCTGGCCCCTGGCCTTTTTGGCCTCGGCCGCTGGCAACTGGTTTGGTTTTTTGTTGGTGTTTGGGGCGGGGCGCTGGCTGGGCCACAGCCGGCTGCACGCCATGCTGCAAGGGTGGTTCCCCCACCGCGAACTGGAACGGGCCGAAGGTTGGTTTGCCCGCTGGGGGTACGGGATCATTCTGGTCAATCGGTTTCTGGCGGGCACCCGGGCGGTGGTCTCGTTGTTTGCCGGGGTAGCGGAACTGCCCTGGCGGCCCGTGGCGGTGTTGTCGCTGGTCAGCTCTCTGGCCTGGACCGGGCTGTTAACCCTGCTGGGCATGCAAATTCAAGAACGCTGGGAGGATCTGCTGCCCCTGTTGGATGCCTATAACCGGTTGATGGTGGCCCTGGTGACCCTGGCTCTGCTGGGGGGGTGGGGTTGGCTGGCTTGGCGCAAGCGGCAAAGCCCTGGCTAGGCGCCTTCCGGAAACACCACTTCCATGGAATAAATCCGCTCCACGGCAATGGGCTCTAAAGAAATCACCTGGGCGGTGCGCCCCTCGGCGTTGGACTTGAACAGATGAAGAGAGCGCCCCCTGGGAGAGTCGAGATACAGCCGCACCAAGGGAGAGCCTTTTTTGCTCACGTGGTTCAGTACCCGTGGAATGCGGGTGTTGTAGTGGGGGTCGTCTCTGTCGGACAAGAACACCGCCCGCATGCCGGACCAAGTGTGGGGAAAGGGATCCCGCGGCTCCAAATAACCGCAAGCCTGAATGTGCAGCCAGTTCGACAGGGTCGTGGTGTGCTCCAGCCTCCCCGGCCCGGCATAGGGCTCCCAAAAGGGCAGGTAGGCGTCGGGGATATCGCGCTTCACAATAGCCCGCTTCCCCAAGGTGGGTGAAGAAGACTCCTCAATCGATCCTTGAAGGGGCATCTGATAGGTCATAATGGGATTTTGTTGGGCATTCTCTCCGGTCAAAGCGGCGGAAAATCCAACGGAGAGCATAAGGGAAATATACCCGAAAAACCGCCCGGAAAAAAGAGGAAAGTCGAACCCTCTCTTTCCCTTGAGAATTCCACCGGAATTCCTGGCTTTCCCCAACAGAATCCTCAACCCAACTGGGGTCAGGTGTTTTTTTCACGATGGTCTGATAACTTGGAATCAAACATCACGGTTTTCGGAAGAACCTTCTCGTATCCCCGTTTTATTTCCTTGAGAGCAACCATGAATGCTTTTCGAATGGGTAAACTGGTGGCGCTAACCCTGGGGTTGACCTTGGGGGTGGTGTTCATTTCCCCGGTGCTGGGGCAAGAGTCCGCCCCGGTGGCAGTGGTGGAAGCCGAAGGCGTGGCCACGAACCATCCGGGCAACGCCGGGCTGTCTCACGACGAAGCCCTGGAAGCCGCCCTGCGGGCCGCGGTAGAAAAAGCCAGCGGAACTTTCATCCAAACCGAATCGGAAATGCGAGAGTTCCAACTGGTGAGGGATGAAGTGCTGACCCGCACCGAAGGATACATTCGATCTCACACGGTGTTGTCGGAGGGTCCCGATGGAGACCTGTACCGCCTGCGGGTCAAAGCCGAAGTGGTGCGAGAGCCCTTCTTAAAGTCCATGGATCAATCCCTTTCCACCCTGTACCGCCGGGTGGGCATGCCCAGCGTCATGGTGGTCATCCATGAATCCACCGCCGAGGGGCCGAGCCGCCTCAGCACCCCCAACGTGTCCGAAACCGCAATCCGCCAGACCCTGATGCAGAATGGATTCAAGTTCATCGACTTCCGCACCTCGGGGGGCGGCCCCCTGCTGGCCCGCCTGACCCCCGGCCAAGAGCTAGACCGAGAGGCCGTGATGGACGTGGGCCGCAAAGCGGGCGTGGCTCTGGTGATCATTGGCACCGCCCAGGCCCAAGAGCCCCAACCCCTGGGAAATGGAAAAATCTTCAGCGCCCTGGCCGTGGTGACTCTCGATGCCATCCGCACCGACACCGGGCAGGCCATTGCCTCGGCCAATGCTTCTCAAACCATGGCCCATCCCATCTCCAGCCAAGCCGCCCTGGGGGCCCTGAAAAAATCCACCGCCAAGGCCCTGGACCCTCTGATGGCTCAGGTATCGTACGCCTGGGTGCAAGAGAACAACCAGGGCAAGGTGGTGGAAGTGAAAGTGAACAATATCTCTTATCCCCGGCTGGTTGAGCTACAGAAACGGATGGGGGCGGGTATGTCAGGAGTGCGGCAGGTTCGTCAGCGCTCCTTCCGCCAAAAAACCGCCCTGCTGGAAGTCACCGCCACGGCCACCCCCCAAAAACTGGCGGAACAAATTTTGGCCGTTGCCCCGGAAGAATGGGATGTGGAAGTGGAGGAAACCTCGGCCCAGCGGGTGACCCTGCGCCTGCCCGATGTCGTGGCCCCCCTCAAACCCCCACCGCCAGCTTCATCGCTTCAAACCCCCGAGTCTTCGGATTCGGAGGAAAGCCCGGAAACCCGGTAATGGTTCCGGGTTCTCCATTGGCCGAGTCCTTTCAGCACATTCCCCACAATTTGGCGCGGGTTCGGGAAGACATGGCCGAAGCCGCCCGCCGGGCTGGCCGACCCCCCCACGACATCACCCTGGTGGCGGTAAGCAAAACCCACCCGGCCCAGGCCGTGCTGGCCGCCTGGCAGGCGGGCCAGCGGGTGTTTGGCGAAAACCGCGTGCAGGAAGCCCTAGAAAAACAAACCGCCCTGGCGGGCAACGTTCCAGACCTGGAATGGCACTTGGTGGGGCACCTGCAGTCTAACAAAGCCCGGCTGGTGCCTGGGCGGTTTGCCCTGCTCCATTCCCTCGATTCTGCCAAACTGGCCCAGGCGTTAAATCGGCAAACTGAAAATATCCCCCCACAGAACAACCCGGGTATTCCGGCTAAACGCTTGCGGGTGTTATTGCAGGTGAATACGGGGGGAGAAGACACCAAGTCTGGCGCGCGCAGCCTGGAGGATTTGAAAGCCCTGGCCGCGGCCGCAGCGGAATGCCCAGGGCTGGACGTGCGGGGGTTGATGACCCTGCCCCCGCCAGATTTGGGCGAGGCCCCCACCCGCAAGTTGTTTGCCCAGGTGCGGGAGGCCTGCGAGCTCATCCGTGGAGAGTTTGGGTTAACCGAATGCCGGGAACTTTCCATGGGCATGAGTCACGACTTTGCCTGGGCCATTCAAGAGGGATCCACCCTCATCCGGGTGGGCACGGCCATTTTTGGCCACCGAGAAGGTTGATTGCGCTTGAGGATTCTTCTCCATTCCCCTCATTGCAACATCTCATTTTCTGTTCTTGGTGGCAGGGAAAACTTTCCATAAAGTTTCACGGATGCCAGCAGCACCAAGGTGCTGACAATCGTAAAAACCGGCCCCAAAAACAGCACCCAGAAGGCGACCCGCGCGTCATTGATCAATGCGGCAAACAATCTTTGTTGCTCCGGTGTTTGCTCCTCCGGGGAAAAAATCTCATCTCCGTTCAAGTCAAATTGGTACAACCGATATTCGATGTATCCGTAATACAATTGGTAAATCACCATCATGACCCCATAGGCCAAAGCCGCGTGGATGAGCAACAGTTCCAGAATATTGTTTTTGTTCGTCCAGGGTGTTTTTTTCCAGATCAAGACAGATACGGCCATGACGGAAAAAGAATAGACCGTCAAAATGACGCTAAGTTTGAAGGTTACCCCTGCCCACAAAGAGAAGAGCAAAAACTGCCAAAACAAGTGTTTGTTGATCAGGCTTGAACGTACCTTCATAAGTTGTTTTATTTCCCCGGCTCATCCGGCTCAGCCCAGGCTTCTTCCAGGGGGCCGCCCCGTTTTTTTTCTCTTCCCTTAAAGTGAAACACTTCTTTTTCCCGCAGGCGTTTCACCTGCTCTCGGGAGAGAAACGTGTTCAGGGCGGTGCGCCCCTCGGCATCTACCCCCCGGATATGCACATGATGGCGCCAGCCGCCGTCTTCGGTGGCGTTGGCCTCCAGCACTTCGGCAATGACCACCGTGGGTTTGTTGTGAATGGTCAGCATCATCCGCACCAAGCCTTTTTCCTCTAACTTTTCTTTGCAGAGAAACGAGGCCCCCCCGAACGATAGGTCAATTACCCGGCCCTTGGATTCTTCTGGCAGACCGGCGGGTGGTTCTTGACCCTGGGGATTCTTGCGCCGAGAGATTTCCTCAGGGGGCAGGTAATGGAAGGTGATGGGGAGGTTCACCGACAGGCGGTACTTGGCCCGGCGGGCTTCGGTGTTGCGAAAAGCGTGGGCCGCCCGAAACATGCGCATCCCCCCAGCCTCCACCACCTCCAGAGTAATGGGGAACAACACTTCGCCGTCCCGCTCGCGCCAAAAAATCAATTGCACGTCGGGGTTTTGGGTCAGCACCCACTGAATTTCCGGGTCTTCCGGAATGTTCAACAGCAGGTGGTCGGCGGTGGTGCTCATGATGGAGCAATACACATCCAGGCGCTCTTGCTCCACCGAGGTCACCACCCGCACCGGCAGGTCCCGCATCAGTTGGCGGGTGTGGGTTAGCTCCATGCTGGGGTTCATCACCGTCATCCGCAGCGCCCGGCGCAGGTTATCCAACTCAACGTCTCGGCCCGGGTGGTCGGCCCGCCAACGGTCCCAGGCGTTCTCAAATTCTTCCGAAGATTGCAAAAGCTGAAAGTCTTTGCGGACATTGGCGTAACGATGGAGTTCCGCCAGCAATTCCTGGTGGCGGGGGGTCATGTTTTGCAGCCCCGACAATTTGTAATAGGTGTTTCGTTCAGACTGGGCCAGCAGCCGCCGGTAACGCCACCATTGCACGGTCATGAACGCCAGCACCACCGCCCCAATCACCATGAACACAAAGATCAGCCAGCCCACTTCTTGGGGGCTGGGAACGGGAAACCGCAGCCAAGACAGGTCGTCTAGGGTGTACTTGGGGGGTTCCAGGCTGGGGGGGGCGTCGGGGGTCATGGTCACCAAAGGAAAGAGATACCTTGCCAGATCACAACATCGTGGATCGTTTGTACACGCTCTGCATCGTTGATTGGATGGGGGGGCATCCCAACAGCACCCCTCCCTGGCGGCTTCGCCGCCTGTCCCTCCCCTTCGTGGAGGGACTTTACCCGAAACCATCGGCTATTCGATTCATCCGTGCGGATGGTGAAACCGGGCAAAAGATAATACGACATCCGCGGGCTTCGATTCATTTTCCTTCCACGAAGGGGAGGGGTGCCGTTGGGAAGCCCCCCCAAAGCCGAAGGAAATCACGAGGAACAAGTGATATCCTTCCCAGAGCCCCTAACCTATACCACAACACCAGAAGCGCAACATTGTAGCTGTGGATGATATCATATTTCGTGAGCAATCGGGATGAAAGCAAATATGGGAGCATCTGCCATGGGTGCGCGCGGTTGGAGCCTGCTGCTGTTGGGAGTTCTGGGGGGGCTGGCGCTGGCCAGCCAAACCGCCCCCAGCGCGGAACCGGCCAATTACATACGCCTAGCCACCACCACCAGCGTGGAGGACACCGGGCTGACCCTGGCCATCACCCAGGTATTTCAGGCCAGCACGGGCCTGGAGGTGCGGGTGGTGGCCGGGGGAACCGGCCGCACCCTGGCCCTGGGAGCGGCGGGAGAAGTGGACGTGGTGCTGGCCCACGACCCCGCCCAGGAAATGGAAGCCGTGGCCAAGGGCGGGTTGATCGAACGCCAACCGCTGATGTGGAACTATTTCGTGCTGTTGGGGCCGCCCCAGGACCCGGCCGGGGCCGGGCAAGCCCCCAACCTAGTCGAGGGCTTCCGCCGGGTGGCCAGGGCCGGAGAACAAGGGCGGGCGGTGTTTGTGTCTCGGGGAGATCAGTCGGGCACCCATGGCAAAGAACAGGAACTGTGGCGGCTGGCGGGGGTTTCGGCCGAGGGGCGTCCCTGGCTGAAGGCCACGGGGCAAGGCATGGGCCCCACCCTCAAAATCGCCGATGAACTGGGGGGCTATGTGTTGTCGGTGGATGCCAACGTCCGCACCTTTCGGGGGAAGAGCCGCTTGGTTCCGCTGACCCGCCCAGACAAACGCATGATCAACCGGTATTCGGTGCTGCTGGCCAACCCGGCCCACCACCCCCACATGAACCAAAGCGGGGCCCGCTGCCTAGTGGAATGGCTGCTGGGGCCCCGGGGGCAAGCCGTGATTGCCGGGTTTGGGCAGCCAGACCACCCGGGCCTGTTCATGCCCGTGGGGCGGGCTTCCCCGCAGAAACCCCCACGGAAGACTGGGCATTGCCAGAGCCAGTAATCAACCCGCGGGTTCCTCCGCCGCTGGCTTGTCTTCAAAGGCCGAGGGCATCAGGTTAAACGGCAGAATCTTAATGACCACCGGCAGAATCAACCCGCCCCCCGGCAGGGCAAAAATGGCCAAGGCCGGAATGGTTTTCAAAATATCGGCAATTTGCTCCTGAACCTTCTTTTTTTCATCAGGGGTCAGGGGGGTCTTGGTGGATTTCACCAGCAGAGCCGACAGTTCTTTGGTTTCGTTGATTTCCGTCACCAAGCGGTCCACGTTTTTCCGCACGGCGATGGCGGCCTTTTCCTTAAAGCGCTCTCCCACGTTCAGCAGATGGAACCGTTTTTTGAAGAACTGGAGTTTGTCTCCCTGGGCCAGCAAAAAGCTTTCCAGGGCAATGCGGCTTTGGGCCAGCTCGTCTTCCCACAGCCCCAGCCGCTCCACCACCCGGGAAAGCATGGCTTCCTCTTCTTCAGAAATAGAGCGGTCCAGCAGGGTCATCATCAGCACCACCTCCAGCAGATACCGGCGGATCACCCAAGGCATGTCGGGAATGTGGATATTCTCCAACGCCAAACCGTTTTCCATCTTCAGCCGAAACTCCAGCAGTTTTTCCTTGGAAAAGTGCGAGGTGCGGAAGAATTGGTCGATAATGCGTTTTTCCTCCGGCTCCACCACGGCGTTGGTGAAGGCCGCCATGATAATCAAGTTCAGCAGGGCTTCTCGCTGGGCGCCAATGCTTTGGTATACCTTGTCAATCAACCCCTGGTTCAGTTCTTCACCCATCAGCACCAGCCGCTGCAGGCGCACGCAGGCCTGCAGGTCCACAAACATGAAGTTGTTGAAAAAGATTTGGTAGCTGAGATCCTTCCCCCCAGACACCCGGTAAATAAAATTTTGCTCAAAGCGGGTCAGTTCGTCGGGGGGGCCGAACATTTTGTGCTTCAATCGGGTGATGAACCCGTCTTTGGGTTTGTAGATTTCTGGGGCCTTAAGGTAATAATGGCTCACCACATCGGTGGCCACCTGCAGGTAATCGGGATTGTAGTCGGGCATCCCATCGGTCTGATAGATGTGATCCGTCACCAGCACGGCAAAGGTGGCATCCAGCAGGGTCAGCATCATCCGGTCCAGCACATCGTGATATTGGCTTTCCGGAAACACCACGTCGGTAAAGGGGAGCTTCACCGGCGCCCCGTACACCAGCCCGGTGGGCTGCAAAAAATAATACACCGCCTGGTCCACCTCGTTGTGTACGCCAGAATCCTCCACCACCTTCACCCCCAGGGTGGGCAGCTTGGCGGGAAAGGGGTTTTTCCGCCGAAAAGCCAGGTATTGTGTAAACCAACCGTGTTTGCTGAATTTCATGAATAAGTGTTCCCAAGTGGCAGGTGATTCCCCCCAGGGAAAACAGCGTTTGGAGACTTTGATTAGTATCCTAATTTGGCCCTGGGATTCAAGTTTTTTCCTCCCCCCGCCTTTTGGGCCGGGCAGCCGGGATAGGCCATGAAACAAGACGCGTATCTATTCTGGCTGAACCGGCTGGAGAACCATGCCCAATACCGTCAGGTTCCCCATGGGGCGGACCAGGGGCGGCTGGCCCCCCTGGCCGCCTTGCTCCAGGCCCTGGAAAACCCCCACCAAGCCTTGCGGGTGGTGCACTTGGCGGGAACCAACGGCAAAACCACCACCGCCCACCTGATTGCCCGGCTCTTGGCCAGGGAAACCGGCGGAGAACGGGTGGGGCTATATACCTCCCCCCACTTGGTCGACATCCGGGAACGCATCCAAATTCAGGGTAGGATGATCTCTCGCCGGGACTTTGTGGCGGCTTCTCGGGCGGTGTGGGGGGCGGCGGAAGAACTGGGCCTGCTGGGGGGAGAATCTTCTTCCCCCCGGCTAAGTTGGTTTGACCTGGTGACCGCCATGGGGCTGTGGCACTTTCGGCGGCGGGGAGCCGCCTGGGCCGTGCTGGAAACCGGCCTGGGGGGGCTGGCCGATGCCACCAACCTGGCCCCCAAAACCCTGTGCGTCCTCACCCCCATGGGGCTGGATCATGCCGCCGTGCTGGGGAACACCCTAGGGGCTATTGCCTGGCAGAAGGCGGGCATATTGGCGCCGGGGGTGCCGGTGGTGCTGGGCCCCCAGCCCCCAGAAGCCCAGCAGGTGGTGCAAGACCGGGCCGCCGCCCTGGGTTGCCCCATCATCCCCTGGGACCGGGTGAGCCTAGAGAAAACCGTGCCCCAACCCGCAAACCCCCAGCCGGTCCATCGCCAAAGCCAGCGGCTGAACATCACGGCCCGCTGGCCGGGGGGGGCCACCGCCAGCCGTTGGATTGAATCCGAGGGCTGGAATGAACCCTTCCGCTTGGCGGCCGCCACGGCCCTGTCTGCCGCGGAAGAACTGTTGGCCCCCCCCCGCAAGCCCCAGTCCCGGCTGGCCGCCGTGCTGGGCGGAGCCCTGCCCGGCCGTCAGACTTTTTTACCCCATTTGCGCCTAGCCAACGGGCACACCCTGCCCTGGCTGATGGTGGACGGCGGCCATAACCCCCCGGCCTTGGAAGCCCTAGCCCGGCGGCTGGAACACCGCCGGGGCTACACCCTGGTGTGGGGCATGTTGACCGACAAGTTGATCCCCGAAACAGAGCCGCCCCTGGCCCGGCTGATGGCGGGGGCCCGCCGGGTGCTGGCGGTTCCCCCGCCGGGGCCCCGCTCCCCGGCCCCTGGGGTGCTGGGGGAGATCACCCGCCGGTTGGCCCCGGCCAACCAGCCCGACCCCCTACCCCAGGAATTCCCCCGGCTGGAGGAGGCCCTGGCCCAGGCCCTGGCCGCTGGAGACCCGGTGGTGGTGGCGGGGTCCCTGTGGCTGGCGGGGGAGGCGTGGGCTTGGTTACAGAGCAACCAACGGCAAAAACCCGGTTGATGAAGAAATCTCAGGATATCGGGGGGAGACACGGGGGAGACACGGGGGAGATCCGATTGATCAACGTTGATATAAAGATAGGGTGGAATAAGAAGAATAAGAATCGGTGAGAATAGGAGAATAGGGTCGTCAACGTATAAATGATGTATCCTGGAAGGTATAGACAGAGACCTTTGCATAACCCGGGTTTTTGCCGTGAACGGGGGGCATGGGGAGCGAGGCCCCCCAATAAACTCAGCCCCCCTGCCCCATCATTTCCGGAGACCCCCCATGACCACCATCCGCCCAGTCACCGCCGTGGTGACCGCCATCCAAACCATGGAGGGGGCCGGGTTCCCCGTGCGCAGGCCCTTTCCCACCCCCTCCATGATTCAGTTTGATCCCTTTCTGCTGCTGGACCACATGGGGCCAGTGACTTGGCCCCCCGGCCAAGCCCAGGGCGCCCCGGACCACCCCCACCGGGGGTTCGAAACGGTGACCTATATGTTGCAAGGCAGCATGGAGCACCGGGATTCCATGGGCAACGTGGCCCGCATGGGGCCGGGAGACGTGCAGTGGATGACCGCCGGGGCTGGCGTGGTCCACGCCGAAATGCCTCCGCCAGCCTTTTTGCAAGCGGGAGGGGTGATGGAGGGCTTTCAAATTTGGGTGAACTTGCCCGCCCGGGAAAAAATGAGGCCTCCCCGCTATCAGGGCATCGCCCGGGACCTGCTGCCCCAGGCAGAAAATCCACAGGGGGTATCGGTGCGGGTGATTGCCGGAGAAGCCTTTGGGGTGAAGGCCGCCATTCACACCCACACCCCCATTCAACTGGTGCATGTGACGGTGCCCCCCGGCGGAGAGGGCCGCATTGAAACCGCCAGCGGCCACAACGTCATGATCTATGGGTTTTCCGGCGGGGTGCTGGCGGGGGAGGAACGGGTTGCCGTGGGGGAAGGACAGATGGCCGTGTTTGGGCCGGGCGATGCCATCACGTTTGCCCTGCCTGCCAGTGCCCCGGCTTCAACCCATTTTTTGCTGCTGGCGGGAGAACCCATTCGGGAACCCCTGGCCCGCTGGGGGCCCTTCGTGATGAACACCGAACAGGAAATCATCCAGGCCTTCGAAGACTTCCAAAGCGGCAGAATGGGCCAAATTCAGGCCGAATAGCCTTACATGCCGATGTCTAAAAAGTCGGCCAGTTCCTCGGCTACCCCGCGCTTCAGGGTCACGCTGTGCTGCTGCAGTTTGTCTAAAGGCACACTGGCGTGCACCATCAGGTGGTCCGCGTAAAAACGATAGGTGCGGGCCATGGCCCAGGGGCGCCCCAGTTGCAAAGTCAGGATAACAATCGCGAAGTTCCCCAAAACAAGCCATAAATATGCCCCCCCCTTGCCGGTAAACTGAAAGGGGGCACCCTCTAGCCGCAGACGGCTGAAGCGGTAGCGGGTCAGGTTCATCACCATCCAGGGGCGAAATACCCCCAGGGTCAGCAGGGTCAGCAGGGCGTTCCAGGTATACAACCGGTAATAATCCATCCCCCCGGCGTCGGTGGTGAAGCGCAGGTTCCCCAGCCGGATGCGGCTCCATAAGTATTGATGCATCCGGATGGACACCATGGGGAAATACAACCCCAGCGAGAGAATCACCAGCAGCATGTCCAGGTACATCCGCCTTACAAAGGCTGAAAACTCTCCCTCACAGGCAAAGTGAATCTGCCGCCAGCTTAGGCGGCTCAACCGGAACCGATAGGCCGCCAGAATTACCCAAGGCAGCACCAGAAAAAAAGCCGCCATCACGCTGAACTGATAAATGAGCTGAATTTGAATTTCCCACAGATGACTGGTCTGACCCATGGCCATCAACCCAATGGCCAACACCGTGATCAGCAGCCGGCCTTTCAGCAGTTCAATGCCCCGCCCGTGAAAATCGAAGGGGGTGTCTAACACCCGAGAATTGTGGGCCAGCATTTTGTACCAGCGCACCTTGGCCCAGGGAGAATACAACCCCAGGGTCAACAGGGTAAGCAGCGCGTTGGCCAGAAACAATCCAAACAGTGTTTTGCCGCTACCGGTAAAATATCCCCGCACCCAGGGACCAGCTGGGGCCTCCGCAGGCTGAACCCATGGCGAAGCCGCGGGTGTGGGCGGGGAAGACAAGGGAGAAGTTGGGGATATCGTTTCCATAGTGTGTTGTTGTCGCTTATTTCCCAGCCGAATGCAAATGCTCGTTCTTTTTTCTGTGTTGCTTTGAGATTTCTGCATATCTTTACTATCACATGTCCGTGTGCGATCTCTTCTCCCGCGGGAAACTCTTCTCCGGCCCTTGCCTGGCCCCGGCTGGGGCGGTAGGTTGAAACACGGGGGCACCGCCAGACACGATCATACGCCAGGAAGGCGCCATGGGAACCATTCACCTGCTGGCCGACAACGTCATCAACCACATTGCCGCCGGTGAGGTGGTGGAACGCCCCGCCAGCGTGGTGAAAGAACTGCTGGAAAACGCCCTCGACGCCGGGGCCGACCGCATCACCGTGCTGTTGGAAGACGGCGGGCGGGAGTCCATCGTGGTGCTGGACAACGGCCGGGGCATGGACCCTGCCGACGCCCGGCTGGCCTGCACCCGCCACGCCACCAGCAAAATCTCTACCCCCGCCGACCTGGAGAAAGTGGCCACCCTGGGCTTTCGGGGAGAGGCCCTGGCCTCCATCGCCGCGGTATCTCGCTTCGAACTGCTCACTTGCGCCGATGAATCTCAGGGGGGCACCCGGATCAACATGGAAGGCGGCCGGGAGGTTTCTGTGGCCCCCCAGGGGTTTGCCCAAGGCACCCGGGTCACCGTTCGAGAGTTGTTTTTCAACACCCCGGCCCGTCGTAAGTTTTTACGGGTCGCCGCCACCGAACTACAGGCCGCCCAAAACCTAACCGCCACCCTGGCCCTGGCCCACACCACCGTGCATTTCACCCTGACCCACCATGGCCGGGTGCTGTATGACCTAACCCCCTGCGCCACCCTGGCCGAGCGGGCCTTCCAGGTGTTCGGCGGAGAGTTTGCCGAAGGCATGCTGCCCCTAGACGTGATCACCCCCCAACTGCGCATGGAGGGGGTGGTGTCGCTGCCCTCCCAGGCCAAATCCAGCCGCCGCTGGCAATATCTTTACATCAACCACCGCCCGGTGAAAAACGCCGGGCTGAACCACGCGGTGTACCAGGCCTACCGCACCCTGCTGATGAAGGACCGCCACCCGGCCTATATTCTCAAACTGTTCGTGGAGCCAGCGGAGGTAGACGTGAACGTTCACCCGGCCAAAACCGAGGTGCGCCTGCGCAACCCTCAATTGCTTCACACCTTGCTGGCCGACAGGTTGCACCAAGTGTTGATGGACGGCGCCCGGCAGCGGGCCTTTGGCGAGAGTGATCCGGGGATTTCCCGCAGGCCCCCCCCGCCCCGGCCCAGCCACCAAGCCCCGGCGGGCAGCCAGTTGGAGTTGACCCTGAAAGCCGCCCAGGAGCGGGTGGGCGAAAGCGCCCCAACGTCTTTCACTTCTCCCTCTGACCCTCATCTCTCTAACCCAAACCCCATCAGCCCCAACCCCTCTCGCCTCCCAACCTCTCCCGCCCTGGCTTCTATTGCTGGGCCTGCGGGTTCTGACCCCCATCCCCTCACCGGAGAGGCCTTTCACTTTCAGCCCCTGCACCCCGCCCCGGCGGCAGAGGCACCCATGGGCGGGGGGCTGCGCCTGCTGGGCCAGCACGACCAAACCTACCTGCTGGTGGCCAGGGGAGAAGATTTGCTGGTGGTGGACCAACACGCCGCCCACGAACGGGTGCTGTTCGAGGCCTATCGCACCCAGTACTACCAAGGCCGCCTGCAAAGCCAAACCTTCCTGGTGCCCCCCACCCTGGAACTGTCTCCGGCCAACAGCCTGCTGTTGGAACAATACCTGCCCCAATGGGAACGGCTGGGGTTTCAGCTGGAGCCCTTTGGGGGAACCACCTTTTTGGTGCGGGCAGTGCCCGCCCTGCTGGCCCGGGGAGATATCTCCGCCCTGGTGCTGGATGTGCTGGACGACTTGGCCCTGTTTGGCAAAAGCGGCCGGGTAGAGGAAGTCATCAACGATATTTTGGAGCGGGTGGCCTGCCACGCCGCCGTGCGGGCCGGGCAGTCTTTGGCCAAGGAAGAAATGGAAAGCTTGGTGGCCCGGCTGGAGGGCCTGGACATGAACCTGTACTGCCCCCATGGCCGACCCGTGTGGGTGGAAATCTCCCAGCGGGAATTGGAGAAACGCTTCAAGCGAATCGTGTAAACCGACTCCCTCTATCACCTTGAATATTCAAAAAAATAGGACTAGGGTTGCGGTAGATGGTCCGACCAGGAGGTCTCATGGACATTGCTCAGAACACCACCCTGCCTGTTTCCAAGGGTGATTCCACCCGAACCGCCCGTTTGATCTCCCGTGTTCTTGCCCCCCTCGATCGCCTCTTTCAACGCTGTTACGACTCTCCCTACAATCCGCTGTATCTGTCTGGGGCCCTGACCCTGTTCTTTCTGCTGCTGGTGCTGGTCACCGGCGCCTACCTGCTGATTTTCTATCGGGCGGGTTCTCCCTACGAGTCCATGGCGGCCATCCAAGAGCAAGTCTGGGGCGGCCGCTGGATCCGCGCCCTGCACCGCTATGCGTCAGACGCCGCCGTGGTGACGGCGGTGCTGCACATGCTGCGCATGTTTGCCCAGGGGCGCAGCTGGGGGCCCCGGGCCCTGGGGTGGATCACCGGGGTGGGCATGCTGGCCCTGCTGTGGGGTGTGGGGTGGACCGGCTATGTGCTGGTGTGGGACCAACACGGGTTGATCCTGGCCAACCGGGGGGCCCGCATGCTAGACGCTCTTCCCCTGTTCTCCGAGCCCATCTCCCGCATGTTTGCCACCGGCCAGGTGGTGTATCACTTTTTTTTCTTCAACCTGTTTTTGCACATGGCCATTCCGCTGGTGATGGGGGCCCTGCTGTGGATGCACGTGATGCGGCTGGCCCGGTCGGTTCTGTTTCCTTCTCGGGGGTTGATGTGGGGGTCGGGGCTGCTGCTTACCGGATTGTCTGTGGTTTGGCCAGCCCCCTTGGAAGGCCCCGCCGATGCCTTGTCCTCTGGCGGGCGGGTGGCGGTGGATGGGTTCTATACGTTTTGGCTGGGGTGGAATCTTTCCGGCGGGGCCCTGTGGTTGTTTTGGCTGGCCCTGTTGGGGGGGTTGACCGCCGTTCCCTGGCTGTTCCGGCCGGGCCTTTTGGCCCGCCCCAGGCCCGCCGTGGTGGATGAAGCCCATTGCGAGGGCTGCACCCAGTGCTATCAAGACTGCCCCTACGAGGCCATTCAAATGGTCGCGGTGGAAGGCCGAGAAAAACCGGTGGCCCGGGTGGACCCCGCCGTGTGCGTGGGCTGCGGCATCTGTTCCGGGTCGTGCAAGCCCATGGTGATTGGCCCCCCAGAGCGGCGGGGCGGCCACCAAATTCGCCAAGCCCGGGCCCTTACCCAGGCCCACCCCCAAACCGTGGTGTGCCTGGCCTGCGACAAAACCCTGGGGCGAAACCCCACCCTGCCCGTTGGCGTAACGTTATGGACCATCTCTTGCGGTGGAGAGATTCACGCCGACACGGTGGACGCCCTGTTGCGGCATGGGGCGGCGGGGGTGATGGTGGTGTCGTGCCCGCCAGAAAACTGCCAAAGCCGAGAGGGTGCCCGCTGGCTGGCGGCCCGCTGGGCGGGAGAACGAGACATGCCCCTGCGGGCGAGGGTGGACCGCCGCCGCACCGCCTGGGTGACCCTGGAACCGGGAGACACCAAAACGCTGGCCAGGCTGGCCGCTCAGTTTCTAGACCGCCTGAACGAACCCGGCCTGCTGCCGGTCCGTGAGGAATCGGGCATCACGCCCACAGGAGAAACCCTGACGTGAAACGGGAACCGATCCAAGGACAGGCCGGGAAAATCTTGCTGGGGGGGCTGCTGGGATTGGGGCTGGCCATCGCCACGGCTTGGCTGTCGGCCTGGCCCGTGCAAATGGGCGACGACACGCCCCGCCTGCGGGTGGCCTTCCGGTCGGCCCACCGCCAAACCCGGCTGTGCCGCCCCCCCACCACGGCGGAACTGGCCGGGGTGCCCGCCCACATGCGGCGGAAGGAACTCTGCCAAGCCTGGGAAATTCCCTATCGGCTGCGGATAGCGGTGGATGAACAGACCCTGGCCGATCATGAATTGAAGGGCGGCGGCATGCGGGGCGACCGGCCGGTATTTGTGGAGGAGGAATTCCCCCTGGTGCCGGGGGTGCACCGGGTGGCGGTGGCGTTTACCCCCCAGCCCCCAGAGCTTCCCGCCGAGGCCGCCGGGTGGCGCCCCGCGGACCGGGAACGATTTGTGGCGGAAGGCCGCCAAGCCCCCGCCTGGACAATCCACCGGCCGATCACCTTTACGCCAGGGCGGGTGGTGATGCTGTCGCTGGGCCAGCCCAGTGAATTTATTGTCACCGGCGAACAGTAATTTGGATTGCCGCCTGAAAGGCGGCGGGGAGGGGTATTTCAAAGAGAGATCATACGGCAGCATGAATGGAGCCTGAACAAACAAAACCATGGTTTCACCCATGATCTGGGACAACCCCCAGAAAGAAAATAGGAGACATCTGCATAACCAGGGTTTTTGCCGTGAAAAGGGGGAATGGGAGATGGGAAAAAATAGGTTATGCAGAGGTCTCTATATGAGAACGAGGAGAAAATAAATTGAAACGGGTTGAACACCCACGGAACGAACCGGAACAGGGTTCCCCGGATCGTCCGCCATGAACTGGAACCCCGCCATCAGCCACGCTGAGAAAGGAACGTGTTATGGCCAATAAATCCAACCCATCTGGAGGGCAGCCCCCCCTGGGCCAGCGGTTGTTCGACAGCCCCTTCCTGCTGCTGGCCGCGGGCCTGGTCATCATGCTGGTGTTCTATACCGCCTGGGGAATCATCGAATTGGTCACCATGCCCCAGGCCTTGCTCCCCTAACCCCTTATCCATCAGGAGAACCCCATGCACAGTGGAATCGTCTCTCCCCAGGGCGTTTGGTGGAAACCCGCGGCCAAGCCGGAACGGCGGTGGGTTCTCATCTCTCTCGTCTGGTGTTTAATTCTGTTCGCCATGATGCCCCTGTGGCACTGGAAAGGCGGCCAAAACCCTTCCGGCATCCGGGGGCGCGTGGATCCCGCGGTGTTTAGCGAGCGGGTCGAGCGCTTCAACAAACAGTATCAGGTGGGCGAAGACAACGGCATTCCGGTGGTGCAACCGCCGCCGGGCAGCCATGCCTACTTGATGGGAAGCCAGTTCCAGTGGAGCAGCGTGCTCAAACTGGAAAAAGGCGCCAAGTACATCCTGCATTTGTCTTCTCAAGACGTGAACCACGGCTTCAGCCTGTACCCGGTGAACCTGAACTTTCAGGTGGTGCCGGGCTACGATTATGGGTTGGAGATTGTGCCGAACCAAGCGGGAGAATACCGCATCGTTTGCAACGAGTTCTGCGGCATTGGCCATCACACCATGATTGGCAAGGTGATTGTGGTGGAACCCGGCCAAGGACATGAACCCCAACCGAAAGGAGGCGCGAAATGAGCAGCCCAACCCAATTTCGCACCTGCGGGGTCACCGGTCTGAAGGTGGACCGCAACGCGGAGAACCTGCTGAAGATCAACGCGGTGGTGGCGGTGGTGATGTTCACCATCGGGGTGGTGGCGGCCCTGATGATTGTGCTGACCCGTTGGCAGGCCGTGCATTTGCTGCCCGCCGATTGGTATTACCGCCTGTTAACGGCCCATGGGCTGAACATGCTGATCTTCTTTATTATCTTTTTTGAAATGGCCATTTTGTATTTTGCTGGACCCATTCTGCTGAACGCCCGGCTGCCAGCGCCCAAGGTGGGGTGGCTGGCCTTTGGGCTGATGGTGGCGGGGGCTGGCTTGGTGGAATGGATGGTGTTCGCCGGCCGGGCCGATGTCACCTTTACCTCCTACCCGCCCCTGCGGGCCGACCCCCTTTACTACCTGGGGATCATCCTGTTCGCCGTGGGCGCGCTGGTGGTGGTGATGTTGTTCTTCGCCACGCTGGTGGTGGCCAAAAGGGAAAAAACCTACCAGGGATCGGTTCCCCTGGTGACCTTCGGGGCCATTGCCGCGGCCATCATCGCGGTGATCACCCTGCTGCACGGGGCCATGGTGTTCATCCCCACCTTACTGTGGTCCATGGGGCTGATCCCCATGGATGCCGAATTCTACCGGCTGGTCTTCTGGGGCCTGGGTCACTCTTCCCAGCAGATCAACGTGGCGGCCATGGTGGCCATTTGGTACTTCTTGGCGGCCATGACCATGGGCGGCGTGGTGCTGAACGAAAAAATCAGCCGCATCGCCTTTGTGTTCTATGTGCTGTTTATCTCCATGGCTTCGGCCCACCACCTGCTGGTGGACCCCGGGTTTTCACCGGCGTGGAAGGTGTGGAACACCAGCTACTTTATGTACATGGCGGTGCTGGCCAGCATGATTCACGGCTTCACCGTTCCGGCTGGGATGGAACTGGGGATGCGCCTGCGGGGCTTTAACAAAGGCCGCTTTGAATGGCTAACCCGGGCCCCTTGGGGCGATCCTGGTTTTTCGGGGATGATCCTGTCGTTGTTCATCTTCGGCTTTCTGGGCGGCATCACCGGGGTGGCCATCGGCACCGAGCAAATCAACATTATTGCCCACAACACCATGCGGATTCCGGGGCACTTCCACGCCACGGTGGTGGGGGGCACGGCTTTGGCGTTCATGGCCGTCACCTACTACGTCATTCCCCTCATCTTCCGCAAGGAAGTGGCCCTGTGGCCCTTGGCCAAGATTCAGCCCTACCTGTTCGGGGGTGGAATCACCATCATGTCGGTGGGCATGATTCTGCAAGGCTTCTTTGGGGTGCCCCGCCGCCATTGGGACATCTCCGGAGCCGACAGCCCCTTCCCCGCCAGCTACCCGCCGGTGGTGGATGTGCTGCAAGCGGTCATGGCCTTGGGCGGCGTCATCGCCTTTTTGGGCGGCCTGATTTTCGTTTTGGTTGCCGTGCTGTCGGTGTTCTTTGGCAAGCCCTTGACGGACCAGGCCGTGAAAAACGGCACGGCCAAGGTGCCCCAGGGGGTGCTGCGGCTGCCGCCTCAAGCGCACGATGAAGCCAAAGCCTTGAAGGCCCACGAGGAAGGAACCCCCGGAACGGTCATTCTGGTCACGGTGTTCTTCCTGTGTTTCGTGCTGTATTACCTGACCAACTGGCAAACCCTGTCGAAACTGTGGCAGGTGGGTTAACCCATCGCTTTCTTTTCTTGCTTTCTTTTTCCGCCGGAGGGCCTTGCCAGCCCCCGGCGGTTTTTTTTTGTAGGCCCCTGGGGTAGATTGAAAGGCAAGATTGCTTCACCCCATCGAGATTCCTTTTCTCTTTTTCCGGAGCCGCCCCTTGACTCGTTCTCTGCCCCCGTTGTGGTTTTACCTGTTGGTAATGGCCTTGTTCGCGGCGCTGGCCAGCCCCGCCCAGGCGGCCCCCACCGGCAGCGTGACCGGACGGCTGACCGGTGACGCCGACCAGGGCTCCATGGCCGGCAAAACCGTGGTGCTGCTGCAAATGCGCATTGGCCCCCAGGGTCAACCCCAGCCGGTGGGCCCCCCAGACCGCACACAAACCGGCCCCGACGGCGGTTTTGTGTTTGAGAACGTGCAGATTCAGGTAGGCACGGTGTTTCAGGTGGGCAGCCGCACCCGGGGCGGAGAACTCACCGCCACCCGCCCCTTTACCTTTCCTCCTCGCGGGGGGCGGATCACCATGAACCTGCATTTGGCCGAGCGCAAAGCACCGGTGGATGCCGAAAGCCCGCCGGTGTGGTTTCAACGGGTGATCGTGGCGGTGGAAGCCAGGAGCGGCCAGGCCGCCGTGACCGAAGTCATTCACCTGGTGAACAACACGGGCAAACTGGCCTTTGGGCCGGAACATCCCCTGCGGATTCCCATTGCCCCCGGCACCGACACCCTGGAACCGGCCGAAGGTTTGGATGAGAGCAACTTGAGAAAAGAGGGCCAAGAAGCCGTCATCACCCGCTATATGCCCGCGGGGCGGACGGTGATGATTTTTGCCTACATCACCAACACCCCCCTGGGCTCTCTCAACTTGGACCGCCGCTACCCCTACCCCGTAGAGGATTTCGCCATCTATTCCCCCGCCCAAGACAAACTGATCATTGACGGCACCGGGTTGCTGCCCAGGGCTCCGGAAAACATTCAAAATACCTTGTTTCAAGTGTGGGGCCGCGCCAATATTCTAGCCGACACCGAGATCAGCGCCAGCGTGCAGGGGTTGCAGCCTAGCCAATGGATGTTCGGCTTGCCGGCCCTGCTGTTCTTGCTGGTCATGGGTGGGTTGGTGTTCCGCTACCTGCGGCAAACCAAGTAGGGAATTCCAGCATCCCCCTCAACCGTTCCGTTGATTCCGCCGGACGGAAGCCATCCCGTCACTTATCGGCTTCAAACCATCCCCCCCTCCCTGATTGGGGAGGGGGCAGGGGGGAGAGGTGTTGATGGGGGGTGTTGTTGGGAGAGATGTGAAAAATAAAGGTTAAGCAAATGTCTCCGGGAACGGTTACTCCACCCAGGTGATTTGACCCTTCAGGGCTTCCACGTTGGCCGGGCGGTATTCCGGATCGGCGGCCATTTTTTGTTTCACGCTCACGTGCAGGTTGGGGGAGCGGGCCGGGTTCAGGCGGCCGTCTTCCAGCACCCCAATTTCCCGAGGCTTTTGGGTCCAACCCGCGGGCAGCACCCGGTGGGGGTAAATATCGGCGGCGGGGTTGGGGTGAATCTGTTGGAAAGCGTTGTCTTTAAAGGTCAGCCCCAGGGCCTGGGCTTTCTTCATCATATACGCCAGCGATAGGTCCGACAGCCCCTCCTGGGGCACGCCCCCGCCCACGTCCTCGTGGCCGCCGGGGAACCACACTTCTTCCACCTTGTCTTGGCGGTTCATCTGGGTGGGGGTTAAAATTTCCCGGTTCTCATCCACCGCCACCAGGTGCAGGGCCTGCTTAATGTTGGGGGCCACCGTGAGGTTTTTGAACAGGTTGATCTTTTGAAAGGGGCCGTTTGGAATGCCAAAGGCTGCCATGGTCTCCCAAACGCCCACCAATTCAATGTCCACCGGACGAAACCCGCCCCGGTTTTCAAAGGCCACCACCTCGCCCCGCATGTTTTTCACAATGCGAATGGCTTCGGGAATGCCCCGCTGATGAATTTTCTGGGCCAGCATCCGGGCGATGGCCGCCCCCCGGGAAAACCCAAACAGAAAAATGCGGTCGCCGGGGCGGTAGTTCGTCACCAACACCACATAGGCTTGGTCGCGCAGCAAGTCGGCGCTGGCGCCGTCTCCTCCCAGGGGGGGGCCGCCCACAGAGGCCTCGGCCGGGGCCCCAACCCCTGGAAAATAGCGGGCGAACTGCCGGGAAGAATCGGCCAGCAGGCCGTAGAGTTTCAACACGTTGCTGGCCGAGCCGTTGTTTTTTTCATCTCCGGCGGGCAGGTTCCAGGTGCCATCCACGCACAGAACAAAATTCCGCGGGGATTCCTGCATTTGCCCTAAGTTGGGGTAATAGGTGTACTCGTGGCGCATGGTGTGGGTAGGAATAAGGGTGTAAGCCAAGGAAAGAGTGTGGGCGGAATATAACGCAGCCTATTATCCTCCAATTCCCTTCCCGCTGACAAATGCCTGAAGGAACGCCGCCTTGGTCTGGGTTTCCCGGTATTCCTCCTGGGGGTCGGACAACAACGTGATGCCCGCCCCCACCGGCAGTTGAAACCGCCACCTGGGGGGGGTGCTTAGCCCGGAAAACTGGGGAGTGGAATTTTCTGGTATGAGGGTCAAAGTGCGGATGGCCAGGTTGAACACCGCCCCCCCGCCGGGCAAAAAACACCCCACCGCTCCGGTATAGGCCTCCCGGGGGTGCGCCTCCAGCCGAGCAATCCTTTCTACCGCCGCCCCCTTGGGGCAGCCCGTGACCGAGCCCCCTGGCAGCAGGGCCAGCAGGGCCCGTGCTGGCCCAATGCCCGCCGCCAGCCGCCCGGTCACCCGGGTAGAGGCATGCCACAGGGTGGGCAGGGGCCGCACCTGGCGGGGCTGCACCGCCACGCTGCCGGTTTGGCAAACCCGCCCCAGGTCGTTGCGCAGCAAATCGGTGACCATGTTTAGTTCGGCCTGTTCCTTGGGGCTGTGTTCCAGCGCTTGGGCCAATTGCTGGTCTTCCTCTGGGGTGGCGCCACGGGGGCGGGTGCCCTTGATGGGGGTGGTGCTAACCGTTTGCTGTTCCACCGAGAGAAAGTGTTCTGGAGAAAGAGAGAGCACCTGAAACCGCCCCCCCTCCCGCCGGGGGCCCTCCAGGTAAGCGCAATACCCGCCGGGCCGCTCCGCCGCCAGCCAGGCGAACAGCGGGCGGGGGGCGGTGTCGCTCCACCCCGAAATCCAGCGGGCCAAGTTGACCTGGTAGACTTCCCCGTCCCGAATCTGCTCTTGAATCCAGCGAATTTGTTGTGGGTAGTCTTCCTCTGGGGGCGGCGGGTGCGGGTGCAGCCGTGGCGGAAGAGACGCCCCAGGGGGCAGGGATAGAATCCGGATGAGAGCGGACATCTCTTCGTCAGAAGCCGCCGCGCCCTGCCATTGGGGCTGCCCTTCGTTCCATTCCAGCCAACTGGGGAAGGCCATCAGGTGCACCCAGGGCAGCCCGTTGCCGGGGGCTTGATGTTCTGCCAAGCCATGTTTTCCAAAACTGTGGCATCCCCCCTCGTACGACACCATTCCCCCCACCAGCCGCCCCAAGCCCGTGTGGTGCTCCACAAACCGCACCATCTCTTCTGGGTGAAACTCCCCGGCAAACCGGGTAAACCGTTCCACTGGGTTCCAGGCCAGGCGGGGGGTCCAGGCGTCCTCCCCAGCGCCCCACAACATCAGGGGGTCGGCCTGCGGCGGCAGGGCCGCCCACACCCGCCAGGGATCGGCGAACAAAGAGGGCAAAAAAGAGGAGGAGCGAGACATGGCAAACTTTCAGCCAAACGGCCTGGGAAACACGGGAATCAGGGGGCGTCGATCAACCCCAGGGCAGCAAGCCCCTGGCGATAAGCATCGCGCTTGAAGGGCACCACTTCTTCCGGCGCTTGGGCCACGTACACCCAGCGGTAATCATCAAACTCTGGGGGGTGGTGCTGAAAATGAATGGCCGTGACGGGCACTTTCAGCCGTACTAAAAACCAATACTGAGATTGACCCGTGAAGCGGGCCAAGGCGGGCTTGCCCTCGGTCAACCGCCGCAGCACATCGGGGGGGTAAAGGTAGGGGATGGGCTGGGGGGTTTGCTTCACCACTTCCACTTCGTCGGTGCCAATCTCTTCTTTCAGTTCGCGCAGCAAGGCTTGCAGGGGGGTTTCGCCCGGGTCCATGCCCCCTTGAGGAAACTGCCAGCGATATTCTCCCAGGCCGTCTCCCACCCGGCGGAACATCAGCACCTCGTTCCCGCCTTCGCTGGCCACCACGGCCAGCACCGCCGGGCGCAAATGGGGGTTGTCTGCCTGGAGAGTCACGGACTGGGGGGTTGGGTTAGTCATCGGGGTATCTGCTTTTAATGGCCACCACGTGGTCTATATTGCCCAAGAATTGTTCCACCAAGGTGGGGTCAAAATGGGTTCCCGCCATTTTACGCATCATGCTCACCGCCTCGTACCACGAGAAAGCGTCTTTGTACACGCGGCGGTTGGTGAGAGCGTCGAACACATCGCATATGGCCGTGATGCGGGCCTCGAGGGGGATGTTTTCCCCCTTCAATCCTTTGGGATAGCCCGTGCCGTCCCATTTTTCGTGGTGGTGCAGGGCCACCATCGCGGCCATTTCCAACAGGGGCACCTGGGACCCCCGCAAAATTTGATAGCCGATGTCCACGTGAGTTTTCATCAATTCATATTCCGCCGGGGTGAGTTTTTCCGGCTTGTGCAGCACGTCGTCGGGAATGCCGATTTTCCCAATGTCGTGCAGGGCGGAAGCGGGGCGGATCATCCGCTGGGACGGCTCGTCCATGCCAGCCAGTTCAGCCAAGTATTGAGAGTAATGACTCATCCGCTGCACGTGGCGGTGGGTTTCGTTGTCGCGGAATTCGGCCACCCGCATCAGGCGGTTCACGATTTCCTCCTGAGCATATACCAAGTTCTGCTGGGTGTTTTTCAGAGTCACCAGGGTGGTACGCAGGTCTTCCGTCCGTTCCTGAATATCCAGTTCCAGGTTCACGCGTGCTTGGCGCTGGGCCATTTCCAACTGCCTTCGGCGCAGGGCGTTCGTCACGTTGATGATGAGCTCGATGGTCTTGAAGGGTTTGATTAAGTACCCATAGGCCCCTAAGGCCAGCACCTTGTCCGAGTTTTCCCGCTGATCGGAGGCGGTGACCATGATGGTGGCCATGTCGGGGAAGACTTTCAGGGTGCGTTCAATCAGTTCCAGGCCGCTCAACCCCGGCATGTTGATGTCGCACAGCATCAAGTCAAACGTATGCTCGCTTAACTGGGCCAGGGCATCCAAGGCATTCACCGCCTCAACGGGGGCAAAGCCCTCCCGACGCAAAATATCGCAGATCATTTTGCGCACCAGCCGGTCGTCATCCACCACCAGTGTCCGCACCGATTGGGGCGGCGCCAAAGGCGCTTCGGCGGGGGGCTGGGGGTTCGGTGGTTCCATGGGTCTTTGCTTAGGGGGGTCAATATTTAGGGGATAAAAAATAGAGGAAAATTTTTAGGCAAACGGTTTGAACAAACCTTTTGAAAATACCGAGATCAGCGCCCCAGCACCGTGTTCAACACACGGGGGTCGGCCAAGTTGGCAAACAAATGACCCGGTTGGTGGGCGGCCAAGTCTTCCAGAGAATACCGCCCCGTGGCCACCGCCACGGCGGTCCAACCCAGGGGCCGACAACAGGCAATGTCTGCCGGGGTATCCCCCACCACCACCACCGACCGGCCGGGAAACACCGTTCCCCACTCCAAGCGGGCGGCCTCCAGGGCCAGGGGGGGCAGGTCCATCCGGCTTTCGTGGTATTGCCCAAAGGCCCCCAGGGCAAATTCTTCTTCCAGCCCGGCGGCTGATAATTTTAGGCGGGAAGATTCCTCGCAGTTGCCGGTGAGCAGCCCCACCAGCACACCCTCCATCGCGTTCAGCCGACGCAACAGGTCTTTCACCCCAGGATGAACCGTGATGTGCTCCGCCGACATGCGCTGGGGCAGCAAAAAAAAATAAGCCTCCCACAGGGCCTCTAGCCGGGGAGGAACCGCCTCTCTGGGCAAACCAGCCGCCGCGGCAAAGTCATACACAATGGCCAGTTCGGTTTTCCCGTCCATCAGGCGGCCATCGTTGGGCGGGCGCACGCCGTAAACCTCGGTAAAAGCGTCTTCCAGGGCTTTCACCGCCCGCCCGTTGGTGTCGAGCAGAGTGCCATCGATGTCGAACAACACCATCCGGTGAAAGGTATGATCCATGGGTGATGATTCGCGTTCAGCCTGAAAATAAAGCCGTTTTTTCACCGCCAGTGCGGCCCCGGAAAGAGGGCCCAAAACCGCCGGTGAAAGAATATTGGATCCGGTTGATGAACCAAAGTTTACCCCAGGCGCCCCCTGGGGGCAAAAATATTTTTACGGAATTTCTTTTCCATCCGGGGGATTTTTTTCTAAAATAGGTACCATGGTATAAGAGATTCATTCACCCTTTTTCGTTTGGAATGGCCCCATGGATGTCACCAGTGAAATGCTGAACAAATACAACGTATCGGCCCCCCGGTACACGTCCTATCCCGCCATTCCCTTTTGGAAGCCCGCCGACGGCACCCAGGCCGCGGCTTGGATTGCCGCCATGGAACCCGCCCGGCAAACCTCTTTGTCTTTGTACACCCACATTCCCTTTTGCAAAACCCGCTGTTACTACTGCGGCTGTTTCGTGGTGATTTCTCCCCACGAAGAGATTGCCCAGCCCTACGCCGATGCCCTGGAAAAAGAAATGGAACTGGCGGCGGGGCAAATGAAACACCGCTGGCCGGTGGCCCAGTATCACCTGGGGGGCGGCACCCCCAATTACCTAAACATTGCCCGAATGGAACGCTTGGTGGCCAAAGCCCGGGCGTTGTTTCCCTTTCAAGACGATGCCGAGATGAGCATTGAGGTTGACCCCCGCACCCTGAACAAAAATTATCTGGAACGGGTAAGGGCCCTGGGGTTCAACCGGCTGAGCCTGGGGGTTCAAGACTTCGACCCCGAAGTGATGGAAACGGTGAACCGGGTGCAGCCTTACGACATGGTGGCTGGCGTGGTGGAGCAGGCCCGCAAACTGGGCTTTTTATCGGTCAACTTTGATTTGATCTACGGGCTGCCCAAGCAAACCACCGCCACCTTTCAAAAAACCATGGCCCAGGTAAAAACCTTGGGCCCGGACCGGGTGGCGCTGTACCACTACGCCCACCTGCCCGACTCTCATCCCTATCACCGCCGGTTCGACCCAGCGGACCTGCCCGGCAGCCAAGAAAAGATGGATATTTTTCTGCAGGCCAGGGAGCGGTTTTTGTCGTGGGGTTATCAACCCATTGGGTTGGACCACTTTGCCAAGCCCGATGATGACCTGTCGGTGTCCTTCCGCAACCGCTCTATGCGGCGGAACTTTATGGGCTACACCACCAAAGCCGGAACCGACATGCTGGCCTTTGGCATCAGCGCCATCAGCGATTTCAACCATGCCTTCTGGCAAAACGAAAAAAAGCTGCCCCATTATTACAAAGCCCTGGAAAAAGGCGAGCTGCCCGTGATTCGCGGATTGGAGCTGAGCGGAGACGACCGCCTGCGCCGCCAGGTCATCCAAAACCTGTTCTGCCAGGGGGGGGTAAATTTTGGGCAGATGGAGCAGGCCTACCAGATTCCGTTCCAAAGCCACTTTGCCGGAGAACTGGAAGCCCTGGCCCCCCTGCAAGACGATGGCTTGGTGACCCTTTCTCCAGAGGGCATCACCGTCACCGATCAGGGGCAGTTGTTCCTGCGGAACATCGCCATGACCTTCGACGCTTACCTGCGAAAAGGCAGCAAACCCCCGGTGCAGTTCTCTCGCACGGCATAACGGGCGCCCCACAACCGGGATGGACAACCTCACCCCCAGAGAACCCCCATGGCTGCGTCTCCCACCGATCAGGCCGAACGGATTTTGGCCGGAAAAAACAAAGAAACCATCCAGCGCCTGATGCAGGGGGTAATGCCCGTGCTGCAAGAAACCTGGGGAAACCCCGGGCGCTTTCAAGAAAAAGCCGTGGAGGCCCTGGACAAAGCCGCTCCCAGCTTGCTTTCCGAGATGGAAGCCGTGACCCTGTCTGGCCCCCTGGCCCAAAGCGTGTATCACCTGCTCGATGTCCACTTTCGCGCGGCATCGTCCACCCCAGAATTAAACGCCCTGCAAGTGAAGCTGGGAGCCAGCATGGTGTCTCCCTTCCGCCAGGGATGCCTGTGGCTGGCGGTGAAACTGCGCCAAGCCCAGTTGGTGTACCTGTCGGGGGAAGGCAAGGGCGCCCTAACCCGGCTGGCGGCGGGGCTGCAAAAAAACCTGGACAACCTGCCCCCTGAGTTGCGGGGCCTGGAACCCACCACCCTGGCTCGTCTGGAGTCGAAGCTGGCCGACGTCACCCTGCAGATTTTGGGTCAGGCGTTGGGGCGGTTCTCGGCGGCCACCCTGGCTGGCCGCCTGCTGGAAATGGCCCGCGGCCAAGCCCGCATAGCTCCAGCGGCGGGGGCCGCGGAAGCCACGGCACCATCGGGGTACGGGGCCCTGCTGGCCCGCCTGGGCGACGCGGTGGTGAAGGCCGAAACCGCCCAGGCCCAATTCCGGTTTTCTCACCTGGATGAAAACGGCCGGAAAACCCTGGCCAACAAAATGCGGCAGGCCATGGGTCAACAGCTTCCCCCCCTGCTGGCCCTGGCGCCGGAAGGATTCGAAACATTTTGCCGGGGAGTAGAAGCCGTGGTGTTCCCCTACCCCGAACAGGTGGAGTTTATCCGGGGGTTTTTGAAAACCCTGTATACCACCGCCAAGCAGGCCGCTTGGTTCAACGATTGCCCCACCCAAGCCAGCATCGTTCAGCAATACCGAAAACTGGCCGAAACCAAAACCATCAACCCCCTGACCCTGGCCCTGGCCAGAACCTTCGCCACCCACTCCCTGGCGGGCGGCGGGTTGACCCAGGCCTCCCTAGACGTGTTCTCCCTGGACCTGGTGGGGGAATTCCATTGGCCCCGCACGGTCGAAGACCTGCTGGCCCAATCGGCGTAAATCTTCACCCCCCAATCCTTTTCTCGAAGCCATCGGCTATTCTCTACAACCGTTCGGTGGATGAAGATTGAACGGATGCAAGCGCATAGCATCGCGGCTTCGAGTGATTCCCAAAAGCACCTCTCCCCTGCCCCCTGGCGGGGGCATCCCCTCCCCAATCAGGGAGGGGAAAGACTCGAAGCCATCGGCTATTCTCTACAACCGTTTGGTTGGTGAAAACTGAACGGATGCAAGCGCATCACCCACCGGAGGGGAGTATTGGGTGCGGATGGGATGCCGCAAATAAAAATACACTTGATCTTGGAAAAACAATTGAATTAAGGTGAGGTGTCCACTGTCGCACTCCTGATCACCCCTCCCCCCCAAGGTGCCCATGCCCCCTGAATCTGGAACTGGCCAAGCGGCCACCATTTTACAAACCTTGTCGGATTTTATCGGCATAGAAGCCGGAAAACTCATTGAGGTCGGCGAGGTACTGGTGGCGGTAGGCTTACTGGTCATGACCCTGATGGAGCTGGTGAAAAACATGTTTCACCTGCGGTTGTTTTTTCACCGCTGGCAGGTGCGGCGCTGGCTGAACGCCCGGCCCAACCCCCGAGCCTACGAGCAGTTGATTCTGCTGGCCACGGGCTCCGCCCCCGGATCGTCTCCTGGCCTGTTGGGGCGGATGTCTGGTTTGCTGCTGGGAGACTTCCACCCCGGCGATGCCCTGTTTGACCAACCCACCACCAAAATGATGGGCCAGATCCAAGCGGCGGCCAACCAGGCCCTGGACTTCCCCCATTTGTTCCCCCATGTGTATGGCGTGTTGGCGGCGGCCTCCCCCGGCACCCTAAGCCCAGAGGGTGAAACTTGGCTGGCCTATGCCCAATCTCTCCAGGGCAAATCCACCAAAGGGAAAACACCGGTGTCGCTGGAGCAGGCCCTGCAAGCCAAAACCCAGGTGACCAAACTGGCCGCCCGCAAACTAGACGCCCTGCAAAACAAAATAGACACCCTGTGGGCCCAACTGAACCAGCGGGTTTCGGTGGTCTCCGGTGCCCTGTTGATTGGCTACGCCCTGTCGAACGGAGCCGGGCGTGAAACGATGAGCGGATGGACCATCGCGGGCCTGGCGGTGATGGGCGGCATGATCTCTCCCTTTGCCAAAGACGTGGTGTCGGCGCTGGCGGGCCTGAAAAAGAGGGGCTGACCCATGGACACCCAACCCTGGCTGGAATTGAGCTTTCGGCAATCCCCCGTGGGGGGAGACACCCAAGAAGCCCACGGCGATATTACCGCCCTGGGCGAAGCCCTGGCCGGAGACCCCGCCCTTGGCGTGGTGTTTCTGGTGCATGGGTTTAACGTAACCCAGGCAGAGGGGCGAGAGGCTTATCGGGGGATGAACTTGGCCCAGGGGGCCCTGGCCCCCGGCCGCGACAACACCCCCCTGGCGTCGGGGCGGCAGGTGGTGCAGGTGTTTTGGGCCGGAGACCTGGACGCCCCGGAACTGGCGCGGCCCGCCTTTTATCCCTTTGCCATTGGCCGGGCCAGAGAAACAGGCCGGTTGTTCGCGGCCTTCCTGAGCAGCCTGGGGGCCCACCGCCCGGCGGACCAACCGCTGTCGGTCGAATTCATCGGCCATTCCATGGGCTGCCGGGTCATTCTGGAAACCCTGAAAAACCTGCCCGTGAAAGATCGGCTGTGGATTCACCGCGTGTTGTACTTGGCGGCGGCGGTGCCCACCCATAAGTTAGAAACCGGTAAGCAGGGAGACCTGCGCCCCACCTGGCTGCAATGGAGCCAGGGAGAGATTCCCTGGCACAGCCTGCATTCTTGGGATGACCTGGTGCTGACCTATGCCTTTCCCCTGGGGCAAAGCCTAGGGGGGCCGGGAGAAGGCGTGCTGCCCACCGCCTTGGGCCGAAACCATTGCTGGATTCCCCTGCCCTACTTTCAGCAAACCCGCATCGCCCACGCCGGGCATTCTGACTATTGGGGGAACCAACTGCAAAACCCCGGCGGGTGCTCCAAAGAAGAAACCCAGGCCAACAAAGATGCCGCCTGGGCCATCAACCAATACATGGGTTTTACCCAGGGCGGCCCCCGAGAATCCGCAGCCCGAGAAACCGCCGCTCGGGCGGTGATGGAAGCTCAGTCTGCCGGGCTGGAGCGGACCACCCCCCAAGTGGATTTATAATCTTCAACACGATCAAACCGTTAGCCCATGGGGCCCATTTGTGGTTTGTAAACCCCGCCAGGAGAGGATAGAGTGGAGGTAACCTTCACTGGGCAGTTCTTGATCTTCTGCCCCTGCGTCGCCCGAATCCCCCGCTTCCCATGACCAAACGAGAACGCACTTACTACCGCGTGACCTTCACCAATGAAGTCGGTGAAGAAGAAGAAATCATCCAGGTCACGGCCCGGTACGTGTCGCCCTCCGACATGTACGGGCTGGTGGAAATCTCTGGCTTTGTGTTCCCCGAAGGGGGCCTGCTGCACAACCCCCAAACCGAACGGATCCGCAAAGAATTCGCCGACATCAAGCGCACCTGGCTGCCCTACCACGCCATTTTGCGCATTGACGAGGTGAGCGATGCCTCTGCGGCGGACCTGCGGGTGGTCCCCATGGACGGCACCCGTAAATCCCCCGAAAAAGTTCCCTCCAAAAACAGTTAGGGGCCCTTTACTCGAATCCACCGGCTATTTCATTCGGCCGTTCGGATGGGTCGGGTGAACGGAAACAAGCAACGCCCTAACGCCATTGAACTCCCCCTCTCTTCGGGAGAGGGGGGCGGGGGGTGAGGTCCAATGGCTCGAATCCACCGGCTATTCTATTCTCCTGTTCGGATGGGTCGGGCGAACGGAAACAAGCAACGCCCTAACGCCTTTGAACTCCCCCTCTCTTCGGGAGAGGGGGGCGGGGGGTGAGGTCCAATGGCTCGAATCCACCGGCTATTCTATTCTCCCGTTCGGATGGGTCGGGCGAACGGAAACAAGCAACGCCCTAACGCCTTTGAACTCCCCCTCTCTTCGGGAGAGGGGGGCGGGGGGTGAGGTCCAATGGCTCGAATCCACCGGCTATTCTATTCTCCCGTTCGGATGGGTTGGGCGAACGGAAACAAGCAACGCCCTAACGCCATTGAACTCCCCCTCTCTTCGGGAGAGGGGGGCGGGGGGTGAGGTCCAATGGCTCGAATCCACCGGCTTCGAGAATCAAGAGGTGATTGAAGAATAAACGGGGAGAGAAAAACCGAACCCTTTACCAGCGGTATTCAACCCGAGACCCAGGCCGCAACCCCAACCGTTCGGCCTGCCCGGCAGCCAGTTCCAGCACAAAGTTGGCCTCGGCGTCTGGGGCATAGGTGGGCAAATCACCATCGGGGGTGCCGGGGGGCTGGAACGGCACCCTGGAAGCCACGTACACCACCTGATTGTTATGCAACCACACGATATCAATGGAAAACACCATTCGCTTCATCCAAAACCCATAGCGCCCAGGGCTGGCATACACAAACAACATGCCTTCGTTGGGCCCCAGCCCTTTCCGCCCCCCCAACCCCATGGCCCGCAGGGCGTCGGAGTCGGCGATGTCTACCCGAATCTCCTTGCCCCCCGCCACCACGACGGCCTGATTCATGCCTTGGTTCTTGGCCCCCCTGGCGGGGGTCCCCTGTAGAACCGAGATGCTTAGGGCCAGCACCAGCAGGCCTTTCCCTAACCATGAGAAGCGCACATGTTGATTGGCGGACTTCAAACGCATAGCGGAACCTGGAGAGAATGGGATGGGGAAGGCTGATCTTTCGGTATGATAAGATGGACAAGACGGATAAGACCGAATGTGTTGCATGGCAACCGTAACCCGTACCGTTAGGCCATGGCGGCCACCTTGGCCAGCCGTTTTTTCACCATATCCCGCCGTAGGGGAGGAAGATAGTCAATGAACAATTTTCCCTCCAGGTGATCCACCTCGTGCTGCAGGCACACCGCCTCCAGACCCTCCAAGGTTTCCCGGCGGTGTTCCCCCTCCACCGTTTGGTATTCCACCGTTACCCGGCGGGAGCGCTTTACGTCGGCCCGAAATTCGGGAACGCTGAGGCAGCCTTCTTCCCCCACCCATTCGCCTTCTTGTTCCGTCAGGCGGGGGTTCACCCACACCCTGGGCTTCCGCAGGGCGGGGTCATCGTCTCCAGCGAAAATGTCGGTCACCACCAACCGGATGGAGCGCCCCACCTGGGGGGCCGCCAAGCCCATGCCCTCATTTTGATACATGGCGGCGGTCATCTGCCGGGCCAGCTCGGCCAAGGCGGCATCGAAGGTTTCCACCGGATCGGCTTTTCGCCGCAGGAAGGGATCGGGGAAGGTCAGAATGGTAAAGGGGGAAGACATAAGTAAAACAAGCTCCTAAGAACAATCTTCCGTAAACCGTCTGGGTAAAACCATCGCCCAGTGAGCGCGGGGTGGATGGGTTATATTTTAACGCCAGAATGCGCCCCGATCAATGGGATGGTAACTTGGTCACAGTGTAACCTCTGGGGGGATACTATCCTAAGATTGTCTGGATGATCGTTGTCCGTGAAAACCAGGGCTATGCCCCCGGCAAGTCAACGGCACAAAACAACTGAATAACGGAACCTTTCGCGAAATCTTCCGTTACAACCACAAGATCAATTGGAGGAACAGCCCATGAGTTTGGTCATGGAATTAACCGATGAAACGTTTGTGAAAGAAGTGGTCGAAGCCGGGGTGCCGGTGATGGTGGATTTCTGGGCCCCCTGGTGCGGGCCTTGCCGGGCCGTGGCCCCCACCATGGAGGAAGTGGCCAGCGAGTTTCAGGGCCGGGCCAAGGTGGTAAAAGTCAATGTGGATGAAAACCAGGGCGTGTCTGGGGCCATGAACATTCGCTCCATTCCCACCGTGGCGGTGTTTGTGGGCAACACGGTGGTGGATATGCGGATGGGGGCCCTGCCCAAACCCCATTATCAGCAGATGTTGAACAATGCCTTGGCTGGCCAGGGAACTTCTCCCACAGCCTAACGTTATACCATAGAACGAGACGCCGTGGGTTCCGGTCGCAGCCCCCCCCTCCCCAGCGACCGGAGCCCCGGCGTTCCTCGTTTTTTCCCCATCGGATTCTTTCCCTTCCTTTTTTATCCCCTTTATTCTCATTTCTTCTTCCGCCGTCCCGATACTCGAAGCCAGCGGTTATTCTGTTCATCCGTTAAAGCACCCCTCCCTGGCACCTTCGGTGCCTGTCCCTCCCCATCGTGGAGGGACAATACGGCTTAGGCCGAGGGGTGGAGATAGAATCCGTTTGGATGAGGAGACCGGAAGGAAGCAAGCGATTAACTTTTCGGCTTCGCTTTATTTCCCCTCCACGAAGGGGAGGGGATGTCCGCACAGCGGGCAGGGGAGGGGTGCTTTACGAGAGGGGCAGTGCTCGAAGCCAGCGGTTATTTTCTTCAACCGTTCAGTTGGTGAAAACTGAGCGGAAACAAGCAACGCCCAAACGCCATTGAGCTCCCCCTCTCTTCGGGAGAGGGGGCGGGGGGTGAGGTCCAAATACTCGAAGCCATCGGTTATTTTCTTCAACCGTTCGAATTGAGAAGACAGGAGGGCGGAAATACACCCCCCGATTGCGAACTGCCCCCCTTAGGGGGCGGGCTGAGGGGGCTGAGACGAGGCAGGTTCAGTAGGTGGAGCTGGGGCGGGAGCTTCCAGCATGGGCGCCGCAGTGGTGCCGGGGATATCCACAAACGGGATGTTTTGACGGAACAACACGCCTTCTTCCGGCGGGCGGCTGCCCTCGAATAAAACCGGGTCACTGGCGGTGAGGTACAAGATGAGGGTTTTTCGGGCTTTCTCCTGGTTGTTCATCCGCCGATACACCCGGCTGAGCCGCTCTAAAAACACCGTGCGGTAATGGTTGTTTTTTTCCAGCCCGGCTTCGAGCAGATCCCGGGCCAGCACCCAGTTGCCGCTTTCTTCGGCCACCCGGCTGGCCCCCTCAATCAACCCATAGTTTCGGGGATACAACGCCAGCCCCCGGTTGAACACCGCTTCGGCCTGCTTCAGGTTTCCCTCCATTTGATACAGGTTCCCCACGGCCCGGTGAAAGGCCCCCAGGCCTTCTCCCCGGGTAAGGTAGGGGGTGAGCATTTGCAGCGCCTTGCGGGTGTTTCCCAGGCGGCCTTCCGCGGTACCGGCCAGATACACCGCCTCCCAGGGGGGGTCTTTCATGGCCAGCAGGGGTTTCGCCCCCTCCAGCGCGGCATTGTAATCGCCTTGAATGTAGGCCAGCCTGGCCCGGGCAA
Source organism: Deltaproteobacteria bacterium (assembly GCA_029858505.1). GTDB lineage: Bacteria > SAR324 > SAR324 > SAR324 > JACQKK01 > JAOUEW01. The sequence goes on from JAOUEW010000008.1 coordinate 47,366, forward strand.
ACAAGATGGCCGTTCCATGGTCGGGCAGCCCATCCAACACTTGTTTGGCTTCCGCAAAGCGGCCGGTCAGGGTGAGCCACTCCCCCTTCACCAGCAATCCCCGAAAATCGGTGGGGTTCAATTTCAAGTATTCTTCAATCCGCAGCCGTGCCTCCTCCAGTTTTCGCTCGGCCATCAGCCGCTGAATTTTCAGCAGCTTGATCTGCGGATTTTCCGGATTGATTTTTTCCGCGGCGTTCAACAGGGTTTGCGCTTGGTCGGTTTCCTCTGCCCGGAACAGCAGCACGGCTTTCCAATACAGGGCTTCCTGTTGGTTGGGCTCAATATCTAGCAGGGTATTCAGCGATTCCATGGCCTGGGGGTGTTCCCCCCGGGAGATGGCCCCCCTGGCCAGGGCCAACAACACCCCCGGATGGGAAGGTTGGTGGCGGGCCAGCCCAGCCAGCAACTGGTCGGCTTGTTGAATTTCTCCTTTGCTCCGCAAGATCTCCACCCGCACCAATTGATCTTCGGTTTCCAAACCATCTTTTTGGCGCAATTGGCCCATCACCTTCAGGGCGTCGTCCCATTCCTGTCGCTGGTAATGAATATCCAGTTGCTCACGCAGCAAATCCGGGTCTCCCGGCCACTGGCGAAGGTCATCGCTGATCACCAGGGAAGCCACCGAAAAGTTACCGCTGGCCTTCAAGATGCGAATTTTCAGCACCCGGGCATCGTGATCGTTGGGAGACACCCCCAGGGCGGCTTCCACCTCTCGGCGGGCCTCGGCCTGGCGGCCCAAGGCAAACAGCATGCGGGCATACTGAAACCGGCCTTCGAAATAACGTGGATCCCGCGCGGTGATTTTGGCTAAGATTTCCAACCCGCGGTCGGTTTGGTTCACCAGTTCATGGGTCATGGCCAGTTTCACGCTGGCCGACAGCAGGTCGGGGTCTATTTGGCTGGCTTGGTTGTAGGCCATCAGGGCGGGGAAATACTTCTTTTGCCCCAGGTTGGCATCCCCCAGGGTCACTAAAATTTGGGCGTCGTAGGGATTCAACTTGGCAGCCTGGGCCGCGTAGGGCTCGGCTTCGGCGGGTTTGTTTTCTTTCACCAGCACCTGGGCCAACTCATGCAGCAATTCGGCATCCTCCGGCTGGCTCTCAACTTGTTTCCGGAGTTCCAACTCTCTCTGGGCCAGCTGGGTGGATAGTTCTTTGGCGCGCCAGGGGTTCAGCACCGACAGGTCGGAACAGCCGGAGAGGACGATCAACACGCCCGCCAACATTCCGGCCAATCCCTTTCCCGTTATTGCCGAGCGGCTTCTGCCGGCTGCACCTGAACCACGGGAGACAGCGGCCCCTCTCCGCCGAATTGATCCACCAGCCGCAGGGCATACTCCACCCGTGGGGAGGGCTTGGTCGGATCGGGTGTGGGGATGGCATCGGTCCAATGGTAGATATCCAAAGGTTTGGGGTTCAGGGGGGCCAAAGGCCAGGGGTTACCCTCGATTCGACGGTAAAGATTGGCCCTGAAATAGCGGACCTGGGTCTCCCGGGTTTCTGCTGGGTGATAGGAACGCAAAACTTGTTCCCTTCGGGGCTGCCAAGACAAAAGAAGGTTCCTCCGCCCCGTGGATTCCCGGGAGGAACCATTGGAAGGTGATTCCCAGGCCCAAGATACCGAGTGGGCTGGGATTTGGTTGAGCCGACCCAGGGGCAATTTAGCGGAAGGGTCTGATATTCCGGATGAATACCTCACAGAAATCTGAAATTCCCACTTTCCCGGCGTGGGGCGCATTCTGTACAGGGTAAACAGGCGGTCAAACTCCGCTTGCACCTGGTCGGACCCTTCCGGCAGAAAAGCCTGTTCCGTATTGGGAGAACAGGTCTCACAATCCACCGGATACACATCTATCCGCAGCCAGTACCCCATCACCTCTCCCCATTGGCCGCGCAAATCGGCAGAGGGACGGATCCAACTGATCAGGGCGTAATCTTCCCGCTGCTGAATCCGCACCCCGGTGAGGGGGGGAATTCGCCGCAAGTCGGGGTGGGGGGGGGTTTTATACCCACAACCGGCAGGGACCAACAAACACCCCGCCACCACCCACCACGACCACATCCTCCGTTTTCCTTTCATATTACCAAGACCTTTGGATTTCCGGCAAATATCCGGGGGTGGGGAAATTAGGAGGGTTGAGGAGAAGACAGGCCCCCGCCCAGACCACTGCCTTGGTGCTCTCGCAGGGGCTGCTGAAAGTGAATGTGCACCCGGTACATGCCGATTTCTCCCGGCACCCGTTCGGTTTTCATCACCGTGCCCTTGGTGGGCTGATACAATCCCGTTCCATCGGGCTTGGGAAATTGCAGCACCAACGTGGTTCCCAGGCCATAGTTCAGGTTGGAGCGAACGACGCATTTTTGAGACGATACTTCCTCGCACTCCCCCCGGGAAGCGTTGCGGTCGTGAATCAGGGCCACTGGCATCCGGGTTTCAAACGAACGAGAGGATTCCAGGGCGATTTTAAAACTATCGGCCCCGGAAATTTGCTTGCGTACTTCCACGGCTTCTTGCACTTTTTCTAAAAACTGCCCCGCCGAGAAGGGCTTACCCAAAAACACATCGGCCATGGCGTCGAGGGCTTGGTTGGCGGCTTGGGGGGTGTTGTCTTGAGAAGTGAGCAAAAAAGCCGGTTGAAATTTGATGTCCTTGTCGCTCCGAATCCGGGTGAGGATGTCGATCCCACCCATTTCGGGGAGCAGGTTCGAGCAGATAACCACCTGAAAGTTTTTATCTTTTTTCCATGCCTGCCAGGTTTCCGCCCCATTCTCTTGGGTGGTGATTTTATAGGCCCCGGCGTCTTTCAAGGCTTTGGTCATCATGCCCAGCAGGGCTGTGTTTTGCTCGGCCACCAGGTAATGAAACCGGCGCAGTTCATCGCTGAGGGTGGGTTGATCGGCCATGAGAAGGGCTTCCAAAAAGGCGGGGTTTCTTCGGGTTAAGGGTCAAACTTTTTTTATGTTAGCGGGTTATCGAGAAAAACGGAACCGTGTAGGATGGCCCCATGGCCTTTCCCCAGGCAGGAATGGTAAGAACAAGAAACTGTGGGAACAGGGTCCCCATTTCAGGAAGGAGAAAGCAGATGACACGGTCAGGAAGACGAATTCAGGGCCTTGGGCAGCGCATCCTTTGGGGGCTGATCTTCGCCGGAGCGCTGGGGGGGCTCCCGGCCCAGGCCACCCCCAACCGTTACGAGGTGCAGGCCCTGGAGGAAGAATCCATGAAATCCTTCCGCCGCATTTTAACCATGTGGCAGGAAGAATCGTTTTTTGAGTTGTATGACGAAGGGTGGGCCGACAGCAAAAAACGAATTACCCGCGAAGACTTTGCCCAGCGGATGGTGGGGCAGAATTGGGTACCCGTGGGGCGGCCCGACCCTCGGTTTCTGAAGGCCGATTTCCGCTTTCGCACCATGGTGTACATTCGCGCCAAGCTGACTTTTCAAAACAAGGCCAACAAAAAAAACCTAACCCGCGACCTGAACATGCTGCTGTTAAAAGAAGCCGATGGCCGCTGGAAGGTGGACCTGGTGGAACTGGTGCGGATTCCCTACGGCGGGGCCTAACCCCGGAAGATCACCAAACCTTGGGCAGCAGCCGTTTTAACCCCTGGGTATGGGTTTTCCAGGCAGTGTCTTCCCCCCAGCGGGCCTCCTCGGCCCTGATCTGCCACAGCACTGCCCCCCCCACCAAGCCCCCCCCCACCGCCAAGGACCACCAGCCCCCGGTCAACAATTCCACCGCCAGCACTTCCCCCAGCACCGCGGCGTATTCTGGATGGCGGAGAAACCGGTAGGGCCCCTGGGTGACTGGGGGGAGCGACAGGTTTTTCGGGGCATGGGGGGCTTTTGGCCCTGGGTTGACAGGCCATTGCTCCAGAGAAGCCTGGGCCCAGCCCCGCAGAGCCAGGGTGCCCCCCCACAGCCCCAACCCCACCACCATGGCCCACCCCCCAACGTGGGGGCGGTTCATTCCGTATTCTCCCAGCGCAAGGCCAGCCCACACCAGGGTGGCCCCATAGGGGGCCCAACCTCCGGAAGAATGCTCGGAGGGTTCGAGGCGGGCGGGGGCCCCGCGCCAGCGGCGCAGCTCCCACAGGCTCCTGAAGCCAATGGCCACCGGAACCAAGTAGGGAAGAGACAGCAGCCGGATGATGCTTTCAGGGATCATGAAGAACGGAAGGATGTGAAGAGTGTGGGGGAGCGTATGGGGGGAAGACTTTCGTCTAACTTCTATTTTCCCCTCCCCCCCGACCATACCGGAAGGAACTGTTGAACAGACCTAAAACTGAGAGAGTTCCTGGGGAGATTTCAGGTCAATACTGGCCTGCTCTCTCAGATGAAAAAACAGTTTCTCCCGGAAATAACTTTCCCACTCGGCGTACATACGAGAGCGGATCTCGTTTTTTCGCTCTTGTTCTTTTTCCGGGTTGGCGATGAACCGCCGCTTCAGCAGCAGCAGGTAAATATCCGCGCCGGAACCGCTGACTTGAACAGGCTGGCTGTCTCGCAACCGGAAAGCGGCGGAACGAAACGCCGGGTTGTTGCCCACTTTGGGGATGGGAGCCCCCGCCGTGACGGTGGTGGTTTCTACCCGAGCGCCCATGGAGCGGGCCAGTTGGGCCAATTCTTGGGGGGTTTTGATCCGGCCAGCCTGGGCCTGAGCGGCTTGGCGGGTTTTGTCTTGCCGGGCCCGCTCCAAGGCCCGCTGGGTGACCTGGTCCCGCACCTCATCCAGGGGGCGCACATGGGCCGGTTCCACCGCGGTCACCCGGTAAATCACATGGCCCATCACTGGGTTGCGGCGCCACAGGCCCCCGGCCCCCGGCTTTTGCCCACGAGCCATGGAAAACAATTCTCCCGCCGACCCCAGCCCCGGCAGCAGAGAAGCCCCGTTGAACGAGGGGGTTTCGGCCAGGGGCCGACCAGCCGCATGGGCCGCGGCCTCAATGCCCTTGTCGGCGGCCAGGGCGTTCAGCCGATCCAATTCGGTTTCCAGTTTGCGCTCGGCCCGCATGTCCAACAGTTTGCGCTCAATGCCCGCTTTGGCTTGGGCAAAGGGGGTCACGCTGCCGGCTTTCACCGCGGTGGCTTTGATAATATGGAAACCAAACGGCGAGGTGACCACGTCGCTGATTTCCCCCGGTTTCAGGGCAAAGGCGGCCGCTTCAAACGGCCCCACCATTTGGCCATGACCAAAAAAGCCCAGGTCTCCCCCCTGGCCGCGGCTGCTGTCTTGGGAGTATTTTTTCGCCAACTGCGCGAAATCGGCCCCTTTGCGGGCTTCCTCCCGAATGGCCTTGGCCTGCTTCAATAACTTCTCCCGTTCGGCGGGGGGGGTGTCTTTGTTCACCTTGAGCAGAATGTGACTGGCCCGCACCTTTCCAGGGGTAGAAAACTCCTGAAGGTTCCGCTCGTAATAATGCTGGGCGGCTTTTTCGGGCAGGGTGGTTTGGGCCCGCACCTGGTCTAGGGTCAGGGTAAAGTAACGCACCCGCATGGTTTCCGGCACGGAATACATGCTTTGGCTGACCTCGTATTCCTGCTTGATGTCGGCCTCGCTCACGGTTGCGTCTTTCACCTGAGCCGGGTCCAGGCGCACAAACTCCACCTCCACGGTTTGGAACTCTTCCTGGTAGCGGCGGTCCACTTCGGCTTGGCCCACAAATATTCCCAGGGTGGCGTTTTGGTGAAATTTCTTGGTGAGCTGCTCTTCACGGATACTGGCTTCGTACTGCCCCGGAAGCAGGCCGTTTCGGCTGAGCAGGTTTGTATAGGCAGAATAATCGAAGCGGTTTCCCGACTGGAAGCCGGGATTGGTGCGAATGACGGTTTCTACCTCGTAATCGGTCACCAGCATTCCCCGCTTTTTGGCGGCCTCCAGCACCAGCAGCCGCTCAATCATTTCATCCAACACCCGGCGGGCAAGATTGGTCTGACGGGCGATTTGCTCGGTTTGGGGGCCAAACTGACCCCGCATATCGTTCAGTCGATATTGGTAGGCCCGTTCAAAATCTCGCTTAAGAATTTCTTCCCCATCCACCTTGGCCAAAACGGTTTTGCTGGCCTCAAACGAGCCCACGCCAAAGGAGATCACGAAGGTAATGACGATAAACCCCAACAGGGTCTTGATGATCCACGATTGAGAGTGGTTGCGGATGGTGGTGAGCATGGGAGCCTAACTCTGGCATAAAGGTGAACGAAGCTGGGGAATAAGAAATACCCCCTACTTTACGGTCTGGGTGCCTATGGGGTCAATATGCGGGGTGAAGTTCACGGCAAAAACCCTGGTGATGCGGCGGTTGGTGAGGCCGAAGTCTCGAAATAAACCCGGCCATGACAAGACCATAGGGGGATAACATCAGGATATCGGATAGATGGGTCTCAGGATGGCGCCCAGGGGGGGGATCCCAAGAATTTCCGTTAGATTCCGTGGGGCGCTTGGCCTGGTTGGGTGGCCGAGGCGTATCGGTTCATGTAGTCTTGGGCGGTTTGCTCAATGGGAAGAGACAAAGCCGCCGCCACCAGCTTGACAAACCCCCGCACGTACACCGATGCCGGAAGGCTGGAAAACGATTCGGCCTCCAGATAGCTCAGATAAGTTTTCCGGATTTTGGTTTGGCTGGCCAGTTCATCCAGGCTGATGCCCGCCAGCAGCCGGGCGGCTTTCAGGGCCGAGCCATCGAAAGGTTTGGTGCCCGCGATATAGGGCTGCAAGGCGTTTTTCCCCATGGGAGGAAGATCATCCTCTTGGGAAGAAACCGATTGGATGGAGGGTTTGTCTGGAGATGCCGGGGTTTTGGTTTTTCGTTTGGTGGTGGAGGTCTGCTCTTCACTTTGCAGTTGCTGGTCATAGGCTTGGCGCAGGTTCAAGTTGAACAGCGTATTGTAAGCCTTTTGCGTCAGCGTTAAAATCTCCCTGTTTTCCTCGTCGGAAAACAGGGAATAGGTGGCCAGAGAGTTGGACTCGAAAGTTTGCTTGCTCATTTCGAAGGCTTTGCGGATTTGCTCCGGCGTGGCCTCTCTGGGGATACCGAGGATTTCGTAATAATTTTGTTGATGCAAAGGTTTCATGGTATTTTCATTCCCCCACCCAAAATCAGGTTTCCCCGGCCAGTAGGGTCCGGGGGGCCGGGTTGGGGATTGGTCTGAGTATAAAAATGTTTTTGGTGTAGAGATAGGTATACCCGAAAAGTCACTCGGGTTTCAACTGTTGATTGGACAAAAGATTAAAGGCGATGGTTTCAAAACTACGGAAGAGTTTTCCTCCCCCCATGGCGGCCAAAGGCTGGCGGGTGCGGATGGAGCGCCACACTTGGTCGTCGTTTTCCAGATAACCCACAAAATCCACTTCCAGCCCGAAGTATTTCTGACAGGCCGCCTGCATGGCAAACCCAATCCGGATATCGGCCAGGGAGCGCACCTGATTCAGCACAATCCGGGGGCGAAACTGCTTCAGAGAGTCTCGCAACATTTGGCCGGTGGTGGGATCCATTTTCACCACCTGTTCCACCAGTTCCGCCGGGGTGCGAATGCCCGCGTCGTTGCGCCGGTCGGAGGCTTTCTCCACCAGGTCCCGCACCGCCGGGTCCGAGGCCAGCACGATCAAACGGCGATAGAGGGCGCTTTTGATGAAGCGATAGGCGTTTTCCACCGAGGTCGGCTCGGGCATAACGACCATCACGCCTTTGTCGGCCACCAGAAAAAAATCGAGGGTGTTGTGGCCGGTGCCCGCCCCCAGGTCCAGTAGCACCACTTCCACATCCACCTCTTGCAGGGCTTTCAATAGTCGCATTTTTTGGGTGTGCTTGGGGTTGGCAATCCCCAAAATGTCTTGCCCGCCGCTGATCAGCCAAACGTTTTCAAAGGGCGTGCGGATGATGGTGTCTTGGATGGGACGGTTGTGGTGAATGAAATCCGAAAGGTTGGCTTCGGGGGCGGGAATGCCCAGGCAGGTGTGCAAATTGGCCCCCCCCAGGTCGGCATCCACCAGCAGCACCTTGCGGCCCTTGCGGCCCAGCACCAGGGCCACATTGGTGGCCAAGAAGCTTTTACCCACGCCGCCCTTGCCGCTGCCGAAGGCGAAGATTTCTTTGTGATCGAAGAGCTGTCCCACGGGTTTCCTTTCCCTTTGGCCCTTCTGGGCCTATTTCCCTTTGGCCCTTGCGGGCCCTTTGGCTCCCATCCTTCTGCCCCACAAAACCAGGGAAACGGAAGGGTTGTGGCCGATCTACCGGCCCAATGCCCAAACAGAAAGCCTATTGAGGCATCCGTTTCAAAGCAAGGACCGGGCCACTGGGTTACCGGGCACGCAAAAACAGCCATCCTCCCAGACCCGTAAACAAAAAATTGGCCATCCAGGCTCCCAGAAAGGGGGTCAACGTCCCCCCCCGGCCCAACATCTGGAACACCTCGTTCGACACCCAAAAGCACAGCCCGATCACAATGGCGATCAGCAACTCACCAGAACCCCGGGCGAATCGCACATGGCCCTGAGACAAACAAACGGCGATCCACACCATCAGGAACATGGCGTACAGGGCCGCGGGGATGCCATACCAAGCCAACAAGGCGTTGGTCACGTTTCGGCCTTCCTGGGCCAGCCGTTGAATTTCCCCATACAGGTCTAAAAACGGGGTGTGGGCCAGGTCCAGGTCCATCGGCCGAAACACCTGAGGAAAGGCCTCTGGGGGAACCCACTGGTTGTCTTGGCTTTCCATCACCCACAGGGTCCCTTCGGCCCGCTGTTGGGAAATACGCTGGAACCGCCACCCCTCCCCGTCCCGAACGCCCCGTTGAATGGCGGCCAGGACCGAAATTTTCCCGGTCAGGGGGTCGGTTTGATACATTTGGATTCCCCCCAGGCTGCCGTTGGGCATGTCCATCCGGCTGAAATAATATAACCGGTTCCCGTGAATGCGCCATTTCTGGCGCTCTGCCGAGGCCTCGGTCAGGCTGGCGTTTTCCGGGTTAAGCCACGGCCGGAAATAACTTTTATTCACGTAAGAAAACGCCGCGATGGGAACCATCAGAACCATCAACGGAATCATCATCCGCAGCGGGCTAAAGCCGGCGCTTTTCATGGCCACCAGTTCCGAGGTGCGCCCAAAGCCGGTGAAGGTAAACAGGGCCGCCAGCAAAATGCCCATGGGCAGCATCAGGTCCAGGGTATCGGGCAGGGTTTGCAGGGTTTTTTCCAGGAACCCCCGCACCCCGGCCCAGCCGTTGAACACTTTGTCTACTTCGCCCAAAAACGTGCTGATCACCACCAGAGTGATTAAAAAAGCCACCACCAGGAACAGATTCTTCAAAAAAGCCCGGCTGACATAGCGGGAAAGAGCATCGGTGGGAAGGTGAATCCCCCAGGCACTGCCGCCCGAAGCCCTGTTTCTCCAGGGGGCACCAGGGTTTAACCGTTTCAACAGCAGCATAACAGGGTTCATGGCCGGGGCTCGAATTCCTCTGGCAGAAAACGGGCGGATTCTGATACATTGTGAAGATGATCCGCCTTGTTATTTCTATCGTATCGTTTTATCAAAGAAGAGTACAAAAGAGTACAAAGCGGTACCCGTCGGTGGCGCCCATGGAGGAAGGAAAAACATGCCAAAATCTATTCTGATTCTGGAGGAAAACTCGGTTGTTCACGGGCTGATTGCCTCCTCCCTCGACGTGGAAGGGGTCACCCTGCATCACGAGTTTGATCCGGCCCGCTTCTTGGAAAAAGTGAAAGAAGTCCGCCCGGACCTCATCCTGATCAGCAATGAGGAACACCAACAGGGTTACCCCGTGTGCCGCCACCTGGGTGCCGATAAAGCATTTTCAGCCATACCATTGATTCTGCTGGCCAATTCCAGAGATTTTTTAGAGCCCCAAACCCTGAAAGACCTGCGCATTTCTGGGGTGATTCGCAAGCCCTTCGAGGCGGGAGACATTCAGCAGCAGGTGAGCAAGCACCTGGATTTGAACGATTTCATGGAATCCTCCTTCGAATTCCGCCGCTCTGGGGCCACTGGAGAGGACACCCCCCATCCCTTGTCGGGGGTGAAGGTGCTGGATTCGGATGTGTTGGGGTTGCTCCAAGATGACCCCGAAATCCCTGAAGAAGAAGCCATTCCAGACGTAAACTTTAACCAGGACCTGGAAACCGAGGGTTGGGGTGCCCAGGCGGCAGCCCCGGCGGCCCAGCCCACCCGACCGTTTGCCCCACAGGCCCCTGCTCCGAACGCGTTTCAACCCCAAGTTGAGACCCAACAAGATTTTTCGGTGGATTCCTTCCAGGAAGAACCCTACCCGACAGAGACCTTCCCATCAGAGGACTTCCAGCCGGAAGAAATCACCGAGTTGGGCGGCCAGGATATTCTATCGGCCCCCCAGCCCGGCCGAGGGGGCATGGCCCCGGCCTTCATGGAACAGCCCCTGAGAACAACCCCCCAGCCCCCTGCCGTGGAACCGGAGAGGGTGGAAGTGGAAATTCACGCCGAAGAAATCGATTTTCAGCGGATGAGCGCTTCGCTGCAAAGCGGAATTACCTTGTTTGAGGAAACCCCGGCCCCGCCCTCCCGCTCCTTCACGACCCCCGAGCCCTCTCGCCCGGCTGGCAAGCCAGCAAGCCAGTTTACTTCCCAGCCGGCCCCCCAGCCCGAACCCATGGTGGAGGCCTCGTCTTTCGACAGTTGGAACGCCGGGGAAGAATTTGACGCCCCTGCCCAGCCTGTGGCTCAACCCGCAGCCAAACCCGTTGCCCAACCGGCCCCCCAGCCTGAGCCAGGGATGGAGCCCCTCGACAGTTGGAGCTCCGAGGAAGACTTTGCGGCCCCCTCCCTGGATGCCGATGAAACCGGGTTTGAAACCGATCTGTCCTCGGCGGAAGAAGAAGAACTGCCCGACGCGGTCCGCCGGATGACCGAAATGAACTCGCCCCTGTCCATGACCCCAGAGGAACGGGCTACGATGGTGGAGGGCATGGCCCAAGAGGAAGGGGTGACCTTCGATTCTTCCGATGCCGAACTGTCTTCCATGGCCGACGACATGCGCAGCGTGGAGCTGGGCCAGCCCGAACCCTCGGCCTTCGAGGCCGCCCTGCCGACCCAAAACATTCCCCGGCGGGCGCCCGAACCAGAGTTTTTCACCACCCCGGATACCTTCAACGCAAACCCGGCAGACACCGCCAAACCTGTCCAAACCGGCCCGGATACCTGGGAATCTCCCTACCTGGAAAGCCCGCTGGAATACAGCATCGAGGAAGAATCCCTGACGGCGGACCCCTTTACCCCAGCGGCGCCCGCCCCGCGGGAAACACCCGACTTCCAGTTTGATGACGGCATGACCTATGACACCGGAGAATCTTCCGTGCCCCCGGCCAGCAGCGGCCTGGATGCCTTTGAGGCCGAAACCATGGAGGGGCTGGACAGCATGACCCGCTCCTTTGAAGAAAAGCATTCCACCGAAACCCCCATGGAGTTCACGCCAGAAATTCATCACGAGAGCCCAGGATGGGAATTCGATGGAGCGGCCCCAGAACCCGTCAAAGAAGAGCCCCTGGCCCTGGATGGATTTTCACGGTCCACCAGCCCCGCCTCGGGAGGGTTAGAAGACCTGGAGGGCGTTCCCTCGTTTGACGAGCAAGAATTTTCCTTCGACGGGGGTGGGTCCTCTGCCGGAGGCTGGGATTCTTCTCCCCAGGGCGGTGAAAGCGATGGCTTTGATGACGCCCTGAGTATGCTGCGGGAAGAAATTTACGCCCACCCGGAAGGCGAGCGGCTGGATGACCTGCTGACCCACGAGGCCGTGCAAGAAGCCGCCGCCAAGTTGGAAATGCCTTCGTTCTCTTCCCACTCCACCTACATTCGGGCCATGGGGGTTTCGGTGCTCCCCGCCCAAGGAGACGTAGCCCCCCAAGAGGATGGATTAGACCAAGGCATGTTTGAAACCGATTGGGCCAACCCCCCCACCAGATTTCAGCCCCCCGCCGGAGACCTGGACGGCCCCCACGCCTACCTGGACGAAGCCAGCATGGCCAAGCTGAACACTGTGCTAGACGAGGTGATTTCCACCTCGGTGCGCAGGGCGCTGGAAGAAGAAGTGCCCAAGATGATTCAAAAAGCCAGGCAGGATAAAGGACGGCATGGAGCTTGACCGTTATTCCCCCGCCCTGCTGGAGGAAAAGTGGTACCGTTACTGGACGGATCGGGGGTTGTTTCAACCCTCCATGGATAAGAACCGCCCGCCCTTCTGCATCGTCATTCCCCCGCCCAACGTCACCGGCTCCCTGCACATGGGCCACGCCTGGGACAACACCCTCCAGGATTTGTTGATCCGCTGGGAGCGGATGCGCGGCAAAAACACCCTGTGGGTCCCCGGCACCGACCACGCTGGCATTGCCACCCAATGGATGGTGGAAAAAATGCTGCGGAAAGACGGCAAAACCAAGGAAGGCCTGGGGCGGGAGGCATTTCTCAAAACCACCCACGCCTTCGCCGAAGAATCGAAGCGAACCATTACCGGCCAGCTGCGGCGGCTGGGGGTTTCGTGCGACTGGAGCCGGGAACGGTTTACCCTGGACGAAGGCCTGACCCGGGCGGTTCGGCGGGAATTCGTGGAACTGCACCGCCGGGGGCTGGTGCGCCGCGACAAACGCCTGGTGAACTGGTGCCCCCGCTGCCTCACCGCCCTGTCAGACTTGGAGGTGAACCACGAGGAAAAAGAAGGGGGCATGTGGCACATTCGCTACCCCCTGGCCCAAGGCGGGGGGCACATCGTGGTGGCCACCACCCGCCCGGAAACCCTGCTGGGAGACACCGCCGTGGCGGTGCACCCAGAAGATGAACGCTACAAGGACCTGGTGGGCAAAATGGTGAACCTGCCCCTCACGGGGCGGGCCATTCCCATCGTGGCCGATGACTACTGCGACCCCTCGTTTGGCTCTGGCGCGGTGAAGGTGACCCCAGGCCACGACCCCAACGACTTTGCCATCGGCCAGCGGCACAACCTGCCCATCCTCACCGTGATGAACGACGACGCCACCCTCAACGACCTGGCGCCAGAAGCCTATCGGGGGATGGACCGGTTCAAGGCCCGCCAGCAAATGGTGGAGGACCTGGCCGCCCAGGGGCTGCTGGAAGGCCACAAAAAACACGTGCACATGGTGGGGGGGTGCAGCCGCTGCCACACCGTGGTGGAACCCCGGGTGTCGCTGCAGTGGTTCGTGAGCATGGAGGCCATGGCCCGCCGGGCGGTGGAAGCCGTGCGCTCGAAGCAGATAGAACTGCTGCCAGACTATCAGGAAAAGATTTTCTACGAGTGGATGAACAACATCCAAGACTGGTGCGTGTCTCGCCAGTTGTGGTGGGGCCACCGCATTCCGGTGTGGTACTGCAGCGCTTGCGGAACGGAACACGTGTCGGAGCAAGACTTGGCCGCCTGCCCGGCCTGCGGCGGGGGGCTAACCCAGGACCCCGACGTGCTGGACACCTGGTTCTCCTCGGGATTGTGGCCGTTTTCGGTGATGGGCTGGCCGGAGAACACCCCAGAGCTGAAGACCTTTTACCCCACTTCGGTGTTGGTCACCGGGTATGATATTCTGTTCTTCTGGGTGGCCCGCATGGCCATGCTGGGGCTGACCTTCATGGATGAGGTCCCTTTCCGCCAGGTATTTTTGCACGGCTTGCTGCGCGACAAAAACGGCGAGAAAATGTCGAAGACCAAGGGGAACGGCATTGACCCCCTGGAGGTGATTGACCAGCACGGCGCCGACGCCCTGCGCTTTACCCTGGCCGCCCAAACCGTGATGGGCAAAGATATGTCGCTGTCGGAAGCGGCCATTGTGGGCTACCGGAACTTCATCAACAAAATCTGGAACGCCACCCGCTTTTACCTGGGCCACCAGGAACGCCTGGGGCCGCCCCCAGCCTGGCAGGGCCGGGCCCTGGGGCCCTTCGATCAGTGGATTCTCTCCCGGGCCGACCTGGCCGCGGGCGAGGCCAACCGCCACATGGAGGCCCGCCGCTTCAACGAAGCGGCCAAGGCCTTGTATCAGTTTGTGTGGGGCGAACTGTGCGATTGGTATGTGGAAACCGCCAAGCCTTCGCTCACCGGCGGCGATGCCCAGCGGGCCCTCACCACCCTGGGGGTTCTGCGGAGCGTGCTGGACCAGGCCCTGCGCCTGCTGCACCCCTTCATGCCTTTTGTCACCGAAGAACTGTGGCAGGCCCTGCGGGGAGACGCCCAGGAAAACGAACGGCAGGGCCTGAGCGTGATGGTGCAGCCCTACCCCCAAGGAGGGGAGTACGCGGCCCCGGCGGAGCAGGTGGCCCGGGCCGGAGGGGTGATTGCCGTGGTGGAAGCCCTGCGGGCCATCCGAGGGGAATACAACGTGCCCCCCAAGCACAAAATCGAAGCGGTGCTGGTGACCACCCGGGACGACCTAAAATTGGCGGTGGAGGGCGAGGGCGACATGCTGCGCTTCTTGGCGGGGGTGGCCCGGCTCGACATCGCCCCGGCCCAGGCCGAACGCAAAGGGTACAGTTCCGCCGTGGGGGAAGGATTCGAGGTGCTGGTGTCGCTGGCGGGGCTGGTAGACACCGCCGCGGAACGCGCCCGGATGGGCAAAGAAATGGGGCGGCTGAAAGAAAAAGCGGAGATGCTGGCCGCCAAGCTGGACAACCCAGCCTTCCGCGACAAAGCCCCCCCGGCGGTCATTGAAAAAAACCGGGCAGAACTGGCCAGCCTGGAAGAACAAATGGCCGCCCTGGCCAACAGCCTAGAGGCCCTGCCAGGATAGCCCCAGCGCGAAGCAGAACGGGGAACGCACGCAACCCGCGCGAAATTCCTGACGAACACCTGATTTTACCGAAGGCCATTTTAGTAAGCCAAGGGGCATCAAAGACCACAGCCCCCGAAGTTTTTCATCCATGGAGACCGAATCTGCCCTGGCTTCAACATGCCTTGGGTGTTCAACATCACGACGTCAACCGACGTATTCTTTTGAGCGAAAACCACCATGACCCACAAAATTCTCATCACTGGCGCCCTGGACCCCCTGGCCCTGGAAATCTTCTCCAAGGCCAAAGACGTGAGCGTGGACTACAAGCCCGACATTCCCTACGCCGAGGTGCTGAAGATCATCGGCGACTACCACGCCCACGTCAGCCGGTCGGAAACCGACGTGACGGCGGAGATGATTGACAAGGGGGTGAACCTGAAGGTCATCGCCCGGGCGGCGGTGGGCATTGGCAACATTGCCGTGGAGCACGCCACCGAGAAGGGCATTCTGGTGATCAACACCCCAGGCAAAAACACCAACTCGGCGGCAGAGCTGGCCTGGGCCCTGCTGCTGGCCGCCATGCGCAAGGTGGTGAGCGCCCACCTGAACGTGGCCGGGGGCGGCTGGAACCGCCACAAGTTCACCGGCAGCGAACTGATGGGCCGCACCATCGGCATCATCGGCCTGGGCAACGTGGGGCACCGGGTGGCCCGCTTTGCCAACGGGTTCGACATGAAAGTGCTGGCCTACGACCCCTACATTGCCGATGAGGTGTTTGAGTCTCACCAGGCCCAGAAAGTGGACCTGGCCACCCTGCTGGCCCAGTCGGACGTGGTGAGCCTGCACGTGCCCAAGACCAAAGAGACCACCAACATGATTTCCGCCAAGGAAATTGCCCTGATGAAAGACGGGGCCGTGCTGCTGAACACCGCCCGGGGCGGGGTGGTGAACGAAAAAGCCCTGGTGGAAGCCCTGACCGCTGGCAAACTTTCCGCCGCGGGCATTGATACCTTCGACGTGGAGCCCCCCAAAGACAACCCCCTGGCCAAACTGGACAACGTGGTGCTCACCCCCCACATTGGGGCCTCGACCCTGGAAGCCCAGCTGCGCATCGCCGAGTCGATTTCCACCCAAACCATCCGCGCCCTGCGGGGCGAAGTGGTGGATTACCCGGTGAACATGCCCCGCATGAAGTCCATGATGACCCCCCTGGCCAAATACTACACGGTGCTGGCGGAAAAACTGGGGGTCATCGCCTGCCAGTCGTTAACCTTCAACCCCCGGCAAATCAGCCTGCTGTACCGGGGGGCCCTAAAGCGCGATGAAGGCGAACTGGTGCGCATGGCCTTCCTCAAGGGCTTCTTAACCATCTCGGCGGGGGCCAACATTACATTCGTGAATGCCGACAAAACCGCGGCCCAGCGGGGCATTCAGGTGCAAGAAGACGCCGACCCCGGATTCGCCGATTATCACTCGGCGGTCAAGGTGGTCATTACCGACAACGAGCACACCTTTACCATCGGCGGGGTGGTGTTTGGCGAGAACAACTACCGGCTGAGCCTGATCAACAACTTCGCCTTCGAGGTGGTGCCGGAAGGCCACATGCTCACCATGGTCAACCGGGACCGCCCGGGGGTCATCGGCAAGGTGGGCACCCTGCTGGCCGAAGGCGAGGTAAACATCTCTCAGTTTGAACTGGCCCGCAACCGCCCCGGCGGAGAGGCCATGAGCGTCATCCGGGTAGACTCCCCCGTGCCCGAAGCGGTCATCGCCAAAATTCGGGAACTTCCCTTTGTGCTGTCGGTGGTTCCCATCACGGTGTAGCCATGCCCCAAGACCTGGGCAAAACCCTGATCGTTGTGGGGCTGGGGCTGGCGGCCCTGGGGGTATTGTTCACCCTGGGAAAAAGCCTGGGTTTGGGCCGCCTGCCAGGGGATTTCCTCCTCAAGCGAGAGAACGTCACCCTTTATTTTCCCCTGGCCACCAGCGTGTTGCTGTCGGTGGGGCTTTCCCTGGTGTTTTGGCTGTTCCGCCGGTAAGTCCACAATTCCCGCCCTATTTGTTCTATTCTTTTTATATATATTGCCCTGTCTCTTGCCCCCTTTTTTCCGTTGTCTTCCAATCAAATCAACCCCCTCTTTGTTCTACGGATCCTTTTTTCTGGGATTGTCGTATATTGAAACAGTGCGTTCTTTTTTGGAGCATCTCCTGAGCATCCCGATCCCAGGTTCCCATGACCGCTGCCCCCCCGGAAAACGAATCTGCCCCCACTTCCCCCCCGCCCTACAACGTACTGCTGTGCATCGCCGACCCCCGGATGCGTCAATTGCTGGCGTTTAGCTTCCGACGGAGTCAATTGCACGTGGTGGAAACCTCCACCGCCCAAGAGGTGCTGGCCCAAAGCAAACAGATGAACTCCTACGCCGCGGTGTGCGTATGCGACCTTCCCCCCCAGGGGATGGACGGAGTGGCCTTTCTGCGGGCCATGCAAAAAGCCTCAGTCTATCATCCCGTGGTGATGATCACCGAGGATGTGTCTCCGGCGGAATTGATCCGGCTGGAAAAAGCCGATGTGTACCGGGTGATCAAGCGAGACGTGGGGCTGGAAGACCTGCGCATGACGGTGCGAAACGCCATGGTGTTCTCTCATCTGCAGATCCGGGTAGAGCAGATGGAGCAGGAGCATCAAGGCATCATCCCCGACATGATTGGCAGCAGCGCGGCCATTGTAAAGGTGCGAAAACTGGTGAACAAAGCCCTGAACCGGGATATTACCGTTTTGCTGGAGGGAGAAAGCGGCACGGGAAAGGAACTGGTGGCCCGGGCCATTCACACCCAATCCAACCGCAAGGAGCACAAATTCGTGGCCATCAACTGCGCGGCCATCAACCCCACCCTGCTCGACAGCCAGCTGTTCGGCCACGAGCGGGGAGCCTTCACCGGCGCCATCAACCGCCAGGTGGGCCGGTTTCAAGAGGCCGACGGCGGAACGTTGTTCTTGGATGAAGTGGGGGATTTAAGCATGGAGCTTCAGGCCAAACTGCTGCGGGTCATCCAAACCCGGGTGGTGGCCCCCCTGGGTGGAAAGGAAACCAAGGTCGACGTGCGGCTGGTCTCGGCCACCAACGTGGATTTGCAGGCCGCCGTGCGCGCCGGGCGGTTCCGCCAAGATTTATACTACCGGCTGGCCGGGTACCCTATTCCTCTTCCCCCCCTGCGTTCTCGGGGAGACGACGTGATCACTCTGGCTCGGTTCTTCTTGCAGCAGTTTGCCAAAAAGGAAAACAAAAAAATCCAGGGCATCAAGCCCGACGTGGAGAAAGCCCTGTTAAAACACAACTGGCCGGGGAACGTGCGGGAGCTGGAAAACATGATCTTCCGCGCGGTGGTGATTTGCGAGGACAAAAAACTGTCCATGGAGGATTTCCCCGCCCTGCTGGGGGAAGACCTGCGGGAAAGCGCTCCTTTTCCGGCCCCGCCTGCCTGGGCTCCGCCAGCGCAGGCCGTGCCGGTGGCTGCCGCCCCTTCTTTTGGAACTCCAGAGCCTCCCGCCGGGCCGCAGTCGCTGGCCAACCTGGAGGCCCATGCCATTCGCCACGCGGTGGAACAAGCCCGGGGAAACCTGAGTCTGGCCAGCCGGACCCTGGGCATCAGCCGGGCCACCTTGTATCGCAAGGTCGAACGCTACGGGCTGAAAATGTAAGCTGGTCTTTTTTTCTTTTCCTCCCGTTTATGGTAGAGATTGACCAGACAAGAAAACGCCAAGAAACGAAAGCATCGCGCACAGAGAACACAGGCACTGAATCGTTCACCCCTTCCAGGGAATACCCATGACCGACAAAGCAAAGCTAGACGTAGGCGGTAAAACCGTGGAACTCCCCCTGGTGGTGGGATCGGAAAAAGAGGTGGGAATTGATATTTCCGCCCTGCGCCAAGCCACCGGCGCTATTACCCTTGATTATGGCTACGGCAACACGGGTTCTTGCGAAAGCGCCATTACTTTTCTCGATGGCGAGGAAGGCATTCTGCGCTATCGGGGTTATCCCATCGAGGACTTGGCCGAAAAATCGTCCTTTTTAGAGGTCAGCTACCTGCTGATCTACGGTGAACTGCCCACCCCCCAGCAGATGAAAGACTTCAACCGCAACATCGCCCGCCATTCCCTGCTGCACGAAGACATGAAAAATATTTTTCAGGCCTTCCCGCCCGACGCCCACCCCATGGCCATCCTGGGGTCGGTGGTGTGCGCCCTGTCTACCTATTATCAGCACGGCGATGAAACCCATGAGGAAGGGCTGAATCAGTCGATTTACCGGCTGATGGGCAAGCTGCCCACCATTGCTTCCTTTGCCTATAAAAAATCCATCGGCCAGCCCTACATTTACCCCCGCACCGACCTGGATTATTGCACCAACTTTTTCCACCAAATGTTCGCCGTGCCCACCGAGCCCTACCCGGTGCATCCCGACATCGCCCGGGCGCTGGACGTTTTGTTGATTTTGCACGCCGACCACGAGCAAAACTGCTCCACCTCCACGGTGCGGTTGGTGGGCTCTAGCCAGGCCAACCTGTTCGCCTCCATCTCGGCGGGAATTTCAGCCCTGTGGGGGCCCCTGCACGGCGGGGCCAACCAAGCCGTGCTGGAAATGCTGGAGGCCATCAAGGCCGGCGGGGGAGACGTGAAGAAATACGTGGCCATGGCCAAAGACAAAAACTCCTCGTTTCGGCTGATGGGCTTTGGCCACCGGGTTTACAAAAACTTCGACCCCCGGGCCAAAATCATCAAAGCCCATGCCGACCGGGTACTGAGCCTGCTGGGGATGGACGACCCTTTGATCCACATTGCCCACGAGCTAGAGGAAGCCGCCCTGAAGGACGACTACTTCATTCAGCGCAAGTTGTATCCCAACGTGGATTTTTACAGCGGCATCATCTACCGGGCCTTGGGCATTCCCCAAAACATGTTCACGGTGATGTTCGCCATTGGGCGGCTGCCGGGCTGGATAGCCCATTGGAAGGAAATGAACCGCTCCGACAAAAACCGCATTGGCCGCCCCCGGCAAATTTACACCGGCAGCACCAAGCGGGAATACAACCCCATACACAAGCGGTAGCGCGTGGCGTGGAAAATAAGACTGGGGGGTGAACCCCCCAGTCGCCTGTTTTTTCTTACCCCTCCAGAATTTCCACCAGGGTTCCCACTTCCACCAGGTCGAACAACTCGGCCACGGCTTGGTTGGCCATCCGCACGCAGCCGATGGAGCGGGGCTGGCCCAGCCAGCCTTCTTCCCGGGTGCCGTGGATGTAAATGTAGCGGTCGTGGGTGTCCACCTCTCCCCCCTGGTTTTTCCCCGGCTCTAACCCCCCCAGCCACAAAATGCGGGTGGTGATGGCGTCCTCCCCCGCTGCCGGCTGGCCTTCCAGCGGCAAAACCACCTGTCCGGTTTCTTTGCGGCCTTTGAACACCGCCCCCAGGGGGGCGCCTGCCCCGATTTTTTCTTCCACCCGGTGACTGCCCATGGGGGTTTGGTGAGAGCCCCGCTGGCAGCCTAACCCCCGGGCGCTGGTGGACACTGGCCAGGTTCGTTCGATCTTCCCTTCCCGCACCAGCCACAGTTCCTGCCGGGGGGGGCAAACCACCAGCACGGGCTGCCGGAAGCTCAACCCATGGGGTGCCAAGCGGGCCAGGGCGGCGGCCAGGGCCTGGGCGACGAAAGCGGCAGATTCAGTGGAAGAAGCATTGCTCATGGCAAATGGGCGGCGTGTGCGTTCAAGGAGGAGTGAGACCCGTTTTGGGGCTTTCCCAGTCATTTTCACCCGGCCCACCCCCAGGAGCAAGGAAAACGGAGAACCAAAGAGGGATTTGTTTGGCCGTATTTGGCTGGCATGCCAAAAGTTCCTGGCAGCCTGGGCTGTCCAAATGAGTCCGCCAGAAAGCAGAAGTGGAAGGTTTTGTTTTCCTTTTATTCCAGATATTATGAGGAAATATGACCGGTCATAAAATATATCTTTTTAGGTTATACTCCCCCCAGAAAAGCTACGGGAAGACGAACGATTTTTAGGGGGCTGTGAAACGGGCCATTCCAAAGGGTGATAGATCACAAGATTGGGCTTGGGCTGAAAGGAATTGCGATGGAAAAACCCGGAAACATTCAGCTACAAGAGGAAGTGGGCGTTTTGGAGGAATTGCGCACCCTGGTTCCCTTTGCCCCGTTTACCCCGGATGAGCGTCGGTTTTTATCTGTCTATTGCAGCCTGAAATCGGCGGGAGAAGGGGAAGTCTTGATCCGGGAGGGGGACCCCTCCGACAACCGGGCTTATTTTCTGCTGTCTGGCGAAGTGTCTGTGTACGTGAACGAGAAGTTTATTTTGTCGTTGGGGAGGAAGGGAGACATTTTTGGGGAAATGAGTTTGGTCAGTGCGGAGCCCCGGTCGGCCACGGTGCGGGCCACCCGCCCCTGCCGCCTGATGGTGGTTACCTCGCCCCTCACCTTTCACGGGGCCGAGGAAGAATCTCTGCTGTCGTACCGCCTGCGTTATTACTTTACCCGGATGTTCAGCAACATCATGGCCGAAAAACTGCGCACCACCTCGGACCGGGCCAAGATGTACGAGGAGGCCATCGCCCAAAGCCGCCAGGCCGAAGCCCATTCCGCCAGCCTGGAAGAAACCGTTGCCCATAACCTGGAGCAGATCCGGCTGTACTCTCACCTGGTCGAAAGCGCCAACGATGCCATTTTGCTGCTGAATCTGGACCGGCGGGTGCGGGACGCTAACCAATCGTTGCATGCCCGGTTTGGGCTAGACACTGGCCAAGTGGTGATGCGCTCGATCAAAGAGGTGCTGCTGCTGCCACCGGGAATGAATTGGGATGACGTGTTTGCCCAGGCCGACACCGCGGGTTGGAGCGGGGAAGTGGAAGTAGGAACCGACCGCCATCCCGCCGGGTGCTCCATCTCTTTGGTGGCCGACACCCAGGGCAACCGCATGGCCTACTCGGTGATTCTGCACGACATTCGCGCCCGCAAAGAATATGAAGCCCGTATTCTTCACCAGCAGGCAGAGTTGGAAAAATCCTACAAGGAATTGCAGGTGATGGACCGGTTGAAAACCCAGTTTCTCACCCTGGTGTCTCACGAGCTGCGCACCCCCATCTCCATCGTGATGGGATCGCTGGAGGTGTTGGCCATGCCGGGCGACATGGACCCGGCCGATGAAGAGTCCTTTCTGCAGTCTTCCTTGGGGGGTATCCAGCGGCTGGCGTCGCTGGTGGACCGGGTGATGATGTTCTCGAAACTGGAAAGTGGAGAAATGCCCTTCGACCTGGAGGAAGGCGTGCTGCCCGACCTGGTGCGGGCCCAAATCAACGCCTGCCAAAAACAGGCCGAAGAACACCATGTGCGGTTGGTTTACCAGGGGCCAGAAAGCTTGCCCCCCTGCGCCTTCGACCACAAAATGATGGCCATGGCTCTGGACCAGGTGCTGCACAACGCGGTGAAATTCTCCCCCAAGGGAGAGGTGACCGTAAGCCTGGAACAAACACCGGAAGAAACATTGATCCGGGTGCGGGATACGGGTAAAGGTATAGAGATTGACCGCCCCGAACGACTGTTGAACAAGTTTGAACATATGGCCTCCACCCGCGACAAATCCGAAGGCATTGGGCTGGGCCTGCCGCTTACCCATCTCATTGTCCGGGGGCATCAAGGGTCATTGGATATCACCTCCCAACCTGGCCAAGGAACCGCCGTGACCTTTCACCTGCCCTGTCTTTCGGCGGCAGACGCCAAAGGCGAAGCCGCGTTCCCATTCCACCGGAAGAACACCTAACCCATGAGCAATGGAAAACAACCTGGGGGATCGGACGACCGAGCGAGAGGAAAAACCCATGGTGGAACGGGCCTGGCCGCGTTGTTTGCCGCCCCCATGGATCTTCCCACGGATTGGACCCAGCTGTTGCGGGCGGGGTATGACCAGGGTACGGCCTTTTTCGAGCGCTTCAACAACAACCGGCTGGAACTGGCCTTTAAGGCGTTCGATGAAGAAATGAAGAAGGCCTTGTTCGAGGTGTTGTTCCTGTTGCACGTCAATGACCCTCGAATGGCCCAATGGAAATTCACGGCCACCCGCCGAGTATCAGAAAACGGAATTTTACGGGAAAAACAGGTGCAAGAAACCGCCGACCTGTATGTGGACGGCGCCCCCCACGGCCTGGAAGGGATTGAAGCGCTCTCTCCGTTGTTCCGCAAAGAGTTTGAAGAATACACCCGCAAAGTCTTCGAAATCCCCATCAACCCCCTGTCTTCCTACGGATTCAACCCGGTGGTCAGCGTTCACTCGCTGGGTTCAATTGGCACGGTGGGGCATAAATCGAAAGCCTCCGACCTGGACCTGCAGGTGCAGTTTGAGTTGGAACCCTTTTTGTTCGACACCTCGGATTGGAGCGACAACACCTTTGTGGATGCCCTGCAGCGAGAAACCTTGGCCCGGGCCAACCGCATTCGTGCCGCCGACCAACTGCCCCCCGATGCCATGAAGGACCCCAAGTTTCGCCAAGACCTGATGGCCCGGGCAGGGCAAGACATGCGCAAAGGGTTCCCCACGCTGTACAAATATCTTGTCGCCAAAGAGGGCGACTACTCCCGCGACTTGGCCGGGGCCAAGGGGGGCCCGCTGCGCAATCAGCTGCTGATGGAAATCATGATGCTGATGAAGCGGGCGGGACGCATGGCCCAGCCCGAGGTCTACAAAAAGCGAGAAACTTCCTTCCGCGAGAGAATCGGGAAGATTCAAGAATACATCATGGCCAAGTTTCCCGCGGCCGAGATTTATTTGTTTACCTGCAACAACGACGACTACCGGCGCGGCTACCATGGAACCACCCTGGAGTCGAAAGAGGCTTCGGGATCGGCTTATGAGTTGATTTTGAATTACGAGACCCTGATGCCGGGAATCCAACTGACCCCCATGATTCCCCTGCATTTTGTCGTGCCCAAACCCATGAACGATGAGCCCGCCCGCTATGACCGGGTGGTGGATTACATCCGGTTCAACCTGCTGGATATTTACCAGCCCGTGCGCAAACGGCTGGTGAACCTGGGCCCCACCCCCGACATGACCCTGGACTACATGGGCGCCCACGGCGGGGCGGTATATTGGGAGGCCTTCAAGGCGTCCTCTGGCAACCTGCCCAAGGCCACCTTGAACCTGTTCCGCATTGAAATGCTGCTGAACAAGGCCTTTCTGAAAACCATCATTCAATTGATCAAAGAGCCCAAACTGCTGCACGCCTTTGCCGCCCCCAAGCCGGAAGACCCCGGTAAACAGATCGAGCAAATGGTGGCCGGGAAAATTGGCCTGCCCGCCTGGGCGGTGATTGAAATGGAAGCCCTGTTCCCAGGCCTAACCTTCGACCCCTGGTGGCTGCGCTACAAAGCCCTCAAGATTGGCTTTGGGGAAGAAAAGGGCGTGCCTGGGCTGGACAAAGAAGAGCGCGGACGGATTTCGTCGGTGATTGACTTGGCGTTTGCCCTCCATGTCCGCCTGTCCGACGTATTCACCAAACCCGGAGACACCCGGCCCCTGGATTCGTTCCGGGAAAAAGTTCTGCTGGAATTCCTCAAACGGGCGTTTCCACCCGTATCCGAACGGCGAACCTATCTGGAACATTTGTTTATCGGCGAAGTGCGCTCGGTGAATCAGTTTGAAATGGAGCTGCGCGACTTGTTCAAACGCAGTCTGGCCCGGGCCAACAAGCGGCTGGAAGACATGAACGTGGCGGGGATGGGCAACAAAAAAGAGTTCGAAATTTGGTTTCACTATTATCAAGAAAACTTCGAGCCCGCCGCCAACGTGGTGCAGCGCACCATCATGAACCACTTGAAAACCCCCCGGGGCCGGCTGCAAGTGGGCTATGTCCCCAAAGAAGGATGGTTCTTTAAGTCTCTGCAAAAACAGTCTGGGGTGGGAAAGCGCTTCGACACGTTTGGAACCCTGGATCACCTGCCCGATGAGGTGATGCTGCTGGAAAAGTCTCCGTTTCTTTCGGGGCTGGCCCACTGCATCATCAACGGTTACTACGGCATTTTGAACAAGGGTA
The DNA here is from genome assembly GCA_029858505.1 of Deltaproteobacteria bacterium. Taxonomy (GTDB): domain Bacteria; phylum SAR324; class SAR324; order SAR324; family JACQKK01; genus JAOUEW01. The sequence continues at coordinate 72,266 of JAOUEW010000008.1, forward strand.
CCCTGAAAGAAAGCCGAACCCAACTGGAGTTCGACGCCCGCCACATGGACATGGGCAACAAAACCGATAACGAATACGCCTTCATCCGCCCCGACAGCGTGGAACGAATTGTCGACAAAATCCTGCGGCACTTTCCCTTTCAACCCTATCACTACATGGACTGCATTCGGCTGAAACGTAAAATTACCGAAGTCATGGTGTTTTACAACCTGGTGCATTACGGGAGGGTCAGCATTTTATACAGAGACAACCTGCGCACCTGGTATGCCGATGAATTCGACCACCCCGACATTTACGGCCAGGCCCAAAAGCTCGTCCACAGCAGGCAGGCCTCCATGGCCGCCAAGCCGCTGCATATGACCCTCTCCAAGTTTTTTAAGTCGAAGGGAATTGCCCTGGACGATGTGGCGCTGGATGTGTGGGTGAACCCCCACAGCATCGAAATAGAGGGAGGCCTAGCCCAGATGGGCCAAAAAGAAGCCGCGCTGGGGCGTGACTTCCTCAATATTTTAATGCAGATTCACGGGCCCAAACCGGTACCCGGAGCCCCCAAGCCGGTCCAGCCGCCCCCATCGTAAGAATCACTGAAGGGTTGGCCAACGTAGAGCACCCCGTGCGGCGGTGAATGTTCCGCCCCACCGTTTCACCACCCACTGAACTCTTGTCCAAGGCACCCATGGACAGCCTCATCGCCCTGCTGCTGTTTATTCTGGTGTTGGCTTTTTCCGCTCACCGGCTCACCCGCCCGGCCCCCACCACCCGTGTTTTGCTGGAAGACAAGGTGGCCCATATCCATGGGCAAGAGGGAGACATGCGTGAAAAAGTGAAAGCCGTGGTGGAAGCAATCCCCCCGGGCCGGGTGCTGCCGCTGGCGGTGGTGGGGGAACTGGCGGGGGAGAAAGATACGTTTAAGGTTATTCGGGTCATGCGCCAGCTGGCGGCAGACCCGGCGGTGCCTTGGTGGCGGGTGGTAAAGGGCACGGCTGGCAGTGGCCACATGGCCGCCTATGCCGATCCGGCCCGGCAAGAGGCACTGCTGGCGCAAGAGGGGGTGACGGTGGAGGGGGGTGCTGTGGCGTTGGATGTTTTTCGTTGGGAGGTTTAGGCAAAGTATTTCGATCTACTAGCGCTGTCGGTTTAATCTTTTTCAGCTTGATCTTTTCTCTCTGCTCTCTTTGCGCTCGGTTCCCGGTCTCTTCTCTTTTATTCTTTTTTCCTGCGGCTTCTTTCTGGTTCTTACTGCTGCTTATAAAATGTATCTCCCCCCTTTTTCTTGCTCTCGCTCTTATTCTGGCTTCGCCCCCCCTTTCACGACAACCCCTGGTCGCTCAGAGGTCTCTTCTTTCTGGCGGCCTGTCTAGCGGGCTGGGCCCGCCTTTCTTTCTGGCGGCCTGTCTAGCGGGCTGGGCCCGCCCAAGAACGCAGCACTGGAATCTCGTGGGGGATGGAGAAAATCCGCGGCCTATTCCTGAACCACGGGGGGCAGGCCGGGAATGGTCTCGTCAAAGTCTGGCGGAGGCAGTTCCGGCAGGGTGTTCTCTTGGGGCTGGGGTGCTACTCTAGCGCCGCCCTTCAGCACAAAGTGAGACATCAGGTCTTTCAGCATTTGCACTTGGCCCTGGAGTTCCTGGGCCGCAGACGCGCTTTCCTCGGCGGTGGCCGCGTTTTGGTGGGTCACCCGGTCAATCTGGTCCAGCGAGGCGCTGATGTTGGTGATGTCATCGGCCTGCTCGTTGGAAGACAGGGCAATGGTTTCGGCCAGGCTGGAAATTTGGCCAATGCCGTCCACCAGTTCATCCAGTTCTTTCTTGGCCGTTTGGGCCATCTCGGCGCCCTGGGCCACCTTGGCCACGGTCGATTCAATCATGTCCGACACGTTGCGGGCCGACTTGGCCGAGCGGTCGGCCAGGTTGTGCACCTCATCGGCCACCACGGCAAACCCCTTGCCGTATTGGCCTGCCCGGGCGGCTTCCACCGCGGCGTTCAACGACAGCAGGTTGGTCTGAAAGGCAATCTCGTCAATCACCGTGATGATTTTGGAAATTTCTTTGGAACTATTGGAAATTTCAGTAATGGACCCCACCATCAATTCCATGTGGCGGTCGCTGTCTTCGGCCTTGCGGCGAAACACGTTCATCAACTGGCTCACCAGCGAGGCATTGGCCGCGTTGCGGGTGGTTTTGGCGGTAATCTCGGCAATGTTATCGGTAATCATATCCAGAGAGGCCTGCTGTTCGTAGGCCCCCTGAGACAAGCTTTGAGCGCTGTCGGAAACCTCGTTGGCCCCAATGGTCAACTGGTTGGTGGTGGTGATGACTTGATTGATCATGTCGTTCAGGCTTTCGCCCGTTTGCCGCAGAGCGTTGCCCATCACGTCGTCCGTGCCCTTCACGGTCACATCGAACGACAGGTCCCCTTGAGACAGACTTTTCAAGGCCGATACCGCCCCGAACTTCAGGTCGGTGGCGAATTGGTCGATGGCCCGGGCCACCTGAGACAATTCATCACGCCCCTTGGTTTTCAGGCGAATATCCAGCCGCCCCTGGGCAATGCCCTCGATGGCCCGCACAAATTCGCGCAGCGGCCGAGAAATGGAGCGCCCCAGAACATAAGAAAGCAGAATGGCAAATACAATGGCCGTGCCACCCACCAGGGGGGCCAGGGTGTTCAATTTGGAAATTTCGTTGATGGAAGCCTGCAAATCTTCCATCACCCGGTTGTCTACCTGTTGGGAGAATTCCTTGATGCGGCTGTTCACCTCATCGGAACGTCGGTTATAACCGGCCGTAGGGGTTTTCCCCTGGGCCTGGTTCACGCCTTCCACCCAAAAGGTTTCAAAACTGCGGTCAATCCCCTCCAGCATGGAATCCAAGTCGGCATCGGTGGCCCTTTCCGTGCGGAACTGGGTTACCGCGGCCTGGAATTTTCCCCGATGTTCCTTGGCCTGCTCCATTAGGGCGGTGCTGGCCCCAGGGCGGAGCATTTGTTGAATCAAAGACAGCTCCAGGGTCATGGCCTGGGTCAGCCGGGCTTGGCGGAAATGGGATTCGGCCTCCGCGGCCCGGTTTTGCACCAAGTTGGCGCTAACCACAAAACTCCCGGTGATCAGCACCAGAAGAGCAATGAGGACGATGAATCCGAGGCTGACCCGGGTGGTGATTTTCATCTGGACCGCTAAGAGGGGGTTTCAAGTGTTGGGGTACCCCCTATTCATAATCCCAACGGCTCGGGAAATCAACGGTTTCCGGGGAAAAAGCGATTAGCGGCGGTGGGGGTGCAGCAGGTTCTTTTCGCCTAACGACACAAAGGTTTCCCCCCCCACAATCACATGATCCAACACGGGAATGCCGATCAAATCCCCCGCGTCCACCAGCCGCAGGGTCACGTTCAGGTCTTCCTTCGAGGGGGAGGGGTCCCCGGAGGGATGGTTGTGCACCACCACCAGGGCGTTGGCCCCCCCCCGAATGGCCGGGGCGAACACTTCACGGGGGTGCACCAAGGAACGGTCCTGGGTGCCCAGGCTCACCAAGTAATCCCCCAGGTACCGCCGCTGGGCATCCAGCATCACCACCAGAAATTGCTCCCGCTGGGCATCGCGCAGGCGCACCCGGAAATGCCGGTGGATGTCTTTGGCCGTGGCAAAGGAGACCCCAGGGGTCAGCCGCTCTTCGTTGAACCGGCGGGCCAGTTCAAACAGGGCCATCAGGCGACCGGGGGCCGCCTGGGGCACCAGATCGGCCAACTCTACGGGCCCTAACACGGCCAATTTTCTCAACGGTTGGAGAAGGGGCTTCCAACCCGTCAGGGGCGCGTGTTCAGCGGCAAACAGGGCCTCCAGCAATTGCTCCACCGAAAGCTGTTCGCCCTCGCCCTGCTCCAGGCAACCCCACAGGCCGGGCAAGCCCTTTGGTCCCTCCTGGGCTTGGGCCGCCACCCGGCAGTGGTTGGCCAGGGGGCAGACCCCGCATTGGGGAAAATCGTGGCAATGGGCCCGGGCAAATTGCTCCGCCAAAAAATCCAGCGGATGGGGGTGTTCTTCCCCCTGAAGCAGCCCATGCCAAGCCTCCAGCGCCGTGGGTTCTCCCAGGGGGTGAAGTTCTCCGTGGTCGTGGCGCCGCCAGGCCCGCCAACTCTCCCAGGCCCCCAGGGGCCGGTAACCGGCCCGGCGGGCCGCCGACAACCCCGCCCATCCCAGACCAGGGGGGAACAACCCCGCCCAAGCCAGGGTGGCGGCGGGGCTCATCAATGGCTGGGCCAGCCAGGGGGGCAGGCCCTCGGCCATGCCTTGAAAAAAACGGGTCAGGGTGGTTTCCACCTCTCGGCGGGGGCCGGGAGGCAGGGGAGGGCATTGGTCTAGGGTTTGGGTCATTTGGCGGGCCGTGAAGTATCCCGGAGCCATGGCCCCCAGCAAACCCGCCAGGGGAGCCCACTCCCCCCGCAGGGCTTCGTCTCCGGCCTCAAAACCCTGAGCCGCCAACAGGGCCGCCACCAACTGCTGATACAACCGCTCCACTGGCTGGGGGGGCGGGGCCTGCCCCCAGCCCGCCCGCCGGGCCTGCCACAGGGCCAAAGCATCCTTCCTCCCCGGCCACCCCGCCAGAGCTTGGAAAAATGAGGCTGAATGGGATGGGGATTGGGTCATGAACCTGTCCTATCAGATTTCAGCCAGCGGGCCAAACGGGTTGATCTTGAATGCGCAGGCACTTAAAAGAATTGTCTGTAAGGCTTAGTAACCATGGAGGAGGACAGCCCCATGGGCTTAGGCTAAACGAGGAGGGGGCCATTACGGACAAGGACGCCTACCGCGCCCTTCTTTCAAGGGCCGGTGACGTGGGCAAGGGACTTTGAGGAATTTCAGGAGAGAAAGGCGAAATCATCATGCGGGATCATACCATGCCAAGATGTGATTCTTTCCAGCGAAACCCCAGAAAAACAGAAAAAGCATAAAATGACAGAGAAGGACTACCAACGGCTTCCCGAAATACTGGAAAAGGGAAAGATCATTCAACAGACGGAATTTAAGTGGGTGTTTTTTTGGAGAGAATACAAAGCCGTCCTGAAACTTACCCAATCTAGGGATGAAGCCTATTTGGTGAGTTTTCACCGCACACGCAACAGGGAAATAAAAAGGATAGAGAAGCAGGAAAAGATATTCAGAGGGGAAATTCCCTAAAAGAGAAGGTGCGGGGTGGGGCCCGCCAAAAACCCCACATGGCGCTCCGGATTTGCATCCGTGCTACGGCAGGCGGATTTGCACCGTGTCGCCCGCACCCAATACATTTTTTGGTGAAACGAATCAAACAAGCCCCGTCATGGCAGCATCCGGTCTTTTTCCTCTGGGGTGGGGATTCGGCAGACGGGGGAACGCCCAAACCAACGGTACCGGCGGACCGCCACCCGGCGGTAACAGGCATCCCGCCAGGGGCGGGGCACCAAGCGCAGCCCCCCCGCCAGCCGCCAAAGGCCCCCCAGGGCCTCCAGCGAGCGGATCACCCCCTCGGAGCGGTTGGCCCAGCCCCGGTCATCCACAAACCACAGGGTGGGCCAGCGGTCGGGGCTGGTCTCCTCCGCCAAAACATCCTCTGGGGGGGCAAACTCCGGGGGGTGGGCCAACCCCCGGGCGGTTTCTCCCTGCAGGGGGGCAAACCGCAACCGATGGCGGCGATCGGCCCACAGCAGCCAATTCACCCAACGGCTGCACAGCCCGCAATGGCCATCGAACAGCACCAGGGGAGAATCTTGCCGCCGCGGAACCGAGGGAGTCATGGTCCATTCCTATCAGGTTTTTGGCGGGGACCAAAGGGGAATGTGATTTCACGGCAAGAAGAGACCCCGACATAACCAGAATGTTTACTGCGCCCCGCTGAACCGGGCGGTAATTTCATCGGCCAGCAGAAAGCCCTGGGGGGTCAGGGCCAACCGTCCGTCTTGCTCCATCGCCAGCCCGGCCCGAATCAACTCCTGGGCGATTTTTTGCCGCGGCTCTCCCCAGGGCTGCCCATGGGCTTGGCTCCAGGCGGCCACGTTCAACCCTTCTTTCCGGCGCAGGGCCAGCATCAGGGTTTCATCGGCCCGTTGAGCGGGGGTGGGCTGCTCCCACCCGGCGGCAGGGTCTTCTCCCCAGCGGGTGTTTTCCACCCCGGCCAGCCAAGCCTTCAGGTGCCGGGGGTTGTGCCAGCGTAACCCCCCGCCAGAACCCACCCAAGAATGGGCCCCCGGCCCCAGCCCCAGGTAACTCCCGCCGTTCCACACCAGCAAGTTCTGGCGTCCCTCCCGTCCGGGGCGGCAATAGTTCGATACCTCATAATGGTTCCAGCCCGCCCCGCTCAACTGCCGAGACGCCGCCAGGTAAGCGCTGGCGGCCTCCTCGCGCTGGGTGTCCTGTTCAATGGCTTGCTCTGGCCCCCGGACCCGGGCCGCCCGGCGGGTGAACAGGGTGCCTGGTTCGAACTCTAACAGGTAGGTAGAAAGATGGGGGGGTTGAAAGGCCAGCACCTGTTGCAGGTCTTGCAGAAACACCTGGGAGGACACCCCTGGAACCCCCAGCATGAAATCGGCGTTCCAATGGCCAGGCCCCCACTCGGCAGCGGCGGCCAGGGCAGCCAAGGCCTGGGCGGGGGTATGGCGCCGCCCCAGAGCGGCCAGGGCCGCGCCATTCAAAGATTGAATACCCAAACTGACGCGATTCACCCCCAACCGGGCGAGGCCAGCCAAGTAATCTGGAGTGGCATCCTCTGGGTTGATCTCCACGGCAATCTCGGCGGTGGGGGCCGGGGGAAACCAGCGGAACACCCCCGCCAGCAATTCCTCTAACTCTGGCAGGGCCAGGGTAGAGGGGGTACCCCCGCCCACATACACCGAGGCCACCCCACCCGATGGAGGCGCCAATGTTTGGGCCCGCCAGCGGGCCTCCTCCACCAGCCCATGGTGAAACACCCCATGCAGGTCGGGCCGGTTACCGTGAACGGCAAACGCGCAAAACGGGCAAATGCTGTGGCAAAACGGAACGTGCAGATACAACCCTTCCACCGGCGCCCCAGGTGGCCCCCCAGGAAACAGCCGTTGGGATGAAAGGTTTGTCATAAAAAGGTATGGAGAGAAAATGCGAAGGAACGCCACAAAGAAATTGGATTTTTTGACAAAAAATAGTTACACAAGAATGGGGATATTCAACATGGGGCTTGAGTCATGAACAGCCGAAACCGCTTTGTTTTATCGGCCTACAACTTTGTGAAAGAACCCGCTTCCGGCAAATGGCACGTGGCCAACATTCAGGAGTACCGGGTGCTGTGCGGGCTGAAAGAAGGGGTGGCGTTGGACCAGCCGAAACTGTTTGGCAATGTCAGCGATGAAGAAATCCTGCATCAGGCCCAAACCATGAAAGATCAACTGCAAGATGTTTGCAAGGCCTGTTTGAACCGCTTGCGCGAATAGCCTGCCCAATCTCTTCTGTTCATCCGTTCTTTTTTCCTGCTCTTTCTATCTTTCTTACCTGCTCTTTCTATCTTTCTTACCTGCTCTTTCTAATCCAAAATCTATTCCAGTTCCCCTGATTCCGCTCTTCCCCTGCGCTGCGGGCACCCTAATGAACCCCTCCCTTTACTCGAAGCCGAAAGGTTATGCGCTTGCTTCCGTCCAGCCCATGTATTCCGAACGGATAAAATCAGAATCCATTGGCTTCGAGTATTGTCCCTCTCCGTTGCGCCGGGGACGGGTGCCGCAGGCACCAGGGAGGGGGAATGTTGGTCTTAATCTATGCCCCCCCCCGAATCAACCGTTCAGTTTTCCTGGGGGGCGATAGGTGGGTTGGGGCCACACGTAGATAAAATAGTAGATGGGCATGGCAATCAGGTTTCCAAAAAACAAAAACCCAATCCACAGCATTCGCTTGTTGTTGTCGAGGCGGACGTTGGTATAGGCCAGGAAGAAGTAATACAACAGCAAGACGGCCAAAATCACCATGGTGATCATGTGGAGAACCACCATGGTCATCAGGGAAAAGGGAGGCTCGATGTAGGGGTGGTGGTTTTGATTAAAATAATAGGTAACGACGTAAATGGTGGCTTGAATAAAAAAGATCACGGCATAGGCCAAGGGCCAAAAGGAGAACACCCCTAAAACCAGTTTGGTGAGACGGGTCATGCCTTCCTCCTGGTTGCGGATATTTGGCCGGAAACGGCTCGCCTGCCAGTAGATTAAGTTTCAGTTTTAGGCTTCCTATCTCTTCCCAATCAACCTCCGCGATCTCCCTTCCCCTCCTTGTCCGCCTATCCCACCCGTTTCACTCCCGCCAATTCCTGCAGCAGCTTCCAGTTCCGCAGCACTTTTTTGGCGGCGTCTTCAATGGTGGGGCTGGGGGCGCCATCTTTGCCAAATTGCTTGGCAAAGCGGCCTTCCGACCGGGCGAAATCCACAAACGTATACAACTCTTTGGTCTTGGGGTCGCTCATCCAGTCGTCGGTCAGGCTGGGGTTGCCCCGCAGGCTCAGCCGCTCTTTCAGCGATTCCCCCTTGCGCGGGTCGTGGATCATCAAGGGGAAGGCCCGGCTTTGCACGGCCCGCTTGGCCTGTTCGTTGGCTTTGTCGTCGCCCACCCCGTGTTCCGGCTGGCAGGTGGTGTACACGTTCACCAGGGCCGGGCCGGGGAACTCGTTGGCCTCGCGGATGACCTGATAGAAATGGTTCACAAAGGCGGTGGCGGTTTGGGCCACGTACACCTCTGGGTGCATCATGGCCAAGTTGGCCAGTTCTTTGCGGGTTTCTACCTTGCCGGGCTGAACTTTGCCGTGGGGAGACATTTTGGCCGACTGCCCGGTGAAGGTGGCGGTGCTGGTTTGGCCGCCCGTGTTAGAATACACCTGAGTGTCTAACACCAGAACCTTAATATCCATTCCGCTGGACAACATCCGCGACAACGCCTGGAACCCGATGTCGTACATGGCGCCATCGCCCCCCAGCACCCACAGCCGCTTGTTTTGGTAGCCCAGTTGGTCCCAGCGGGCCCGCACGCCCATGGCGGTGGTGGGGGCGTTTTCAAACAGCGAGTTGGCCCAGGTGACCAAGTAAGGATTGTAGGGATAGGTGGAACCGTACACCGTGTTGCAGCCCGTGGCCGCCACGATGCCAATGTTCTCCCGGCCATGGCTTTCACCGGTAGACGCCAACATCATGCGGATGGCGGTGGCCTCTCCGCAGCCCGCGCAGGAACCGGCCCCCCCCACGTACAGCAGGGTTTTATCTTGGTCCAGCATCAGGTCAATGGGCAGTTTCTTGGCCAGAAAGCGGTCGGGGGTTTTGGGCACGCTGGTGATTTGGGTAAACAGATTCTGGTAGCGCTCCAACACGCCTGCTTCTTTGGGCTCCATCAGCAATGCGTTGTGGCTGCCGCACACGGTCACGCATTCGCCGCAACCCTTGCACTTGGTGGGGTCCACATAAATCGAGAACAGCCCGCCCTTGTCGCCCTTTTTCTCGAAAATACCGTGGAACTTGGTGGTCTTGGCCCATTGGGCGTTGAAGTCTTCCTGCTGGGCGGCGTTGCCGATGGCCTTGGCCTGTTTGGCCACGGCGTCTTCCTCCGAAATCCGGGCCAAAATGGCCGTGTCGGGGCAGGCGGTCACGCACTCCATGCAGGCCACGCAATTGCCCGCCGTGTAGCGGGGCAGTTCTGGCCCAATGTGGGAAAAGTCGCGAATGGCGGCGGTTCCCGGAGGGACCAGCGAGCGAGCCACCAGGTCGTTGGCGGGCAGCAAATGCCCCCGGCCTTCCTCGTAGGGCAGCAGAACTTTCTCTTTGAAATCTTTCAGGTGCTCGGTCATCAGGGTCGCTCTTCAATGTGAAACGTCAACACCGTGAGAGGGGCAATCCCTCCATGTACGTATAATTTTAACATATTTAAAGCGGACCGTACAAAATTATTTTTCAGGTCTTTTTTCCGGTCTTTATTCTTAATTCAAGGGAAATTCCTCCCCTTGAGGTTGGGATTAAACCGCGCTTTTCATTTTCTTTCCGGCGCCGGTCATCACCTCCTGGGGCAATTCCTTCAACTCCTGATAGCCGCGCTCCACGCAGCGCAGGTTGGCATTCACCACTTTTTCAGACTGGCTGCCAAAGTATTTGACCAACCCTTTTTTCACGCCCTCAAACAGGGCCTGCTCGGAAATGTTTTGGCGGGCCGGGTAGGGCACCACCTTCAAAAACACCCCCAACAGGGCAATGCCCTGCATGCGGATGATGAGATCTGGGCGGACGGCTTCTTCGGTGGCGATTTTTTGGGTGTCTACGTAAAACACCCGAGCTTGGCGCTCTAGCAAAATCTCTTTGGCGTAGCCAGGAATCCATTCCCACAACTGGGCGGGGTCGGTGGTGTGAGACTGAATGAACACCGCCCCCCCTTTGCTCAAGCCGTAGAACGGGTTGCCATGGAACATGGCGTTGGCGTCGTTCAGCGAGATCAGGTCCACCTGTTCCATTTCGCAATGGGCGCGAATGCGCTCTGGGCCCAAGGTTAAATAATAGTTGGTGGGCAGGCCCTTTTTTTCCGAGCCGTACAGCGAGTTGGCCTGCACGCTCACCCCAAACAGGTCTTCCGACACGGTGGCGATGACCTTGTTGGTGGTCACCGACCCAAACCCGCCGATGGAGTAACCCCTCATGCTGAAGGAACCCTTGGGGCGGATATCGGGGGAGTCCACCACCGGCAGGGCGGTGGGGTGATCCACGTTCAGGGTAAAGAACCGGCGCTGGCCCGCGGCCAAGTGCTCGAACACCGCCACCAGGTCCCCCGGCCGCACGTCGCGGCTGCCCAATCCGGCCACGCCAGACACAATGGCGGGAATGCGAGAGATGGGCATCATGCCGGGGGCACCCGTGAGGGCATCGGAGAAGGCGGCTTTCAATTCGGCGGTGAGGGGGTTGCTGTCGGCGAGGGGAATGTCCAATCGTTCAATCACGGCCATGGCTTTCACGTTCTTCAAGGCCTGCACCAGGTCTTCCGCGGGGAAGGGGCGGAAGGCGTAAGGGTGAACCACGCCCACCTTCATGCCGCGGGTTTCCCGCAGGTGATCCACCACCGCCTCGGCGGTTTCCGCCGTGGAGCCCAGGGCCACGATGGCGTACTCGGCGTCTTCCATGCGGTGGCTGCCCACCAAGCCGTAATTCCGCCCGGTCAGGCGGCCCCAGTCGGCCATAGCGGCCCGCAGGGCGGGGGTGATTTTTTCGTAATAGGCCCGCTGGGCGATTTTACCCCGCATGTAGGCGTCTTGGTTGGTCACCACCCCGGCCATGGTGCCGGCGATGGGGTCGAACAACGCCTTCAGTTTTTCGGCGGGAGACCCCACGAACCGCTTCATCAGCTCTTCTTCCGGCAGCCGAATGGTCTCTAGGGTGTGGGTGGTTAAAAAGCCGTCTTGCACGTTCATGAAGGGGGTGTGGGTTTCCTCGGCCACCCGGCGGCAGATAATGTTCAGGTCGGTGGTCTCTTGGGCGTTCCGGGCGAACACCATGCCCCAGCCCACGTCGGCCACCCCCATCACGTCGTCGTGGCCCGCGTGAATGTTCAGCGACTGGCTGGTCATGGCCCGGGCCCCAATGTTAAACACCACGGGCAGCCGCTTGCCGCTGATGACGTACAGCACTTCCTTCATCAATATCAGCCCCTGGCCGCTGGTAAAGTTGCTCACCCGGCCCCCCGCCAGGGCAAAGCCCTCGCTCGACGACGCCGAGGAGTGCTCGCTTTCGGCCTCTAGGAACAACAGGGTGTCTCCCCACAGGTTTTTCTTGCCGTTGGCCACGGCCGCCGCGAACGAAACCCCCATGTTGGTGGTGGGGGTGATGGGGTAGGCGCAGGCAGATTGGCTGATGGCCGTTTCTCCCCACACAATCCCCCCAGAACCATCGGTGGTGACCTGAATACCGGGAAATTCTGGATTTGTGGCGGTTTGCCCTTTGGGCGCAGCGTGTTTGGTCATGACATCCCAGGATGTTGGGTGGCTGTGGAACAATTTCGTGGCTCTTCCTCTTACCTTAAAGGGGGGGCGGGGGGGTGTCAATACAGGGGGGGGCGGGGCAAAACCCCGCCATCCCATCCACCCCCTCCACGGCAAGAGAACAGGAAAGACCGTTTTGAGTGGGGGGTGATGAAGGGTTGGGCCATGGCCGTCCCCTTGCTATTTGATTCATATATTTGGAAAACAATACTCGCTGTTGGCCCCTCCGGGTTTCCCAGCCGACGATCTCGGCAGAAATCCCTTATGCTCAGGTCACATTTTGGATCGACGCACAGTTCAGCCTAGGGGTCAACATCTCACTGGGATTGATAACGGTGGGTGGATGCTTGCTGGCCCTGGGCCCCCGCCGCCAAGCCCTGCACGACAGGGTGTGCAAAACCGCCGTGTACCGGAAAAAAGAATTGCGCTAAATTTTCCACACTCGGGACATCAGGTGCGGCAACGATGCCCCAGGGAGGGGTCCTCCTCTGATGGGGGCCACCATGAAGCGCCGGGAGGAAGAAAAGAACCGGCTGGACCATTGTTTAAATCCCTTTCAGGGTCAGCCACATAGGGTGAACGCCTTCCCCCGCTCCCTTTTTCTTTCGCCCCTCCCCCGCCGGTGGTACCATAATTGTAAGGACTGTATATATTGGCATTGTTGCCGGAAGAACCGTTCCTTCACCCCCACGGGACCCCATGGACCACGCCGCCGCCTATTCTGGAAAATCCACCCAGCGGGCCGACATGAAGCCCCGCACGGCCGCCGCCCTGGTGGATGTGATCATTATTTTCGGGCTGGCGTTTTTGCTGGGCCCCCTGGTGGGGTTCTGGATTAGCTACCTCACCGAACCCATGCTGACCTATGGCGAGCGGGAAGCCCTGGCGGAACTAAGCCTGTGGCCCATGCAAACCACCCTGCCCCTGTTGTTCCCCCTGTACTTCTTCACCGAAGCCCTGTGGGGCGCCACCCCAGGCAAGCGGCTGGTGGGGCTGGTGGTGGCTCACCAAGACGGCGGCCCCGCCGCCCCGGCGCAGCTCACCTCTCGGTTTCTGCTCAAGTCCATGGCCTTTCTGCTGGCGTTGGCGTCCTCTTGGACGGGCTGGTCCATGTTCAGCCTGATGGAAATGCTGGCCGCCATGATCTTGCTGATGGGGTTCCCCCTGTCGCTGGGGGTGGACCGCCAAGCCCTGCACGACCGCCTCACCCACACCGCCGTGTACTTTACCGAATAGTCCATTCCTCCGGTAAGTCTCTCCATTTTCCTGGCCGCCTTTCCCCGCCCTGTTGACCTTTCTATCTTTTCGCATGGCCTTAAAGCAGGTCCGCAACAGCCCGTGGCGCGCCAGAAAGATCGGGGTTCTGTTGGGGGTTCTGGGTGCGTTGGGTGGGGCGGGCAGGGAGAGAGTGGAAAAGTAAATCGGAATGTTAATCATTCACTTTTATGGGTGAAGACTTCATATATCCGGAAAATATTTCATTTAGTATCTGTCGTTTACCTGAAATAATTATAAAAATAAAGTATTTATCATGGTCGCTTGGGATATAAACGCGCAAGGCGGCCCCATCGTCAAAAACAATATACTTATTTTTTGTGTCTACGTAATACTTAAATTCTTTTGTTTCTTTATTCGTATCATCCAGCAAGTAAAGTGATATCATCATAAAGTATTCGACTAATACATAGTCATCCTTGATTCTTATTTTATTGCAAAACTTTTTATTTGAATAAATAATTTTTATTATGTTGTTTATTGATCCTTCATTTTCTTCGTCATGATGAACATATCTTTCTACCCTATCTCCGTATATAGTAATTTCGTAATCATTCATTCCTTCGACATAAATATGTGGTTGGTCGTTTACAATATAGATATTTTCATCATCTGACATCATTTTTCTGGCCGTTTCAATGTCTATTGCGGGCAAGTATACGTGTTGGTTAAGGTCTTTATTGTAAAATTCATATATATTATATCTTCCATTTTTTATTTCATTTTCTTGTGCCAAAGATAGTTTCTTTTTCTTAAATTCGTTCCAACTTCGGATATGTGAAAACTTCTCGAATCGGCATTCGCCTTGCGAATCCCCAGCATTTTTTTGGGTCTCTAGCGGCATTGATTTTATTAGGGCCGGAAATATAAAAATAAAAGAAATAATTAATAATGGTTTTATGTGTTTTTTCATGATCCCCCCCTGGTTGTTTTAGAGCCTATCTCAAAATTTCCTGAAGAGAATGACCGTTCTGGCAGTATTTATAAAGTCAGTGTTTGATGAATTACCTCTTTGTCCCCCACCTCAACCCAGAGCGTCTTTATATCACATTGCCCCCAATTTGAGGAGCGGCGCGGCTCTTTCTGCTCCTCTTCCCTATTAGGCCAAGTGGCTGAATAAAGTCGCTGGGGGAAACCATTGGCGTAGAATATCCGTTGACAAATCTGGCTCCCTGGGCTATCAAGAATCATTCTCAATCGTTTTTATCCACAACTCACCCATTCACTCTCAAGGAATCATGGCTCAGTTAAAAGGAACCAAAACCCACCAGAACCTAAAAGACGCCTTCGCTGGAGAATCCCAAGCCAACCGGCGCTATTTGTATTTCGCCAAGGTGGCCGACGTGGAGGGCGAGCCCGACATCGCCGGGCTGTTCCGTGAAACGGCGGAAGGAGAAACCGGCCACGCCCACGGCCATTTGGACTACCTGAAGCAGGTGGGCGACCCTGCCACCGGGCTGGCCATTGGGGCCACCAAAGAAAACTTGGCCGCCGCGGTGGCCGGTGAAACCCACGAGTACACCGACATGTACCCCGCCATGGCCAAAACCGCCCGGTCGGAGGGCTTCAACGAAATTGCCGACTGGTTTGAAACCCTGGCCAAGGCCGAGAAATCCCATGCGGGCCGCTTCCAAAAAGCGTTGGACTCTCTGGCTTAACCCGCCGGTGAAATTCTGCCGCCGGTTTGTAAAAATATACTGGTCATCAGGGGCCCTGAGCCCCTGACATACCCAACAAAAAGGAGTAGACTGAACACCAGTCTGCTCTTTTTTGTTGGGATTTTTGTACGTGCATGTTCGATGGCCAAGAGATGGGGGAATGGAGGGCAAAGCCCCCCAATAAAATCAACCCCCTTCCCTGGGGGCAGGGGGATGGGAAAAAATAGGTCATGCAGAGGTCTCATATTGCTTAACCCTTGGGGTTCTTTGACCTCCGTTTCTACGTTGTTTTGGTTAGGGGGCTTTCTCCACCCGTTTCTTTCCGGATGCCATGAACACCCGCCTGTCTCAAATGCCCAGCGAAGGGCTTTGCTACCAGCCCCAAGACCCCGTTTACGCCAACCCCCGCTCCACGGAACTGGAGCTGAACCGGGTGCTGGATATTTGCGCCGGGTGCCGGTTGTGCTTTAACCTGTGCCCCAGTTTTCCGGCCCTGTTCCGCTTTGTCGACGGCCACGACGGCGAGACCGCCGCCCTGACCCCCCGCGAAAAACGCACCGTGGTGGACCTGTGTTACCAGTGCGGGCTGTGCAACCTAAAGTGCCCCTACACCCCCCGCGACAAGCACGAATTTCAGTTAGACTTCCCCGCCCTGATGCTGCGGGTGAAAGCCATGTACGCTGCCCGCCACGGGGTGGGGCTGGCCAAAAACCTGCTTACCCGCCCGGACCTGCTGGCGGCCCTGGCCCGGCCCTCCATGGGGATGGCCAACTGGGCCAACCGGTTCCCCCCGTTTCGCTGGCTGCTGCAAGCCCTGCTGGGGGTGCACCGGGCCAAACGCCTGCCCAGTTTTGCCCGCCAGCCCCTCATGGCCCGCCTGAAGGGAAACACCCACCATGCGCCCGGCGGCGAGCCCACGGCCAAGGCCGTGTTGTTCGCCACGTGTTTTGTGAACCACAACAATCCGGGCATTGGGCTGGCGGCCCTGGAGGTGCTGGCCAAAAACAACGTGGAAACCGAGGTCTATTACCAGGGCTGCTGCGGCATGCCCGCCCTGGAGGTTGGCGACCTGCCCCGGGCCAAAACCATGGCCGAAAGCAACGTGGCGGGGCTGCTGCCCTGGGTAGACAAGGGCTACTCCCTGCTGTTCTTAAACCCCAGCTGCGCCCTGATGATGGGCCACAAATACCCCCTGCTGCTGGGTGGCGACGGCGTCACCCGGGTGGCCGCGGCGGTGAAAGACCTGGGGGTGTTTTTGAAAGAACTCCACGGCCAGGGCAAACTAAACACCAACTTCCGGTCGTCTCCCGGCCCGGTGGCCTACCACGCCCCCTGCCACCTGCGTATTCAGGGGGTGGGCATGCCCTTCCGCGATGTGCTAAAGCAAGTGAAGGGGGCCCAGGTTTCAACCGTGGCGGAGTGCTCGTGCCACGACGGCACCTGGGCCATGGACAAACGCTTCTTCCATCTTTCCATGACCTGGGGAAAGAAAGCCTTCGCTGGCGTGGAGGCCGCCCCTGGCGTGGCCGCCAGCGACTGCCCCCTGGCCGCCGTTCAACTGGCCCAGGGCACGGGCCGCCAGGTGGCCCACCCGGTTGAAGTGCTGGCCCAGGCCTATCACGACAAACCCTAATCTCGCCGAGACCCACACCGCCATGGCCCAACCCGTGCGCTATCAGGATATTCTGGACATTGCCCAGTATGAAAAAGCCAGGGAGACCTTCCGGGCCAAGGCCCTGGCCGCCAAGGAACAACGCCGGGTAGAGGTGGGCCCCCACTTCGAGTTCTTGTTTGAAAACCACCTGACGGCCTTGTACCAGGTGCAGGAAATGATGCGGGTGGAGCGGATGGTGGAGCAGACGGCCATTCAGTTTGAGATCGACACCTACAACGACTTGGTGCCGGGGCCGGGGGAACTGTCGGCCACCCTGATGATCGCCTTCCCCGATCCGGAAGAGCGAGACATTCAGTTAAAGAAATTGCTGGGGCTGGAACAGCACGTGTGGCTGGAAGCCAAAGGATTGGACCCCCTGCCCGCCCGGTTCGACACCCGGCAGATTGGCAGCGACCGGCTGTCTTCCGTGCAGTTTTTAAAGTTTCAGCTCCCCCCGGCCCTCATGGCCCGCTGGAGAGAACTGGCGGGTTCGGGCGGGCTAAGGCTGGTGGTGGATCACCCGGCCTACCGCCACGCCGCGGCCCTAACCCCCAATCAAGCCGCCGCCCTGGCAGAGGATTTCGCGGATTAAAATTGACGCTTAGATTGTTGGCCATCTCCTTCCCTCACCCTCATCCGAACGGATGACCAGACCCACCGATGGCTTCGAGACAAACCCCCATGCCCCCAGACTCTCCCAACAATACGTTTCCCCCCGCCTTCAAAGACATTGGGGTGGTGGAGGGTTTTTACGGGGAGGTGTGGCGGCCCGCCGCCCGCTATTGGTTCATCGAGCAGCTGATGCCCTATGGCCTGAACACCTATCTGTACGCCCCCAAGCACGAGAAAGCCTTTGGCGCCGAACTGCTGCGGCCCCTGGCCAAAGCCGAAAGTCAACGGTTGGAGGAACTGGCGGGATTCTTAACCGAACGGGAGATCACCCCCTGGGCTGGGCTGCATTTCGAGCCGCCCTTTCACCCCCAAAACCCCGACCACCAGCAGCGGGCGGCGGCCCGGGTGGCCGAACTGTGGCGGATGGGTTACCGGGGATTCGCCGTGCTGTTCGACGACCTGGCCAGCCACCTGAAAAACCCCGACGGCACCGCCGCCACCGGGGGCTCGCTGGCCCAGGCCCAGGCGGCAGCCTTCAACGGGGTGCGTGCCGAAGCGGAACGCCGGGGGGTGGGGGCCCGCTGGTGGGTGTGCCCCAGCAAATACACCCTGGATGCTCTGCTGATACGGGAATACGGCGAATTTGAGGAAGGCTACCTGGACAAACTCCACGCCGGGCTGCCCCCGGATGTGGCTTGGTTTTGGACCGGCCCCCGGGTGTGCTCCACTACGGTGGCCCCGGCAGACCGCCAGGCCTTCATGGGAAACCTGCACCGCCCCCTGGTGCTGTGGGACAACTACCCGGTGAACGATGCCTCCATGGTGAATTTTCTGCACCTGGGCCCCCTGTCTGGCCGGGCCGCCGACCTGCCCCAGGCGGTGGAGAGCTACCTGTTCAACCCCATGAGCCAGGCCATTCTGGGGGCCGTGCCGGGGGCCACCTGCCTGCTGTATGCCAACAACCCCACCGGCTACGACACGGAAGATGCCTGGGAAACCGTGCTGGAAGACTTTCTGCCCCCCGAAGCACGGCTGGCGGTGGATGCCTTCGAGGCCCTGACCCGCCGCAGCAACCTAACCGACCGCTCTGCCGAGCAGCGCCGGGCCCCCTTTGGCCGGGGAGAGGCCCTGCGGGCTTTGCTGGAAAGCCATTGGGCCAAGCAAGACCTGCCCATTCCAGAAGACCTGAGCCGGGAGTGGAAAGACTTGATGCGGCAAGTGCAGGCCGGGCTGCCCCCCGAAATGGCCGAAGAAGCCGCCCCATGGCTGGAACGGCTGGAACAAGCCTGGGCCATATTCTCCGCCGCCACCCCCACCAGCCGCAACGAGCAGATCATGCGCTTTCGCCAGGGCAAGGCCTTTGTGCTGGGCAAGTGGTTCAACCCGTAACGCCATGGCGCACTGGCCAACAGGCTACACTCCCCTGCCCCGCTCGCCATAAGTTTGGGCTTCCGTAAAGCACCTCTCCCCCCTGCCCCCCCTCCCCAATCAGGGAGGGGGATGGCTCGAATCCAGCAGGTGATGTGATTGTTTCCTTCCAGGTTTCACAACACCCCTCCCCTGCCTGCTACGCAGGCATCCCCTCCCCTTCGTGGAGGGGAAATGAATCGAATCCGAAAAGTTATCGGTTTGCTTCCTTTTAGCCTTTTATTCCGAACGGATGATTTGATGAACCGGTGGCTTCGAGCATTGTCCCTCTCCGACGGGGAGGGACAGGCGCCGAAGGCGCCAGGGAGGGGTGCCGTTGGGAACGAGAGGGAAGCCGAAATACACCCCTCCCCTGCCTGCTACGCAGGCATCCCCTCCCCTTCGTGGAGGGGAAATGAATCGAATCCGAAAAGTTATCGGTTTGCTTCCTTTTAGCCTTTTATTCCGAACGGATGATTTGATGAACCGGTGGCTTCGAGCATTGTCCCTCTCCGACGGGGA
>JAOUEW010000005.1 GCA_029858505.1 Deltaproteobacteria bacterium
CTCCCCTTCGTGGAGGGGAAATGAATCGAATCCGAAAAGTTATCGGTTTGCTTCCTTTTAGCCTTTTATTCCGAACGGATGATTTGATGAACCGGTGGCTTCGAGCATTGTCCCTCTCCGACGGGGAAGGACAGGCGCCGAAGGCGCCAGGGAGGGGTGCTTTTGGGGATGATCTCGAATCCGAAAAGTTATCGGTTTGCTTCCTTTTAGCCTTTTATTCCGAACGAATGATTTGATGAACCGACGGCTTCGAGTCTTGAAACCTTTGCCCACATTAAACCCAGGGCCGGGTCCCCTCCATGGCCCGCTCAAAATCAGAAATTTCCTGGTCGTGGGTCAGGGTTAATCCAATGGCGTCTAGCCCGTGAAGCAGCTTGTGGCGGGGCTCCTCGGGAATCTCAAACCCCACCGTCATCCCCGACGGAGAGGTAATGGTTTTGGCCTCCAGGTCCACCGCCAGCGCTTCCCCAGGGTTCCGCTCCAGTTCCGCAATCAACGCCCGGGCGGCTTCGTTGCTCACCCGCGCGGGCAGCATTCCGTTCTGTAAAGCGTTGTTGTAGAAAATATCGGAAAAACTGGGGGCAATCACGCAGCGAATGCCGAAGTCGTCCAGGGCCCAGGCGGCGTGCTCTCGGCTGGAGCCGCAGCCGAAGTTCTCCAGGGCCACCAGCACCTGGGCCTGCCGGAAGGGCGCTTGGTTCAGCACGAAATCCGGGTTGGGGCGCTCCGGGTCGCCGTCCACATACCGCCAATCAAAAAACAGGTTCCGGCCAAACCCCGTGCGGTGAATGGCCTTCAGAAACTGCTTGGGGATGATCTGGTCGGTGTCCACGTTGGCCCGGTTCAGCGGGGCCGCCACGGCTTTTAAAAGAGTGAAGGGTTTCATGGAAGAACCTGATGACTCGTTAAGCAATTTTGATTTCGAGGCGTTTCCCCAGGGCGGAGGCTACCCGCTCCAGGGTGGAAAGCTTAATGTCTTCCGCGTGATTTTCAATTCGTGAAATGGCGGTCTTCTGGGTGTGAAGCCTGTGAGCTAGTTCTTCCTGGGTCAGCCCAGCGGATTCTCGCGCTTGGCGCAGCATTTCCCCCACCTTGAACTGCTCGTATCCCTCGTCATACCCCTCCGCAAATTTTCCATCCATCTTTTTTCTTTTCGCAACGTAATCTCTTAAATCACTCATATCGGTTTCCTCCTGGCCTGCCATTCTTTCATACCACCTACGATCACATGGCCCCCATTTTGGGGCGCAGGTCAGTTCAGAAAAAGCTGGGCTGTGAAAAGGCGGGAGTCTTAACCGCTACTGTGGATTCAGCCAGGGATTCTTTTTCAACTCTTTCTCTCAACTCAGCACCGCACATATTAAGAAAACTTATCCAATCGTTGCTGTTTTTAATGTCTTTGAATTCTTTTTTGGGAGCTACATATACAACCACTTTTTTATGATAGTTTATCAATCGTAACACATTCATAACAGTGCCGGTGCTTTCCTCGTCCCACAGCATAAGGCCCACCGAAGCCTCTTCAGCCATGGCGCGGTCTTTAATGGTATAGAAAGCAAACCCCTTCGGTTTTCCGAGAACAGGAATATTCCGTGTAGGCCATTGCCCCAAATTGTTTCGGCAAGTGTTTCCCGAGCAAAAGACTTCCACCAAATCATACTGTCGTTTACGAAAGTATTCCTGCACGGCTTTATCCGCGCCATTGGCATCTCCAACGATCACCGAAAGTTTTTTTTCGATGATGCCATCGAGTCGGGTGGTAACGTCGGCACTCAAGCGGCTAATTTTCCTGGACCCGCCAATAAAAACCTTTTTCATCGGTTGCTCCTTGTTTTTGTGATCGTCAAGGCATAAACATCTTTAGCTAAACCGACTTCATATAACGCTTTGGTAATGGTTGTTATCGTAGCTCCCGACCTAAAAAGATCATCAAAGAGAAGTATGGATTTCTCTCTTGTAAAAATGGGGTCACACGTAAAAACGCCTTCCAACGCTTTTGTCCTGTCACTGTAAGCGTAAATATTTTTCAGTTCTGGGGTCTTCTTGTTTTTTTTAACCAAGTTAGGCTCATATTTTAAACCCAACTTTTTTGAAATCTCCTCAGCCAAAACAGAAACAGGCTGTAAAGCACGTGTTCTGGATGAGGGAACCCCTATTAAAACATCAACATTTTTATACCATTGTAAAATAAAGTCACAGACAACCTGAGCTAAAGGTTCTATTGTTGAGCGATCAGATTTGGATTTCAGATTATAAAGAAGAGCACCTATTTCAGTGTATTCGGTATCATATTGTGGATGTCCGAATTCATCATCTCCCAGATAAGTGCTTTTAACCGTGTGTAAATCAAGCGCATACCCCTCTTTCCAGGGGGCCGTCCAGTTTGATCGGGTTTATTTTTAGCATTGTAACCTCCGCATTCCTCTGTCCCTATTCTCAACCCTCTTCGATCACATAGCCCCCATTTTGGGGCGCGGGTCAAGGCTTCCCCCCCCCTTGAACCTCTTTTTTCTCAACCTACAACTTCCCCGGTTCGATTTCTCTCACGTCTATGAATTTGCCAGCCACGGCGGCGGCGGCGGCCATGGCGGGGCTGACCAGATGGGTGCGCCCCCCCCGGCCCTGCCGGCCCTCGAAGTTGCGGTTGCTGGTGGAGGCGCAGCGTTCGCCCGGAGCCAAAATGTCTGGGTTCATGCCCAGGCACATGGAGCACCCCGGCTGGCGCCACTCGGCCCCGGCCTGCCGGAAGATTTTATCCAGCCCTTCCCGTTCCGCGGCCAGCTTCACCCGCCCCGAGCCCGGCACCACCATCATCCGCACGCCCTGGGCCACCCGTTTGCCTTTCAGGTAAGCCGCCGCCGCCCGCAGGTCTTCCAGCCGCCCGTTGGTGCAGCTGCCGATGAACACCCGGTCTACCGCCAGCCCCGCCAGGGGCGTGCCAGCGGCCAGGCCCATGTAGGTCAGGGCGGCTTCCATGTCCCGCCGGGAGGGTTCGTCTGGGGCGTCGGCGGGGTTGGGCACCCGGCCGTCAATTCCGCAGACTTGGCCGGGGTTGGTGCCCCAGGTCAACTGAGGGGCCAGCCCGTTCACATCCAGGGTCACGGTTTGGTCGAACACCGCCCCGGCGTCGCTGGGCAGGGTCTTCCACCAAGCCAGGGCCTCCGCCCAATGTTCCCCCTGGGGGGCGTAGGGCAGCCCCTGAATGTAATCGAAGGTGGTCTGGTCGGGGGCCACCATACCGGCCCGGGCCCCGCCCTCGATGGACAAATTGCACAGGGTCATGCGGCCCTCCATGGAAAGCCCCCGCACCGCCTCGCCGGTGTATTCCACCACGTATCCCGTGCCGCCGCTCACCCCCATCTTCCCAATCAGCGCCAGGGCCATGTCTTTGGCAAACAGCCCCGGCCCCAGCCGCCCGGTGAAGCGGGCCTCCATGGTTTTGGGGCGGCTTTGGGGCAGGGTCTGGGTGGCCAGCACATGCTCCACCTCTGACGTGCCAATGCCAAAGGCCAAGGCCCCCAGGGCACCATGGGTAGAAGTGTGGCTGTCTCCGCACACAATGGTCATGCCCGGTAGGGAAATGCCCTGCTCGGGGGCCGCCACGTGCACAATGCCGTTGTTGGGGTCGTTCATCTTGAACAAAGAAATGCCCCAGGTTTTGCAATTTTCCTCCAGGGTGGCCACCTGCTTGGCCGACAAGGGGTCGGCAATGGGGCGCTCCTGGTGCTCCGTGGGAATGTTGTGGTCCACCACCCCAAAGGTGCGCTCCGGGCGGCGCACCGCCCGCCCGGCCCGGGCAATGCCCTCGAAGGCCTGGGGAGAGGTGACTTCGTGGATCAGGTGGCGGTCAATGTACAGCAGGGTTTGGCCGCCTTCGCTTCCCACCGCGTGGGCCTCCCAGATTTTTTCGAACAGGGTCTTGGGCATGGGTTTATTTTTTCAATAGAGAAAGAAGATGATTTTATTGGGGGCAAAGCCCCCCATTCCCCCTTTTCACGGCAAAACCCCGGGTTATGCAATTATGCAGAAATCTCGTTCTGAGTTTAATTCTACCATTTGAATTGGGTTATAGCTGTTTCATCCGGCAGGGTCTAGCCAGAATCCCCCGCCATTCCAGCCCCCCCCTACTCCTCCCGTAACACTGGCAACGGTTTCTTGAACAGAATATCCACGCTGACGGCCAAGCCCACCAGCACGGTGGCCGCCAGGGCGGCGGCCCAACCCGCCAGCAGGGGCAGCAGACTAAAGGAAGACTTCCCCTGAAACCCATAGGTCACCAGGGCCCAGGCCAACATGCCAGAGGCCAAGGCCCCCACCCCGCCAGCCACGGCCCCCAGCACGGCGTACTCCGCCGCCAGCACACCTGCCACCCGGCGGGGGGCGGCCCCCAGGGTTTTGAGCAGAGCGGTCTCCCGCAGGCGTTGAAAGCGGGTGGAGGACAGTGCCCCCACCAGAATCACCACCGCCACGGCCATGGTAAAGGCCGCCATGAACTGGATGGCCAGGGCGATGCGGTCCATCACCCGCACCACGGTGTCAATCACCGACTGGCCGTCCAGGCTGGTGACCGACGGCAGACCAGCGGCCACGGCTTCTTGCACCCGAACCCGGTCTTCCGGGGTTTCCACCCGCATGGAGGAAATAAACTGCTGGGGGGCGTCCTCCAGCAGGCCGGGCAGATAGACCATGGTAAAGTTGACGCGCTGGCTGTTCCAGTCGGGCCGGCGGATGCTGGTGATGACGGCCGACACGGGCATGCCCTGAATATCCATGGAGAGGGTATCGCCCACCCCCAGACCGGTGGCCTTGGCCCACCATTCGGCCACAGACACCTGGGGCCCAGACACCCTGCCGGGGAAGCTCCCGTCCAGGATTTCCTCCCCCGGTTCCAGGTGGTCCCGATAGGTCACCCGGTACTCAAACCCCAGCACGTTTTTTTTCTCCTCATCGGTCACTTGGTCCAGCCGCACCCGCTGGCCGTTCAGGGCGTGAATTCTGCCCTGAATCACCGGCACCAAGTCGGGGGGGGCAAACCCCGTGGAGCGAATGGCCCCCTGGAACACCGCCCGGTCCTGGGGCTGAATGTTCACGAAGAACAGGTTGGGGGTGGCCGCCCCACCCCCTGACTGAATCTGCCGGTACAGGTCTCCCCGCACCAAAAACACCGCCACCGCCAGCACCACCCCCATGCCCAGGCTCACCACCACGGTGAGGGTTTGGTTGCCGGGGCGGTGCAAAGCCGCCAGCCCCTGGCGCAGCACAAACGACCGGGGCCGGGGGGCTTTGCCCAACCCAGCCACCACCCCCCAGGCGGCGGCGTATAGGGCCGCCACGCTGCCCGTCAATCCGGCAAAAAAGATGGCGCCGATCTTAAAATTGTCGGCCTCCCACAACGACAGCCCCGCCAGCAGGGGCAGCATTCCAGCGGCAGTCAACAGCGCCCGCCGCCGCCGCACACCGGGGGGCAGGGGTTCTTCCACCTGGCGGCGGAACACCCGGGCCGGGGGGACTTCCCGGGCCTCTAGGATGGGGGGCAGGGCAAAGGCCGCGGTGATGAGCAGCCCCAGGGCCATCCCCTCCAGGGCGGCCCAGGGCGAAAAGGAAAACACCAACCCCTCGGGCAGAAAACCCGCCAGCAGCCCCGGCAGCCAGCCGTGCAGGGCCGCCCCCAGCACCACCCCCGCCCCAGACCCAGCCAGCCCCAGCAGCAGCGCCTGAGAAAGATACACCGCCAGCACCAAGCGGCTCCCGGCCCCCAGGCACTTCAGGGTGGCAATGGAATCTAGCTTGCGCCGCAGAAACACCCGAATGCTGACCGACACCCCCACCGCCGCCAGCACCAGGGCCACCAGCCCCAGCAAATTCAAGAAGCGGGTCAAATGCTCCATGAAGCGGGTGACCTGGGGGTTGGCGTTGTCGGCCCCCCGCACATCGGCGTAGCGGTCGGGCAGGCTGTCTTTCAGGTCCCTGGCCTCCTGGGCCGAATCGCTGCCGGGGGGCAGCCGCACCAGGGCCCGGTGGGTCACCAACCCCTGATGAGAAATCAACCCGGTGGCTTCTCCCGCCTGCGCCCCCAGCAGCACCCGGGGCATCATGGCAAACATTTGAATGCTGTCTGGCTCCCGCACCAGCACGTCCGAGATCACCAGCCGGGCCCGGCCCAGCCGAATGCGGTCGCCCACCTTGAGTTTCAGGCGCAGCAGCAGTGACTCTTGCACCAGGGCCTGCCCCGGCCCCATCAACTGGGCCAGGGGCCGCCCGCTAAGGGTTTTCACCTGCCCGTAAAACGGGTAGCCCGCCCCCACGGCCCGCACCTGCACCGCCTGGGGCTGACCCGTTTTGGGCCCCTGATCCGCCACCGCGTTCGATAAAAACTCACGGGAGATCACCACCTGGGCCCCCCGGCTTTTCAACCGTTCCAGGGCATCCAGCTCCCCTTGAATAAAGGGGCGGGCGCTCACCAGGGCCACGTCCGCCGCCATCAGCGAGCGAGACTCGGCCCGCATTTGCTGGCGCAAGGAATGGCTGAAGGACTTCACCGCCACCAGCCCCCCCACCCCCAAAGCCAGGGCCAGGGCGAACAACAACATCCGGCGCCCTTCGGCCCGGGCGTCTCGCCACGCCATGGAAAGCACAAACCAAAACATGAAACCTCACTTGAAATAACACCGAGAACGTATCCTATACTCGCATCCGACGGGTGATGTGATGGCTTCCTTCCAGTCTCCTCCTCCGAACGGTTAAACAGAATAGCCGATGGCTTCGGGTCTTGTCCCTTCCGTAAAGCACCCCTCCCCTGCCCTTCGGGCATCCCCTCCCCTGCCCTTCGGGCATCCCCTCCCCTTCGTGGAGGGGAAATAAATCGAAGCCGAAAAGGTGGGTGCTTGTTTCCGTCCGGCTTCATTCATTGAACAGATTCTATTCTCCACCCTTCGGCCTAAGCCGTATTGCCCCTCTCCGAGGGGGAGGGACAGGCGGCGCATGCCGCCAGGGAGGGGTGCTGTTGGGCGGCACAGCCCCTGCTTCATCCGCTTTTCTTTTTCGTGGGGCTGCTCTTGGGTTTCTTTGCCTTGCTGCCTGCCCCGGTTTTCTTGCCGTTCAGGTCATCGCCCACCACCCGGCCGTCTTTCAGGCGGATCACCCGCTGGGCGGCCCGGGCAATGTCTGGGTCGTGGGTCACCACCACCACCGTCACCCCCCGCTCCCGGTGAAAGCGGGTCAGCAGTTCCATCACCACCGCCCCGTTGGCGCTGTCGAGGTTGCCGGTGGGTTCATCGGCCAGAATCACCGGCGGCCGGCAGGCAAAGGCCCTGGCCACCGCCACCCGCTGCTGCTCTCCCCCAGAAAGCTGGGCGGGGTAGTGCCCCGCCCTGGGGGCCAGACCCACCGCCTTAAGCAGCCCCTCGGCCTGGGGGCCAGCCCCTGGGTCGTTCTGAATTTCCAGGGGCACCCGCACGTTTTCCAGGGCGGTTAGGCTGGGCAGCAAATGAAACGTTTGAAAGATGAACCCCAGGGTCTTCCCCCGAAAGCGGGCCAGGGCGTCTTCGTCCATTAGGGTAATGTCTTGCCGGTGGATGGAGATCGTTCCGCCGCTGGGACGGTCCAGCCCCGCCATCAACCCCAACAGGGTAGATTTGCCCGACCCGCTGGGGCCCATCACCGCCACAAACTGACCCGAAGGAATAGACAAACTGAGCGGGTGCAGAATAGGCAGAGGGCGGCCCCCGCTGGCCACCACCTTGGATACCTGATGCAAATGGATCATAGGAAATGCCAGAAAGAAGAGAATGGAGTGAACAGAAAGAGCGCGAGAAAATAGAGCGATGTTCACAAAGTAGAGTGGGTCATAAAGGGTTCTGTCCATTCTACCCGGCTTACAGAACCAGGGGCAATGCGGGCGCTGAGCAACATCCTCCACGGCCTCCATAATCTTCGCGTCACGGCTCTTCGGCCAGACGGGCCAGCATCTCCTCCCGGCCCGACACCCCCAGCTTGGCGTAAATGCGCTGGGTATAAGACTTCACCGTAAGCCTCTCCACGTTCATCCGCTGGGCCACCTGCCCCCAGTCTAACCCCTGGGCGGCCAACAGGCACACCGCCTGCTCACCCGGCGACAGGCTGGTGACGGCCACCCGCCGGGCAAACCACACCCCCTGGGGAATTTGAGAACGCAGGTGAATGCCCAGCAACGGCAGGCCAGAGGGGTCCGTTCCGCTGAGCGTATCAATGGCCGCCGTGAAGCGACCGTGGTGATTTTGATGGACCAAGCGGCCGTGGTGCCTGGGAGAAGACATCACCCGCTGGCTGGCATCGAAAAAAAACTTTCGCCGGGCGGGGGGCTGCTTATAGAACGTTCCCCCAAAATGGGTAGAAAACATCCGCCCCAGGGCCTCGTCTGCCGCTTGGCTGGAATACAATTGATTCCCCCCCGTCGTCGCCACCAATACGCCGCCATCCAGGTCCTCTCGCCAAATGTTTTCCTCCACCCCAGGCTCCGCCAACATGTTCGCCAGGGGGGAAGCCATAGCCAGCACCGTTTTCTCCTCTTTGGGGCCAAAGGCCCGGCCCCGCTGACGATAAAACATCAGCACCCCCCCCAGCCGCCCCGACCAGGGCAGAGCCGCCGCCAACAAATGGCGGCCCCCATTGGGCTCGAACACCTCTCGATATAAGGCCGAGCGGTAAAACGTAGAGCCGTAGGCCTCGGTGATGTTCACCACCGGCGTGGCCCCCAGCAGGGTGGCCAACTGCATGCCCCCAAAGGCTTCCCGCTCTTTTTGCAAGTGGAACTCCCGCAGATACAACCCCCAGGCTTCGGGCTGAAACGGCTGCAAAAAATAGGCGGCCTCCACCTGCTCTCGGCCATCCAGCAGGGTGATGGACACCTGTTCGGCCCCCAAGATTTCCCCCAGCATGGGCAGCAACATTCCTATGCGCTGGGCACGAGAAAGAGACAAAATGGCCGCCAAGCCAAACAGGGCGGGCATTCGCGCCATGGTGAAACACTCCCTCAATGAATCCACCGTGAAGAACGGATTGGACGGAGGGTTCGCCCCCCTTGTTCACGGCAAAACCCCCAAAGACCCAGCCCCTTCCGTTTTTCTACCCCACCCCCATTCCCCCATTCCCCCATTCACTTTCCATCCTTCTCACCCTCAGCCAAACATCCAGGGCCAAATATCCAGCATTTTGCGTCAGGCCAGATGTATCCGGTGTCTTGAATCGGCTTTCCCCCCAGGAAAACAGGTCGTTAAGAATATTTCTCACTTATTCGGTGGATTGTGATCCATGCCCTCTTTTATCTGAAATAAAACCCCATAAAAGGCCGTTTTGTACTCCCATAGGGGGTATCGCTACCCATTTTTACAGGGTAAAAAAAGGAAAGAAAAGAGAATTGATCAGATTGGGCCGTAAGTGAGCCCGCAGTGATCGATGAAATAGAACAGATTAAACCGAGTACAAACACAAGTGGGCGGCGTGAAGGTTTGAATCCTCTCCCCGCCTACTTACTCGTCTAAGCCAGTCGGTTGTTCCAGGGGTTTCCTCCCCCCCACATCCCCGGGAGTAACCGACTGGCCCCCTTTTTCCACACCTACCCCCCTCCCTCGTCTTACATTGCAACGCTACTCGTTATTCTGCCCGTTAGACTCCACCGCATCGTGGAAAATAGTTGATGAAATGGCTTGATTTGCCAAGGGTTCACGAATAAATTGAGAGGGAATATCCAGACGGCGCCGGGAACTCGGATTCCCCGAAGTCGCCCTGATCTGGCGGCCCTTTTTGATCTCGTTGAACCTTCCGGGAGCCTCGATTCGTGAAAAGCCCCAAGACCCTGACCCTCATTATTTCGCCCAATTATGGGCGCCCCATCACCTTTCAGATGGAACTTTGGCGGGTGTATGCCCTTGCGGCAGCCACCGGGCTGATTTTATTGGGGTTACTGCTGGCTAGCCTGATGCTGCTGTTCCAATACCCCAGGCTCATCCAACTGGAAAAAGAGGTGAACGAACTGCGGCAGGAACAAACCCAGGTCAACAATCACTCCCTTAGCCAAGATCGGCGGAATTACCACCTAAAAAACACCCTGATGGCCAAGGAACTGGGCGGGGTTGAAATCCAAGTGAACGCCACCCTGGCGGCCCTGAAACAACGGGAAGAAAACGAATTCCAACCCCCGGTCACCGTGAACGGTCTGGAGGCAACCCTGGGCGAGAGAAATCTGCGGCTGTTGTGCCGCATGGAAACCCATGGCGCCCAGGATTCCGTTACCTCTGGCTGGTTGTTGTTTGTGCTGGAGCGCGGCCGAAACGGCCAGACCGAATATCTGGCCACCAACGATGCCTTGATCAACGAACGGGGCTTTCCCACCCACTACAAGTTAGGCCGGGCCGTGGGCATGTACCGGCGCAACCTGGAATTCACCGAAACCTTTCGGGTCACCCCAGGCGAGCCCCCCTATACCCATGTCACGGTCTATCTGTTTTCCGCCCGGGGCGGGTTGATTCTGCGGGAACGGGTGGAATTGAACCAATCCAACGTGAAGCCAGAGGCCCCCAGCCGCCCGGCGGCCCAGCCTCAGGCCTAAATCCCCACTCTTTGCTCACCGGGAAACGATTATGTTTGGCAAATGGCAGCTTCAGCCGTCCGACGGCAAAACCCATCACGTGGGCTTTTTAGGGCCGGGGTCCAAGTTCAAAGGCAGCATTCAGTTCGAGGGATCCCTGCGGGTGGATGGCAAGATCGAGGGGCACATCACCGCCAAGGACGGCGTGGAGCACGTGCTGGTGATCAGCCGTGACGGCGAAGTGAAGGGGAACCTGACCGCCGGGTCGGTGATTATCAACGGGCGGGTGAAGGGCCACGTGAAAGCCTCTCACCGCACCGAAGTGTTAAAGCATGGCAACCTCAGCGGAGACATCCTGACGGATGAAATTCTGATTCAGGCCGGGGCGGTCTTTCGCGGGCGGATCCAAATGTTGAATCAGCCCCCCGCTAAAAAAACCAAAAAACAGAGCGCCGCCTCTTAAGCCGCTTCAGACTTCGCTGGGAGGTTTCATTTGAAGGAGATTCCAGGGAGAGAACATTTGGGGGTGGCTTCGATCAACTCCAACAACAACCCCCCTCGGCTTCATGCGGCTCCCCTTTTTAGTCATGGAGGGGGGGCCCTTCAGACGAGCGAAACACACACAGGCAGATTGACTGCGAAAAAAACGAGAACGAGAGAAAAGAAATGGGGGAAATGAAGGGAAATCAAGAAATAGACTTGAAAATGTAGGCCATCAATGGGGAAAGGGCCAATACCCCGTGGTTCAAGGAGGAACCGTGAGAAACGCCGCGCTGCACCAAAGGTTATTTCAGGCGGCATGGGCCAGGCTTCTAAACCTGCCCCGTGGAGCGTTGATTTGCGCCCTGTTGCTGCTGGCCCCCCTCCCCGCCCGCCCCCAAGAATCCCCCGCCCAAATTCTCCAAGTTCAAGTGCAACAGGCGGGCGAAGCCACCGAAGTCCGCTTTACCCTGTCCAAGCCCGTGCGCTTCTCTGGCGTGGCCAACCTCCCCATGGAGGTGGTAGTGGTGAAGTTCGAGGGCCTCTCCCCGATTCTGCCCGCGGGGGGCCAGGATGCCCTGTTTAACCACTTTTTGGTGGCGGGCGTGGCCCTGGAAGAAATCAACCCCCGGGCCTCCTGGGTAAAGATCCGCCTGCGCAAACCCGCCCAAACCTATCAACTGATCGGGGCCTCCCCCAGCGACACCGTGGTGGTGAAAATCCTCCCGGCCAAGCCCTCCGCCTCTTTGGTGTTGGAAAGCCTGCGGCTGGAACCCCACCGCGGCGGCACCCGAGTGGTGGCCTCCATGGACCGGGTGCCCCGCTTTTCGGTAAAGCAGGGCAAGCATTCGGTTACGCTAGAATTGGCCAACACCTCCGCCGGAAAGGGGCTTCGCCCCGGCCAGCAAGATGCCCAGGTGAAGGTCTCTTCCATCCGGCAAAACGGCAAGAACTTGGTCATCGAAATCACCCCCAAAACGCCCCTGTCGGCCAAGGGGTTTTCTTTGGCCTCCCCGCCCCGGGTGGTGGTGGAGCTTTCTCCCCCCCAAACCCGCCAGACCCAGGCCGAGCGGGGCATCCAGCCCCCGGTCTCCTCGGAACCGGCACCGGAAACCATGGCCTCGCTGCTGGCCAAAGAACCCAACGCCAAACTGCGCGACCTTTACATCAAAGCCGATCGGGCCGAACAAAACGGCGAGCGGCGCAAGGCCCAGGCCATGTTCCTGGAGATTTACAAACAAAGCCCCAAGGGCATTCTGGGGGTGCGCTCTTACTTCCGGGCCATCGACATTGAATTCGACCTCACCCCAAACACCCCCGGTGGCAATTTCCACTCCCTGATTCTTTCCTATCAGGCGGCCATTCGGGGGGCGGAACAAACCGGTTTCTCGGCGGATCTCATCCCACGGGCCCTGCTGCGGGTGGGGCAAAGCTACCAGCGGATGGCCTTTCTGGAAGACGCTCGGGTTCAATACACCCTGCTGCAAAAGCAGCACCCCGCCAACGTGCCCTACACCGCCGACAGCCACTATCACATGGGAGAAGTGCTGGTGAGCCTGGGCGAGCCCGAGGATGCCATTGAGGAGTTTCACCGGTTTATCCAGTCGGACGGCGACCCCAAAAAAATTCCTCTGGCCTATTATCAAACCGGAGACGCCTATTACAACATGAAAAACTTTCCGGAAGCCCGAAGGGAGTTTGACGAGGGGTATCACCTGGACCCAAGTTACGTCGAGAAAAACCCCCTGGTGTTGTTTCACATGGGAGAGACCTATTACGAATCGGCCGACTTCAACAAAGCCAAAGAGATGTACCTGAAACTGCTGCGTCTGCACCCAGACAAGGCCTATGCCTATTTGGTGGCCCTGCGGCTGGGAGATATGTTCCGCGAGGAAGGCAAAGAAGAAGACGCCCTGAAACTCTACCAAGCCGTGCTGAAAGGCGGCCCGCCGGAACTGCAAACCCGCGGGAAAATGCGGGTGGCCAACCTGCTGGCCCTGCACGAGGAGGGCGATGATTACAAAAAAGCCCTGGACATTTACCGAGACGTGGTAAAAACCGAGCCCCAAGAAGCCTTGGCGCAAGAGGCCCGGCTGCGCGCCGCCCTCACCCTCTCTCTGCATGGAGACCACCTGCTGGCCATCCGGGCCTTTGAGGAACTGCGGGAGAAACACCCCAAAAGCCCCTACCTGCGGGCCAACGTGGTGGAAGACAACATTAGCGAAAACCTGAAGGGGCTGATCGATAAGTTTCACGATGCCCAAGACGACCTAAAGGTGGTGAACACCTACACCGGGTTCAAAGACACCTACTTCCGCAAGTTCCCTTACCGCACCACCCTGTTTAAAGTGGCCGATTCTTACGCCCGCATGGGATTGTTCAAAGAGGCCCAGGCCATTTTGGAAGAAATTGCTCAGGGTCCCGATGACACCCTGAACTCTTTGGCCCACTACCGCACCATTCATATTTTGATGGACCAAGACAAACTGGGGCAGGCCGAAGACCGAATGCTCGATTACATTGCTTCGAGAGACAAAAAAGATTTCTACATGGCCGACGTTCGCATGGAGTTGGGAGAGGTGTACCTGAAGGGGCGGCGCTTCCCCGAGGCGTCGAACGCTTACCGTATTTTGATCAACGAGAACGAAGCCACCCCCACCCCCGAACTGGGCGAAGCCGTTCCCGAAGCCTGGTACCGCCTGGGCACCATTTATCGAGAGCTAGGCCAAACCAAACAAGCCGCCGAGGCCTTTGACAATGTTCTCCCCAACTTCAACCACCCCATCACCGGGCGGGGGGTGGAGTCTTTCGTGATGAGCACCCAGTTCTTTCAGGCCTCGGCCCTGGATGAAATGAACCAAGACGAAGACGCCATCAAGGCCTATCAGGCCTTTTACGACAAGTACCCCGACCACGAAAAAGCCCCCTGGGCCCTGTATCAGATTGGGTTGATTCACCGGCGCAACAACCGAGACCCGGAAGCCCTGGAGATGTTCAACCAGCTGGTGGCACTTTCTAAAAAACGGCCGGGCGAAATGTGGGAGACCCTGGCCAAGGAAAACCAGCGGGATTTGACCAACCTGCTGAAATACCGGGAGTACATGAACCAATGACCACCCCTCCCGCGGCCCCAGGCGGCCCCCCATTCGACGCGGATGAACTGCGGGCCAGGGTGGGGGCCCTGGAAATGGAATTGGCCCAGAAAGACGCCCTGCTCACCCAGGGGTTCGAGGCCTTTACCGAGGCCGCCGAAAAACTGCAGCAGTCTCACAAAAAGCTGCAGCAAAAGGTGGCCGAACTGAACCTGGAGTTAGACCAGAAAAACCGGGCCCTGGAAGTAAACCTAGCGGAACGGGTTCAGATGGAAACGTACCTTTCCAACATCTTCTCCAGCCTGGACGTAGGGGTGGTGGTGACCAACCTAGACGGATGGGTCACCTCCATCAACCGCGCGGGAGAAGAAATTCTGGAAACCCCGGCAGACTCCGCCGTGGGCAAAGGCTTGAACGATCTGTTGGGTCATTCGCTGGTGCAGCCCGGCAGCCCCCAAGACGCCCAGCCCCCCCTGCCCAGCGATGAACCCCTGGGCTTTCGACGAACCGGAGGAGACGACATCAAGCTGCAGGTAACCCGCACCCTGATGAACAGCGAGCAGGGCGAACCCCTGGGATACATTTTTAACGTGCGAGACGTGACCGCCCTGAAAAAACTGGAAGAGCAAGCCCAGCGCCGCAACCGCTTTACCGCCATGGGAGAAATGGCCGCCAACATTGCCCATGAAATCCGCAACCCCCTGGGCTCCATCGAGTTGTTCGCCACCCTGGTGAAAAAGGGGCTCGATGAATCCGATGAAAAGACACGGCTGATGAACCATATCTCGTCTTCCGTGGCCAGCATGAATCACATCATTTCCAACCTGCTGGCCTACACCAAGCCCCGGCATGTCACCCGTCGGCCGGTGGACCTGCATGCCCTGCTGAATGAAAGCGTTGCGTTCAACCAGGTGATGGCGGCCCACAACGACGTGGAAGTTTCTCTCCACACCGCCGCCCCTTCGGCCTGGGTGATGGGCGACAAGGAGCAGTTGAAGCAGGTATTCACCAACCTGTTTGTCAACGCCGTGCAGGCCATGCCTGAAGGCGGACGCCTGCAGATTGCCACCCGGGGCCTGGGCGGAACCAACTCCCTGGAATTGTCCTTCCAAGACAGCGGCCAGGGAATCTCCCCAGAAATTCAATCTCAAATTTTCGACCCGTTTTACACCACCAAATCCCAAGGCACCGGCCTGGGGTTGTCCATCGTGCATAACATCGTAGAGTCTCACCACGCCGTCATTCAGGTTTCAAGCAAACCGGGCCAGGGCGCCCGATTCGTCATCACTTTCCCGCTGGCCGAGGCCGGCCAACAACCGCAACAAGGAGATACATGAATCCCATCCTCATCGTGGATGATGAAGTTGAAATGCGCATTGCCATGTCAGAGACCCTTAAGCATTGCGGGTATGCCGTGGAAACGTCTCACAATGCCATCGATGCCATCGGAAAATTGAAGAAAAATCCCTACGCCATGGTCATCACCGACATGACCATGCCGAAGCGCTCGGGCATTGAGCTGCTGAAAGACATTCGGGAGATCGACCCGGCCAAGCCGGTGCTGATGGTAACCGCCTACGGCACCATCGAAACCGCCGTGGAGGCCATGAAACTGGGGGCCTTCGATTACATTTTGAAGCCCTTCAAGTTCGACGTGTTCACCTTTGTGGTAGAGCGGGCCCTGGCCATGAGCGAGGAACCCAAAACCCCCCGCGCCACGGGAGTGCAAATTCCTCCCTCGGTGGCCAAGGGGTCGGGGGGCCCCGCCACGGCCGACCGGGTGGCCCGGGAGATTGTGACCGCCAACCCGGCCATGAAAGAGCTGCTGAACATGGCCGAAAACGTGGCCAATAGTAAGTCCACCATTTTGGTGCAAAGCGAAAGCGGCACGGGGAAGGAACTGCTGGCCCGCCACATTCACGCCCACTCCAACCGGTCCGACGGCCCCTTTGTGGCGGTGAACTGCGCGGCCCTGCCGGACACCCTGCTGGAAACCGAACTGTTCGGCCACCGCAAGGGTTCCTTCACCGGGGCTGTGACCGACCACAAGGGGCGCTTTGAGCAGGCCAACGGGGGCACCATTCTGCTGGATGAAATCTCGGAGATGGCCCTGCCCCTGCAGGCCAAACTGCTGCGGGTGCTGCAAGAACACGAGGTCGACCCGGTGGGTTCCAAAGAACCCATTCAGGTAGACGTGCGGGTGGTGGCCACCACCAACCGCGATTTGTTCGGCCACGTGGAAGCGGGCCGCTTTAGAGAGGACCTGTATTACCGCCTGAACGTGATCCCCATGCACCTGCCCCCCTTGAGAGAACGCAAGGATGACATCCCCCTGTTGGCTGAATTTTTTGTGAAGAAGCACGCCGAAGCCAACGGGCGAAAAGCCCCCGGGGTGGCCGAAGACACCCTGGAAGTCCTCTCTCAATACAACTGGCGGGGAAACGTGCGCGAACTGGAAAACGTGATGGAGCGGGCCGTATTGCTGTGCCCCTCGGGTAAAATTCTTCCCCAGCACCTGATGATGGGGCCCGGCGGCAAGGGCATCGGCCAGCCCCCCAAAGGGGTTTCTCCCGGCGGCGGCATTCAAGCGGGCATGACCCTGCGGGAAGCCGAAAAAATGCTGATTCTGGAAACCCTGCGCAAAACCGGGGGCCAGCGCACCCAGGCCGCTAAAATGCTGGAAATCAGCATCCGCACCCTACGCAACAAACTCAACGAGTACGCCAAAGATGGCGATTTTGAATTTTCGGGAGACGACGGGGAAGAAGAGGAAGATTGACGGGAAAGTTTTTATTGACCGGCCTGCTCGGGTTTCATGTGCACCACCCGCAGGCTGCGGCCGTTGGCCGTTCCCCCATACCAAACCACCAGTTCTTCCCTGCCGTCTTTGTTCAGGTCGGCGGTCATCACCATCTCCCGGTTTTTGGGCAGGGGAATGGCCCCGGTGGCAATCACGTAACCCAGCCGGGGACCGCCCTTTACCCCCTGATAGGCCTCCAGGGTTTCCGGCGTGTTGTTGAACACAAATTCCCGCCAGCCGTCTCCGTCCAGGTCCGCTGTCACCAGCATGGGGCGAGAGCTCGACCCTTTGGAAAAATCGGCCTTGAAGGTCAGGGTTTCATGTATGGGGGGAGGGACCGTCAGGCGGCCGTCTTTCCATGGAATATAATAGGCATCCAGGGTAATGCCCCGGCTGGTGATGTAGCGGATCACCGCCACCAGGGAAATTTCCATGGTACCCGTGAACACCCCCATGGCCTCTTGGGGCCGGGGAGAGGGATAGACCAGATAGTTGAAGGACAGCCCTTCGCTTAAAAACAACTGGGGCGTGGGGTTTAGCCCCCAGGCTTGGTTGTTCCGCTGGCCGGCAAACCAGAACATCTGGTTTTTCTGGTTAAAGGCATCCCCCTCCTCCGATGTTTTCACCAGCATCACATCGGGAATGCCGTCTTTGTTCATGTCCTCCACCGACAGCACCCGCTGGATTTCTCCAGGCCCCACCGGCTTCATACCGGGAATGGCAATGGGCTGCCCGCCCACCAGCAGCATGGGTTCCGCCGCCATGGCCACGATTTTATCTTGCCAGCCTTTCCATTGGCTTTCCGGGGCCTGGCTATGGAGGGCCTTTAGCAGCTCCTCCCGGCTGGCAAACACTTGGCCATTCAACTGGGCCAAGGCCTGAGACAAGGCCCCCTCCATGCCTGCCGAGGCCAAACGGAACCGTTTCTCTGGGTCCAGGGCATACCAGGTGCCCTTCACCGGGGTTTTAACCGTGGGGTGCAGAAACAGCGTAATGGTGTCGTAGCGAATTTCCACCACGTCCAACACCCCATCGCCGTTGGCGTCTACCATTTGGGTTTGGTAGAACTGAATATCTCCCCGCAGGCCGGTTTCCGTTCGGCTGAACGACTGCGAAACCGTCAGGGCATCCCGCCACAGGGGCTCCATGGCCAGGGTATCTGGCGCGATGCGATACACGGTCACTCCGTTCCAACCGGGCACCATCACCTCCGAGACCCCGTCGCCGTCCAAATCCTGAGCCAGGGGCTCCCGCAGGTCCACCGCCCCCTGCCGGTCTCCAAACACGCCGGGGCAAGCGCAGGCGGTTTTCCAGGTCAGGGCGTTGCCCTTGGCCCGCCCAATCAGCCAGCGGCCCCCGGTTAAAGAAAGCCACCCCTCCTCTCCGCCAGGCAGGCGAATCATTTCCAGCCAACGGGTGTCGGGGGGAAGCCACCAATGGAAGGCGCGAGACAACTTTCCATCACGAAACCGATACAGGTCCAGCCATTTTTTCAGGGGCTCTCCCTTGGCCGGGTCTCCCATCACCGGAGAAACCACCATCACCAAGTTTTCCTTGGCCCAAGACACCACCTGCACCCGTTGAGGGGGCTGTTCTAAGGTCACTTCGGCCGCCACCAGGGTTTGGGCCGCCTGAACTGGGAGAGCAAGCACCCCCCCCCAAAGAATCCCCCCGCAAACCAGGGCAGCCCAACCCATCCGCGAGCAAACGTGCTGACTTGGCAGAGTCTTCATAGGGCTCTCCTGAATAATAATCTAAGGGCTGGCAAAGTTAAGACGTGCATATGTTGATTTCCCCCATGTTGAATCTGAAGGCACCCCTCTCCGAAACACCCCTCCCCTGCCGCCTTACAGGCGGCATCCCCTCCCCGTCTGTATGGTCCGGAGACAGAAGCCGGAGGGTCATGTGCTTCCTTCCTGTCTTCACCAACCGAACGGATTTTATCTCTACCCGGGTGCCAGGGAGGGGTGCTGTTGGGAGTGATCTATGCCAACCCCTGCACCTTAATACCACCATTGGGCGTTCAGCCGCAGGCCAGAATCCGTCGGGGCCAAGCGGCCCTTCTGAACCGATTGAACCTCCAACTCCACCCGCCAACGGGCACCTTCTTCCCCCTGTTCCGCCCCAGCCAAATTCCCCAAACGCAGGGCCCCATGCAATGACGTTTGGGTAGAGGCATCGCGAAGATTTGTACCGCTGTGGGTATTGCTTCCCCGGCTGGCCTGCTCTACCCACAATCCAAATCCCACCGACGCCACCTCTTGGCGGTACCCAAGTTTCAGATTTATTTCCCGACCGGGCTGGGCGTTGCCGGTGGTTCCATCAAACTTGGCCAGGGCCGTTTCTCCCAGGTAAACCATATAAAAATCCAAATCAATGGCCGAAGCGCTGAGAAAGGGGAACCAGGAAGAATGGGCCAGCATCACCACCCCCGGAGACAAGCGGGTCAGTCGCAGGGTTTGGAAGCCGGGCTGGGTGGTTTTCACCGGGCTGGCCGGAACCGAAAAACCATAGCCCAGGGTCATCGTCCAATCATCTCCAAAATACACCCGGTGGTGGCTGTGAACCTCCAGGTCTCCAAAGCCGCTGAGGGTTTGGTTGGGAAAACTGTTGATTTCGGCCAGGGCCGCACCAGCGGCCCCGTTGGGTGCCAGGGTAGATTTCTGTTGGATGGATTTCATCGGCAGCCGGTACTCCAGATTCCACCGGTCGGTAAGGCCCTGCCGCCAGCGGAAATCCATCACCGTTAGGCTGCGAGAAGCCCCGCCGGTCATCACCGCCCGCACCGCCGGGTCTTGAACCCACACCAACGCCAGCGGTTGAATCTTCCCCTGATCGGACCAACCCTTGTTTTGCTGGCTAGACAGCACAGACACCATGGCCAAATGCACCCCCTCCGGCACAAACAACTCCTCGGGGGAATCGGCCTGGGCGGGCATTGCCCAACCAGCCAAGCCAACCAACATGAACGCCCCTAAAATCCAGGAAGAGGTATGGACCCCT
Source organism: Deltaproteobacteria bacterium (assembly GCA_029858505.1). GTDB lineage: Bacteria > SAR324 > SAR324 > SAR324 > JACQKK01 > JAOUEW01. The sequence goes on from JAOUEW010000005.1 coordinate 19,940, forward strand.
TGAGCCAGCCGCTGCCCGGGGTTACCCCCCCGCAGCCTGTCATTTTGTTTCACGGAATCACCCATTGTTTTTCCAGCATATCCCAAAGAATTTCCTCCATTGGAAATCCCATTACGTTGTTGTACGACCCTTCAATACGAGAGACCATGGCCCCCCCCAGCCCCTGAATGCCATAGGCCCCCGCCTTGTCCAGGGGTTCTGGCAGGTTGGCATACATGGCCATCCACCAAGCCGGAAGAACGCGAAAGGTCACCCGTGTCACCACGGCTTTGCTCACCACGTCTCCCATCAACCCATCGGCCAGGTGATAGGCCGTCACCACTTCGTGGGTGCGGCCCGACAAGTTCTCCAGCATTTCCCTGGCATGGGCGGGGTTCCGGGGTTTGCCCATCACCCGGCCTTCCAGCACCACCACGGTGTCTCCGGCCAGCACCACGTGGCCGGGGTGCTTTTCTTGGGCCCGTGCGGATTTTTCTTGGGCCAACCTCGCCGCGTGTTCCAGGGGGGCTTCTCCCGGCCGGTAAGACTCATCCACATCCGCGGGAGACGTGATGAAGGGAAATCCAAACCGCGCCAACAACTCCGCCCGGCGGGGGCTTTCCGAGGCCAAACACAGGGGGCGCGTCAGTTTCACGGCGAAATATCCATGGGTTACATTCTCTCTGCGGTTTCTTTCTGCGGATTATCTACGCATGGATTCCCTGTGGTTCCCCAAGTTTTTTCTCCTATCACCCTTTCATGAACCCCCCTGCCTTGGCAAGAAACGGCTCATGTTTTCTCGCTTAAGGATTTTTTCGTTAAGGGTTGGCGGGTGCCGTTGCCCCTTCCTCCGAAAATACTTCCTGTATCTTCTGGCGGAACACCCGCATCTGTTCAGCCCGAGACAGGGGAGCCGCTGGTTGAACCGCGGGCTGCCCCTCCACTCCCTCTTGTTCCTCCGTCATTTCTTCCCCGGGCACCAGACCGGCCACCGGCGGCTCCACCGTGGTAAAGAAATAGTCCAGCATTTGCTTGGCCAGGGGGGCCGCCGTGTCTCCACCGGTCACCCCGTGTTCCGCCAGCACCATCACCGACACCTGGGGATGGTAGGCGGGGGCATAGGCCACAAAAAAGGAGTGGGGAAGAAACTCGATTCCCCCCCCCAAACCCCGGCCCACCAGCTGGGTGGTTCCGGTTTTCCCGGCCACGATATACTGCCAAGACCGGGCCCGCCCCCCGGTGCCCCCCGGCGCGTTCACCACCGCCACCATGCCCTCCCGGATGGATTGGAACAATTCCTTCGACAGCGGAAGCTGGCGGCTTTGCCGTGGAAATTCACGGGAAATGAGTTCGATGCCATTGGGGTCCTCGGCGGAAAGAATCAGGGTGGGCCGGACCCAAAGCCCATCGTTGGCCAACACGTTCACATAGTTGAGCAGTTGCAAGGGCGTGGCGGTGTCGTACCCCTGGCCAATGGCCACCGGCAGGGTTTCACCCGGATACCAGGGCTTTTTTTTCACCCGTTCTTTCCAGGCTTTGTTGGGCAGCATTCCGGTTTTTTCGCCAGACAACTCCACCCCGGTAGGCTGCAAAAAGCCGAACATCCGCCCATATTCGTAAATGCTATCCACCCCCACCAGCAGCCCCAGGTTGTAAAAATACACGTTGCAAGAGTTCTGCAGGGCTTGCTTTAAGTTCACTTCTCCATGGCCCCGGTGGTTCCAACAATAGCGGATGTCCTTTCCCACCTTCAGGTAACCCGGACAAACAAAGGTGGTCTCTGGGGTAATCTTCCCCGAATCCAAAGCGGCGGCGGCCACCAGCATTTTGAAGGTGGAACCCGGAGGATAAGCCCCCTGGGTGGCCCGATTCATCAGGGGTTTGTCGGGGTGAGAAGAAATCGCTTCCCAATCCTTCGAATCCAACCCTTTTTGAAACAGGTTGGGGTCAAACTCGGGAAAACTTTTCATCACCAGAATTTCCCCGGTGGCGGGGCGCATCATGAGAATGACCCCCTTTTTCCCCTTCATCAGGGTAGAGGCATGGCGCTGCAACCGCTGGTCTATGGTTAACTTGAGAGTAGAACCGGGCACCGGGTCCACCGGCTTATCGATCACCTGAAGTTCCCGCCCCAGGTGGTCCACCTCCACCTGCCGACCCCCGTCGGTTCCCACCAGCATGGCGTTCCTCGACAACTCCACTCCCTGCTTTCCGGCGTTTTTACCAGACAGCAACCGGTTGGCGGGCTGGCGCTTTAGTTCTTTTTCATTCACTTCTCCCACGTACCCCACCACGTGAGAAGCCAGGGGCCCTTCCGGGTAACTGCGTAGCGGCCGTATCTCTACCGATACCCCCGGCAGGTCCCCCTGATAGGTATCCACCATATCCGCCATGTCTTGATCCACCGACTCCAGCAGCACCACGGGCCGGAACCGAATGGCCCCCTTGGCCGTTTCCTCCAGGCGGCGCTGCAATTCTGTTTTCGATCGGCGGGTCACCAGCGACAGGTTGGAGAGGGTCTTGTCTAGATCGGGAGAGTCTTCCCGCACCAGCAGAATGTTGTAGGTGGGAGTGCTGTTGGCCAGCGGAATGCCGTTGCGGTCCAGAATCAGCCCCCGGGGTGCCTCGTAGGGAATCACCCGGATGCGGTTTCCCATGGCCAGCACATGGAATTCCTCGTAGTAAATGACCTGCATGAACCACGCCCGCAAAATCAGCACGGCAAACAGCAGCAACAGGGCTCCACTGAGAAACCGCAGCCGCTCGCGGAATAAAGAAATCTCTTCGTTCGACAACAGGGAGAATTTCATCCCCTTTAATCCCTTTCCACCAGCCGCGCCAGGCGGGTAAGCAGCCACAACGCCGGAAACGTGAGAACACCGTTATACAACGCCACCGGAAGGGTGAGGTGGAAAAACCAGCCCATCACCGGAATTTGCCCCTCCACCACCCGCAGAATGGCCAGTGCCATCAGCCCCTCGGCCAGGGTGAGCAGGCTGACCAGCAGGGCAATGAACAGCCAGTTGTTTTCAAAAAAAGACCGCCCCCCCACGTAGGCCAGCCCGGCGGTGCCCAGGAACGACAGCCCATACACCCCCAGCATTCCGTGAGAGTAGGCATCTTGGCTCAGCCCAGCCAGGCAGGCAAACACCAGCATGCCGGGGCTAATCCACCGCATGGCGCTCAAAATCACGCCCATCAGCAGCAGATTGGGTTTCACCCCCCACACCGAAAACGTTTGAATGGCGGAGGTCTGCACCCAAATGAGGAGAAGACCCGATAGCAGCAGAAGAATCCGTTTCATGGGGCGGTAAACAAGGGTGCGGAGGGGCCATGGGCGGGGGGCTTCATCACGAACACCCCTTCCAGGCGGTTGAAATTCACGGCCGGGGCCACTTCGGCGTGCAAAAACAACTCATGCTTGCGTTGATACACCCTCAACACAGTGCCCACCAGCAGCCCCTTGGGAAACACCCCCCCCATGCCGCTGGTAATCACCCGGTCTCCCGGCTGAATATCGGCCTGGGGCCGAATGCGTTCCACGTCCAGGCCATCCCCCCCTCCAACGGCCAAACCTTTTTCCGGAGAATCCAGCCCCAGGTTGTTTTCCCGGCCAAACACCATCATTCGCTCCCGGGTGCGCTGAATGAGCACCGGCAAGGCGTGGCGGCGGTCCACAATCAGCTGCACCACGGCGGTTTGGGGGGTTACCGACTGCACCCGGCCCACCACGCCCTCCCGCAGCACCACGGGATAATTGTGGCGGAAGCCATATTGGGCCCCTTTGTTAATCACCACCACGTGGTGGTAGTTGTCGGCCGATTCGCCAATCACTTCGGAATATTCTTTGTCTTGGGGGGTCTGCTCTTGGAACTTCAACTGCTCGCGCAGCAGGTTGAATTGAACCGAATCGTTGATGTATTGGTTCAATTGCTCTTCCATGGCCATCACCTGGTTTTTCAGGCGAACGTTTTCCTCCTGCAGCCGCACCAGGTTCACGTAGTCGTCTTTCACCTGCTGCACCTGGCCGGTAAGGGAGGAGTAGGTTTGCTGGGCCGGAGACACCACCAGCCCCAAACCGTCTTGCAGCAAATACTCCACCCCAGGCCGCTGCACGCGCAGCGACAGCAGGCCCGCCATGGCCAGGGCCAGCACCAACCCGGTAATCAACACCTGCTGCTGGCGAAATAAATCGAACATGCCGGTTAAGACTCCTTGCCAGAAGATTCGTTGAGCAGGGCCATGGCCCCCTTGACCAAAATATTCAGCGGATCGGCCGAAAGATAGAACGGCAGGCCAAAACGTTCGCTTAAATACTGGGCGGTTCCGGCCAGCAGGGCCCCTCCCCCCACCAGCATCACCCCATCGGTGGAAATGTCCCGGCAAATTTCCGGGTCTAAGCCGCTGAACCCCTGCTGAATGGCCCCCACCACCGGTTCAAAAGCATCTAGCAGGGCATCTCTCACTTCGTTGTCGTCCAGCAGAAATTTCTTGCCCTGCCCCCCAGGGCCTGGGCTGCCCTGCAAAACCGTTTGCAAGGGTTTTTCTTGGGGATACAGGGAGCCAATCTCTTTTTTCACCCGCTCGGCGAAAGAAAGCTCTACGGGAATATGGTATGCCGATTCGATGTAGGCCGCCAAGGCCCGGTCCAGGTCTTCTCCCCCCACTGGCCGGGAGTGGTGGTGCACCAGTTGCCCCATGGAAATCACCCCCAGGGTGGTGCGCCCGCCCCCTAGATCAATCACCATTCTCCCACGGGGGGCTTGAATTTCCCACCCCGCCCCCCGGGCGGCGGCCAGGGGAATGGACAGCGGCTTCACCGTTCCCCCGGCCAGGGGCTGGGTCAGTTCAAACAGCAGGTATTGCTGCTCCATGTTTTGGCCGGGGTCCACCAACAGCCCCCCCAAGCCCCGGCCCTGCCACAACGGCGGCTGGCCGCCCCGCACTTGGCGGTACATGGCCCGCAACAGCATATCCATGGCGGCCCGTTCGGCCACCTGGCCATGGTCCATGGGGCTCACCATACGCACCGTTTCCGGCCAGCTGTCGTCCCAGCGCAGGGCGCCAGAGCCATAGGCCGCCATCGACAGCCGAACCTCGCCCTTTCCACCCTTTCCAGAGCGTTCCTCGTTCAGGGCCACCCGGGTGGGGCAGCGCAGCAAAAAACCGTTTTGTCGAGAAGCCAATACGGTATGGGTTGTACCCGCGTCAATGACCAGGTCGCCACGGCTGAACCATTCCACGTGTGGTTTGAAGCCTTCCTGCAGAAAAGGGGAAATCATGGAGATTGGAACCTTGGATGATTGTTTTTTTTACCAAATTTCTCCAGGGCTCACAAGGGGGCTGGGCAGAAACAGGCCCATGGGCCTGGGGGCTTGACAGGGTGGGGGCACATTCTTCATTCTAGTTGGATATCTTTGGGCCAGATAGCTCAGTTGGTAGAGCAAGGGACTGAAAATCCCTGTGTCCTCAGTTCGATTCTGAGTCTGGCCACTTCGATTTCAGGGAAACTTCGGTTTCAGGGGAGACGTCCTCCACGCCATCCTCCCCGTTTTTCTTGCGCTTTATTTTCTTGTTTTTTCTTTCTCGTGCTTTGTCGCTGTTTTTTTGTTCGGCCAGCCACTTCCTGGGTTCAACTCTCCACCCCCTTATCTCTCCAGGTCAATCATGATGATCGGCATCATCGGGGGCAGCGGGTTATACAACCTAGACGGCATGGAAGACCTGCGGGAGGTCACCCTCACCACCCCCTTCGGCAATCCCTCTGGGCCCTATACCACGGGCCGGTTGCATGGCCGCCCGGTGGCTTTTCTGGCCCGCCATGGGGCGGGTCACCGGCTCACCCCCTCGGAAATTCCCTACAAGGCCAACATTTGGGGGCTGAAAAAGCTGGGGGCCACCCACCTGATCGCCATCTCCGCGGTGGGCAGCCTGAAAGAAAGCATCGAGCCCGGCCACATTGTGTTCCCCGACCAATTCATCGACCGCACCCGCCTGCGAGACTCCACCTTCTTTGGCCGGGGAGTCGTGGCCCACGTGCAGTTCGGCGACCCCGTTTGCCCCCATTTGTTCAAACAGCTGGTGAGCGCTGGCAAGCAGGTTGGCGCCGTTTGCCACCCTGGGGGGACCTACCTGTGCATGGAAGGCCCGGCCTTTTCCACCCGGGCGGAATCCAACCTATACCGCTCCTGGGGGGCGTCGGTCATTGGCATGACCAACCTGCAAGAAGCCAAATTGGCCCGGGAAGCCGAACTGTGCTTCGGCACCATTGCCCTTTCCACCGACTACGACTGCTGGCACGAAAGCAACGAACAGGTCACTATCGAGGCCGTGCTAGAGGTGATGCGCAAAAACGTGGAAACCGCCAAACGCATTTTGGCCGTCGCCATCGCTGGCTTGGGCGAAGACCGCCCCTGCCCCTGTCCATCCGCCGTGAAAAATGCTATTGTCACCCCACCTGACCGCATTCCGCGGGAAACCCTGCGGGATCTGGAACCCATCCTGGGGAAATACATTCCATCGGTCTGACCCCTTTCTCTTCGCTGAAACACCATGGCAAACCAAGCCCAACGGGTCAAAGAAGTTTGTCAATCCATAGGCGCCCGGCTGAAAGCCGGCCGTGAGGCCAAAGGGCTAAGCCTGAACGATATTGCCGCCAACACCCGCATCAACCAAAACTTCCTGAAAAAAATCGAGGTGGGTGACCACAATGGATTGCCCGCCCCCGCCTTTGTGCGTGGGTTTATCCGCAATTACGCAAGGGTGGTGGGCATTTCTCCCGATGACCTGCTGTACGATTACGCCCGCCTGCTGCGGTTGACGGACACGGAAGAGGAAGAGAACTTGTCTCCCCCCCAAGAGTTAAAGCAGCCCGGCTTTACCCTAACCATGCCCCCCGCCCAAATGGTGGCCCTGGGCTTGGCGGGGCTGGCCTTGGTGTGGGGTGTCATCTATCTGTTCAGCCCCAAAGCCAACACCCCAGAACCCGTGGCTTCCAGCCAGACCGAACCCCAGACTGCCCCAACCCCTTCGCCCGCGATGAGCGGCAAAGCCCTGGTGTTGTCGGTGAAAGGGGTAGAAGCCACCTGGCTGCGCATTACCCCAGACAAAGGCACCCCCCTGGATGTGCTGGTGGGGGCCGGGCAAACCAAGGAATATGGCGCCGACCGGGAATTTCACCTGACCATCGGCCGGGCCGGGGGAATCACCGCCACCCTGAACGGGCAGCCAGTGCGGCTGCCCACCCGCAACGATCAACTGGTTCCAGACCTGTTGCTAAACCGCCAAAGCGTAGGGCGGTAATTTTCTCTCTTTCCGGGGCCCCCGCCCGGTGATGATTCTCATCCTCGACAACCAAGACTCCTTCACCTGGAACCTGGCCCAAGCCTTGGGGGCCCTGGGGGCCCGCACCCAGGTGGTCTCTAGCCAAGAGATGACGCTGGAAGACCTGGCCCAGGCGGCCCCCCAGGGTTTGGTGCTGTCGGCGGGTCCGGGCCGGCCATCCCAGGCGGGCCTCTGCCTGCAGGCCATCGCCCGGTTTCACCCCCATCTGCCCATGCTGGGGGTGTGCCTGGGCCACCAATGCCTGGGAGAAGCCTTTGGGGCTGAATTGACCCGGGCCCAGCGCCCGCTCCACGGGCAAACCGTCCAGATTCGCCACGACAACGGCTGGCTGTTTCAGGGGCTGGACAGCCCCTTCACCGCGGGGCGCTACAACTCTCTCATTCTCTCCGCCCCTCCCCAGGGCTGGCTGGCCGCCGCCTGGGATGACCAGGGGGAACTGATGGCCATGACCCACCCCACCCTGCCCCTGGCGGGGGTGCAATTCCACCCCGAATCCTTTCTCACCCCCCAGGGCGCCCTGATTTTTCGGAATTTTTTGGCCCGCTGCTGACGCCCCCCCAGACTGTCACAGCCCCATGTGACTGTAATTGTCTGACAAATCAACAGATTGGCATTGCGCTTTTAGAAAAGGGCAGATAGATTGAAGGAAGGATTGGCCCAGCAGAAAAAGAGAAAAAATAGATCGGAAAGATTAAGGAACTGAAGGACAGTGAGCGTACAACTGGCTTGCAAAGGAGCCCCGTGGATATTCAATTAACCAATGATGAAATTGGCCGCTACAGCCGCCACCTGACCCTGCCCCAGGTGGGCATGGCGGGCCAGAAAAAAATGAAGGCCGCCCGCGTGCTGTTGATCGGCGCCGGGGGGCTGGGTTCTCCCCTGGGGCTGTATTTGGGGGCCGCGGGCATTGGGCACCTGGGCATTATGGACCACGACACGGTGGATGTGTCGAACCTGCACCGGCAGGTGGCCCACGGCACCAAAGACGCCGGGCGGCCCAAGGTGGAATCCATCAAAGACACCATCACCAACATCAATCCCCTGATTGAGGTAACCACCTATCAGGAGCGCCTGACCCGCGACAACGCCCTGAGGATTTTCCAAGACTACGACGTCATCGTGGACGGTTCCGATAACTTTGCCACCCGCTACCTGACCAACGACGCGGCGTTCTTCGCCCAAAAGCCCTTGGTGTACGGCTCCATCTTCATGTTCGAAGGCCAGATCACGGTGTTCCACCCCCACGGGGGCGGGCCCTGCTATCGCTGCCTGTACTCCAGCCCGCCCCCGGCGGCGCTGGTGCCCAGCTGAGCGGAGGCTGGCGTCCTGGGCGTGCTCCCGGGAACGGTTGGACTGCTGATGGCGACCGAAACGGTCAAACTCATCATGGGGATCGGCAAGACCCTCACCGGGCGGCTGCTGCTGTTCGATGCCCTGCGCATGTCGTTCAAAGACGTGAAGCTGAAGCGCAACACCGACTGCGAACTGTGCGGCGACAAGCCCAGCATCAAAGAGCTGATTGACTACGTGGCCTTCTGCGATGTGCAGATGCCCAAGGTGAAAGAGCCCGAGCTAAACTTGGCCGAGGTGGAAATCTCTCCCCAGGAATTCCGCGGCATTCTGGATTCGGGGAAAAAACTCACCGTGCTCGACGTGCGCGAGCCCTTCGAGTGGGACATTGCCCATATTCCCCCGGCCCGGCTGACGCCGCTCAGCCAGTTCGACAACTTCATCGCCGAATTGAACCCGGAGGAGGACATCTACTTGTATTGCTACAAGGGCAAGCGCTCTATCACCGCGCTGAAAAAACTGAAGGCCAAGGGGTTCACCAAACTAAAAAGCGTGGCCGGGGGTATCGACCGCTACGCCCAGGAAGTTGACCCCGACATGCCCAGGTATTAACCGCAGGCAAAATCGTTTCTTATTTCCTTTTCAAGCACGGCTTCGGCCGTGCTTTTTTTTCACCCGCTATTCATTCCCCAACAACACCCCTCCCTGCCGCCTTTCAGGCGGCTGTCCCTCCCCATTCGGAGAGGGACAATACGGCTTAGGCCGAAGGGTGGAGAATAAAATCCGTTCAGTTGATGAAGCCGGAAGGAAGCAGGCTACGCCCAAACGCCATTGAACTCCCCCCCTCTTCGGGAGAGGGGGGCGGGGGGTGAGGTCTCATCCAGCGGAGAATGGGCCTCACCCCGCCCGCTGTCGCGGGCTGCCCCTTGACTCGAAGCCATCGGCTATTCCATTCATCCGTGCGGAAAGTGAACACTGTACGGCAGCAAGCGCATTACTTTTCGGATTCGAGTTGCTTCCCGTACAGCACCCCTCCCTGATGTCCTTCGGACGGCTGTCCCTCCCCATTCGGAGAGGGACAATACGGCTTAGGCCGAAGGGTGGAGAATAAAATCCGTTCAGTTGATGAAGCCGGAAGGAAGCAGGCTACGCCCAAACGCCATTGAACTCCCCCTCTCTTCGGGAGAGGGGGGCGGGGGGTGAGGTCTCATCCAGCGGAGAATGGGCCTCACCCCGCCCGCTGTCGCGGGCTGCCCCTTGACTCGAAGCCATCGGCTATTCCGTTCATCCGTGCGGAAAGTGAACACTGAACGGCAGCAAGCGCATAATTTTGCGGATTCGAGTTGCTTCCCGAACAGCACCCCTCCCTGCCGCCCTTCAGGCGGCTGTCCCTCCCCATTCGGAGAGGGACAATACGGCTTAGGCCGAAGGGTGGAGAATAAAATCCGTTCGGATGATTCAGCCGGAAGGAAGCAGGCTACGCCCAAACGCCATTGAACTCCCCCTCTCTTCGGGAGAGGGGGGCGGGGGGTGAGGTGTTGGTGGGAGGGGGGTAGGGGGGAGAGGTGTTGGGCAGGGGGGATGTTTCGGCTTCGAGTATTTCACCCCCTAAGTTTATAGCGTTGAATTTTACCGGTGGCCGTTTTGGGCAGATGATGAACAAAGGCCACCCAGCGGGGGACTTTGAAAGCGGCCATCTGTTGCGCCATGTGGGCCTTCAGTTCCTCGGCCAGTGAATCTTCCGGAGCATAGTTCCCGTTCAGCACCACAAAGGCTTTGGCCTGCCCCAGCCCATCCGGGGTGGCCGCCCCCGCCACGGCGCATTCGGCCACGGCGGGGTGGGTCATCAGGGCGGCTTCCACTTCCGCCGGGGCCACCCAGCTTCCCCCCACCTTCATCATGTCATCGTTGCGCCCCACGTAGGTAAACCAGCCCTCGGCAGACCGTTGGAACAAATCTCCGGTGACCGTCCAGCCCTGGGCCATAACGGCCTGAGACAATTCCGGGCGGTTCCAATAGGCGGGAGAGGCCGCCTCTGAGCGCACCAGCAGCAAGCCGGTTTCGCCGGGGGCGGCCTCGGGCAGTTCCACCACCGTGGGGGGGTTGTCCTGCTCTGCCGCCGAGGGGTCCGGCAGGCGCGCCAAGCGGGCCTCCACCCCCTCCACCAAGGTGCCGGTGGTGCCGGGACGGCTGGCCCCGGGGCGGTTGCTGATCACGATATGAAACAGTTCGGTGGTGCCCAGGCCGTCCAGCAGGTCGGCGGAGAAATGAGCCTTCCAGCGGTGCCACAGGGGGGCGGGCAGGGTCTCCCCCGCCGACACCGCCAGCCGCAGGTGATCCAGCGTTGGAAGCACCGCCGGGGGGTCTTCCCGGCCCTCCCGCCAAGCTTGGTACAGGTTCAGCAAACCGTTCAGGTGGGTGGGCACCGCGTAGAACACCGCCGGGCGGTGGCGGGCCAGGGTCTCTAGCAAGGCGCGAGGGGTGGGGGGCTGGCCGGAGATGACCGCCGTGGCCCCAGCCAGCAAAGGAAACGCCAGGCTGTTCCCCAAACCGTAGGCAAAGAAAAACTTGGGGGCCGAGAAGGTCACCTCCCCCGGCCGCAGGTTCAGCACCCCCCGGCCATACAGTTCCCAGGCGGCCATCATGTCGCGGTGCCGGTGAATGGCGGCCTTGGGCACCCCGGTGGAGCCGCTGGTGTACAGCCAAAAGGCCGGGGCATCGGGGCCGCATCCTTCGGGCGCCCGCTCCGCCGGTTGGCTGGCGGCCAGGGTCTCCAGCCGTGGCAGCCCGGTTTCCAGGCTTTCGCTCCCCTGGCCCGTCAGGGCCACCTTCAACCCGGCAGGCAGCCGGGCGCGGGCCAGCAGGGGCCACAGGTTGTCCTCCACCACCAGCAGACTGGCCTGGCTGTCGTGCAGCATCCCCAGGTGATCTTGGGGGGTAAGCAGCGGGTTGAGGGGCACCGCCACCGCCCCCCGGTGAATGACCCCCAGAAACAACGGGGGAAAGCGCAGGTTCTCCCCGGTGAGCAGCATCACCCGTTCCCCTGGCCGCACGCCCAGCGCCTCCAGGGCGCCAGCCATGCGGGCGGTCTGCTCCGCCAGCCCCTGAAAGGTCAGCCGCTGCTCTCCGCACACCATGTAGGTTTGATTCCCCCGCCCGGCGGCGGGCTGGGCCTGGGTCAGGGCCTGGGCCAAGTTAAACCGGGCGGGCAGGTGGCTGCGATACAGGCTCATGGGCTTGACGGAGAGGAGGAGGAAGGAGAGGCGGGAGAGCCAGGAGGTTCATGCTGCCACAGGGCACCTGCCGCCTGGGGGTGGCCGTTAAAAAAAGCCGCCAGTTCCATCTCGCCCTTGCCTTCGGGCTTCACCCGAACCAGCCGCACAACACCTTGCTTACAGACCATGTGCCCATCGGGGAACACGGTTCCAACGGGGCCCCCGCTCATCCAGCGGGTTACTTGTTCTGGGGCGGCTTCTGCCAGGGCCAGCCGGGTCACCACCACCCGCCGCCCCCCCAGCCAGCCAAACAGCCCCGGCCAGGGGGTCATGGCCTGCCAGCGCCGCAGAATTTGTTCCGCCGTCTCCTGAACTGGATTCAGGGCACCGTCTTCTTTGGAAATCATCCCGCAATGGGTAATCCCCGCTGGGGGCTGGGGCTGCAATGGGGGGTTCCCCGCCAGCAGCCGGGGCAGGGCCTCCTCGGCCAGTTGGGCGGCGGCCTGGGCCAGCCGGGCCATCAACTCTCCGGCGGTTTCGTTGGGCAGAATCTCCAGGGGGCCGCTGTCGGCCGCCACGTCTCCGGCGTCCATTTCTGGGGCCATTCGCTGCAAGGTAATGCCGGTGGAGGGGTCCCCCGCCAGCAGGGCCGCCTGCACCGGGCTGGCCCCCCGCCAGCGGGGCAGCCGGGAAAAATGCAGGTTCCAGCACCCCAAGGGGGGCAGGTCCAACACCCGCCGGGGCAGCAGCTTGCCATAGGCCAGCACCACAATCAGCTCTGGCGCCATGGCGGCCAGGGCCGCCATGCCCTCGGCATCGCCCGCTTTGGCCGGGGTGGCCACGGGCAGCCCTAGGGCCAGGGCGGCGGCTTTCACCGGGCAGGGGGTCAGCCGCCGGTTCCGCCCGGCGGGCTTGTCGGGCTGGGTCACCACCCCCACCAGCCGCACCCCAGGGTGGGCCGCCAGCAGGTGAAACACCGGCAGGGCCGCCTCTGGGCTGCCCATGAACACCACTCGGGGTTTGGAATCGCTGGTGGGCATGAAGGAGAAAATGAGAGAGGGAGAGAAAGAAAGAAAGAAAGAAAGAAACGGAGTAACCCGAATCCGGTGCGGGAGGTCATGATAGACAGGCGGCGCAGGCCGGTGCTTCACCCCCAGCCGGGCATCCCCAGCATACCCTCCGCAAGAAGCAGGCTCAAGGCCCGCGAACCGTTCCCTCCGTTGTTCGTTGACGGCCACCTGGGGGTTGTTTACTGTAAGACACACCCCACGCTCATTCCGAGTACCCCCAGGGAGGTTTTCCCCACTCTTTCCCAGCCAGCCCATGCCGTCTTCTCCCACTTACCGTTCCGGATTCATCGCCATCGTGGGCCGCCCCAACGTGGGAAAATCCACCCTGCTGAACCGGCTGGTGGGGCAGCCGGTGTCCATCACCGCCGACAAACCCCAGACCACCCGCAACCGGGTGATGGGCGTGCGCCATGGCAAAACCCAGGGCCGCCCCTGGCAGGCGGTATTCCTCGACACCCCCGGCATCCACCAGGCAGCGGACCTGCTGAACCGGCGCATGGTGCAATACGCGGCGGCCTCGCTGAAAGACGCGGACTTGGTGGTGATGGTGGTGGAACCCTTCCCCCCAGGGCGGGGAGAACCTGGCCCCCAAGACACCCTGGTGTGGGAGATGGTCAGCCGGGCCACGCCGCCCGCCATGCTGGTGGTGAACAAGTCCGACGCGGCCCCGCCAGAGCGGATTGAATCCACCATGGCTTGGTTCCGCCATGCGGCGGAAGGCGCCCGCCGCCCCTGGATGGGGGTCACCGCCGTGTCGGCCCTGACCGGCATGGGGGTAACAGCCCTGCTGGACGCGGTGGAAACACGGCTGCCGGAAGGCCCCCCTTACTTTGAGGAGGGTCAGGTATCGGATCAGCCGGAAAACATGTTCATTGCCGAGATGATTCGCCAAGAAGTGTTCCGCCGCACCCACGAAGAGATTCCCTACTCCACCGCCGTGGTGGTGGACCACAAAGAAGAAGCCGGAAAGATGCTCACCATCCACGCCACCCTGCTGGTGGAACGGGATTCTCAGAAGGGAATTTTGATTGGGAAGCGGGGAAAAATGCTGGGAGACATCGGCAAGGCCGCCCGGCTGCAATTAGAGGCCTTGCTCGGCACCAAAATTTTTCTGGACCTGCGGGTAAAGGTAGCCAAAAATTGGAGCGCCGACGGACGCCGGCTGACGGAACTGGGCTATCCAGAGGAAAGTTGAAAGGGGGGTAAAAAAAAGTACGGGGACAAACGGGCTTTGGGGGGAAAGCGTTCGTTTGTCCCCGTACTCGTTAGACGGGATGTCTGTCATCAACGGACCTGCCTGCCGCCCGGTCGGCACCCGTCTGGAGCCTCCCCGGAGAGACGGGGAAGCCATCGGGAAAATCAGAAAACTCGGGAAAGGGGGGCACGGAAGTTTCGAAGGCTTTTGGGGGGGAAAAGCGTTCTCCGTTGCTTCCGTGCCTTTGCCGTTAAAAATCTTTGCCGTTATAATCCTAAAGTCCTTACCGTTAAAAACAGTTAAGAACCTTGCAGCTCAATCTTTGCTGTTCAATTCCTTTGCTATTCAATTCTCAGGGGGTTTTTGTACGCCGCCCCGTTCATCTGTTGCCAGTATAGGAAGGAGCAGGGGTGAAAACAGTGACCCAGCACGAAAAATATTGACCTTCGGCGAAAAATACCCCCATTTTGGGGTGTAAGGAAACCCATTCCTGTCAAATTCGCTGAAAATTTTGCCAGGATCTCCCCCTCGCTCCATCATTCCACCCTATGGCCTCTCTCACCGAAACCGTGGTCATTCCCCGACTGCTGCTAGATACCGCCCAACGGTTGTCCGTGGATCTCACGGAGACCCTGGAAAAGCTGCACCTTTCTCCAGAGTTTTTCAAAGATATGGGAAACCGGATTCCCTGCTGGAAAACCAGGGTTCTTTTAGAGGCCGCCCTCACCCGAACCCCAGAGAAAGATTTTGGGCTGGAAATGGCCAAGGAGACCAAAAGTCACCGCCTGGGGTTGATTCGGTATTTGACGGCCACCTGCCCCACCATGAAAGAGGCTCTAGAAAAGCTGAACCGTTATTACCGGTTATGGAGCGATGCCCACATCATCCACACGGTATACACCCGCAAAGAGGTGTTCATGGTATTGGTGGTGGCGAGAGAGAAAGAGCGGGAATGGCTGGGAGCCGCCTCGGTGGCGGCCCTGGGGGGGTTTTACAATGGCCTGTGCCAAGACACGAGGCCCATTCCTCTGTCGTCGGTCAGTTTTACCCATTCTTCCCCTGGCCATGAGCAGGCCTATCGGGAATTCTTTGGGGTCGATGTCACCTTTCACAGCAAGGTGAACGAGATTGTGTTTCCCCTGGATCTGTTAGAAGCACCCATGAGGCATGCCGACCCGGAGTTAAACGCCTTGATCACCCGGCTGGCCGACCTGGAACTGGCCAGCCTGCCCTCCCCCACCAACCTGGTGGATTTTTTACGCATGGAAATCTCGGCCAGCCTGAGCGAGGGAGAGCCTTCCCTGACCGACATTGCCCAGCGCCTGGGGTTCACCCCCCGCACCCTGCAAAACCGGCTGAAGGACCAGGGAACCACGTTTCAGGGGGTGTTGGAGGATTTGCGGCGGGACCTGGCGGTGTCGTTCCTGGCGGATGAACGGATGGGGGTATCCGACGTGGCCTATCTGCTGGGGTTTTCCGAGCCCAGCCCGTTTCACCGGGCCTTCCGCCGCTGGACGGGAAAATCCCCGTCGGAATACCGGGAAGAATCCCGCCTGCGGCGGACTCGCTAAAACAATCCCTCCACATGCCGAACAAGTTCCTTCACCTTTTCCAGCCAGAACAAACGATCTATTTCTATTTGTTGTTCATCGGCATTGTAACGAAACGCCACCGCATAATCGGTCAAATCGGCAAGCACAGCAAACCCATGGATATCCTGACTCTTAAGGACTTCCAACTCTTTCAAAAGCAAGTGAATGTCATGGGTTAAGGGATACTGTATGCCCAACAGGCTTAACCAAGCTTTCAACGTTTTTTCAACAGATTGCTGAGCGTGAAAACCAAAAATGGGAGCGGTGAATTTTTCCGGGTCCAGCATGTTTTCCATGGCCCGCAAGTCATCCCTCGCCAGAGAAAACATATGTCTGGCATGGTCCAGGTCGCTCATACTGGGCGCTCGTACAGAACAACACCTTCCCGCAGGGAACGCCCAATAACGTGATTGATGGAGTTCTTCCATCGCTCCACTTCGGCCATGGAAAAAACCAAGAGGTCAATGGGGACCTGAAAGTCCCACAAAGCTTTCCGTATATGAGACAATTCACCCTCCCGGCGACGTTCGCCACCAAAAGGTTCTCGTTCAATCACCAGAAAATCCACGTCAGAATCCACGCGGAAATTCCCCTTGGCCCGGGAGCCGAACAGGAGAATTTTCTCCGGATCGGCGGCCCGGACAATGGCAGACACCATCCGGGTCATTGTATCTTGGGTGATCGGTTCCATGGCGTTTCCTCATCAAAGGGGGAATATTCCCTTACGGTATATTCTTACCCCTTGAGGAGGGCGGGGGTCAACGGGAGAACGCAGGAACTACTTCTTCTTCCGGTAATAGGCCTCTGGCACGGGGCGCAGGGGGCGGTTGAACCACAGGGGGCGGCGCAGCCCTTCCGGGTTGGCGGGGGGGCGGGTCTTGGCCAGCCACTCCTTAAAGTTGGCGAAGGAGCGGTTGGTATCCACGAAAATATCCCCGTAGTTTTCTCCGGGGGCTGGTTTTTCCAGCCTTACCCGCTGGTGCCAGCAGTGCATGCCGCTCCAGGGGTCTGGGTGAACGGCATGGGTGATGTTTTGATGCACCCCTCCATCGCGCCAGAAAATGCGGCTGGAGTCGGGGTCGGAACTTTTGAAGGGCTGCACCCCCGCCACGTGAGAGAGCTTCCATTGGCCCGGAGCGCTTTCTTGAATGCGCACGGTGTTGGCCGCCCAAGAGTTGGCCTGGGGACCGTTTTCCAGTTTCCAGCGCCCAATGTGATGAGAACAAGCCACCACCCCCGGCTTCACCGATTCAGAGACCCACACTTTGTCGATAAACCAGCCGATGTCGGTCACCACCTTCAGCAGGCTGCCGGTGACCAGACCCATTTTTTCGGCATCGCTGGTGTGCATCCAGATGGGGTTCTTGTGGGCAATTTCCACCAGCCACTTGGCGTTGCCCGAACGGCTGTGGATCAGCACCGGCAGCCGGAAGTTTGGCACCAGGGCGTATTCGTTTTTCGAGGCATCCAGGTTGTCTGGATGAACATGGCTTTTGATGTAGCCCGGCAGGGTGTGCTCTGGCCAGCCCCATTCGGCCATGGTGGCGGAGTATATTTCTTGGCGGCGGGAAGGGGTGGGAAAGCCCGTCACGGCCTTGCCGTTCACCATCAGGCCCACTGGCGCGCCGTCTTTGGTAATCAGGCCCGTTTTGGGGTTGGTTTGGATGCCCGCCAGGGTTTTGTCGTCCAGGGGGTCCAGGTGCTTCAGGTAGGCTTCTTTCACCACCTCGAAGGCCCCATATTCTTTCATGTAACCCAGTTCCGTCAGGCCCTGGGCCTTGGCGGCGGCGGTGAGCCCCGGCACCCGCTCGAAGGTATATTGATAGTAATCGTCCACCGTCATCCGCTCTCCCTTGCGGTAGGGAGACTCGAAGAACGGCTTGATGCCCAAGGCACCGTCCGGGTCCATGCGCCACGACAACTCCATCCAGAACTCATCTTCTTCCCACACTTCGCCGGGGTTGGCCTGCCAGGTAAATTCCACCGGCTGGCCGTTTTCTTCCATGTAGCGGCGCAGCACCGGCTGGCGGAAGGCCACCCAGGTGCCGGAGTGGGTTTCGTAAGAGTTAATGTCGTGCCGCTCAGAGGCATGGCCCATGGGCAGCACATAGTCGGCAAAGTAGGCCGTCTCGTTCCAGGTGGGAGACAGGTGCACATGGCAGCCCACCATGTTTTCATCCCGCAGCACTTCAATCCACGAGAACCCATCGGGATAGGTCCACACCGGGTTGAACACCCGGGTGAAGTAGGTATCTAGTTTGCCCCGGCCGTCCTTCAACAGGTGAGGGAGAATCTCGCTCATCTCGTAGTGGGTCAGGGGGTATTCCCAGGGCCATTGCAGCTCGTTCCAGTTTTTGGGCGCCGGGGGGTTGCCGTGGGGCAGGTGGGGCTTGTATTTGCTCCAGGCGCTGGGGCTGGTGCCCCCAAAGGTCCCCACCGAGCCGGTGAGCACGTGCAAAAAGTGCAGGGTGCGGGCCACCTGCCAGCCCCCCAGGGCGCCGGCCCCGGGGCCGCGCCAGTTGTGGGCGGCAAAGCGGCTGCCAGCCTGGGCAATCTGCCGGGCCACCTTCACGATCTGCTCGGCGGAAATGCCCGCTTCTTTGGCCGCGAATTCTGGGGTGAAGTCTTTGTATTCTTCAATCAACGCCGCCACAAAGTCGGTGAAGGCGGCGGGTTTGCCTGGGTGGCGGGCGGCCATGTATTCCGGCCAGTTCACCCAGGTTTCCAAAAATTCCCGGTTAAACGTGCCCTCTTGCAGAATAATTCGGGCCATGGCCAGCAGCACCGCCGGTTCCGACCCCGGATAGGTGGGCATCCATTCATCGGCCATGGAAGCCGTGTTCGACAGCCGGGGGTCCATCACGGCCAAGCCCGCGCCGTCCATCATGCCTTCCACAATGCGCTGGGCGTGGGGGTTGAAAAAGTGGCCGGTCTCCAGGTGAGAGGAGATGAGCAGGATAAACTTGGCGTTGGCAAAGTCGGGCGAGGGGCGGTCGTAACCTTGCCACAGGGCAAACCCCAGGCGGGCCCCGGCGGAACAAATGTTGGTGTGGCTGTTGTGACCGTCTACCCCCCAGGCTTTCAGCACCCGTTCCATGTAACCCTCGTGGCCAGGGCGGCCCACGTGATACACCACCTCGTCTCGGCGGTTTTCATGCAGGGCTTTTCGCACCCGCTGAGCAATTTCGTTCAGGGCCTGGTCCCAAGAAATCCGCTCCCACCCTCCGCCGCCGCGGGGGCCCTTGCGCTTCAGGGGGTAGAGAATGCGTTCCGGGTCGGTGATCTGGTTGATGGTGGCGGGGCCTTTGGCGCAGTTCCGCCCCCGGGAAGCCGGGTGGAAGGGGTTGCCCTCGAAGCGTTTCACCTGGCCGTTCTCTTTGTCGATATAGGCCACCAGCCCGCAGGCCGACTCGCAGTTGAAACAGGTGGTGGGAATCAAATGGTAGCGGTTCTTCGCCCGGCGGGGCCAGGCGGCGGCATCGTTCTCTTCCCAGTTTTTCCACTGGTCTTTGGGGGGGAATTTTTCCAGGGGCGTGGTGGTCATCTCCTGGGGGCCCGGCTCAATGGCGGGGATCAGCCGCAGGGCCTCGGCGGTTTTTTCGATGAAGGATTTTCCGCCCAACGGTTTGCCGCGTTTCATTCCCTGTTTGCCTGCCATGGTCGCTCCATTGATGAAACTGATTCTGGAAATGGTTCTGCCGAACTCTGGCCCAATCACCCCTTTTCGAGCATTCCCGATTTCCCCGATTTTCCCTCTTCGCTCTTTTCTCCCTGCTTTCTTTCTGCTTTCTCTCTGTTTTCTCTCTGTGAGCTACCGCAGGGGAATCAACTGGGGCGCCCGCACCCAGATGTGCTCCGTCACCAGCCCAAAGAACAGCACCAACGCCGCCGCGGGAACCACCAGCCGCCCGTCGGCGGCCTGGGTAAGCAGCAACAGCGGGGCCACGTTCCCCAGGGTCACCATGCTCCAGAAGTGAAACGCCAGGGGCCCCCGGGTAATGAGGTGGGCCGTCAGGGCCGCGTCGTGAGAATGATGGGTGAGGTTGAATTCCATAGCCAGCAGCAGCAAGTGCGCCGCCAGCAGCACCTCCAGGGCAATGACCGCGGGCCACAGCACCCCCATCCCCGCGGCCAAGCCGTACAGCAGCAGGGCCCCGCCGCCCATCATTAAGCTTTGCACCAGCATGTGCACGGGCAGCAGGGGGCTTTGCCAAAAGTCGCGGCCCTTGGCCTGGGCCAGCAAAAACCCGGTGTAAATGGCCGCCATCAGAGCCGCCGCGGCCAGCAGGCCATACAGCCACCCCGTGCCCCCCGGCAAGGGCAGGTCGAACACCCGCACCGCCAGCCACAGGGTCAGCAGCCCCCCGGTGGCCTGCAGAATATACCCCCCCCGCACCAGCCAGCTGTTCCACTGGGGGCGCAGGATGACATACAGGAATCGGCTGGGGCGGTCCAGGTCTTTCACCAGCAGGCCGGTGGTGATCAGCAGAAAGGCCAGCGACACCGCCGCCAGTCCGGTTTCCAGCACCGGGGTGAGGGGCAGCCAGCCCAGCACGTTCAGCAGCAGGGGCAGCATCACCAACCCGGTGGAAATGCCCTTGGTCCACAAATAACCAGAGACCTCCCACCCCCACAGCACCCCCTTGGAGGGTGGATCGTAGGAGCGAGACAGCCGGGGGCCCGCCCCCTGGCGGGCGGTGGCCTGGTGGGCTTCTTCGCCCTTGGGGCCCAGCAGCCCCAACTGGCGCTCGGGGTGTTTGGTGGCGGCCCGCTGGGCGGCGTAACGCGCGAAGTGACCCACCCCCTGGGCTTGGTCGGACCACAGATAGTTGGTGTGGGGGGGGGCCTCGGTGGGGGTGTGGGCCGCCTCGTCACCCTCGATGTAAAACAGCTTGGGCCCGGTGGATTTCTCCGGCTTGCGCACGGTGGAGGGATGGCGGCTGATGAGCCGAGAAATGGCGCTGGCGGGGTTGTCTAAGTCGCCCGACACAATGGCCTGCTCGGGGCACACAATCACGCAGGCTGGCTCCATGCCGCCGTCAATCCGGTGCGCGCAAAAGTTGCACTTGGCCGAGGTGTGGGTGTTGGGGTCGATATACAGGGCGTCGTAGGGGCAGGCCTGCATGCAGCTTTTGCAGCCAATGCACCGCTGGTTGTCGAAATCCACAATGCCATCGGGGCGGATGTAGAGAGACCGCACCGGGCAAATGGTAACGCAGGGAGGATTTTCGCAGTGGTTGCAGCGGGTAACGGTGAACAGGCGGCGGGTATCGGGGTAGCTGCCCTTTTCGATGTACTTCACCCAGGTGCGGTTCACCCCAATGGGCACATCGTGCTCAGACTTGCAGGCGGTGGTGCAGGCGTGGCAGCCAATGCACTTACGGTTGTCTATGGCGAAGCCGAGATTCATGAGGATAGCGCCGGGCGGAAAGGTGCGCGCAGACCTTGGGCACGAGATGCGTGACTATCTCACAGAATGTCACATCAGGTCGTCACAAAGGGCTTGCGCAGATGCACCGGCCTGGTTTCCCAGGCCGCCCCTCCCGCTCATGACTGGGTCATCTTCATGCGGATGGCGGGGGAAAGTCAAGAATGAAAATGGGCGGTTACATCTCGGCCAGCAAAAACCAATGGTAGGGCAGCACCCCGTGGGATTGCACGTGGCGGAACCCCGCCTGCACCATCATTTCGGCGGCTTGGCGCTCTGCAATGCGGATATCCAGCGGAGGGCCCTTAGGGGTGGGCTCTGTCCGCCAGTCGATCACCGCCAGCCGCCCGCCGGGGGCCAACACCCGCTGGGCTTCCTCCAGGGCGGCCTGGGGGTCGGCCAGCTCGTGAAACAGGTTGGCCATCAGCAGCACATCGGCCGAACCGTCAATCAGCGGCAGGCGCTCTCCCGCGGCCTGCAACACCGCCACGCCGGGGGCCTTCTCTGCCCGCACGGCCTGCTTCAGGTGGGGGATCATGGCCCCCTGAATATCCAACGCCACCACCAGCCCGGGGGGAGCGTTCTCTCCGGGGCGATTTTCTTGTTCGGCCATGCGCCTGGAAAAGGGAATGGCATAAAAGCCTATGCCAGCCCCCACGTCCACCAGCACCCGAACCGGGCGGGCGTTGATGCGGGCCCAGATTTTATCCGGGGCCATAAAAGACCAACGCTCCGGGTCGCGGAGTTTGTCGAGTAACTTTGGATGGAAGAGGTGAGATTTTGACGGTTCTGTTGCGGATGAATTCATGCCCAAGCCCCGAAGAGTAAAACCCCCACTTTTTCTCCGGAAGTCCTGCCA
Source organism: Deltaproteobacteria bacterium (assembly GCA_029858505.1). Lineage (GTDB taxonomy): Bacteria > SAR324 > SAR324 > SAR324 > JACQKK01 > JAOUEW01. Next base: position 41,912 of record JAOUEW010000005.1, read on the forward strand.
ACCTCCGGACGGATTTATCCTAGTGGTTTTTCAAGGAAGACACCATACACATTCTACGTTTTCTTCAAAAAAAAGATCTGCCCCATGGCCCATCATAAAAAGATCAACTCTCTTCAAGCCCCTGTTTTCAGGGATCTACAATCTTCATAAAAATAAAATAAAAAACACACAGACATGAGGGAGACGCATGAAGCGGGTACAGGAAGCAGGAAGCAAGGAGAAATGAACAAGGCGTAGGGAGAGGGGAGTGAGGGAAGAAAGTAAAGAGTAGAAAATAGGATGTAAGAATAAGAAGAATGAAAGAATCTCTGATTGGCAAAATAAGAAATTGGCCCACCACGCTGTAAACGGGCAAACCCCCTGATCATGCCATGGGGGCTGGGAATTTCGTGGGGAATGGAGAAAGCAAAATCCCCCTGACGGATCGTCCGCCAGGGGGATTCGTCCGACGCAGCCCGGTTCGATGGCTCCCTTCACTCAAGGCACTCACGGCAGAGCTAGGTTGCTCGGGCCTGCGGTTTCGCGGTCCGCTCTCGCGCGGACTCTTCCAATTCGGTCGGGAGCCTTTCCGGTTTCGGCCCCACAGCCCACGGCACAGTCAACTTCGGGCTACCTGCGACTTCTTGCTACCTGCAACTTCTTTCCACCAACTTCCTGCCCTACTATCTACGCCTTCCTACAACTTCCTACTTCGCTGGCATCCGGGGCCCTCCGCCCGTCCGGCGGTGCTCCAGAGAACGCCCGACCGAATGATCACCCGCTCCACAAACCATTCCACCAGAACGGGTTCCTGCGGTTTGTCTACAACCCCCCGGAAGCCTCCCATCCCTTCCTCAAGGCTTCCGGGGTCCTTCTTCTGCCCAACTCCCTCCAAGCCAATCCTTCCTATGCTCTTCTCACCTTCATTATACAACCTTCCGCGAAAGAGGGGGTAGAAAATTCCAGCGGGGGGTTTGATTCAAAAACCTTCACCACACCCTCGCGTTCAAATCATTCCCCTGGGTTGTTTACACTCCCTCCCAACGGCACCCCTCCCCTGCCCTGCGGGCATCCCCTCCCCTTCGTGGAGGGGAAATAACTCGAAGCCGAAGGGTTATTTGCTTGCTTCCGTCCGGCTTCATTCACCAAACAGATTCTATTCTCCACTCTTCGGCCTAAGCCGTATTGTCCCTCTCCGACGGGGAGGGACGGGCGGCGCAGCCGCCAGGGAGGGGTGCTTTAACGGATGAATCGAATCGCCAACAATACCCCTCCCCTGCCCTGCGGGCATCCCCTCCCCTTCGTGGAGGGGAAATAACTCGAAGCCGAAGGGTTATTTGCTTGCTTCCGTCCGGCTTCATTCACCAAACAGATTCTATTCTCCACTCTTCGGCCTAAGCCGTATTGTCCCTCTCCGATGGGGAGGGACAGGCGGCGCAAGCCGCCAGGGAGGGGTGCTTTAACGGATGAATCGAATCGCCGATGGATTCGAGTAACGGGAGGGGTGCTGTTCGGGGAACAGATCGAAGCCAGCGGGTGATACGCTTGCTTCCTTTATTTTTTCCCCCCAGCCATGTGGACGGAAAGCAAAAGCACCAAGGCCAGGGCCCCCACCCCGGCCGACATCAGGAACGCCGTTTGGTACCCCCAGCCCTGCCACACTGCCCCAAACAACACGCTGGCGGGCAGGGTGGCCAGCCCCAACACCCCGTGATAGAAGCCAAAGGCGGTGCCCCGCAGCCCGGCTGGCACCATGTCGCTCACCCAGGCCCGCTGGGGGGCCTCGGTCAGACCGAACGACAACCCATAGGCCACAAAGGCCAAGGCTGGCAACCAGGGCCCCTGGCCCAGGGCAAACACCACGAATACACCCACGAACAGCCCCCACCCGGCCAGCACCAGGGGGCGGCGCCCCACCCGGTCCGACAGCGGCCCCAGCCGCCAGCCAGACAGACTGCGGACGGCGTTGTGGGCGGCCCACAGCCCCGCCACCCAGGCCATGGGCACCCCCAAGTTGCCCAGGTGCAGCAGCAGAAAGACCTCGCTGGCTTCGCCCAGGGTAAACAAAAACAACACCGCCAGAAATTTTCGGTAATCCGGCCCCAAGGTCCGCCACCCTTCCCTCCAGGTCACCGCCCGCCGCGGGGGAGTATTGGGGGCGGCGGTTTCCACGGGGATTTCTTTCACCCCCCACACCACCAGCGCCACCACCAGCACCCCTGGCACCAGGGCCAGCAGAAACAAATGGGGCAGAGAGAACCCCAGGGCCAGCAGCCCCGCCGCCACCAGGGGCCCCAGCACCGCCCCCAGGTTATCCATGGCCCGGTGAAAGCCAAAGGCGGCCCCCCAATGCCGGGAGGGAATGAGATCGGAAATGAGGGCGTCTCGGGGAGAGGCCCGCATGCCCTTCCCCAGCCGGTCGCCAAAACGCAGCACCAGCGCCATGGGCCAGCTGCCCGCCAGGCCGATAAACGGCTTGCACAGGCTGGACAGGGTATAGCCCGCCACCATGAAGGGTTTGCGGCGGCCCGTCCGGTCGGAGAATATCCCCGAGGCCACCTTGAGCAGGCTAGACACCGAATCGGCCAAGCCTTCGATCAGCCCCAAAGACAATGGCCCAGCCCCCAGGGCCGTGGTGAGAAACACCGGCAGCAGGGGGAAGATCATCTCGCTGGACAAGTCGGTAAACAGGCTGACCAAGCCAATGGCCACGATGGAACGCCGGGCCAGCGGAGAAAGGTTCTGCCAGCCCTGCAGCGGAAGGAAGGACATGCGAAGCGAAAGTAGAGGGAACCCGCTTACCCGGCCAGTTTGGCGGTGGATTGCGGCAGGGCTTCCTCTTGGGTCAGGGGAAGGGGCGTGCTGGGGAATTTGGTCTTGTCGGTTTTGGCGTGGGCGTCCATCAGCATGTTGCGGGTGTAGTCGAAGGTCACCCGCTCGGTGGAGGCCATGGAGTAAATGCCGGTGTCCATGCGGATGGCGTCTTTGGGGCAGGCCTCCACGCACAACCCGCAAAACACGCAGCGCAGTTCGTCAATGTCGAACACCACCGGGTATTTTTCCACCGACTTGTCGGGCATTTCTCCCGCTTCAATGTGAATGCACTTGGCCGGGCACACGGTTTCGCACATGTAGCAGGCCACGCACTTGATGAAGCCGTCCTCTCGCACCGTTAAGCGGTGGCGGCCCCGCCAGCGGGGAGAAATCCGCCGCTTCTGCTCGGGGTAGGAGATGGTCACCACGTCGGACTGGGTGATGACGTTGCGGAAGAAGTGGCGGAGGGTAATCCGCAGCCCGCCAATAATGGCCGGCAGGTACAGGTCGATCAAGAACCCGCCTTGACGCTGCACGGTTTTCACGGATGGTTTCTTAGCCGTTTGCATGGCGCACCGGTTGAATGCTCGTTTTCGAATGGGGAGCGGCTTGGTGCCCGCTCCCTGGAATCTCTAGGCCGTCAGCAGCAGCACCAGGGCCGTGACCACAAGGTTGGCCATGGACAAGGGCAACATTTTTTTCCACCCCAGGTCCATGGTTTGGTCGAAGCGGAACCGGGGCAATGTCCAGCGAATGATGATGATCAGCCAGCAGAAGATGAGTGTCTTGGTGATAAAGGACCCGGCTTGCAGCAGGGCCACCACCACCGGGGGCAGCGCCAGCGAGTAACCCAGCAGGTGGAAGCCATCCGGGAACAGCCAGGGGATTTGATACCCCCCAAAGAACAGGGTCACGGTGATGGCCGACACCGCCACGATGGACACGTACTCCGCCAGCATATAGGCCGAAAACCGGGCGCCGGAGTATTCCAGGTAATACCCGGCGATAATTTCAGACTCGCCTTCGGGCTGGTCGAAGGGCTGGCGCTTGGCCTCGGCCAGCATGCCGGTAAAGAACAAAAAGAACGCCAGGGGCTGGGTGAAAATTCCCCACTTGGGGATCAGGCCGTCGAACCAATAGGTGTTCTGCAACTCCACGATTTTGCTGACTTGCACGGTGCCGTACACCATGAAGATGCCGATCAGCGACAGCCCCAAGAAGACCTCGTAAGACAACATTTGAGAGGACGTGCGGATGGCCCCCAGCAAGGCGTATTTGTTGTTAGAGGCGTAGCCCCCCAGCACCGCGCCATACACCCCCAGCGAGGTGACCGCGAAGATGAACACCAGCCCGGTGTTGATATCGGTGATTTGAAAGGTGACCGACCCAATGGGCCCGGCAAAGGGAATGACCGCCCACACCAAAATGGCCGGAAAGTAGCTAAACAGCGGAGCGATGAGATACAAGAAGCGGTCGGCCCCGGCCGGCACGGTGTCTTCCTTCAGCAGGCTTTTCACCCCGTCGGCGGCAATGTGCAGGGCCCCGTGGCCGGTAAACTTGCCAATGTTGGCGCGGTTTGGGCCAATGCGGTCCTGCACGGCGCTCATCCATTTGCGTTCCATCAGGGTCAGCACCGTGCCCACGGCCATCACAAACCCCAGCACGAACACCAGGATTTTAATGACGGCCTGCACCAGCGGAATGGTTAGAATGTCTAAGATCATGTCCATGAAAGATTCTCGAAATATATTCGCGCCTGTGTGTTGCCCCCCGTGGGTCAACGGGGAAAATGCGTGAGCCCTGGTGTTCTACCGTTCCAGTTCGCCCCCAATCATGTTGATGGAACCGTAGATGGGGACGATGTCTCCCACATAGTGGCCAATCAGCATTTCTGGCAGGGCCGACACAAAGTTAAAGCAGGGGGGCCGCACCCGGCACTTGTAGGGCTTGCCAGTGCCGTCCGACACCAAATAGAAGCCCAACTCTCCGTTGCCGCCCTCGATGGCCTGATAGACCTCTCCCTTGGGGGGGGTGGAACCCTCCATGATGACCTTGAAGTGGTCAATCAACCCCTCAATGCTGCCATAGACCTCGGTTTTGTCGGGCAGCCAAGCCCGGCGGTCGTGCTGGTAGTGGCCCCCCTTGGGGATTTTGGCCACGGCTTGGCGAATGATGGAGATGGACTGCAGCATTTCTTCGTGGCGCACCAGGAAGCGGTCGTAGGAGTCGCCCACGGTGCCCACGGGAATCTCAAAGTCTAATTCGTTGTACACCAAGTAGGGTTCGGCCCGGCGCAGGTCATAGGGTTCGCCGGTGGCCCGCAGCATGGGGCCGGTGAAGCCGTATTCAATGGCCCGCTCGCGGGAGAGCACCCCCACGTCTTTCACCCGGTCCAAAAAGATTTTATTTTTGAACAGCATTTTCACGCCTTCTTCCAGCACGGCTTCCACTTTTTTCAGCCGTTCTTCCAGCATGTCGAAGAAGGTGTCGGGCAGGTCGTTGGCGTTGCCGCCAAAACGGGTCCAGTTGTGGGTCAGGCGGGCGCCGGTCACTTCCTCGGTCAGCTCCCACAGGTATTCACGGGCCTTCACGTACCACAGAAATACCGTCATGGCGCCCACTTCCATGCCCATGGCCCCGTTGCAGGTCAGGTGGTCGCTGATGCGGCTCAGTTCTCCCAAAATCACCCGGGCATACTGGGCGCGCTTCGGCACATCCAGCCCAAACAATTTTTCCACCGCCAGGGAATAGCCGATGTTGTTCAAAATGGGCGACACGTAATTCAACCGGTCGGTGTAGGGAATGACCTGCACGTAGGTGGAGTTCTCGCATTCTTTTTCGAAGCCCCGGTGCAGGTAGCCGATTTCCACCTCCACCGCCGTCACCACTTCGCCGTCTAGGCGGGTAGACAGGCGGGTGATGCCGTGCATGGCCGGGTGAGAAGGCCCAATCTCAATGTCCATCGGCTCGGCGCCGAACTCTAAGGGGAGGTTGCTGCGTTTCATAGGGGCCGTCGCTCCGTCTCGGATGGGTCGGTGAGGTTACGGTTTTGGTAATCGTAGCGTTCCCGCACCGGGCGCAGTTCCACCCGGGGCTGCTGCAGGTGGATGTCGTAGTCTTTGCGCAGGGGGTGGCCCACGAAGGATTCATACAGCAGCAGGCGCTTCAGGTTGGGGTGCCCTTGGAAGCGAATGCCGTACATGTCGAAGCATTCCCGCTCGTACCAGTCGGCGGCCACCCACAGTTTGGAAATGGTGGGCAGGGTACAGGCTTCCGGGCCGTCTTCGCCCACCCCCACCTTCACCCGCAGGCGGTGGCCCAAAGAAAGGGACTTCAAGTGCACCACCACCTGAAACCGGGGGCTCTGGCCCAGAAAATCCACCGCCGACAGGTCCACCATTAAGTTAAACTTCAGGGTGGGGTCGTTGCGCAGCAGGGTCATGACCGCCAGGTATTGGTCTTTGGCCACGGTGATGGTTTCATCGCCGAATTGCTGGTGGCTGGCGGTCACCGCTCCGGGAAATTTTTCCTCTACCCGCGCGGTGATGGGGGGGGTTTCGGCTGGTGCGGTCATGGGTTCGCCTCGTTCAAATGAAATAGAATGATTTTATTGCCGGCTCAGCAGCAGCACTTCTTTGGTCTGACGTGGGTTGATGCCGGTATGACCGGTGGGCCCGCGGGTTTGAATCAGGTCTTGCAGGGCAATCAGGCCGTCCAGCACCGCCTCGGGGCGGGGGGGGCAGCCCCCGATATACACATCCACCGGAATCACCCGGTCTAGCCCCTGCACCACCGCGTAGTTTTGATAGAACCCGCCAGAAGAAGCGCAGGCCCCGAAGGCGATCACCCATTTGGGGTGGGCCATTTGCTCGTGCACCCGTTTGACGATGGGAGCCATTTTGTGGTTGATCGTGCCCGCCACCCACAGCACGTCCGACTGCCGGGGAGAAAAGCGGGGAATTTCCGCGCCAAAGCGGGCCTGATCGTAGTGCGACGCCGCCGTGGCCATGAACTCCATGCCGCAGCAAGCCGTGGCGAAGGGGTATTGAAACAGGGAATACTTCCGGGCCCAGTTCAACACCGCGTCCAACCGGGTGGTAAAGAACGCGCCCTGCTCGATGGCGGGCGCTTTGGTTTTCACTCCCATTCCAGGGCTCCTTTCCGCCAGGCGTATACCAAACCCAGGACCAAAATAACCATAAAGGTCATCAGCTCCCAGAAACCCATCCACCCCAGTTCGCGGAATTTCACCGCCCAGGGGTAGAAGAAAATCACCTCCACGTCGAAAATCAAGAAGATCATGGCCACCATGTAAAACCGCACGCTGTAGCGGCGAAACCCGGTGCCCTGAGACAGATGCCCGGCCTCGAAGGGGGCTTTCTTCACGGCGGATTTGTCGGTGGGGCCCAGGGCAATGCCCATCACGATAAACTGGCCGCCCACCACCAGGGCCACGCCGATCAGAATGAGAACTGGAAGATATTGTTCCGCGATCATGAATAGCCGCAAAAGAAAGAGAGACGAGAACGCCGGAGATTCCGGCCGAAATACCACACCTTAACCATGGACGAAGTAGCCTAAATCAACTCCCCTTTTAATGTCAACGAAAGCCTGAGGAAAACAGAAGGAAATTCGATCTCTTTGATGATACACCATTTTTATTGTGGGTGGATTTGAAAAAGAGAAACTTTCCCCAGCCAAACACCCGCCCCGCAAGAAGTGTGATCCTTTGGTGGGGGAAATGAGAAAGAAACACGGAGGAAAAGGGGGAGAAACCGGGAAGAACGGGGAGGAAAGATTGAAAGATAGAAAGAAACGGGGAAACAATATTGTCCCCCCGGCGGGATTTAGATAGAATGATGAAAAGTATAGACAGGAAGGACCATACAGGTCTTGCCACCCGTGGATGAACATCACTCACTTTCATTTCCAGCCCTATTCTTTGCAGGTTCACCCCCCCTTGCCCACGGCACGGGGAGAAGTGACCCACCGCCAAGGATTCTGGATTCGGGTGGCGCGGGACAGCCTGATGGGGTGGGGAGAAGCCGCCCCCTGGCCTGAACTGGGCACCGAAACCCTGGCCCACTGCCAGGCCCTGCTGGAAAGCTGGCAGCGCCAAGCGGAACGCGCGGAGAAACGAGGCATTCCGGGGAAGGAACTGCTGGCCCAAGCCCTGGCCTGCCCGGCAGCCCGGCACGGACTAGACATGGCCCTGGCGGACCTGGCCGCCCAACAGGCCGGGCTGCCCCTGGCCGACTGGTTGCTGAACCAGCCCCAAGGATCAGAAGACGCGCAAGAAGACCGGGAAGCACGGGAAGCACGAGACATGGCAACCCCCTGGCCCAACGCCGAGCAACAGAAAGCCCGGCTGGAAGCCAAGGACCGGGTGGCCGTGAATGGGCTGATCGGGGCCCTGGAGGCGGAAGAAGCCGCACAACAGGCCCAGGCATTGGTGGGCCAGGGCTTCCACACCCTGAAAATTAAATTGCGGGGGGGCCAGGAGCACCAGGCCAGCGACTTGGCCCGGGTGCGGGCGGTTGCGGAAAGGGTTTGTCTGCCCGCCGCCAACCCGGCGCGCCTGCGGCTGGATGTGAACGGGGCTTGGAATTTACCCCAGGCCAAGGCCATGATGGATCAAATCGTGTTGCAGGGTCAGGCAATGCCAAGGCCTAAGGATGCTGTGAAAGAAGGGAATAGGGAAGAAAGTGCCAGGAAAGAAGGGGATATCAAAGAAGGCGATGGGAAAGAATTCCTGAAATACCTGGAGTACGTTGAACAGCCCCTGCCCCCCGGTGACCCAGGCTGGGCAGAGCTGGCCCAAGGCTCCCCCCTGCCGCTGGCCCTGGATGAATCCATCCGCCGCCCGGAAGACTTGGCCTGGGTGCTGGAAACCTTTCAGCGGCCAGGATTTGCCCAGCCCCTGCTGGTGCTGAAACCCATGGTGCTGGGGGGAATCCTCCCCGCCTGGGAGCTGGCCCGCCAAGCCCTGGCCGTGGGGCTAGACGTGGTGGTGACCACCACCCTGGAAGGGCCCCTGGCCCGGCTGGGGGCCCTGCACTTGGCCGCTGCGGTGGAAGGCTGGAAAGCGGAACAGAGCAAACAGGACCACAGGCCACGGCAGAGCAGGGCCCACGGCTTGGCCCATGGGCACCTGCTTAGCGAAGAGCTGCCGGAGGGCTGGACCCAGGCGCCCACCCCCCACCAGGGAGAGATGCGGCTGCCCCACCAGCATGGAAAACGATTGAGCGGCCTGGGGAGGGCCTAACCCCAAACCACCCGCGCGCGTAACTGGCGTATTCACATTTTGAATGGATGGCCATGATCATTGGAATTCCCAAAGAAGACCGGCCCGGTGAAACCCGGGTGGCCCTGGTGCCGGAAACCGTAAAAGCCCTGGTGAAAGCCGGCCACCAAGTGGTGGTGGAAGCCAGCGCCGGAGAAGCCGCCAGTTACGCCGACCAAGACTACCGCCAGGCGGGGGCCACCGTGGCCCTTGGCCCCAAGGCCATGGAGGGCGTGCAACTGGTGGCGCGGGTGAACCGGCCGGGGTGGAATGCCTCTCCCCAGGAGGCCGTGAAGGGCATCCCCCAGGGGGCCGCCCTGGTGAGCTTTCTGCAGCCCTTTCAACAGCGCCCCCTGCTGGAAGCCCTGGCCGCGCGGAACATCACGGCTTTTTCCATGGAATTGATCCCCCGCATTTCCCGGGCCCAAAGCATGGACGCCCTCTCCTCCCAGGCCACGGTGGCGGGCTACAAAGCCGTGCTGCTGGCGGCCAACCGCTACCCCCGGTTTCTGCCCATGTTCATGACCGCCGCGGGCACCATTCAACCGGCCCGGGCGCTGATTTTGGGGGCCGGGGTGGCGGGCCTGCAGGCCATTGCCACCGCCCGCCGCTTGGGGGCCGTGGTGGAAGCGTTCGACACCCGCCCGGTGGTGAAAGACCAGGTGGAAAGCCTGGGAGCCCGGTTTATTGCCCTAGACACCCCCCATGAAGACGCCCAAGACGCCGGAGGATACGCCAAGGCCCTGAGCGAAGACCAGCATCAGCGCGAGCTGGAACTGATTGCCCAGCGCATTGCCAAGGCCGACCTGGTCATCACCACCGCCCAGATTCCGGGGAAGAAATCTCCCCTGCTGGTCACCCGGGCCATGGTGGAATCCATGCGCCCTGGTTCGGTGATTGTGGACCTGGCGGCGGAAGGCGGCGGCAACTGTGAACTAACCAAGGCCGACCAAGAGGTGGAGCACCAGGGGGTGCTGCTGCTGGGCCCCACCAACCTGCCGGCCCACATGCCCTCCGCCGCCAGCTGGATGTACGCCCGCAACCTGGTGAACCTGCTGGGCTTGATGGCGGGACCCCAGGGCCTGAAAGAAGACTTGGGGGATGATATTCTGAAAGGGTCCCTGGTCACCCGGGGCGGAAAGATTGTTCACCCGGCCTTGGGGTAAATGCACGCACCCGCTGCGGGTGATCTCCCGAAGGGTGGAGATAACATCCGTTCGGTTGGTGAAGTCGGGAAGAAAAGCAAAGACACCAGTTTTTCGGCTTTGAGTGAATCCCGAACGGCACCCCTCCCTGGCGGCTTACGCCGCCTGTCCCTCCCCGTCGGAGAGGGACAATAATGCTAGGCAGAAGGGTGGAGATAACATCCGTTCGGTTGGTGAAGTCGGGAAGAAAAGCAAAGACACCAGCCTTTCGGCTTTGAGTGAATCCCCGTTTCAACAGGGGATGCCCGAAGGGGAGGGGTGCTGTTGGGGGGGGAAACCGCCCGCAGGAGTAGAGGTTGAGAACACGCTCATAAAAAACATTCTCTGGGAAAACCATGGAAGAACTGGCCAAACATTTTAACCTGCCCGTGGAGGGCCTGTCGTTCCTGCCGATTCTGGTGGGCATGTATGTGTTTCTGCTGGCGGTCATCATCGGCTACTTGGTGATTTCCAAAGTGCCGCCCCTGCTGCACACCCCCCTGATGTCGGCCACCAACGCCATCTCGGGCATTTCCCTGGTGGCCTCCATCGTCACGGCGGGGTCCGCCAAACCGGTCAGCCAAGTGCTGGGAATGCTGGCCGTGACCGCCGCCACCATTAACGTGGTGGGGGGCTTTCTCATCACCGACCGCATGCTGCGCATGTTCAAGAAAAAGGACCAGATCCAATGACCGGGGTCTTTCTGGCCAACAAGGCCTATCTGCTTCACGCCACCTACCTCTTGGCCTCTTTGGCCTTTGTGCTGGGCCTGCGAGACATGAACTCGGCCCGCACCGCCCGCCGGGGCATGTTCTTGGCCGAGGGCGGCATGTTGCTGGCCATCATCGGCACCCTGCTGCACCAAGAAATCGTCACCTTCGAGTGGATTGCCGCCGGTTTGGTGGTGGGCTCGCTGGTGGGTATTCCCATGGGGTTGTGGATTCCCATGACCGCCGTTCCCCAGCGGACGGCCCTGTCTCACGCCTTTGGGGCGCTGGCGGTGGCCCTGGTGGGGGTGGCTCACTTTTACGGGGCTTACGGCCTGGGCGAAGTGCTGGGCCCCTGGTGGCACGGCCTCACCGGGGCCGACCTGACCGTCTTGCCGGTGGAAGGCCTGACCCTGTTCGAGCGCGCCGCCCTGGGGTTCGAGGTCATCTTGGGTTCCCTCACCTTCACCGGATCGCTGGTGGCGGCTGGCAAGCTGCAGGGCACCCTGCCGGGCCGGCCCATCACCTACCGGGGGCAGAACATCATCAACATGTTGGTCATTGTGCTGATGGTGGGCTTGTGGGGTTACGTGGTGGCCCACCCGGAGCAGTCGCACCTGTTTTACGCCTTGGTGGGGGTTTCCCTGGTGTTTGGGCTGTCGCTGGTGCTGCCCATCGGGTCGGCCGACATGCCGGTGGTCATCGCCATCTTAAACTCCTACGGGGGGTTGGCCGCTTCGGCCACGGGCTTTGCCCTGTCAAACAACGTGCTGATTATCGCCGGAGCCCTGGACGGCGGGTCGGGGCTGATCCTCTCGCTGCTGATGTGCAAAGCCATGAACCGCTCGTGGGGCAACGTGTTGTTTGGGGCCTTTGGCAAGGCGCCTGAAGCGGGCCAAGCCGCCGACACCGAGGGGCTGGTGGTGAAACCCACCGACCTGGAAGAAGCCCACATGATTCTGGACATGGCCGAATCGGTGATTATCGTTCCAGGATTTGGCATGGCCGCCGCCCAGGCCCAGCATGCCCTGCGGGATTTTGCCATTCAGTTGGAAAAAAAGGGGGTGAAGGTGCGCTATGCCATTCACCCAGTGGCCGGGCGGATGCCAGGGCACATGAACGTGCTGCTGGCCGAGGCCAACGTGCCCTACGACCAATTGTTCGACCTGGATCACATCAACGATGATTTCAAAACCACCAGCGTGGCCCTGGTGGTGGGGGCCAACGACGTGGTGAACCCCGCCGCCAAAGAAGACCCTTCCAGCCCCATCTTTGGAATGCCCATTCTGAACGTGGACGAGGCCCGCACGGTCATCATCTTAAAGCGGGGCATGAGCCCAGGGTTTTCCGGGGTGGAAAATTTGCTGTTCTACAAAGACAACGCCCGCATGTTGTTTGGCGATGCCAAGGCCTCGTTGGCCACCCTGGCGGCCAAAATGAAAGAATAAACCAAGTGTACGAAAAGCCATGAAAGAGCAGGGCTTGATGATTGGGCCGTGGGCCTTGATGATAGGGCCGAAGGCCTAGAACATCGGGCCAAGCCGTTCAAACATATCCATGCTCCGGGGGGAAATCACAGGGCAAAAAAACCGTCTGGCGAATTTAAGGTTTCTTTTTTTGCCCGGTTCCGATAGGAAAAAGAAGACAATGTCTTTGTTTTCCTTCACCTCTATTTGAATATTTCCCCATGGCCACCCGGAACGACCCCAACGCCAACGCCTTCTTCCGATCCGTCCAAGCGGGAGAAGAAGGCTTTGACTCGGAAAAGTTCCTGCTGGAGGTGAAAAACGCCTTCCAATCGGAGGAAATTTCTCACGAAGTCCATTGGCGCATCCAAGTCCTCAAAGAAATCTACGAAAACCCCGAATACCAAGACGTGGGCGACGGCCTGAAGGGCCGCCTGTCCAAAATATTCGCCACCTCTACCGATGAAAACGAAATTCTGCGGCAGCTGAAAGACCTGACCGAAGTAGAGGGAGCCAAGGGGAATAAAATTGACCTGCGTACCTTCACCAAGCGGGAAAAACGGGTGCTGGGTGAAATGGACTACCGCAAGGTGCTTAACCGAAAATTGGTGAACACCAAAACCCAGGTCGACAACCTGCTGCTGTTCTTCCCCGACAAACAAGCCGAGTTGAATAAGTTTACCCAAGAGATCTCCGGCCTGGCCAACCAGGCCAAGGCCCCCGGAACCCCCGTTCAAGACCTGAAAAAAATTGAAGACAGCTTGCGCAGCGGCCAGTTGTTTAAGGTGTACGAAAACCTGAAAGAACAGTTCCTGCGCCAATGGCTGGAAAAATTCGGCGGTATGAACAAGTCTCAGGTGGAAGGGATGGACCCCAAGCAGATTCAGCGGATGATTATGGAGCACCAGCGCCACCAGATGACCCAGCTGCTGAAAACCCAGATCAAGCCCAACGACACCGACATGTCGGACCATCTGGCCCCCCACGACACCATGGAGTGCAATTACAAAGAGAAAAAATTCTGGGGTGCCGCCAACAGCCACGTGAAGGAAGAATTCAAAAAGTGGATCATGTCGGTGATTCAGGCCTTCGGTATTATCAAGGGCCACCGCTACGCTTTCTTTCAAAACGAAAAAGAGCCGGACCAAATGCTGCTGTTCGGCATTGGGGTCTCTGGGTTTTCTAAAAAAGAAGAAAACATGGTGGACATGGTCCCCTTTATTAAGCCCTTTACCCGCAAGGCCAACTTTTTGTTAGAAATCCGCCACCGAGAAATTGGCAACGACGACCAATACTTCAGCCAGCTGCGCCACTATGTGCTGCCCTTCGTGTTCGGTTTCGATTCCATGGAGGGATTCAAAATGCACCAGGACCTGATCCAGTTTTTCACCAGCAAATACTAGCCGCCCCCCGATCTCTCCGATCTGCCCCCATGCCCCCCAGCCCCCTGCTTTCTGCCGCTGAACTGGAACCCTTTCGCCAGCGGGGGGTGATCATCCCCCGCCCGGACCTGGTGGCGGTGGCGAAAGACGTTTCCCCCGAGGCCTTGGCCCCTGGGGCCGTGCTGCACCCGTTTTGTAGGTTGAGCGGAGCGGCTACCCGGGTGGGGCCCGGCGCGGTGCTGGGAGAAGGCGGGGCGGTGACCCTGCAAGACGTGTGGGTGGGAGAAGGCGCCAGGGTGGGCACCATGGGGCCGGTGGCCGCCAAAACCTGCGCCATGGGCCCCGGCACCGTGCTGGGCTCAGGGGCGGTGGAAGACGCGGTGTTCTTGGGCAAAGAAGGCCCCCAGCCAGAGATTACCTGCGGGCTGGGGTTCCGGGTGCGAAAAGGATCGCTGTACGAGGAAGACGCCTCCTCTGGCCAGCAGACCGACACCAAGATGACCGTGCTGTTCCCCTGGGTCACCCTGGGCAGCAACGTGAACTGGTGCGACCTGCTGATGGCCGGGGGCACTGGCCCTGGCCTGGGAGACTTCTCCGAGGTGGGCAGCGGAGCGGTGCATTTTAATTACTCCCCCAGGGGAGACAAGGCCACCGGCAGCCTGCTGGGCCACGTGACGGGGGTGTTCCTGCGCTCGCCCCGGCTGTTTTTGGGGGGCAACCTAAGTTTGCTCGGCCCGGCCCAGGCCGAATTTGGCGCCGAAACCGGCGCCGGCAACCGGTACGCCAAAAAACTGCGGGCCGGCTGGAACGCCCCCCAGGTACTCCCCAAGGACCGGTCGTTCGATTCGTCTTTGTATGGGAACCTGTCCTGGGTATGGCAGAGTCAGCTGGATTATTTGGGGCAGTTGGCGGCCCTGATGGCCTGGTACCGCCAGGTGAGAATCCCCCTGGCCCAGGGCCGGGTGGAACAAGAAACCGTGTACCGGCGGGGGCTGGCGGTGCTGGAACTGAACCGCGCCGAACGCGTTCATCAACTGGCGGGCTGGGCGGCACGGGTGGAGCAGGGGCTTTCCCGGCTGGAGGCTGGCCACCCCCAAGACCCCCGCCTGCCCCAGCACCGGGCCCTGGCCCTGGGCTGGCCCCAAGCCGCCCAGCGGCTGGCCGCCCCCATGGCAGAACCCCCCGCCCCGGCAGACCTGCGCCTGGGGCTAGAAACCTCCGCCGGGCGGCAGACCCCCTGGCGCTACACCAAAATCATCCAGGGCCTTACCACCGGGCAAGCCAAGGCCGGGGAGGCTTGGCTGCAATCGGTAGCCCAACAGGCCGTGCCGGAAGACCTGTACCGGCTGGTACCCGCCCTCTCTTGACTCGAAGCCAGCAGTTATTCTTTGCAACCGTTCGGAAAACATAGACTGGGCGGAAGCAATCACATCACCCACCGGATTCGATTTATTTCCCCTCCACGAAGGGGAGGGGATGCCCCCGACAGGGGGCAGAAAATTAAGATCCGCGCTTTTTCTTCCCTTTCGTTTCCATCATCCGATCCGGCTGGGGGGTGACCCCCCAAATCTCTTTGGCATAGCGGCGGATGGTGGCATCGGAAGAGAAGCGCCCCATCTTGGCCACGTTGAGGATGGACATCCTCGTCCATTCATCGGGCCGGGCGTACGACTCTCCCACCCGGCGCTGGCAGGCCGCGTAGGCGGTGAAATCGGCCAGGGCCATGAAGGGGTCGTTGAACATCAGGTTATCGGCCAACCCGCTAAAGCGCCCTGGGTCATCGGGGCTGAAGGTTCCGTTGCGCACCGCGTCCAGGGCCATCCGCAGGTGGGGGTCTAAGTTGTAAAACACCTTGGGGTCATAGCCCTGGCGCTGCAACGCCGCCACCTGTTCCGCCGTCAGCCCAAAGATGAACATGTTTTCCTCCCCCACCGCTTCTTGAATCTCCACATTGGCGCCATCCAGGGTGCCAATGGTCACGGCCCCGTTCAGGGAAAGTTTCATGTTGCCCGTGCCAGAGGCCTCGGTTCCAGCCAAAGAAATCTGCTCCGACACATCGGCGGCGGGCATGATTTTTTCGGCCAGAGACACGCTGTAGTCGGCCAGGAACACCACTTTCAACAGGCCTTTCATGGCCGGGTCGGCGTTCACCACCCGGGCCACCGAGTTGATGAGATGAATGGTGGTCTTGGCGATGTGGTAGGCCGGGGCGGCCTTTCCGGCGAACAAAAACAACCGGGGGGGCGTGCCCGCCGGGGGCGGGGCGGCTTTGTAAGCCAAGTACAAGCTGATGACATGCAGAATATTCATCGTCTGGCGCTTGTATTCGTGAATGCGCTTCACCTGCACGTCAAACAACGCGTTGGGGTCCACCGTCACCCCGTATTGGCGCTCGATATACCCCCCCAAGCGGGCTTTGTTCTCCCGCTTCACCCGGCGCCACGCCTCGCGGAACGAGGGGTCTTCCGCCAGGGAAACCAGCCCCTCCAACCGGTCCAGGTCCCGCACCCATTCCGGCCCCAGGGCGTGGGTTAGCAACCCCGCCAGCCCAGGGTTGCATTTCAACAGCCAACGACGGGGGGTAATGCCGTTGGTTTTGTTGTTGAACAACCCAGGGAAGTGCTGGTGAAAATCGGGGAAGACCCGCTCTTTCAATATTTCGGTGTGCAGGCGCGAAACGCCGTTCACCGAGAAACTGCCCACGATGGCCAAATGGGCCATGCGAACCGAGCGGTTGGGGCCTTCGGCAATCAGGCTCATGCGGGCCAGCTTGGCGTGGTCATCGGGATACTTGGCGTGGATGTCCTCCATGAACCGCCGGTTGATCTCGTAGATAATTTCCAAATGCCGCGGCAGCACCCGGCCAATCAGTTCCACCGCCCAGGTTTCCAGGGCCTCTGGCAGCACGGTGTGGTTGGTGTAGGCAAACGACCGCCGGGTCACCTCCCAAGCCTCTTCCCACTCAAAGTCGTGGGCATCCATCAGCAGGCGCATCAACTCGGCCACGGCAATGGCCGGGTGGGTGTCGTTCAGCTGAAACACGGCGTGGTCGGGGATTTTGCTCATGTCTCCCCCGGTTAGGGTTGCCACCCTGGCCAGGGCGTCTTGCAGCGAGGCCGACACGAAAAAGTATTCCTGCTTCAGCCGCAGTTCTTTGCCCGCCTGGGCCGAGTCGTTGGGGTAGAGCACCCGGGTAATGTTTTCGGTGATGTTTTTCTCTTCCACCGCCTGAATGTAATCGCCCCGGTTGAAGTAAGAAAAGTTGAACTCGCGGGTAGACTTGGCCACCCACAGCCGCAGGGTGTTCACCGTGTCGTTGCGAAAGCCCGCCACGGGCACGTCATGGGCCAGGGCCATCACTTGCTCTTGGCTTTCCCATTCCCGGTGCACCCGGCCGGTGCTGTCGGTCACCGCCCGCACCGACCCATAGAAATTCACCGGATACAACCGCTCCGGGCGTTGAATTTCCCAGGGGTTGCCATAGCGCAGCCAGCCGTCGGGGTGTTCCACCTGAATGCCATCTACCAGCACCTGCTTAAAAATGCCGTATTCGTAGCGAATGCCGTATCCCACCGCCGGAATGCCCAGGGCCGCCATGGAATCTAAAAAACAGGCGGCCAGCCTGCCCAGCCCCCCGTTGCCCAGACCCATGTCCCACTCCTGGTTCAGCACGCCTCCCAGGTCGGTGTTCAGGCCCGCCATGGCCTCACGGAATTCTTCCAGAATTCCCAGGTTGATCAGGGCGTCTTCCAACAAACGCCCGGTGAGAAACTCCAGCGACAGGTAATACACCCATTTTTCCTTTTTCTCGTGATAGGTCTGCTGGGTGCGGTGCCACCGGTCGAACATGCGGTCACGGGTGGTAAAGGCCGCGCTCTTGAAAAAATCGAGGGGGGTGGCGGTGTATTGATCTTTGCCCTGGGTGAACTCCATGTGATGGAGAAACCCCTGCTGCAGGGCATCGGAATCCATGGCTAAATTCAGGGAGTCTAAAACGGAAAGTTCTGGTTTGGCGGGTTTTCTGGGGCTCATGTCGGCCCTCCTTTCACCGGGTGGGAACCACAACCGTGGAATGCCTCCCCCATCCTATGAAAAAAACGCCCAAGATGAAAGAACGGGTGAATGAAAGTCCCAACAGGATGATTTCCCCGCAAAAGGGGGAGATCATTTTCCGGTAGCGGGGGATTGGGTGCACAGCCCCCCAAAAGAATCCCCCTTCCCTCAGGGCAGGAGGCAGGGGGATGGAGAATGGGAGATGGGAATAAGCAGGTAAAGAAAAAGTTGCGAAATTTTGATGCTTAACATGAGGGGCCGATACTTATGCTCTGCAAAGATTAATGGTGGTCAGGCTCGTTACGCAGAAAGGGAACAAACCGCAAGGCTGGCAGGTCCAGCAGCAGATGGGTGTAGTGCCCCATCACCGCGGCCACCACGTACATCCAATCGTCTTGCAGCATGCGCCCCACGTTGGCCCAAGAAAACCCCGACAACCAAGCTTCTTTGGCCCGGAAGTATTCCCACACCACCGCCAACACCGCCGACAACACCCAGGGAGTTGCCAGGCTGTGGGTCCAGCCCCGGTGGTGGTCCAGCATGGGGGCCAGGGTGGCCAGGGTCACCACGGCAAACAGGTCCATGCGCCCCTGCCAAGCCAGCCCCACCAGCACAGCCGCCATGGCCCGCAAAAACCAGCGCTGAGGAATGGAGGGGGTGTCTATGTCTGGAAACAGGGCCATGAACACGGCCGTTAAAAACATGCCCCCCAGGGTGTAAAAATCTGGTGAAGCAAAGGGAGAATACAGCATTTGGCGCAGGGCGGAGTCATCGAGGGATATGGCCCCCGACACCCCGCCCAAGGCCACCGCCGCGGCACCCGCCGCCAATCCCCCCCGCATATGCCCCATGAATTGCATCGCTCGTCCTTGAGGGAAAGGGCTTCTACCGCCGGAACACATAATGGGCGTAATGACCGCCCACCAATGCCAGCACCATGAACCAATGCACCCGGAAGGTCATCCAGATCACTTCTGGGTTCAGCGCCCGCAGCAGATCAATGTTGTTCTGGGTGTAATTCAACAAAATCAGCAGCAGCAAGCCCATCCCCCAGGGGGCCGCCGGGTGGGCCAACAGTCGCCGGTTGGTGATGGCCCCCGGCACCACCGCCAGAAACGTGATCAGCACAAACAGGTCCAGTCGGCGAACCATCAGCGACAACACCAGCCCCGCTGCCAGCAGCCAGCCTTGAGGGTTTTGAAAGCCTTCCGGGGTTTCTCCCCCCGCCCAATGGGCCGCCACCACCGCCAGCAGCACCAGGGTCAAAAGCACCATGATTCCCCCCAGGGAAATGTTTTCACTGCCAAAACTAGAGGAAGTGAGGCTGACATAGCGCAGCAGCAACGCCGCCACGGCGGCCACCGCACCGGCGGCCAGACCCTGCATCATGGGTGGAGACAGTTTGTTCATGGGAACCGGAATGGTTAGAGTGAAAAGTGTAAAATAGATGGGTTAGAGGAAGGGGATGGAAATCACCCCCCATTGAAACGCAAACCGACGGCAAGAGGCCATGGTCTCTGCTTGCCTAAAGCAAAAACCATCGGCTGAAATAAACGCAGGGCAGTAGAATCACCCTCTTCCAGTTTTCCTGACTCTACCTTACCCTGGCATGAACCTTTACACGGATGCTCTTTATCCTGGACCTCACCTTTGAAACAAAACCTTACCCTGAAATCCAACCCTTGCCAATCAACCCGGCCAGGGACAAACGGAACCCCTGAACATGCCCAACCCCCCAGGTTTTGAAACATCCGGTTTGTTGGTGTTGACCCTGACCGGGCTGGAACACACCCGGCAGGCAGGAGTGGCCCTGGGCCAAGCGCTGCCCCCCCATGCCGTGGTGCTGCTGACCGGCCCCCTGGGGGCGGGGAAAACCACCCTGGCCAAGGGCATCGCCGAAGGGTTGGGGGTCAACCCCCAGGTGGTCATCTCCCCCACCTACACCCTGGTGAACGTGTACCCCGGGCGGCAGACCGTGTATCACGTGGATTTGTACCGGTTGGAACGCCCAGAAGCGCTTCAAGACATGGACCAAGACGACTGGCTGAACCCGGAAGGCCCCACCCTGCTGGAATGGCCCCAGGCGGCCCTGCCCTGGCTGTCCGGAATCGACTGCCTGGAGATTGAACTGTCCCCGGAAACGGACAACCCCCAGGCCCGCCGCCTACGGGCCAAAGGGCCAGTGGGGTACCAGGGAGCCTTGGAGGCGTTGGGAGGGCTTTCATGGGGGAAAGAATAGCGGATAGATCCATGTTTCCTGGTTATTCACCCCGCCGAACAACACCCCTGCCCCGGGGGCTTCCCCTCCCCTTCGTGGAGGGGAAATACATTGAAGCCGGTGGGTGATGCGAGGACTTCCGTCCAGTCTATGTTTTCTGAACGGATGATTTGATGTGCCGATGACTTCGAGTAACGGGTGCTGTTGGGGAATGATGGGTAATGAATAAATAGCCGTTGGATTCGAGTAACGGGTGCTGTTGGGTTGACCTGCCCACCCCATGCCAGCTCATTCTAAGAACAGGGATAGACCCCAGAAAGAACGCCATGACCCACGCCCTGGCCCTAGACACTTCCAGCGACGACCTGACCCTGGCCCTGATGAAAGATGGCCAGGTGGCCGCCAGCCTGCAGCAGCCCATGGGGCGGCAAATCAACGCCCGCATTTTAGATGAAATCCACCGCCTGCTGACCCAGGAGGGGCTCACCCCCCGGCAGTTAGACCTGATCGGCGTGTCGGTGGGGCCCGGCTCCTTCACCGGCACACGGGTGGGCATGGCCCTGGCCCTGACCTTTGGGCAAGTGCTGAACAAACCGGTGATTGGGATCGATACCCTGCGGGTGATGGCCGCCCAAACCACCCCCCGGGCAGAGCCGTTTTTGTGCGTGCTGCATTGCTCGCGGGATGAAGTGTTCATGGCCCGTTATCAATGGGGGCCAACCGGGTATCCCCAGCGGCTGGATGATATTTCCATGGCTCTGCTGGAGGAATTCCCCGGCCGGGCCCAGAGCCTGCCCCTGGTCTGGCGCAGCCTCACCCCCCGCTGGGGGGAGGATGTTCCCCCCCAGTTGGCCGGGTTGGAGCGCCTGCCCCTGACCCACCCCAGGGGCCCCCGGCTGCTGGCCCTGGCCCTGGAAGACCGGCAGAACACCCCCGGCCCCTTTCCCCCGCCCGTTCCCCTGTACATCAAATCGGAGGCCTTCCGGCAATGGAAACCCTAGGCTTGGCCATCGACACCACCTTTGATGACACCTCGGTGGCCCTGCTGCGGGGCACCCGCCAGGTGTTAAGCAACAAAACCCTGTCTCAGTACAAAGACCACGAGGCCTTTGGAGGGGTGATCCCCGAGCGGGCCAGCCGCCGCCACCTGGAGGTGATTCACCCCCTGATTCAAGACGCCCTGAAGGAAGGAGGCGCGGCGTTTGACCAGTTAGACTGGATCGCCGTGTCTCACAAACCAGGGCTGCTGGGGTCCATTCTGGTGGGGCTGACCGTGGCCAAAAGCTTGGCCTTTCTGCTGAACCGCCCCCTCATCGGCATTAACCACATCGAGGCCCACCCCTACGCCAATTTTCTGGGCAACAGCCCCCTGGCCCAGGCCCTGGCCAATGGCCAAAACCCCTTCCCTCTGCTGCACTTGGTGGCGGCAGGGGGCCACACCCTGCTCATTTATCAGCGCGATCATTTTCAGTGGGAAATCGTGGGCCGCAGCCTAGACGACGCCGCTGGCGAATGCGTAGACAAAGCCGCCAAGATGTTTGGCCACCCCATGCCTGGGGGGCCGGTGGTGGACCGGCTGGCCATGGCCCACCCGCCGGGAGACGTGGCCTTCCCCCGGCCACTGCTGAACGACCCAGGGCTGGATTTCTCCTTTAGCGGGTTGAAGACCGCCCTGCGCTATCACCTGGAGGCCCACCCCCAGGCCCCGGAAGGGCCCACCCTGGCCGCCTACTTTCAGGCGGTGTGCGATGTGCTAACGGCCAAAACCCTGCGGGCGGCCCGGCGGCTGAAGGTGGAGCGAATCACGTTGTCGGGGGGGTTGTGCGCCAGCCAAAAACTGCGGGAGGAATTCCGCCGGGCGGCAGATCAAGAAGGGTTGGAATTGTTTGTGCCGCCCCCGGCCCTGTGCACCGACAACGCCGCCATGGTGGCCTGCCTGGGGGCCTTTCGCCACCAAGCGGGGCGGCACGACAGCCTGGCCCTGGACGGCGAGTCAAATCTGTTGGGATAGATCAACACACGCCCGGCCCACAGCACCCCGCTACTCGAATCCATCGGCTCATTCCGAACAGCACCCCTCCCTGGCGGCTGCGCCGCCTGTCCCTCCCCATTCGGAGAGGGACAATACGGCTTAGGCCGAGGGGTGGAGATAGAACCCGTTTGGATGAGGGGACTGGAAGGATAAAAACAAATCACTTTTCGGATGCGAATGATTTCCCGAACAGCACCCCTCCCTGGCGGCTGCGCCGCCTGTCCCTCCCCATTCGGAGAGGGACAATACGGCTTAGGCCGAGGGGTGGAGATAGAACCCGTTTGGATGAGGGGACTGGAAGGATAAAAACAGATCACTTTTCGACTTCGATTTACTTTCCCCTCCACGAAGGGGAGGGGAGGGGTCTTGTTCGGATGCGCGCAGGGGGAAGAAGAGGGATACGGTTAGAAAGAATTGAACCCGGAATTAATGTCCACCCGCGTCGAGATAGGCTTGATACTGGGCGGCGTCCATCAACTGGTCCAGTTCTTTGGGGTCGCTCAACTCCAGGGCAAAAATCCAGCCCTCGCCAAAGGGGGCTTCGTTCACTTTTTCCGGGGCCTCGGTAAGGGCGGTGTTGATTTCGGTCACCGTTCCGCTGGCTGGGGCGTACAGGTCCGACACCGACTTCACGCTCTCCAGTTCCGCCGCCGATTCTCCCGCGGATACTTTTTTGCCCACTTCGGGCAGTTCCACGAACACGATGTCGGTCAATTGTTCTTGGGCGTAATGGGTAATGCCCACCCGGGCGGTCTTGCCCCCCACCTGGATCCATTCGTGCTGCTTGGTGTATTTCCGATCGTTGGGATTCATGCCCGTGAACGCTCTAAAGAAAGTTTGAAATTCGGGGTATCCCCCGCCATTACCCGCTTACACCCGCTTGAACACCAGGGTGGCGTTGGTTCCACCAAAGCCGAAAGAGTTGCTCATCACCACGTTCAGTTTGCGCTCTTTGGCCTTGTTGGGGGTCACGTCCAGGTCGCACTCTGGGTCCAGGTTGTCCACGTTGATGGTGGGAGGCACCAGGTTGTGCTGCATCGACTTCAAGCTGACCACGGCCTCCAGGGCCCCGGCGGCACCCAACAGGTGGCCAGACATCGACTTGGAGGAACTGATGGAGACTTTCTTGGCGGCGTCTCCCATCAGCATTTTCATGGCCTTCAGTTCGTTGATGTCTCCCACCGGGGTAGACGTGCCATGGGCGTTCACGTAGTCCACCTGGTCCGCGTTCACTCCGGCGTCATCCAGGGCCATCTTCATGGCCCTCAACGGGCCGTCGGTGGTGGGGGAGGTAATGTGGTTGGCGTCGGAGCTAAAGCCATAGCCCGCCAGTTCTCCGTAAATTTTGGCCCCACGGGCCTTGGCGAATTCGTATTCTTCCAAAATCAAAATGCCAGCGCCTTCTCCCAGCACAAAGCCGTCGCGGTCGCGGTCGTAGGGGCGGCTGGCTTTGGCGGGTTCATCGTTGCGTTGAGACAGGGCCTTCATGGCGGAAAACCCGCCAATGGCCAGGGGGCACACCACGGCTTCAGCCCCCCCCACAATCATCACGGTGGCGTCGCCCCGCTCGATAATGCGGGCGGCGTCGCCGATGGAGTGGTTGGAGGACGAGCAGGCGCTCACCGTAGAGGTGGTGTAGCCCTTGCAGTTATACATGATGGAAATGTAACCAGAGGCCATGTTGGAAATAACCATGGGAATGAAGAACGGGGTGATCCTCCGGGGGCCGCTCTCCAGCAACACGGTGTGATATTTCTCGATCGACATCAGCCCGCCGATGCCAATGCCCACGCTCACGCCCACCTTGGGGGCCAATTCATCGGAGATGGTGAGGTTGGCGTCTTTCAGGGCTTGGTCCGCCGCCACGATGGCGTAATGGATGAACTCATCCATCTTCTTCAATTCCTTGGGGTCAATCACCCCGGTGGTGTCAAATCCCTTCACCTCACCGGCAATCTGGCTGCGGTAATCGGTGGCATCGAATTTGGTGATGCGGGTGATGCCGCTTTTTCCGTGAGAGATGCCGTCCCAAGTGGCATCCACGGTATTGCCCAGGGGAGAAATACACCCCAAGCCGGTCACGACGATCCGTTTCTTCATGAAAGACCTTATCGGTTGGTATGGAGAAAATTGAGACGGGTGGATGCGGAAAAACCCGATTGGGGGCGTGCCTGCCGGTCCGTCAGCGTTGGGTTGTCGGCCCTGACCACCGTGTGATGCCTTACACGTTTTCCGTCCTCGCTGTACTGTGCTTGCCGTGATTGCTTTGCTGGCTCTGCCGAACGTTTCGTTTGAACAGGCTTTCCAAAACTGATTCGCCCGGTTTCCCCTCCCTGGGCCTGTTTTTTCCAGGAATAGCGGCCCAAGAATGGGCGCCCCCCATCATACCACGGGGGGCCCAGAACGCGGGGCACAGACATGCCAGCCCGGTTGAAAACCGGTTAGCGGTTTTCGTTGATGTAGTCGATGGCCGATTGCACGGTGGTGATTTTTTCGGCTTCGTCATCGGGAATTTCGATGCCAAACTCTTCTTCAAACGCCATCACCAACTCCACGGTATCCAGGGAGTCGGCCCCCAGGTCGTCCACAAAATGGGAGGTGTTCTTGATTTCGCCCAATTCCACGTTCAATTGCTCGGCGATGATTTGTTTGACCTTGGCTTCGATTTCCATGACAAGCTCTCCTTAGGTTGAAAAACACCCGTTTTCCGGGTGGACATTGGCGGTTTTACCAGGCTTTTGTCAAATACGGGATGGCCCGGCGGATGTCAATAGGGGGATCGGTTAGTACATTCCACCATTGATATGCAAGGTGGTGCCGGTAATGTATCCGGCATCCTCACCTGCCAAAAAGCACACGGCCTTGGCAATTTCTTCGGCCCGGCCCATGCGCCCCAGGGGCACGTTGGCCAAAATGGCCTTGGTCTGCTCTTCGTTCAGTTCGGCGGTCATGTCGGTTTCAATAAACCCGGGGGCCACGGCGTTGCAGGTAATGTTGCGCGAACCCACTTCCTTGGCCAAAGACTTGGTGAAACCGGTCATGGCGGCCTTGGCACTGGCGTAATTCACCTGGCCGGGGTTGCCGGTGTGCCCCACCACCGAGGTGATGTTGATGACCCGTCCCCAGCGTTGCTTCACCATGGTTTTAATCACGGCCCGGGTGGTGTGGAACACGCCGTCCAGGTTCACCCCCATCACTTGGCGCCAGTCGTCTTCTTTCATCCGCATAAACAACTGATCGCGGGTAATTCCGGCGTTGTTCACCAGAATGTGCAGCCCCCCCAGGGTGGCCACGGTTTCCTCCACCGCTTTTTCCATGGCGGCAGGGTCCGACACGTCCGCGGGGAAATACAGGCACTTACGGCCGGTTTTTTCCACCTCGGCCTGCACCGCCCGGCCCTGTTCTGGGGTGCGGTTGGTGAACGCCACGTTGGCGCCCGCCTTGGCCAGCTCCAGCAGAATGGCTTTGCCAATTCCCCGGCCCCCGCCAGTCACGAAGGCCACTTTGTTTTCCAAACTCATCAGCGATTCGTCCCTTTTGAATGAACAACCATCATTTATTCATAGCAATACAAGATATTCAAACCTAACGAGACCTTTGCGTAACCTATTTTTTTCCATCCCCCTGCCCCCAATCCCTCTTTTCACGGCCAAAACTCTGGTGAGACAAAGGTCTCAACTATTCAAAGATACTCATAACCAGCTTCATCTTGGCAAAGCGTGCGGCGGCGTTCGCAACACACCAATCTCTCGTTCAATCAAAATCCCGGCGCTAGGCAGAAACTTGACGCACGGGTGCATTCGCTACGAAAACAACGCCTTCAGCACCGCCTGCAGAGATTCATCATCCCCCACGTTATAGGTCGTGAGGGATTTGTCAATGCGCTTGTTCAGCCCGGCCAGCACCTTGCCGTGGCCCAGTTCCACCATGGTGGTGATGCCCTGGGCGGCCATGGCCCGCACCCCCGTGTCCCAGCGCACCGGGCTGGTGATCTGCTTCACCAGGGAGGGGAGGAAATCTCCCGCCCGATTGAGGAGGCGGTTGTCTACGTTCACCACCACCGGGCACTGGGCGTCTACAAACGAAATCCCCTTCAGCACGGCTTCCATGGCCTGGGCCGCTGGCGCCATGAGGGGCGAATGAAAGGGCGCGCTGACGGCCAACATTTTACCCTTGGCCCGGGCCAGCACCCGCTCCACCGCTTGGGTGTGCCCGGAAATCACGATTTGTCCGGGAGCGTTGAAGTTGGCGGGACCCACCACTTGGCCCTTGGCCTCTTCGGCGCACAGGGCTTCCAATTCGGGGCCTTCCATGCCCAACACCGCCGCCATGGCACCCACCCCCACCGGGGTGGCCTGCTGCATGAATTTCCCCCGTTGATGGACGGCCTTCACCGCGTCGGAGAAGGACAGCACCCCGGCCGCCACCAGGGCGGAGTATTCGCCCAGGCTGTGGCCCGCCACCATGCGGGGGGCCGCGTTGGCCGATTGGGCCAGCAGGCGCTGGGCAATCACCGACACGGTCAAAATGGCCGGTTGGGCGTTTTGGGTTAGGCCCAGGGTGTCTTCGGGCCCTTCCAGGCACAGGGTTTTCAGGTCAAACCCCAGGGCATCGTTGGCTTCGGCAAACAGGTCCCGGGCCAGGGGGTGGGCGTCTACAAACCCCTTGCCCATGCCCACCGCCTGAGAGCCCTGTCCGGGAAAAAGAAAGGCCAGAGTCACGGGTGTTCCTTATGGGTGGCGGTTTAGTAGTTTTCGACCTGCACCACTTCTTTGCCTTTGAAGTGCCCGCACTTGGGGCACACCCGGTGCAAAAGAATGGCCTCCTGGCAGTTTCCGCACTTCACCAGGGAAGGCGCCTTTAGGGCGTGGTGGCTGCGGCGGGTGTTTTTCTTGCGCTTTGAAGTTCTATCCTGTGGTACGGCCATGGTCCGGCTCCGGTGTGGAATGGTGAAAAAGAAAGTAAAAACTATTCCGTTGGTTTCAGTAAATCTTTCAGCCCGGCAAAGGGGTGGTGGCTATCCTCGGCGGGGCAGCCGCAGGGGCCTTCGTTCAGGTTGTGCCCGCAGCGGGGGCAAAGCCCCTGGCAATCCTCACGGCAATGGCGTTGGGGCGGCAGGGCCAGCAGTATTTGCTCTTCCACCAACAGGTCCAGGTCCACCGTATCGCCAGAGAAAAACACCTGCTCCAGCTCTCCCGTTGTCCATTCGAATCCATCTAAATCTACGTTCAGCCCCCCGCTGGAATCTCCCCCCTCAAAATCCACGCGCCCCCCGATCACTCCCCCCCCCTTCCATTCTGCCCGGCCATGGTCCCCCAGGCTTGGTTCCCCTTTGGTATTTCCTTTGGCGTGTCCGGCGGGCCCCGGTTCGTGAATCAGTTCCACCGCCAGGGTGTCGGTCACTTCCACCCTCAAGGGGGCTAGGCAGCGGTCGCACAGGGCGGCGGGCTTGGCCCCCACGGTTCCTTCGGCGAAGATACGGTCGTCTCGCCGCCATAGGGTCAGGGTGCCCTCGGCTTGGCTGCCGGGCATACCGGCTGCGGGTTGGGGGCCGGTTAGTTCCACCAGCCGGGCCATAAGGGCTAGGTTAACCTTCACCTGCCAAGTGCGGGGGTCCACCCCAATTTGTGCCACCGGAATCTTCACTGAATTTTCACGGTATCTTTATTCCTGATGCGTCATGACAACACCCAGGCACACGACCCGGTTACACTGTAAAAAGTTTTTTTCATTACAGAGTCTTCGCTGTAATGTTTTGAGGCTGTTGTTTCGTCACGGCAACCGGCAGGGCTTCACCCCTGATGCCCGTGAAACAGCCAGCAAAACGCTGAAAACACCGGAAACAATCAGGCTAAATTTTCGGGAGGGTCTTGTCAAGAAATCCTGTGGCTGGCGCTTCATGCCCGGACCAGGGTCCAAACCCCCACCGCCACAAACCCCACGCCCGCAACCACGTGCAACGCGCGAGGATGCAGCCAGCGGGAAACCAAGTCTCCCGCCAGCACGCCCAGCCCCGCCGCCAACACCAACGCCATGGCGGCGGCTAAAAACACCGTAATTTTCCCGTTTTCCTGGTCGGCGGAAAACAACAGGGTGGCCAGTTGGGTTTTATCCCCCAACTCGGCCAAAAACACCGTGGAAAGCACGGTAAAAAACAGTTTCATATCCATAGATTAGTGGCGATTTCCGCGCTCTTGGCCCTTCCCTTTTCCCTTGGCGCCCTTGCCTTGCTTGTCTTCCTTGGCGCCCTTCTTTTCTTTCATATCCTTATGTTTTTCCTTCTCTTTTTTTCCTTTTTCATGACTATCGTCATCCTCATGATCGTCATGGTCGTCCATTTCTTCATGGGCGGCTTTGTCGTCGGCCCGCGCAGGAGACACCAGAGGTCCAGCGCCCAAGCCCAACACAAACGCCAGGGCCAAAGCAGAGATCCATTTCAACAGAGATTGAAGTTTCATATTCTCGCCTCGGAAAAGGGGTGAACAGCCCAGGGGAAGTCAACATCCTATGTCTCATGAAAAAAACCCGGCGGGGTTTCCCTCGCCGGGTTTCTTCAAACACGCCCAAGAAAACTACTACTTGGCGGGAGCGGCAGGAGCGGCAGGAGCGGCGGCAGGAGCGGCTTCTTTCTTAGGAGCGGCTTTCTTGCCTTTTTTGGCCATGGCGCCAGAGGCCATGGTCAAGCCAAACAGAACGGCGGTCAACAAAGCAACCAGCATGTTGGTGCGTTTCATGTTTCCTCTTGTAGTGGAGTGTTGTTGAAAGGGCCCGGGCGAATTGGCCGGGTTAACAGTTATATTACCTATCCCTTCAAAAAAAACCAACGGAATAATTTTGAGGAGATGGTTTTTTAAACGCCTCGCCCTTGGATAGAGACCCCCCCCTCCATAACAACAAAAAAACCCGGTGTGGTTTCCCACACCGGGTCTTTTTTTTGCCCAGCCAAAACAACTACTTCTTGGCGGGAGCGGCAGCAGGAGCAGCAGCAGGAGCGGCGGCAGGAGCAGCAGCAGGAGCAGCGGCGGCCTTGTCGTCTTTCTTGGCATCTTTCTTGGCTTTGTCGGCAGCCATGGCGCCAGTAGACAGGGTCAGACCAAACACAACGGCAGTCATCAAAGCAACCAGATTGGTGCGTTTCATGTGTATTCCCTTATGGTTTGATTGTGGTGTTTTTGACAGTTGGCTTCCAGGCGATGATCCGCTGGAGGCCATGGATATAATATCAAGCCCCCATAAAAACGCTATAGGTCATTATTATGCGACTCTGCTGGCTTGGGAGGGAGGCGTTTTAACCAAGCTTGGAAAAACGTTTCCCAGTCGGCCCCGGTGGTCACGGCCATGTCTAGCACCCACAATCGCTCTGGCGTTTTCAGGCGTCCCGCCAGTTTCACCCCGTCTTTCTCTGTGGTGAGCCACAGGGGTCCGGTCTCCTCGCCAGGCGGCTCCTGCAGCCAGCCGTTCAATTGGCTCACCGCCCCCGGTCCGTAGGGGTCATGATCGGGAAAGGCCTCCAGCCGCGCCACCCTGGCCCCCAGGCCTTCCACCGTGCGGGCAACCCCCTGGGGCTGGGCCAGGGCGCACACCAGGTTCACTTGCCGCCCAGCCAAGCTTTCCGGCGGTCGGGTCTCTTTGCCATCCAGGCGCCGCAGCTGGAGGGCCTGCCAGCCAAAGGTAAACACCGGCCGCTCCAGCCCCAGCCCCGCCAGCACGGCTTTCACCCGCTTGGCCGTATCTGGGCCGCTTTTGGTGCACACAATGGCATCGGCCCGGACCAGGGCCCCCAGGGGTTCCCGCAGCCAGCCGCAGGGCAGCAGGCGCCCGCCGCCAAATTCTCGGCTGCCATCAACCAGCAGCAGGTTCAGGTCTCGGGCCAGGGCCCGGTGCTGAAAGCCGTCATCTAACAACAGCAGCCCAGGGCGGTCCCACAGCAGGGCCAAGCGCCCGGCCTCTGCCCGGCGGCTGGAGACATACACGGGCAGGTTGGGGTCCCCCTTGGCCAGCATGGCGGGCTCATCCCCCAGCCGGGCCGGGTCGGCCAGGGCCCCTTCCCGTTCCAGGGCCCGGCTCACGCGGTCGGCTCCCCGGCGGCGGTACCCCCGGCTGATCACCGCCGACTTGATTCCAAATGCTTCCACAGTGCGGGCCAGGTGCCGCACCACGGGGGTTTTCCCGGTGCCGCCAGCCGTCAGGTTTCCCACGCTGATCACAGGAACTCCCAGGCGCTCCACGGGCAGCAGCCCGAAAGAGTACAGGGCGTTTCGCAGGCGCACCAAACCGCCATACAACACCCCCAGGGGCCACAACATCAGGCAAACAGGGAAAGAAACAGGGGGGGACACCGGGGGAAATGCAGGGGGCGGAGATTCCGTGGAGACCATGAAATGGGCCTTATTGGTCCTGTTGGGCCGACTTGGCATCCAACCGGCTGATGAGCACGGTCACGGCGTGGGTTAGTTCGGGCATCTTGCGTAAATCCTCCCGAATGTAGGTGATGAGGATGTCGTCACGGCCATCGTTGTTCAGATCCACCACCTCAAAACGCCGGGGCGTGATGGGGAGAAAATCCCTCAGCAGCCGGTTGTGCTGGGGAGACCACGTGCCCTCTGGGCGCCCCCAGTGAATGCCCATGTTGTCTTTGTCAATCGACAACATCAAATCCGGAAGGTGATCGGCATTCAGGTCTCCAAAGGCCACGATGGGCTGGTGGTCGTAACGCCCCAGGGAGAACTTCACCGAATAGGTTTCCATGGCGTTGGGCTGCGTGGGATAGCGCTTGTTTTTTCCCATGAAAAAGTAAGAGGCTTCCGCGCTCATGGTGCGGCTGATCAGCCCCTTTACCGCGTTCCAAAAACTGATGTCCACGTTCACCACCACCAGGTCCACCAAGCCGTCGGCGTTGTTGTCGTTCAGCAGGGGCAGAGAGAACCCCTCTGACAAAAACACTTGATCGGGCTTCTGGACAAACTTCAAAGAGGGAGTGTCTCCCGGAGCCGCCTGGCCGTAATACACCAGGGTGCGGGTGTTCGACTTAAACGCCGAATCGGTGGGGGCCGTTTTGGTAAACACCAGGTCCACCAAGCCGTCTCCGTTCAAGTCACGGGCATCGTGCAGCCACAACGGAGGGTCTAAGGGCTGGTTGCGGTCGAAAGGCTTGGGCGGAGAAAGGTCCAGGCGGATGGCCGGATTGGCGCGCCCCTGGGGGGTGGGGCCCATCATGTAACCCAGCAACAGGTTGTCGTTAAACACCAACACATCCTTCCAGCCATTTTTATCCAGGTCCACCAAGCGGACATCCGACATATCCCAGGCCAGAATGCGGGAGTTGAACAGGGTCATCACCCAGTTGGTGGGGTGGGTGGGCAGCCGCGCCTGGGTCATCCACTTTCCATGGGCATCCTGGGCGGCCACCGTGATTTCATCAAACCCAGGAATCAGCAATTCGTCTTGGCCGTCTCCGTTCAGGTCATACACCCACCGAATTTCAGTTTTCAGTTCTCCCGCCGCCACCGGGAACAGGCTGTTCACCGCCAAGGTTTTTTTGGTTTTTTCATCGAAGCGGTCTTTTTCCCAGGGCCAAATTTCTACCCGCCCGGGAACCAGCAGGGCCAGGGCTGCCCCCTGTTTCAGGCGCATCACCCCCACCATCATGGTTTGAGAGGGAATCCCCACCGATTGGCTGCGTTCAGGAAACCCCCCGGCCGACTGAAACGCCGTCGAGACAAAATAACGGGGCACCCGGCGGGTGCGGTCGACCTCTACCACCACCAAATCCTTCAGACCGTCCCCCGACACGTCCGCCGCCAGCACCTCGGCCAGTTCCCGCTCGACCGTAAGGGTATACCGAGAAAACCCATCGGCCCGTTGGGCCAGGGCCTGCCCCCCACAAAGACATACCCCCCCCACCAGACCCGCCCCCAGGACCAGTCTGTAAAAAATCTGCTTTGGGAGGGAAATTTCAAACATGGCCGCCCCGGAGAAGGAACCGTTTCAAACGTTTGTGGTGATTTACTATGGGGATTTGTCCGAAAAATGTAAAGTTTTGGTCGTGCACTGGCTAAGAGATCATCCCTTTTTCTTCTGGCACCGCCTTGACGGAACATTGGCCTTTCCCTCATGATGGTTCAACGTGTATTCGCTCTACATCGCCGTCTTTTCAGGGGTGACCATGACCGCCAAAGGCAGCTCCCGTTTCAAATCTGGTCGGGTTTGGCTGGTCACCTTGGCCGCCCTGCTGGCCCTGGGGGGGTGTGCCGATAAAACCGGGTGGGTGCCGGTCTCTAACCCCGGCTTGATGGCCTGGAGCGATGACGGAGACCGGGCCGGGCTAGAATTCGCGGTTCTTCAATCTATTCAATATTATCGGAAAATCCCCCCTGCCACCAAATTTCAGATTGGCCCAGACACCTACACCGCCGAAGAAATGGCGCTGTCGCTGGAGTTGTTTTTGGCCATCCTGAGAGAATCCCCCGACACGGCCACCTTTCAGGCCCGCCTGGGCCAAAAGTTCAAAGTGGTCGAAACCCGCCGGGAAGAAGGCGACAACCTGCTCACTGGCTATTACGCGCCATCCATTCCAGGCTCCCGAAAACCCACGGCTGAATTCAACACCCCCCTGCTGGCCCGCCCCGACAACCTGCTGGTGGTTGATTTGGAAAAGTTTGGGGTGGAAACCACCCCCCGCCGCTCACTGGTGGGGCGGGTGGAGGGCAACCGGATCACCCCCTTTTTCACCCGCAAGGAAATTCAGGAAAAAAACGTGCTGAAGGACCAAGCCAAGGTGCTGGCCTGGGTCCGCCCCTTGGATTTGTATTTTCTGCAAATCCAAGGATCCGGGGTCATTCAATTCCCCGATGGCTCGCGCTTGGTGGCGGGCTACGACGTGAGCAACGGGCACCCCTACCGCAACATCGGACAAGTGTTGATCAACCGAGAGGTCATCACTCGAGAGGAAATGTCCATGCAGGCCATCCGGGCCTATCTGGAGGCCAACCCCAAACAAATGCACGGCATTCTGAACAAAAACCCCAGCTATGTGTTCTTTCGTGAGTTAAAGGGAAGCCCCCTGGGCAACATTCAGGTGCCCCTCACCCCCCTGCGCTCGGTGGCCATGGATGACAAACTCATCCCCAAGGGCGCCCTGGTGTACGTGGACACCGAAGTTCCCTCGCCCAACGCCCCCGACCAGCGCCCCCGGATGCGCCGCTTCATGCTGATTCAGGATACCGGCGGGGCCATCCGCGGCCATGGCCGGGCCGATGTGTATTGGGGAGAGGGCGACCAGGCCGAACTGATGGCTGGTCACATGCGGCACCCTGGGCGGCTGTTTGTGGTGGTGGCTCGCCGGGAGTACCTCAAACCCTCCGTGGTTCACAATCCTTAACACTCAAGGGGGGCTTCGCCCCCCAAGCCCCCCTTATTTTTCACGGTAAATTCCCAGGTGGTCGGAATGATGGAAGTAAAGGTGCTCCCCCGACTTGCCCAATTGTAGCACAACGTCTTGGGGGTCGCCCTGAAGGTTCTTATTTTTTACGGTATTTTGAGCGTGCTGGCCAGCTGTCGCCGAACGGTGTTCCAGCCCCCGCCCAGGGAATTCCCCCGTGTAGTGGGGGTTCTTCAGCGTGTTCTGAGCGTGTTCGTCCGCAGTTGCTGAACGGTGCTCCACCCCCTGGCCGGGGAAGGTGCCGTCGAATATAAAAGGCCGGTAATAAATACCGGCCTTTTTCAATCAAAGTTACTTTGCGATTTCAAATTTCAGCCTGACATAACCAGTGCCTTTCACCAGGGTAAGATATAAATAATTTCCATGCACTTCATAGTCAAGGATTTTTACTTTCCCTTTTTCCTTGTGCTTCCACTCAGTTCTATCGGGGAAATATGATTTATACTCATCCCAGTTCCAATAAAATTTGATCGGTTTTTTATAAGTTTTTGAAAAGGCCGTGCCAAAATAAAAAACACGGTCACTTTTCATATCTTCAGAAAGATAAATGTCCCGCTTCTCATCGTAATAAGCCAAATTAAAAATGGCTGGCGACTCACTCTTGTCCGATTCTCGAAAAAATTTAATGTATACATAATATGAATCTCTGATTACCCTCCTGACTTGCACAGTAATAGTAAATATATCTTTTGAGTAACCACTTGGTTCATACTGCAAATACTCGTTAAATTCCATGTCTGCGAGTTTCCACTTTTTTTCCGTGGCATACCGGTAATAAATTGCGGCTTCTTTTTCATTAAAATACAATACGGTCACAGCAACATTAGGGGAAGCACCCTCCCCCAAATCCCATTCATCAACTGTAATTTTATTAAACGTTTCTTTGTATTTCTGTGGGATATCTATTTCCACCTCGTCATAATAAAATCGATCCCCTTTTTTTTGAATAGATTTCCCAATTTCATCCTGGCCCCATATAGGGGTGGAAATAAATAGTATGCAAAAAACCACTCCCCACATCACTACCGTGCTGGATGTTTTATATTTTTGCATTACTTGACTCCTTTCTTAAATACATTTCCGCCACTTATAACGCCCGTGTCTTTAAAGCCTTTTATGTCAGAATGGTGGAAGTAGAGGTGCTCCCCCGACTTGCCCAATTGTAGCACAACGTCTTGAGAGTCGCCCTGAAGGTTCTTATTTTTTACGGTATTTTGAGCGTGCTGGCCAGCTGTCGCCGAACGGTGTTCCAGCCCCCGCCCAGGGAATTCCCCCGTATAGTGGGGGTTCTTCAGCGTGTTCTGAGCGTGTTCGTCCGCAGTTGCTGAACGGTGCTCCAGGCCTTGGCCGGGGAGCGCACCCGTTGCTCCCCCGGCCCCCTTGCCCTTTCCATTGCCCAAACCCTGACCATTGGATTCAGGCTGTTTCCCCTCCACGAAGGGGAGGGGATGCCCCGCCAGGGGCAGGGGAGGGGTGTTTTTGCCATTCCCCCATTACTTCGGGAGAGGGACAGGCGGCACCGCCGCCGGGGGTGAGGTCCTTCTTCGCTTTTCCTTTGTCTGGGTTTGCAGAATACGCCGCCGAGCCCTGGCATTTCCCCCGTGCGTGTTCGGGTGTATGCTTTGAAGGGCCCACGGGCCCTGAACGCCCTCGCCCACCCTCCATATCAGACCCCCCATGACACCCACCACCAAACCCTTTGGAACCACCGGCCAGCAAGTATCGTCCATGGGTCTGGGTTGCATGGGCATGAGCGGTACCTACGGCCGCAGCGCCGATGAGGACGCCATCCGCACCCTGCACCGCTCGCTGGAGATGGGCTGCACCTTTCTGGATACCGCCGACGTGTACGGCAGCGGGCACAACGAACAACTGCTGGGGCGGGCCATTGCGGGCAAACGGTCCCAGGTGTTTCTGGCCACCAAGTTTGGGTTGAGCGGCATATCCAACAGCCCCGGCCTGCTAACGGTGAACGGCCGTCCGGAATACGCCCAGGCCGCCTGCGAGGCCAGCCTGAAGCGCCTGCAGGTAGACGTGATTGATCTGTATTACCTGCACCGGCTAGACAAAACCGTGCCCATCGAAGAAACCGTGGGGGCCATGGGCCGCTTGGTGGAACAGGGCAAGGTTCGCTACCTGGGCCTGTCGGAGGTCTCTGCCGCCACTCTGGAGCGGGCCCACCGCGCCCACCCCATCGCCGCCCTTCAATCGGAATACTCCCTGTGGTGGACGGAACCTGAAGCGGGTGCGCTGCCCGCCTGCCGCAAACTGGGCGTGGCCTTTGTGGCCTATTCGCCCCTGGGGCGGGGCATGCTGGCGGGGAAAATCCAATCCCCCACGGAACTCGACGAAAAAGACTGGCGGCGGGTTGGCCCCCGTTTTCAGGCCGGGGCCTTCGAGCACAACCTTCAGCTCACCCAAGCCGTCAGCCGCATGGCCGCCCGCAAGGGGGTCTCTCCGGGCCAGATCGCCCTGGCCTGGCTGCTGCACGAAGGCCCAGAGGTGTTCCCCATTCCCGGCACCAAGCGCATCGCCTACCTGGAAGAAAACTGGCAGGCCCTGAACCTGACCCTAACCCCCGAAGACCGCCAAGAGTTGCGAGACATCATGGGTGCCGTGGAGATTCAGGGCCACCGTTACCCAGAACGAGCCGCCCAACTGATTGACCAGGGGTAGGGGAACAGCGTGTAGCCAAACAGTGACGCGCTTGCATCCGTTTAGTTTGCGCCAACCGAACGGATGTATTGAATCACCAAAGGATTCGAGCCTTGCCCCTCTCCTTCGGGGAAGGGCAACCGCCCGCAGGGCGGTGGGGAGGGGTGTTGTAGGGAACAGCGTGAAGCCAAACAGTGACGCGCTTGCATCCGTTTAGTTTGCGCCAACCGAACGGTTGTATTGAATCACCAATGGATTCGAGCCTCGCCCATTGGGCGGTGGGGTGTCGTGGGGGGGCCAGGGGGCTTCGCTCCCCATAAAATCATCATCAAATGAACTGGCTAAATCCCATGAACTTGGTTTCCCATCGCCATCACCAACTTCACCGCATGATCGCCCTGCTGGCAACCCTGTTGGGCCTGGGAGCTTTCTCTGCCCTGGCGGCGGAACCCCCGCCCATTCCCGTGCTGGCGTCCATTCCTCCCCTGGCGGCCATGGCGCGGGCGGTGGGTGGCGACCGGGTGACGGTGGAAGTGCTGATTCCTCCTGGGCAAAACGACCATACCTATTCCCTCACCCCCGCCCAGGCCCGGCGCTTTTCCTCCGCCCGCATGTTGGCCGCCGTGGGGCTGGGCTACGAATTCTGGGCCCCCCGCATGGTGGCCAATGCCAACAACCCCCGGCTGGTGGTGGTGTACGCCGGAGAGGGGCTGCCCGGCGGGCCCCAGTCATGGCATCATGAAGAGCACGAGGGAGAGGCCCACGACGAAGCCGAGGAGGGAGACATCCGCCACAACCCCCATGTGTGGGTAGACCCGGTATGGGCGGGAATCATGGCCGAGCGGATTGCCGATGGGCTGGCCAAGGCCGACCCCCCCCACGCCCAAGAATACCACCAGCGGCTGCGGGTGTTTCAACAAGAAACCGCCCAGTTGCACCAAGAATACAAACAGGCCCTGGCCCCCTTGAAGGGGCGTCCCCTGGTGGTGTACCACGCCAGCTTTGCCCACTTGGCCCACCGCTACGGAATGCCTTTGATTGCCGTGGTGGAAGGGGGCCACGAGCAAGAACCCACCCCCGCCCAAATGGCCCGGGCCATTCAAGCCGGGCGGGCCGCCGGGGTAAAGGCCGTGTTTTCCGAGCCCCAGTTCCCCCCCCAGGCGGTCCGCCTGCTGGCCAAAGAAATGGGCGCCGAAGTGCTGACCCTGGACGTGCTGGGGGGAGCGGAGGAAACCTACCCCGCCCTGATGCGGAGAAACCTGGCGGCCATAACGAAAGGACTACGATGAGCCCCACCGTCACACCGGTAGACATTCGAGACCTGACCGTTACCCTGGGGGGCTTGGCGGTGCTAGACAACGTGAGCCTGACCATTGCCCAGGGAGAATTCCTGGCCCTGCTGGGCCCAAACGGCGCGGGAAAGTCTACCCTGCTCAAGGTCATTGGCGGGCTGCTGACCCCAGACTCCGGGAGCGTGCGGGTGTTTGGCCGAGAACCCGGCCGCCCCGGCACCAACCCCGTGGGCTACATGCCCCAGGCGGGGGCCATCAATCCCCGCTTTCCCATCTCGGCCAGGGGGGTGGTAATGATGGGCCGCTACCCAGCCCTGGGGCCGGGGCGCTACCCCAGATCCGCCGACCGGGCCGCCGTGGCCCAGGCCCTCTCCGCCGTGGGGGCCGAAAACCTGGCCACCAAGCCCCTGGCCAAGTTGTCCGGGGGGCAGCGCCAGCGGGTGTTTTTGGCCCGGGCCCTGGTGAACAACCCGGACCTGCTGCTGCTGGATGAACCCACCGCCGGCATGGACACCCAGGCCGTGGAACAATTCTACTCCCTCATCCGCGGCCTGCGAGACCAGGGCAAGGCCGTGGTGGTGGTGTCTCACGACATTGGGGTGGTGGCCCCCCAGGTGGACCGGGTGGCCTGCCTGAACCGCCGCTTGGTGGCCCACGGCCTGCCCGGCCAGGTGCTGGACCAACACGTGTTAGAAAGCATGTACGGCTGCGACGCCATGCTGTTCACCCATGGAGACCACCCCCACATGGTGGTGAACAGGCACAAATGACGCCCTCCCTCTCTCTTCCCCTGGCCGCCCTTAATATTGGCCTTCCCGATGTTCTGCAATCGGGCATATTGCAATACGGGTTCATGCAGCGGGCCATGACCGCCGGGGTGCTCACCGGGGTGCTGTGCGCGGTGGTGGGGGTGTTCGTGGTGCATCGGGGCTTGAGCTTCATGGGGGCGGGCATTTCCCATGCCAGTTTTGGCGGGGTGGCCCTGGGGGCCTGGCTGGGGGTGAACCCCCTGGCGGGGGCCCTGGTGTTCTGCCTGCTGGTGGCCTGGTCCATTGGCTGGATTTCGTTGAAAACCCAGGTGCGGGAAGACACCGCCATCGGCATCTTCTTCGCCTCCACCATGGCCCTGGGCATTCTGCTGGTGGGGTACTCCCCCCCCTTGCAGCGAGAACTGCTGGCTTATTTGTTTGGCTCCATTTTGTCGGTGTCGGTGGACGACCTGGTGTTCATCTCTCTGGCGGGGGGGCTGGTGCTGGCCCTGCTGGGCTGGTTTGGCAAAGAATTGCTGTTCACCATTTTCGATCCCGACGGCGCGGTGGTGGCGGGCATTCCCGCTAACCGGTATTACTTTCTGCTCATCACCCTGGTCACCTTCACCCTGGTGATATCCATCAAGGTGGCGGGCATTGTGCTGGTGCCGGCCCTGCTGGTCACTCCCGCCGCCGCCGCCAGCCAGTTGTCGGAGCGTTTCGGAATCATCTTGTTGTTGTCCACCCTGTTTGGGCTGGCGGCCACCCTGGGGGGGCTGGTGTTGTCGTACCTGTTCAACACCCCCTCCGGCGCCACCATTGTGCTGCTCATCACGTTTTTGTTCCTGCTGGCCTCGCTCGTAGCCCGGTTACGAAAGTGAACCTAGCGGAAAAATAAATCGCATCCAAAAAGTTGGGTGCTTGTTTCCGTCCGGCTTCACTCACTGAACAATTGAAAAGAGTAGCCGGGGGATTTGAGTATTGTCCCTCTCCGACGGGGGGCGCGGTCTAGCGGGGCACAGCCCCGCTTTTCGCGCCGGGGACAGCCGCCTGAAAGGCGGCAGGGAGGGGTGTTGTTCGGAAACAACTCGAAGCCGGGGGGTTGGGTGCTTGCTTCCTTCCAATCTATATATTCCGAACGGATGAAAAGAATAACCAATGGCTTCGAGTCAAGGGGGCGGAGACGCCCTACTCCGCTCCCTGCTTCCATTCGGCGAATTCGGGCATGGCCAGTAGGGTATCTCGATAGGCCTGGGCCAGGGGCCGGGAGGAAAGATCCAACTGGTAGGTGTGAAAGCGGGTAGCCACCGGCAAAAACATGGCATCGGCCAGGGTGAAGGCCCCAAACAGCCAGGGGCCCTGGTCCAGGTGTTCTTCCCGCAGAGATTGCCACAGGCTGCCCACCCGCTCGATGTCGGCCCTCACGGCGGCGGCCTTGCCGGGGGGCGGAGGGTCCATGGGGGCTGGTGTGCGGAGGAGTTTCATGGGGCAGGCCCGCCGCAGGGCGGAAAACTCGGAATGCATTTCAGCCGAGACCGCCCGCACCCTAGCCCGCTGGCCCAAATCCGCCGGCAGCAACACGCCCCCGGCATAGGCCTCGTTCACGTACTCCATGATGGCCAGAGAATCCCACACCGCCAGAGGGCCGTCTAGCAGAACCGGCACCTTGCCCGCTTCAGAATATTGCCTAGCCTGGGCTTTAAACTCCGGGTGAGAGAAATTCAGCAGAACCTCCCGAAACGGCACCCCGGTTTTCTTCAACACCAGCCAGGGCCGCAGGGACCAACTGGAGGTATTTTTGTTTCCAATCACCAGGGTCAGGTCTGCCATGGGTTAGGCCGCGGTTTGGGTTTCCAGTTTTTTCAGCAGCGTCACAATTTGTTGGCTGATAGGTTCAATGGTGAGAAAATCTTTCTCTGCTTCGGCCAAGTTTCCCTGGGTTTTCAACTGATAGATGCTTTTCACCGTGGCGTGAAGGGTTTGGTGGATTTTTTCCAGCGCCACCATGTCGGGCAGGTTTCCATAACGCTCCAGGCCATGGGCGTAAATCCATTTCCCCAAATCGCATTCGGTGTGGGAAGTCGCCTGGGCTTCGGTCAGGGTTTCCCTTCCATCTAAGAATCCGCGCAAACGGGTTTTCCAAGACAGATGACGGGTGATGGCCAACATAAAATCCAAGGTAGCACTCATGACATTCTCCGGGCAAAAAAGGGGACATCTTCCAACGGTTCGTTCCCCCATGCCCCTCTTTCTGGCAGAACGCACTGCAAACTTCGGTGAGATAGTCACGGGGACAAGCCGTTTACTTGTAGGACGGAGGTCTTGAGCACGGAAGAAGAGAGCGGAAAGAGAGAACTGCCCCTGTCAGGTCAACAGGGGCTTGCGGATGGCGGTGATGGTTTTGATCCAGTCGGTGCGCTGGCGGTCCCGCTCGGACAGGTCATGAATGCCCTGCAGGGTCAGGTAGTCGTCAATCATGGAAAACGCCTTCTTGCACAGGTTCAGAATGTCATCCCGCAGGGCCACCCGCTTGTTCTGGTTTTTTTCCCGGGTCAGCAAATCGCCCTTCAGGTGGGCCAGCCAAATGTAGGAGCGCATGTCTTCCGGGTCCCGCTGAATCAGCTGGTTCAACTCTCTGGCCACCGCCAGGGGAGACTCTCCCTGGCGCAGGCGGTTTTGCAACTGGCGCTTGGCGTAGCGCACCTCCAGCCGCTGCACCAGCCCCTCCAGTTCACTCAAGTACTCCGCCATTTTTTGCTGGGGGGTCAGCCGCCGCTGGGTGTCTTTGGGGGTCATTTCCGGCGGGGTGCGGTCGAAATGAAATTCTCCTTGGGCCAGCAGCTCGATAAACGGCTCCACCGTGTTCCGGGTTTCCAGCGAGGCCAGCAGCTTGGCCAGATAGGTCAGGTACAGCCGCTGCACCAGAATGTCATCGGGCCAGGTTTGGGCCGCGGTGTTCACGGCTAATATTCCCTGGCTCATTCGGTTGCCCGCCTGAATGTAATTCCCTCGGGCTTCCTCAAATTCTTTTTTGGCCTGGTCCAGGTCGTCGGGGGTCAGGTTGCCTGCCCGGGCCTGAAAGCTCCGCAGCACCCGCTCGCTGGCCCGCACCGTTTGCAGGGCGGTCATCACTTCGGTGTAGTCGTTTTCCGCCTGGCGGCAAACCTGCTGCACGTTGGCCAGTTCCTCTTCCGGGCAATTGCCGGGGCGGCGTTTCACCGGGTCTTTGGGGGGAATAAACACCCGTTCCTTGGGATCCGCTTCCCCCACCGTTTCTTTCAACAGGGGTTCTCCCCTCACGGGAACTTCCTCTGTCACCGTTTCTGCCATGGGTGGCTGCATGGTTCCTCCTTGGGGTGCTTCAGGGGCTTCCCCCTGATCCGTGGGTTTGTTCTCCTTCATGTTTTATCCCCTTCCCCCATGATTTATCCTATAAATATACTTTACATGACATCTTGTCAAGAAAAGAAAACACAGGGGTTGATGGAATGAAGGGGCCTTGCCCCCACCCTTTCACCGCAAAAAACCTGAAAATGCCAACGTCTTTGCCTGAATCCGACCCTACCTCTGAAATAGGCTTCCCGTCCAGGAAATCGATGTCTTCTGAGCGGGGTCTTCCAAAACACATTCCCTGGGGTTCCAGGGCCTGCATCCCTATAAAAAATGGTATATTCCCTTGAATGAAACGATGGCCCTTCCCGGAGGGCTCCCTTTCTCGCGGTTTTCACCTTCCCTGCCCAGGGATCGCCAAGGATTCGGCCATGCGGGTCAAGTTGATTGCCTTGGGAGACCACCGCCAAGCCTGGGAGGAACGGCTGGACATGCTGGAGGAAATGCTGCCTTCGGTATCGTTCTGCTCGTACATTTTCGGCGGAAAGGAGGGCCTGACCGAACTGATGGAGGCCTATTTTGCCCCGCCGTTTTCCACCGAACCCCCAGACCTGATTCTGGCGGCCCTGGACGAGGGCGAGGAACGGGACCGCCAGTTGGCGTTTTTATCCAAAGTGCGGGAGGCCAACCCCCAAACCGCCCCCGACTTGGTGCTGGCCCTGTTCGGGGTTACCGCTGGGCTGCGGCAGTTGGTTGAAACCGCTGGCCCCGTGCAATTCATGCTAGAAAACCAATCTCGCTTCAACATCTCCGACCCCGAACTGCTGCTGGAACACTATCCAGAGGAATACCCTCATCCCCGGGTGAACGGCTATTTGCGGGCCCTGAAGGTTCCCCTGCCGGGGGCGGCCCCCGGCACCGTGGCCTGGGGCGAGGTGGGGCTGATGGACCTGCCCATGGGCACCCTCATCTCCCTGCACCGGGTGGGGGAAGTCATGGCCATGGACGGCCCCCAAGACCCCCGCCGTTGGCTGAAGAACGTGCTGAAGAAAGAACAGATCACCACCCCCTGGAAGGCCCCGGCCGCCTTGTACCGGGAACCCAAGGGGTTGTTCTTGTACCCCGGAATTCCCGCCAACCGGGTTCAGGGGGTTGTGGTGAAGGGGGTGGGGTTCTCTGGTCTGCTGGATACCCGCCGCCTGGGAAACCGCGAGGCCCCGGCCCAACTGGCGGGCGCCCTGGAGGTGATCGCCGACCGCCGCCGCCAAGAATGGCAGGCCGCCGAAACCCGGCTGCGCACCGCCGAAAACCGGGCCGAGCTGCCGGTGTGGTGCCATGGGCGGCTGCCCACCCTGGAACGCCTGATGGTGCGGGTGCTGCAACGGTGGGGGTTTGCCCGGGCCGGAATGATTTTGCCCGGAGAGAACCCCTCGGTGGAAGAGCCGGGGCTGGTGCTGGAACTGACCGCGGTGAAACAGCGGGTGACCCTGGCCCAGGGGCTAGAGCGTTTGCCCGCGGTGTCGTTGGCCCCAGAACTGCGGGGGAAGCTGGGCTTTCTGGCCCGGGACCGCTCTTGGCACGACCTGCCCTGGGAGGTCATTGACCGGGTGGGATGGGAAGAACGGGTAGAGGCCGCCCGGGTGGAGGAATGGCGCAAGCGCATGGCCGCCGACATCCGCGCCGCCCGCAAACAGGCCGCGGGAGAACACCGCCGCCAAATTTTGCTGGGCCAAGAAGAATCGGTACTGGAGCGGGCCCGGGAGAACCTGGGGGATTTTCTGCTGCGGGGCGGGCGGGTGCGGTTGTGGGAGGGCGCGGCACCTCCGGCCATCTCCAAGGCCCTGGTGCTGACCCACGACCGGGAAGAAGCGGAAATAATGCTGGCGGACATGCCCCACGTTTCGAAAAAACGCTGGCTGGACCTGTCGCCCTTCCGCTCGCCGGAAAGCCTGCAAGCCAGCCAGCGAGAAACCCTGAACCACTACCTGGACGGCGGGGCGGTGTTCATTACCCCAGGGGCCCTGCGGCGGGTCACCCACATTCACGATACCCTGTCTCGTCAGTTGGTCGAAGCCAGAGAATCCCTCGACACCAGCCGGGCCGAACACCAAACCCAAACCGCCACAGAAGCCCGGGCCAAAGAGACCTCCCAGCGGCTGGCCCTGCAATACGCCGGGGTGGTGCTGAACGACTGGGTGGCGGCCCGAGAACCCGCCCTGACCGCGCGGCTGGCCGCCCTGCGCCGCCGCCAAGAGCAAGACTGGTTCACCCCGGCCCTGGTCACCTCCTGCGCCATTGTGGGCAACAGTGACGACAGCCGCCAGGGGCTCACCGCCGCCGCCCAGCGGCTGTTCCCTGGGATGAAACCCGCCCGGCTGCGGGTGCTGCCCTATCAGTTCGACCCCCCCGACAACCCCCGCCAACGGCGGGAGATGCTGGAAGACTATCTGCGGGTGGTGGAAAACGAACTCAACTTTCAGCCCGACTGGAGCATGATTCTGCTGGAAGACGAACCGGCCACGGCCTTTCCGCTGCTGGAACGCATCCGGGCCGCCAAGCCGCCCCTCAGCCGGGCCCCAGTGGTTCTGCTACTCACCCGCCCCTGGCTGCCGGAAGAGCACGCCCCCCTGCCCTGGCGGCGGGTGCGGGTGATTCCCCGCTTTCACACCAAGGGCCCTGGCCCAGATCAATACATCGATATGATCGAAAGCCTGTTCCAGGAACCCGCAGAGGACACCCCGTGAGCGCGTTGAATTCCGTAAACCCCGCTTCCCACCCGGACCTTCAGGGCCAGGCCCAAACCCTGGCCGCCCTGGAATGGCCCCGGCTGCTGGCCGCCCTGGGCCAACGGCTGGCCA
This sequence comes from Deltaproteobacteria bacterium, assembly GCA_029858505.1. Taxonomy (GTDB): domain Bacteria; phylum SAR324; class SAR324; order SAR324; family JACQKK01; genus JAOUEW01. The sequence continues at coordinate 86,354 of JAOUEW010000005.1, forward strand.
CCCCCCTGGGGGCGGCCGCCCTGGAGCGGATGCCCTTTCACCGCCGGGCCAAAGACGCGGCGGAGGCCATGGCCCGGGTGGAGGAAATGACCCGCCTGCTTGGCGCCCAGGGGGGGCTTCCCCTGGCCGGTGAACCGGCGGTGGAAGAACTGGCCCTGCTGGCGGCCAAGGGCGGGCGGCTGGAAGGCAGCGACCTGCTGGCGGTGGCGCGGGCCCAACGGGCCGCCGAAGACACCGCCCGCATGCTGCGCCGCCCAGAGCGCTACCCCCGCTTGGCCGCCCTGGCCGAAGGGGTGCTGCCCCTGCCCGAACTGCGGGCCCGGCTGGAACAGGCCATTACCCCCCGGGGCGCCCTCAACGAATCGGCCTTTCCAGAATTAGGGAAGATTGCCCGTGAACTGGCGGGCAAACGGGATGACATCGTGAAACGGCTGACCGGCTGGATTCAGTCGGGCCGCTGGGGAGACGCCCTGCAAGAGCCGCTGTACACCCTGCGGGGCAACCGCCACGTGGTGCCAGTGAAGGCCGACTTCAAGGGCCGGGTGGGGGGCATTGTCCACGACGTATCTTCCAGTGGCGCCACCTTGTTTGTGGAACCCACGGAACTGGTGGAGCCGGGCAACGAACTGGCCATGATTCAGCGGCGGCTGGCCCAGGAAACCGACCGCATTCTGCGGGAGTTGTCGGCCCTGGTGGGGGAACATGCTCCGGCTCTGGGGGCCAACCTGGGCTGGTTGGGCCAAGCCGACCTGCTCCAAGCCCAGGGGCGGCTGGCCGAGGCCTGGGGGGCGGTGTGCCCCCAGGTGGGAGACGAGGGGGTGATGGAACTGAAGGGCGTGGTGCACCCCCTGATGGCCCTGAATACCCCCCCGCCGGTGGCCAACGATCTTTCCCTGGGGCGTAACATCCGCTGCCTGATCTTGTCTGGGGCCAACACCGGCGGCAAGACCGTGCTGCTGAAAACCGTGGGGCTGTGCGCCCTGCTGGTGGCAGCGGGCATGCCCATCCCGGCCCGCGCTGGTTCCCGGTTCGACCTGTTTCCCCAGGTCTGGGCCGACATCGGGGACCGGCAAGACTTGGCCCACGCCCTTTCCACCTTCTCAGCCCAGTTGGGGGCCCTGGGGAGCCTGCTGGGCTGGGCCGGTCCCGGCACCCTGGTGCTGCTGGATGAAGTGCTGCACGGCACCGACCCTGACCAGGGCAGCGCCCTGGCCCAGGCCGTGCTAGAAGAACTGGCCCGCCGGGGGGCGGTGACCCTGGTGACCACCCACTACGGGCGGCTGAAGGGGCTGGCTGGGGAGGCCGCCATGGGCAACGCTTCGGTGGCCTTCGACCCCGCCACCCTGGCCCCCACCTATCGGCTGATTCCAGGGCTGCCCGGCGGCAGCCAGGGCTTTCACACCGCCCGCCGCCTGGGCCTGGGCGATGCCCTGGTGGCCCGGGCCGAGCAGTTGGCCGCTGGCGAAGCCGCCCCCCTGGAACCCCTGATGGAGAAGTTGAGATCCCTGGAACACCAACTGGCCCAACAGGAAGCCGCCTTGGTTCAACAGCGGGAGCACCACGCCCGGCAGAGCGAAGCCCTGACTGCCCGGGAAAACGAATTGGCCCTGCGAGAAGCCGAGGTGCGCCGCATGGAGCGGGGGCGGTTGTCGGGGGCCTTGGCCCAGGCACGGGAGCGGGTGGCCCGGCTGGAAACCTTTTTGACCGGCCAAGAGACCCAAGCCGAAGCTCTGGCCCAGGCCCAAGCCCTGGCGGCGGCGGCCCGCCAAGAACTGCGAGACACCCAGGCCCAAGCCACCCAAGCCCTGCAAGACCAATCTCCTGAATTGCCCGCCATGGATTGGAACTTGGCCCGCCCCGGTCTGGCGGTGTATCTGCCGGGGCTGGGACAAGCCGGACGGTTGGAGAACATCCCCGACATGACCCACCCCGCCGGGAAGCGGGTCTCGGTGCGGCTGGGGGGGCTGGTGCTGGAACTGCCCGCGGAAGAAATTACCCCCCTGCCCAAGGGCATGGCCCAGCCCCCCAAAGCCCCAGACCAGCGGCCACCCACAGGATTAGCCGCTGGAAAGCCCGCCAAAAAACCGGGCGGGAAAAGCAGCCCTGGGGCCAGCACCTCTCAGCCCGCCCCTGACCAACGCCTGGCCCCAGAGATTCCCCCGGTGATGCAGCGCGCCGACAACACCGTGACCCTGCTGGGCCTGCGGGCCGAAGAAGCCCTAGACGCCATGAACGCTTTTCTGGACCAAGCCGTTCGGGCGGGCACGGGAACGGTGGTGATCGTCCATGGGTTTGGCACCGGTGCCCTGCGTAACGCCGTGCGTAAGGCCCTGAAAGACAACCCCTACGTGGCAGGCTTCCGCCCCGGCGGCGAGGGCGAAGGCCGAGACGGCGTGACCGTGGCGGCGCTGAAAGATTAACAATGCCCGCAACGGCAGGCCTCTTCTGTTCCTCAAATTATCCACTCTTTTCAAAAAACTGAAAAACAGATTACAGTAGAAAACTTGTGGGCTCACCCCCTGGCTCTTGATACTCTCCCCCACTCTCCCTTTCTCACGGCTAAAATTCGGATGACGCGCGAGTCTCAAGATCACGATCGGGTTGTCGTTCAGGTGCAGTGCCACTACCCCGGCATGGAGCTGCCCCGCCAAGGCCACCCCAACGACGCGGGCTATGACCTGACCGCCATGGCGGTGGAACCCCTGCGGGAAGGGGTGTTCGCCTTCGACACCGGCATTTCGGTGGCCCCAGCCCCCGGTTATTATTGCGAGGTGGTCCCCCGCAGCAGTATCATGAAAAGCGATTTCATCATGGCCAACAGCGTGGGAATCATTGACCCCGACTACCGGGGGCGCATCCGGGTGGTGCTGAGATACCTGGGGGCGGGGCACCCCGCTCAGTCCGCAGAAGCCCTGGCCGGCACCCGCATTGCCCAGCTCATCGTGCGGCGGAGAGAAAACGCCGTGCTGCAAGCGGCGGACAACCTGGACGACACCGCCCGGGGCTCTGGCGGATTCGGCTCGACGGGGAAATAATGCTGATCAAAGACCTGAAACAAGACTGCCCCCGCTGCCAGACCACCGGAAAGGTGGCGGCTTTTAGCCAGTGGGGCATCCAGCAAACCAACATCGGGGGCACCTGCCCAGACTGCAAGGGGCGGGGGTACCTGCCCAGCCTCCTGGGGCAAGACGTGCTACACTTTCTGAACGACCAAACCCTGGACAAGCACGCCGCACGGTTGAAGGAACTGGAAGACCGCTTGGCCGCCGCCCAGCAACAGTTGGAATCCATTAACCAGCACCTGACCAAGCTGGAAAAACCCAGCCGCTAGTTTCACCCCCCTTACGTTTTTACGTTTCAGCCTATGGCCCCCAAACAACCCCTCACCTCCGGCACCGTGGTCGCCCAGGCCTTTCGGGTGTACCTGGACCACATTGCCACCCTGGTCACGGCGGCGTTGTTCCCCCTGGCGGCTTTGTTTTTGGTGGAAATGACCTTGGCGGGTTCGGGCATGAAACCCAACGAACAAATGCTGTCCATTCTGCCCCTGGCCCTGCTGGTGAACGCCTGCCTAGATGCCATGGCAGCCTTTGCCGCCCAAGAAGCCCGAGAGGGAACCGAACCCAAGGCTGGCCTGTTGTTCCGCCGGGTGTGGCTGACCGGCTTCGCCCCCTTGACCCTGGGTTATACCCTGGCTGGCATGGTGATGATGGTGGGGTTTCTCCCCATGCTTATCCCCATGGCCATGGCCGGGGCCAACACCCCCCCCAGCCCATTGGTGCTGGTGCTGCTGCCCCTGTGCATGGCTCCGGGGCTAATCGTGGGGGGGATGATGTCGCTGGTTATTCCGCTGATTGCTTTGGAGCGGATGCCCCCTTTGCAGGCCCTGCGGGTGTCTTACCAGGTCATGCGTAAACAAGCCGCCCTGGGCATGGGGGTATTTGGATTTGGCCTGCTGGCAGGGTCCATGGTTCCCATGCTGCTGGTGATGATGGCCGGGGAGGGGCCCCTTTCTCCCTTGTTGTTTCTGTTGCTGATGGGATTGACCGCTCCCCTGGCCTGCCTAGGAAAAAGTTTGTTGTACTTTAACCTGAAGGAGCGGGGAGAACTGTCGCCTTTCATCCCGCCCATTTCTCCCCCCACCCCCCCCTCATCCACACCGGGCGCTTAAATCACTCCCGATTTTTTGGGTCAAAAACAACAAAAAATCACCTGTATTTTTCATTTTGTTTAAAAATTTATTCTGTAAATTATCAGATAGATATCTTCGTATTTGAGCGGTATGGCCGCCCTCCACACTCCTTCGTTTCACGTTCGTGTCACGCACCCTGTGGTAGATTGACTCCCGCCTGGAAGTTCGTAAAACACCCAAATTTTTCCAGGACATAAATCAACTCACCATGGAGATCATCATGACCCCTTTTCGTTCCATGCTGTTCAATCGTATTTTCCCCCTGGCCGCTTTGGCTGGGCTGATCCTTTCCGGTTGTTCCGCCGGATTTGTGGCCAAATCCAACTACATTGACAAAACCGTGAAAGCCTTCGTTTACAAAATGCCAGCCAAGGACCTGCAACCCAAAGTGAAAGACCTCATGCATGCCCGCCTCTATTTGGTGGAACAACAGGATGGATTTGTAACCTTAGGCAAGCAAAAAAGCCTTGAGGAAGATAGCGCCGACCCGACCCACCAAAAACCCGCGGAGTTCAAGGAGAGGGCCATGTGTCAGGTGTTTGAGGTCGATAAAAACTCCAGCCGAGTGGAGTGCTACCAATGGACCATTCCCTTGGAAAAAAAAGGTCGAAGCTTATTTCTGGAATATCAGTTGGTAAAAATGGTGGACCCGAAAGCCTATGACAAAATTGAAGCGGATGGCGATCAGGCCGCCAAGGACGCTGAAGCTAAAAAATAACCGCGGACTGTATCCTGGGAGAGAGAGCCCTGGGGGCTCTCTCTCCTCCCCCCCTACACATCCCCCGCTAATCGTTGTATTCTTTTGAAGATCGTTAAATCACTCCAAAATCATCCCATCGTCTGCGTATCCCTCTGCCCATGAAACCCTTTCATTCGCTGATGGCCCTGCTGTTGGCCGCCACGGGAGCTTCCTCGGAATGGGCCCTGGCCAAAACCCCCGACCGCCCCGCCCATCACGATCCATCGGGGGGGTTTCTCAACACCTATCCCACCCCCAGCCATGGCATGCCCCAGTTCCTTAAATGGCGCTGGCAGCACTGGTGGGGCATTAACCACACCGAGGACCAGGTGGAACTGCCCCCGGACCCCCCCGGCACCACCGGAGACGTGGAGCACCCCCTGGAACCCTTCCCCTTAACCCCCGTGGACCCAGCCTGCTTGGCCGCCAACACCCGCCACCCAACCTACACCTGGATTGGCCACTCCACGTTTCTATTGCAGGTAGACGGGGTGAACCTGCTGGCCGACCCGTATTTTTCCGACCGGGCTTCGCCCTTGACCTTCATGGGGCCCAAGCGGGTGGTGCCCCCGGCCCTGGCCATGGACCAGCTTCCGCCCATCCACGTGGTGCTGATTTCTCACAACCATTACGACCATATGGACCTGGCGGCCCTGCGGGCCCTGAACGAGCGGGCCAAAACCAACACCCCTGGCCGCCAGCCCATCCTTCTGGTGCCCCTGGGAGTAAAGGCTTATTTGAGAGGCAAGGGGATCTTCAACGTGGAGGAGTTTGACTGGTGGGACAGCCAAGTGGCCGGAACAGAAGGCTACCGGGCAAAGGGTCAGACGCTGGCAGAAAAGAAAAGCGGCAGCACCATCGAGGCGGTGTTTGTGCCAGCCCAACACTTTACCGCCCGGGGGGCGGGTGACCTGAACAAAACCCTGTGGGGGGGATGGGTGGTGAAGGGGAAAACCTTCCGGTTTTACTACGCGGGAGACACCGGTTATGCCCCCATTTTTCAAGACATCGGCCAACGGCTGGGGCCCTTTGACCTGGCCGCCATTCCCATTGGGGCCTATAACCCCCGCTGGATGATGGGCCCGGTGCACGTGAACCCAGAGGATGCCGTGAAGATTCACCAAGACATCCGTGCCCGGCAGTCGGTGGGGGTGCACTGGGGAACCCTCTCCCAAACCGATGAACCCCTGAGCGAACCGCCTCGCCGATTGGTGCAGGCCCGCCAAACGGCTGGGCTGGCCCCGGACCGCTTTCTGGTCGTCCGCCATGGGGCCACCCTGTGGTCGCCAGAAGGCCCCCAGGGGGCACGCCCGCCCCTGCGGGAGGGCTGCCCCCGTTAGCCTGCCATGCGCTGCTGGGCCGCCATCAGGTTCAGGGGCACTTCCACATAGCGGGTTTCTGCCGCCAGGCCGCGCTCCAACAGCAGCAGCTCCGCCTCGGCGGCTTCCCGCAGCACTTGCTCCAGGGTGCCCTTGGCCAGGCAGGCTTCCAGGTGCTTCTTCATGGCCCGCACCAGGGCCGCTTCGGCAACCTGCTCCGTCTTGCCCATGGCCTCTACCCCCAACAAATCACAGGCCGCCGCAATGCCTTTTCCCGCCCCGCTGGCCTTTCCCACCGCAATGGGAAAACGGAACGTCATGTAAATTTCTTGATGATTGGCTTGATCCATCGCTCGTCCTCCATGGATGACATTGGAATACACCGGGCCGCCGGAATGCCAGGCAGCACACGGCCGCACAATACCCATGGGGGTTAAAGCAAGGATCGGGCCACTCTATCTCTCCCGGAATTGCCCCGGTTTCTGCTTGCCTTTGAACATGCTAAGATGGCGGAAACGCGCATATCTCCATCGGAGTTTCCGCCATGCAAATCACTACCAGCAAAATCACCAAGCATTTTCAGGCCACCATCCCCGAACCGGTGCGGAAGGCCCTGAACCTCCACGCTGGGGAAGCCATCGCCTTCGACATCGAGGGCGGGGAAATTCGCCTGCGTAAGGCCGAGGCCATGGACATGGAATGGCCCCAAGCCCTGGAACCCACCCTGAGCGAATGGGCGGGGGAAGCCGATGAAGAGGCCTACCGTGACCTATAATGCTTTTGACGTGGTGGTGGTTCCCTTCCCGTTCACCGACCGCATGGCGGTAAAGAAACTCCCCGCCATTCTGGGCGGCAACATGATAGGGTAAGGGGCGAAGACCACCTTCAAGGCCGTCGGCAAGACATTGCAGCGCATGGGACTACGGGAGACCCGCATGACTATTTTTTTGACGGCCCTGGGCATGGTTGCCCTGACGGGTGTGATTTATTTTCTGCGGGCCAAGGCCAGGACCGCCGCGGGATTGGTTGGCCCCATGCTGAAAGAAGCCGAGGGCTGGCTGACCAAGAACAACCTGACCTCTGACGCGGTGTGGTACACGGCTTACAGTGCCCCAGGCATGGCCCGCACCCTGGGCGCCACGGTGATGGTGGGAACCAGCCAAGACCACAAGGGCCAGCCGGTGGGCTTCGCGCTAGAGGTGCTGCCGGGGCGGGGAGTGATGGCGGGGGTGATGCTGGCCCCCTACAACATCGTGGCCCACCACGAGGAGGCTTCGTTTCGGGCCAGGCAGTCGGGCCAGCCCCTGCTGGATGTGTTTCAGGTGATGGCGGCTCGCTTTCGCGCGGGTTTGGCCAACACCCCGTAACCCCGCCAAATCCTCCTCACAATCTTTCCAGCACCAAGTCCAACACTTGTTCGGGGGTCACCAACTCCAGGCATTCTTTGTTCACCGCCCGTTTGCAGCGGCCCTTGCCGTTTTTAGAGCATGGGCGGCAGGGGAGGTTCACCTCGGCCACGACACTGCCGGGCCTGACGGGAAAATAGCCCAGGTGGCGGGTGGTGGGGCCGAACAGGGCCACCACCGGGCGGCCCACCGCCTCGGCGATGTGGCTCATGCCGGTGTCGTTGGCCACCATCACCTGGGTTTGGGCGGCCCACCAGGCGCTTTCCAGCAGGGTGGTCTTCCCCGACAGATCCATCACCCGGTCTTCCAGCCCCTGGCTTTTCAACTGCCGGGCCAAGGCTTGAACATTCCGGTCTTCATTCCCGCCAAACAACATCACCCCCCCTTTCGTGCGCGCAAGAAACAGCTCTACCAACCGGCTGACATGATGCTCTGGCCAGCGTTTCAACTCCCAGGCCGCCACCGGGGCCAGCCCCAGCACGGGCCGCCCGGCTTTTTTCCATCCCTCCAACTGGGCCCGCTCTGGGCGGAATTTCTCCGTCCAGCCGGGCGGCTCCAATTCTCCCAGGTGAATCTCTGTTCCCCCGCCGTCATCCGTTACCCCCCAGGGGGCCAGGGCGGCCAGAAAATCTTGTTCTTTTCCGGGGGTCGTGGCGTAGGTGTTCCAGCCAAACCACAGCAGCAGCACCCGCTGCAGGGTGCGCTTGGAGTATGCCGTGACTGGGGCCCCCGTCAGCCGAGAGAGCAGGCGGCTGCGGAGGGATTGATGCACGTCCACCACCAAGTCAAACTTTTCCCGGCGGAGTTCCCCCGCCAGCTTGAGCAGCCCCCCCAGCCCCGTGGTCCGGGCAAACCCCAGGGCCTGGTGCAGGTGGGGGTTGCCCCGCACCAGCGGCAGAAACGTATCGGAAGTTAGAAAGGTGATGCGGGCCTGGGGGTAGCGGGAGCGGATTTGCCGGGGCAGACCCGTGCACTTCACCACGTCACCCAACGAAGAGAACCGGATGATGAGAATACGGGGCTGGGGGGGCAGGGATTTCATGGGCCTCTCTTCACGTGTCCACTTGGGCATCGGCCAAGGTGAGGTGATAGTGAAGGTAATAATACAACCCCACGGCGGTGGTGGGGGCCCATTGGCCCAACAAGAACAACATGGAAGACGCCAGAGCCGTTTCCCGGGCCACCCCAAAGGGCAGCAGAGAAAACACGAACGTGGCCTGCATCACCCCAAAGAACCCCGGCGGGCCAGGCAGGCTCACCGCCAAGGCCGACACGGCAATCACAATCATGGCCGCTCCAAAGCCGATGGGCTGCCCAAAGGCCTGCAAAGACAGCATGACCATCACGCCGCTGAAACCCCACCGCACCACCGAATGGAACAGCATGGGGGCCAACAACCCTGGAGAGGTGAGGGAGGACAACCCCTGGGCCATGGCATGCACCAAGGCCCCGCCTTTTTCGCGGGGCCCCGCGGGCAGCCACGCGGCCAGGGCGTTCCACAGGGCTTCCACCTGGTGGGGCCAGCCGGCAAACCACACCAGCCCGGCCAACACCCCGGCCATCAATACCGCCACGGTGTGGGCCCCGGCCTGAATGTCTTGGGGAAAGGGAGAAATCGTGGCCACGGCGGCCAGGTAAAACGCGAAGATGGCGGCCACGTCCAACACCCGCTCCACCACCAGGGTCATCAGCACCCCGCTTTTGGTCAGCCCCTGCTGGCGGGCAAACACCACCGCCCGCAGAATTTCTCCCAGCCGGGCTGGCAGCAGGTTGTTCCCGCCAAAGCCAATCATCATGGCCGGAAAAACCTGGCCTGTGGTGTAGCGACCCAGGGGGCGGAGAATCCACCGCCAGCGCAGGGCCGCCAGCCAATGATAAACAGCCAAGCACGCCATGAAGGGCGCCAGCACCCAGTAACTTCCCCCGGCCAGCAGGCGGCCCAACTGGGGCCAGTCTACCCCCCAAAAGGCGTACACCACCAAAGCGGCGGTGAACGCCAGCATCAACCCCAGGGAAGCAAGCCGCTTGGCCAAAACATCACTCCATTGGACATCACTTCGTTGGGGATCACCCCCGGCCCATCAGGAAACGGTGAATGGAGCGGGCGGCTTGGCGCCCCTCCCAAATGGCCCACACCACCAAAGACTGCCCCCGGCCCATGTCTCCGGCCACGAACACTTTGTCCACGCTGGTGCGGTGGGCGGCGTCGTGCTTCACGGTGCCCCGCTCAGAGAACGCCACCCCCAGTTGGGTCAGCAGGCCTTCCTTCACCGGGCCAGTGAAGCCCATGGCCAGCAGCACCAGGTCGGCCTTCAGGGTAAATTCGGTGCCCTTCAGTTCCACCATGGTGGGCCGTCCGCCGTTGTTGGCGGGCTCCCAAGCCACTTTCACGCCGTGCAGTTCCTTCACCCGGCCCTGGGCATCGGCCGAGAAGCGCTTGGTCAACACGCTCCACATCCGCTCGCCGCCTTCCTCGTGAGAGGTCGACACCTTGGGGCTGGGGGGTTTGGGCAATATTTCCAGTTGGGTGACCTGGGCGGCCCCTTGGCGGTGGCTGGTGCCCACGCAGTCGGCCCCGGTGTCGCCCCCGCCAATCACCACCACGTGCTTTTTGGTGGCCAGCAGGGCGGTGTCAGGGTCCAGGGTATCGCCCTGAATGCGGCGGTTCTGTTGAGACAAAAACTCCATGGCAAAGTGCACGCCTTTCAGGCCGCTGCCCTCCACCCCCTCCAGCCCCCGGGGGGTTTGGGCGCCGCCCGCCAGCAGCACCGCGTCGAATCCGCTCAGCAATTCCTTGGCGGGCAGGTCCTTCCCCACCTGGCAGTTCATTTGGAACACCACGCCTTCTTCCCGCAGTTGTTCCACCCGGCGGAAGATCAGGTGTTTTTCCAGTTTGAAATCGGGAATGCCATAGGTCAGCAGCCCGCCGGGGCGGTCGTCTTTTTCAAACACGGTGACCTGGTGCCCCATGCGGGCCAGTTCTTGGGCGGCCGCCAGGCCCGCCGGGCCCGACCCCACCACCGCCACCCGCTTCCAGGTTTGGGTGGGGGGCAGCACCGGTTTCACCCATTCTTCTTTCCAACCCCGCTCGATGATCGCTTTCTCGATGACCTTGATGGCCACCGGGTCGGCGTTGATGCCCAACACGCAGCTGGTCTCGCAGGGCGCCGGGCACACCCGGCCGGTCACTTCGGGAAAGTTGTTGGTGCGGTGGAGTTCGTCCAACGCCTGGCGCCACTGGCCCCGGTACACCAGGTCGTTCCAGTCGGGGATTAAATTGCCCAGGGGGCAGCCTTGATGACAGGTGGGCACCCCGCAGTCCATGCAGCGGGCCCCCTGCACCTGCAGGTTTTCCTCTGGCCAAGCAATCTCAAACTCATGATAATGCTTCACCCGTTCCGCCACGGGGCGGTTGGGGGGAATCTGCCGTTCAAACTCCAAAAATCCCGTGGGTTTTCCCATATCAGGCAATCTCCTTCTCTTGGCGAACCTTGCCGTCCCACTGCATCACCCGTTTGTATTCCACCGGCATCACCTTCACGATTTTGGCCAGGGCGGCCTCCCAATGGGCCAGCAGGCGTTTGGCTTTGGGGCTGTGGGTGAGGGCCACGTGGCGCTCCAGCAGGTCCTGCAAAAACGTTTTGTCGTCGGCCTCCAGGGGTTCCAGGGCCACCATTTCGGTATTGCAGCGGGTGTGGAATTTACCGTCTTCATCCAGCACATAGGCAATGCCGCCCGACATGCCCGCCGCGAAGTTCAGCCCGGTGGGGCCCAGCACCACCACCCGCCCGCCAGTCATGTACTCACATCCGTGGTCGCCCACCCCCTCCACCACCGTGGTGGCGCCAGAGTTACGCACGCAGAAGCGTTCACCCCCCAGGCCGTTGAAGAAGGCCTCTCCCCGGGTGGCGCCGTACAGCACCACGTTGCCCACGATCATGTTGTTTTCCGGCACCAGGGTGGCGCCCTCCGGCGGCCGCACAATCACCCGCCCGCCAGACAACCCCTTGCCCACATAGTCGTTGGCCTCTCCCTGAAGGGTGAGGGTGATGCCCTGGGGCAGGAACGCGCCAAAACTTTGGCCGGCGGTGCCCTGAAAGTTGATTTGAATGGTGCCGTCGGGCAGGCCGTTGGCGCCATATTTGCGGCTGACCCGACTGCCCAGCATGGTGCCGGTGGACAGGTTCAAGTTGCGGATGGGCAGGTCCATCTTGACCGGCTTGCCGTGTTCCAGAGCGTCCTTGGCCCGCTCGATCAGGGTGTGGTCCAACACACCGGCAATGCCGTGGTCTTGTTCCTCGGATTTTCTCACCCGCACCTCCGGCCCCACCGGGGGCCGGTACAGCAGGGGGGTCAAGTCCAGACCATGGGCCTTCCAATGGGTTTCGGCCCGCTTGTATTCCAGCAAGTCGGCTCGGCCAATCATCTCATCCATGGTGCGGAAGCCCAGTTGGGCCATCCACCGCCGGACGTCTTCGGCAATAAAGGTGAAAAAGTTCACCAGGTGTTCCGGCTGGCCGGTAAATTTCTTGCGCAGGCGTTTGTCTTGGGTGGCCACCCCCACCGGGCAGGTGTTCAGGTGGCACACCCGCATCATGATGCACCCCTGGGTGATGAGAGCCGTGGTGGAAAAGCCGAATTCCTCGGCCCCCAGCAGGGCGGCCACCGCCACGTCGCGGCCGGTTTTCAACTGGCCGTCGGTCTGCACCCGAATCCTACCGCGAAGGTTGTTCATCACCAGGGTCTGGTGGGTTTCCGCCAAGCCCAGTTCCCAGGGGGCCCCGGCAAACTGAATGGAACTGAGGGGAGAAGCCCCGGTTCCCCCGTCGTGGCCAGAGATCAGCACCTTGTCGGCCTTGGCCTTGGCCACCCCCGCCGCCACGGTACCCACGCCGGTTTCGCTCACCAGCTTCACGCTGATGATGGCTTCTGGGTTGGCGTTCTTCAAATCGAAGATCAACTGTTTCAGATCTTCGATGGAGTAAATATCGTGATGGGGCGGGGGAGAAATCAACCCCACGCCGGGGGTGGTGAAGCGGATGGAACCGATGTAGGAATCCACCTTGTGGCCAGGAAGCTGGCCGCCCTCACCGGGCTTGGCCCCCTGGGCGATTTTGATTTGAATCTCTTTGGCGTTCACCAGGTAATGGCTGTTCACCCCAAAGCGTCCGCTGGCCACCTGCTTGATGGCGCTGTTGCGGCTGTCTCCGTTCGGCATGGGGGCAAACCGGGTGGGGTCTTCCCCCCCCTCGCCAGAGTTGGAGCGCCCGCCAATGCGGTTCATGGCGATGGCCAGGTTCTCGTGGGCTTCGCGGCTGATGGAGCCCAGGCTCATGGCGCCGGTGGCAAACCGCTTCATGATCTCGCTGGCGGGTTCCACCTGTTCCAGCGGAATGGGGGTTCCCGGCTTGAAGCGGAACAACCCCCGCAGGGTGGCCATTTTTTCGCTTTGGTCGTTCACCAGCTCGGCATAGCGCTGATAGGTTTCCCAATCGTTTTCCCGCACGGCCTTTTGCAGGGCGTGAATCATGGCCGGGTTGATCTGGTGAAACTCACCCTCCCGCCGCCACTTGTACACCCCACCCACGTCCAGCACAAAGTTATGGCCCTCATCCTCGGCATAGGCCATGCGGTGGCGGCGCAGGGTTTCTTGGGCAATTTCCTCCAACCCCACCCCTTCAATGCGGGTGTGGGTTCCGGTGAAGCAGGTATCCACCAACTCTCGTTTCAGCCCCAGCACCTCGAAAATCTGGGCGCCATGGTAACTTTGCAGGGTAGAAATGCCCATTTTGGAGAAAATCTTGAGCAGGGATTTTTTCACCGCCTTGATGTAATTCTTCACCGCCGGGGGGGTGTCGGCATCGGGAGAATCCTTCAGGGGGGTGAATTCATCCACCAGGGTTTCAAAGGCCAGGTAGGGGTTCACCGCGGTGGCCCCATAGCCCAGCAGCAGGGCAAAGTGGTGCCCTTCCCGGGCTTCGCCGGTTTCTAAAATCAACCCCACGTTGTTGCGGGTGCCCTCGCGGATGAGGTGATGATGCACGCTGGCGGTAGCCAGCAGGCTGGGAATGGGGGCCAGTTGGGAGCTCATCCCCCGGTCGGTGAGAATGATGAGGCTGTAACCCGCCCGCACGGCGGCATCGGCCTCCCGGTTCAACCGCTCCAGGGCTTGGCCCAACCCCTTGGGGCCGTCTTCCGCCCGGAACAACATGGAAAGGGTTTTGGCCTGAAAATCGCCCACGGTCACGTGGCGCAGCCGCTCCAAGTCGTAGTTGGTCAGGATGGGGTGAGGAATGTTCAACACATGGGCGTTGCGGGGGGCTTCGTCCATCAAGTTCCCCTCTTTCCCCACAAAGGCCACCAAACTCATCACCATGGCTTCCCGAATGGGGTCTATGGGAGGGTTGGTCACCTGAGCAAAGTTCTGCTTGAAGTAATCGAACAGCAGCCGGGGGCGGTTGCTCAACACCGCCAGAGGAATATCGGCCCCCATGGAACCGATGGGTTCCTCGCCCTTTTCGGCCATGGAAGCCAAAATGATCTTCAGATCTTCTTTGGTGTAGCCAAAGGCCTGCTGGCGCCGCAGCACCGTGGAGTGATCTGGCTGATGCACGTGGGGCGGCTGGGGCAGGTCGTCCAGGTGAATGATGTTCTTGGCAATCCATTCCCGATAGGGATGCTGGGCCACCACCTGGGCCTTCATTTCCTCGTCTTCAATCACCCGCCCCAGGGTGGTGTCCACCACAAAGATGCGCCCCGGCCGCAAGCGGGTCTTGCGCTCCACGTTGGCCGGGGGAATATCCAGCACACCGGCTTCGCTGGCCATGATGACCAGGCCGTCTTTGGTGATGGTGATGCGGGCCGGGCGCAAACCGTTTCGGTCCAGGGTGGCCCCCACCATGCGGCCATCGGAAAAGGCGATGGCGGCCGGGCCGTCCCAGGGTTCCATCAGGTTGGCGTGGTAGGCATAGAAGGCCTTGCGGTCTTCGTCCATGTGGTCGTTGTTGTCCCAGGCCTCGGGAATCATCATCATCATGGCGTGGGGCAACTTCCGCCCGGTCATCACCAAAAACTCCAGCACGTTGTCGAACATGGAGGAATCGGAACCCCGGGCGTTGATGACCGGCACCACTTTATCTAAACCACCACCAAACAGCGGCGAACTCAGGTTTTTCTCCCGCGAACCCATCCAGTTGATGTTGCCCCGCAGGGTATTGATTTCCCCGTTGTGGGCCATCATGCGGAAGGGGTGGGCCAGCTCCCAAGAAGGAAAGGTGTTGGTGGAGTAACGGGCGTGCACCAACGAAATGGCCGTGGTCATGGTTTCATCCGTCAAATCCGGATAAAACTTCTCCACCTGTTGGGGGGTAAGCATGCCCTTGTACACCATGGTGGCGCACGAAAAGCTGGGCACCGAGAAATGGTGCAGCCCCTGGGCCCACACGGATTTCTCCATGGCCCGCCGGGCGGTGTACAACCGGCGCTCGAAGGCGGTTTCATCCAAGCCCGCGGGCCGGTCAATGAACACTTGGCGCACAAACGGCCGGGAATCTTGGGCCGCTTTTCCCAAGGAGGCCGGATCGGTGGGCACGTCTCTCCAGCCCAGCACCGTCAGGTTTTCGCCCTTCAAAGCCTGGTCCACCAGGGCCTGGGCCTGGGCCCGTTCCTGGGGGTCCAGGGGGAAAAACATCATCCCCGCCCCGTAACTGCCGGGGGAGGGCAGAGCAATCTTCAGCTTGGCCGCCTGGGCCGCCAGAAATTCGTGGGGAATTTGCATCAAAATCCCGGCGCCGTCACCCTCATCGGGGTCGGAACCCCGGGCCCCCCGGTGATCTAAGTTCACCAGAATTTCCAGCCCCTGGCGCACCAGGTTGTGGCTCTTCTTCCCGTGGATGTCCACGATAAAACCAACGCCGCAGCTGTCTTTTTCCAGGGAGGGGTCGTACAGCCCCTGGCGCGGGGGGAAGAGAGGATGACTCATGGACGTAGGTGCTCCTGAGGGCGCGGCCCGGTTGGGCGGTTTGGGCGCCGGGGTTGGGGTGATGGGTTGGGCCGGGCGTCTCCCTCCGCCGCAGGAACCTAAGGTCCCGGCGGAATCGCCTGGTTTTGGTTTGGGAAAGGGACTTCCCCGGCCCGCTTGGGAGGAGAACCAGCCCAGAGAGGCAAACTTACCCCTGGGTCCGGCTTTGCGCGGAACACCTTCAACACACGGCCTATTCTAATCGAATTTTGAGGAATTTCCCAGGAACTGTCAAGGCAGAGAACAACAACACCCCTCCCCTGCCCCCTAACGGGGGCATCCCCTCCCCTTCGTGGAGGGGAAATAAATCGAAGCCGAAAAGTGATCTGCTTGCTTCCTTCCAGTCTATATTTTTCCGAACGGTTGAAAAGAATAGCCGGTGGATTCGAGTATTGTCCCTCCACGAGTGGGAGGGACAGGCGGCGTAGCCGCCAGGGAGGGGTGTTGTTGGGAGAAACTCGAATCCGACAAGAGAAGCACTTGCTTCTTTCCGAAGTTACTTTCGCCAACTGCGCACCAGGGTGGTAAGGCCCTGGGCCTTCAGGCGGGCGGCGGCCCGCTGGGCTTCATCGGGGGAGTTGAAGGGCCCATGCACCACGGAATAATTGCCGCCGGGGGGGTTGTCTAGCCACAGGCGGGTATTCCCTGCCCGGGCCTGGGCGTTGGCCATTTTTACCCTGGCGGCGTCTGGGTCGGCGGCCCCGGCCACCTGCACCACAAACTGGGTATAGGCCCGCAGGCCCAGGCGGCGGTCTAGGCCGGGGGGCCAAGCCGTCACCTGAATGCGCACGGGGGTTGTGCCCCCGCCCACCATGCCCAGTCGGCGGGCCGCCGCCAGCGACAGGTCAATCACCCGGCCCTTGGCATAGGGCCCCCGGTCGTTCACCCGCACTTCCACCACCCGCCCGTTCACCTGGTTCACCACCCGCACCCGGGTGCCCAGGGGCAGCATGGGGTGGGCGGCTGTAAAGCCGTATTGATCGTAGGTCTCTCCGTTGGCGGTGGGCTTGCCGTGAAAATCTGGCCCATACCAAGAGGCCATGCCCTCCAGCCAGGGGCGCACGGGCGATAGATCCAACCCATCGCCGTCCTTCCCCTCCTGCCGGGGGGTGGGGTCCACCGCCCCCAGCAGCGTGGCTGGCACCGTCACGCCTTCTTTGCCCACGGCTGGCTCGGCGTAGCCCTGGCCCCTGGCCTCGGCTGGCTGCCAACCCATGGGGGGAAGAGACACCGGCCCCTCGGCTATGTCTTCGTCTTCTGTGGAATCCTGTGGCAGGGCCCCGGCTGGCTGCGTGGCGGTTTGCTGCACGGGCGCTTGGGCGGCTGGCTGTGCGGTTTTAAGCGCACGGCCCCCACGGTGAACCGTGGAAGGAGCAGAGGCCGAACAGCCCGCCAGCACCAGCAGGGCCAGCACCACCGGTGCCAGGGCCGCCGATAGGGGTTTAAAACCCCGGCCGCCCGCCCCGCCCCCCTCCAGGCATTCAGGCACCCCGGCTTGGTTCGTTTGATTGGAAGAATTGGAGATCATGGTTGGGTTCGTTCATGCACAAACCCGGCCACAATTTTAAGAACAGGGGAGTTTAAGAACAGGGGAGGTTAGCGGTTATAACTCATATACCCTCTGGGCCTCCCTCAGCACACGCTCCTTGGCCCGTTTGCCTAAAAACCCCGGCGTCCGCAAGTCCGTTTCCCGGTGAAACAGGTCTCCCAACTCATACCGCATTTCCGAAAGCCCAAACAGCCCCACCCGCGTGCCGGGCTCGAATTCCACCAGCACGTCCACGTCGCTGTCCGGGCCAAAGTCTTCCCGCAGCACGCTGCCGAACAGGCTCAGCTTGCGAATGTGGTGCTTGCGGCAGAACGCCGCGATGGCCTCGGTGGGGATGGGGATTTTGAGGGTGGGGGTCATGGGGTTTCCCAAGGCTTATATTTTGCCATGAATTGAAAGGTTCTTAATAACGGCCACTTTTCTGGCACAGCATTATTCAATATATCCATTGGAGATATTTTTTCATAAATTTGACTGGCTAAGTCTGCACCTAACATGATTTTACCCCCACCAATTTCCGTGTGGTTTTTTTTGCTCCCAATTACAAAAACCGCAAACTGTTCTATCTCCCCTTCAATTTTTAGACCGGTAAAAAGGTTTGGGATATATTTTTTCCCCAGGTCAAACTTTTTTTTGTACCTTTCCTCACGCCTTTCCCAACTGTCTGCATCCATAGAAGGTTCTAGATGAACCAACTTTTTATCTATGGGATGATAGGCAACGATATCCAATTCCATTTCATGGCCACCCTCCGCCCTTTTGCCTACCCGAATATTTTGCAACACAAAATATCCTTGAAATTCATACCATTCCTTCAGTAATTGCTCTAAAAAGTTTTGCGCCATGGTTCCCTCCCTTTTATGATTGGTTTTTTTAAAACCCAAACATACCCCTACCACCCTCCCCTGCCAGCAACAAGTTTTTGCCGACGCTACTTCTCTCCCCTCAACTTCTTGGCCACCCGTTTGGCAAAATAGGTTAAGATCACATCGGCCCCTGCGCGGCGGATGCCGATGAGGGACTCCATCATCACCCGGTCTAAATCGAGCCAGCCTTTTTGGTGAGCGGCCCACATCATGGAATACTCCCCGCTGACCTGATAGGCCGCCACGGGGATGTTGGTGGCGGCTTTCACCTGGTGGATGATGTCGAGGTAGGGCATGGCGGGCTTCACCATCACGATGTCGGCGGATTCGGCCACGTCTTGCAGCACTTCCCGCAGGGCTTCCCTGGCGTTGGCGGGGTCCATTTGGTAGCCCGCGCGGTCGCCGAACTGGGGGGCGCTTTGGGCGGCCTCGCGGAAGGGGCCGTAGAAGCCGGAAGCGTATTTGGCCGAGTAGGCCATGATGGGCAGATGAGAAAACCCCCCGGCGTCCAGTTCTCGGCGGATGGCCGCCACCCGCCCGTCCATCATGTCGGAGGGGCTCACCATGTCTACCCCGGCTTTGGCGTGGGCCATGGCCATGGATGCCAGCACCGGCAGGGTTTCGTCGTTCAGAATGGCGCCGTCTTTCACCAGCCCGCAATGGCCGTGCTCCAGCCAGTCGCACAGGCACACGTCGGTCATCACCAGCAGGCCCGGCACGGCTTTTTTCACGGCGCGGATGGCTTGGGGAATGAGCCCGTCCGGGTCGGCGGCCAGCTTGCCGGTGAGGTCTTTTTTGTCGGGCACCCCAAACAGGTTAATCATGGAAATACCCAGGTCGTGGGCTTGCTGGGCCTCCTTCACCAGTTCATCCACCGACAATTGAAACACCTCCGGCATGGAGCTCACGGGGTTTCGCACCCCCTTGCCTGGGGCCACGAACAGCGGGTAGATCAGGCTTTCCACCGGCAGGCGGGTTTCGGTCACCATGTGGCGCAGGGCGGGGCTGCCCCGCAGGCGCCGGGAGCGGGTTTGGGGGAAGGGCATGGGTTCTCCTTAGCATAACGGTGCCAGACGGAAGGTGAGATAAAAATCGGAAACCTTTACAAAAAACTGGGGCTGTCTAACTGGCCGGTTTGATGGTCACCCGCACCGGCTCGCCCCCCCGCAGGCCCTGGGCATCGCGCAGGCTTTCCGAGTACACCGCCAGCTCCAGCACGCCATCGCTGTTAAACAGGGCCCCCACGGTTTCTTCTGGGGGCAGCCAAGATTCTCCCGGTTTTTTGGCGGGGGGTTCAGAGAGTTCCGCCAGGGGGATGTCTTCATAGGTCTCGCAAAACACGGCTTCCACCACCCGGGTGCTTTCGCGCAGGCCCCACACGGCGGCCATGGGACCCAGTTCCACCCGCACCACCCGGTGGCCCTCCAGCATTTCACGGCTGATGTTGGTGACGGCGTTGCCGAACCGGTCGAAGAACAACACCCGGCCCAGCACCTCTCCCCCGCGAATCCAGGGGGCTTCTTCCTCCAGGGGCAGCATGTCCTCCCCAGGTTCGCCCAGGGCGGCGGGGGATTCTCCCCGGGCCAGCCAGGCCGCCAGGGGAGAAAACAACGTCAGGCCGTCGAAGGTGGCACTTTTCTGGGGCTCATCCCAGCCCGAGGCCGCCAGAGATTCTGGCGTGATCCGCCAGATGCGTTGAATGCCCGCATCTTGGGCGGCCAAATGCAGCAAGCCGTTGTCCGGCCCCACCAGCCAGTTCCGGCGGGTTTGCACCACCAGGGCATCTCGGCTGGTGCCCACGCCGGGGTCCACCACCGCCAAGTGAATGGTCCCTTGAGGAAACTGAGCCGCCGCCCGGCGCAGGCACCAGGCCCCCTGCACCACCGACTGGGGGGGAATGTCGTGGGAGATATCCACCAGCCGGGCCTGGGGCAACAGCGAGAGGATCCGGCCCTTCATGGCCCCCACATAGCCGTCCATGGTGCCAAAGTCGGTGGTGAGGGTAATGATGGGTGAGTCCATGACGGCCATGCCCCCAAGAAGAGAGGATTTGTTGGATGTGGTATCCCTGCCCAATCCATTTGCGGGTCCCTGCCGACCCTTTGTCTTAACCACCGGTCGAATTCCCCGCCGGCTGCCCGGCAGATTCACCGGCATTGAGGGGCCGGGCCCACACCACCCCCTGGGCGGCATCGGCAAAATACGGGGCGAAACCCTCGGTGGGGGCAAACCCCAGGGCCTTCAAGAAATCTTTCCCGGCTTGGTTTTCGTTTTCCATGGGGGCATCCAGCCCCACAAAGTTATATCCACGGGCCACCCGCAGGGCGTGGTCCATCAGCCGCCGGCCCAGCCCTTTGCGCCGGAAGGGGGGGTCCACCATCAGGGTCAGCACCGTCAGGCGGCGCTTCCAGGTGTCTCCCTTCACCATCAGGGCCCCCCGCAATTGGGTGGTTTTCTCCTGGGCGTCCAGTTCGGCCACCACCACGGTTCCCACGTCCCGGTCTCCCAGGGTGGCCAACAGCCGGTGGTATTGAAACCGGTAGGGTTCGGCATAGGCCCGCTGGTCCAAAAAATACAGCCGGTCCAGGTCTTCTTTTTCCAAGGCCCGGATGGACAACGCCAGGGTCGGCCCGTTGGGGGCTGGTTTTTTCGGCGTATCTGCGCTCACGTTTTCTTTCTGCTCTGTTTCTTTTTTCTCAGACTGGGTCATGTTTTCCGTTTTATTCATTCTGTTCCACCGAATCTCTTGTTTTCTCTGAAACCCCCCTCCTGGTCCCTCTCTGAAACACCCCTGCGGGCATCCCAACAGCACCCCTCCCCTGCCCCCTGCGGGGGCATCCCCTTCGTGGAGGGGAAATCACTCGCATCCGAAAAGTGATCTGCTTACTTCCGTCCGGCTTCATTCACTGAACAGATTGGATTCTCTACCCTTCGGTCTAAGCCGTATTGTCCCTCTCCGATGGGGAGGGACAGGCGGCGAAGCCGCCAGGGAGGGGTGCTGTTCGGAAATCACTCGCATCCGAAAAGTGATCTGCTTACTTCCGTCCGGCTTCATTCACTGAACAGATTTGATTCTCCACCCTTCGGCCGAAGCCGTATTGTCCCTCTCCGATGGGGAGGGACAGGCGGCGAAGCCGCCAGGGAGGGGTGCTGTTCGGAAATCACTCGCATCCGAAAAGTGATCTGCTTGCTACCTTCCGGTCTTTTATATTCCGCGCGGATTCAATCTCTACCCATTGGCCTACCTCCACGAAGGGGAGGGGTGCTGTTGGGAAGGCCAGCCCCTGCGCTGTTTTACCCTGCTGTTTTAACCTGCCCAGCCCAGCCAAGCCCGGGCGGTGGCGGTGGTGCGTTCGGCCACTTCGCCGGGGGGAATCCCCTTCAGCCGGGCCACGGCCTCTACCACCAGGGGCAGGTTGGCCGGTTCATTGCGGCCCCTGGGGTCTGGCCCCAAAACCGGGCTGTCCGTTTCCAGCAGCAGGCTTTCCAGGGGCAGGGCCCGCACCAGGTTTTCCTTTTGGGGCGAACGCAGCACGCTGGGGGGGATGGAAAATAAATATCCGGCCCGGGCGCCTTCCAGGGCGTGGCCTGCCTTGCCGTCGAAGGCGTGCATCAACACCCGCCTGGCTTGGTGCTCCCGCAGCAGCTCCAGGGTCACGCGGCCAGCGGAGCGGGAATGCACGTTCAGGGGCAGGTCCAGCGCTTTGGCCAGGGCCGCCAGGCGGATCAGAGCCTGGGCCTGGGCTTGGCGGGGGGCCTGTTGCTGGCATACCCAGCGGTCCAGCCCCACTTCTCCCACCCCGGCAATGCGGTGGCGGTTCTCCCGAATTTGAGCTTCTACCCGGGCCAGTTGTTCCTCCAGGTTTTCGGCGGGGGGCAGCGCCTGGGGCCCCTGGGGGGTGTGGCGGGTATCGGCCCAACGGTCGGGATGCAGCCCCAAAAAGGGCAGCCAGGCAGGTTGGTTCTCGCCAGGGCCGGGCCCCGCCAGCACCGCCTGGTTGTCGGCCTCGTCTTCTCCCACCACCACCACGGCCCCCACCCCCCGCTGCCGGGCCTGGGCCAGCACTTGGCCCCGGTCAGACGAAAACTGGGGGTGGGTTAGGTGCGCGTGGCAGTCGATCAAAAGGAAGGTCACGGGGGGCATCCTGGACTGATCTTTCCTTTTCGGGTGATTATGAATACTATTTTACAACCCCCTGGGAAAATCAACCCGAATCCCGCCTGACCCTGCAAACACGATTGAAAGGACCACAAACCCGCATGTTCGAGACCCGCGCCAAAATTGTATGCACCCTGGGCCCCACCAGCAACTCCTACGACACCATCCGCGAACTGATTCTGTGCGGGATGAAAGTATGCCGGTTGAACCTCTCCCACGGTTCCCACGAAGACCACAAAAAAGTCATCGCCAACATCCGCAAAGCCAGCCAAGACATCGGCCGCCCGGTGGCCATTCTGCTGGACCTGCAGGGCCCCAAAATCCGGGTGGGCCGTTTTGCCAACGGCAGCGCCACCTTGAAAGAGGGCGATCTGTTCACCATTACCGTGCGCGACGTGCCCGGAGACAGCCAAGTGGTCTCCACCACCTACAAGGGGCTGGCCAAAGACGTGCGGGTGGGCGACTCCATTTTGCTCGACGACGGCCTGTTCTCGCTGGTGGTGAAAGAAAAGACCGAAACCGATGTCATCACCGAAGTGCTGGTGGGGGGCGAACTGAAGAACAACAAGGGCATTAACCTGCCCAACATTCCCCTGTCGGTCGAAACCCTGTCGGACAAAGACCGCCGCGACGTGAAACTGGCCGTGGAAGAAAAGCTGGATTACGTGGCCATGTCCTTCGTGCGCCATCCGGAAGACATTGACCTGCTGCGCGACTACATGAAGACCCTGGGAGAACCCATCCCCATCGTGTCGAAGATTGAAAAGCCCGAAGCCCTGCACCATATCGACGAAATCATTGCCAAAACCGACGCGGTGATGGTGGCCCGGGGCGACCTGGGGGTAGAAATTCCCGCCGAGGAAGTGCCCGCCATTCAAAAGCGCATCATTCACCGCTGCAACCACGCGGGCAAGCCCGTCATCACCGCCACACAAATGCTGGATTCGATGGTGCACAACCCCCGCCCCACCCGGGCCGAGGCCAGCGACGTGGCCAACGCCATTCTAGACGGCACCGACGCGGTAATGCTTTCCGCCGAGACCGCCAGCGGGAAATACCCGGCGGAAACCGTGCGCACCATGAATTCCATCATTCGGGCCACCGAACTGTCGCTGGATGAGCAAGACCATTACGGGCGGTTCCGCCGCTGGGGGGGCAAAGAGCTGCCCTTCAACGAAGGCATTGCCATGTCGGCTTGCACCCTGGCCGAGCAGGTCGATGCCCGGGCCATCGCCTGCATCACCGAAACCGGCTCCATGGCCATGGCCATTGCCCGGCGGCGGCCCATTAAACCCATTTACGCCATTAGCCCCCACGAAACCGTGCTGCGCAAACTTTGCCTGGTGTGGGGCATCGAGGGCTTCCAGGCCGCCCATCTCACCCGCAACATCGACGTGGCCGTTCACGAGGTGGAGGCCATTCTAATTGCCAAGGGTCTGCTGAACCATGGCGACAAATGCGTCCTTACGGCGGGGCTTCCCTTTTCTGAAATGCGCCCCACCAACATGGTTCGCGTAGACGTGGTGCTCTAACCCCATTCCGGCAGGGCCGGTTTTTTTTCCGGCCCGCTTGTCTTTCCCCCCCTAAATAGTGTACAAAACACAAAATCAACCTTTCCCCGGTTGTGGACATCCGGCCTTGCCGCCGGTGGAAAACATACCTTTTTATGAACCCACCTGCCGGGTCGAATCCACCTTAAAACCCAAGTTTCCCATGCCGAAAAAAAACATCTGGGCCGTGCAGCGGTTTTTGTTCACCGCCTATATTGTTACGGCCTCCTTTTCCGTGGTGGGGGGGGTCATCACCGCGCCCCTGTTGACCCATTTGTTTTTTCGGGATTGGCGTTTTTGGCTGTACTGGCGGCATAGTTTTCGGCTGTTGATTCACGCCTACAAAATGATGCCCGCCATTGCCCTGAACGAAAACAAGGGGTTTATGTTTTCCGTGCCCCTGCAGGCCCCCCCGTTAACCTCCCCCGACCCCTCCGCGGTTCGCCTGCGCAACGACTGGGAGCATGGGAAGACCTGTGGCCCCTGCATGGCCTGCTGTGAAAAAATCAACTGCCCGTTGTTAGACCGCAACACCAGCCTCTGCGCCGGATACGATTCTCCCTTTTGGCGGTATTTCAATTGCGGCCGGTTCCCCACCCAGCCCCACGAAATGGAATACTACGACTGCCGGAAGTGGATTCTGCTGCCCGCCACCCCCAAGAAGGCCCGGGCAGAAGAGCCCAGGGCCGGAGAAAACATGGAGCCGGAATTTCAGCCGGAATAACCCGCCTCTCCCTCGCAGGCCCCTCTCCTCGCCGCCTTCCCGTCGTTTCCTTCGGCGGGAATACCGTATAGCATGAAGCTTCACCTTTCAGCCGATACCCCGGCCCATATATTTTGTTCACCTATTTTTCATCGGTGCCCATGACCATCCATTCCCTGGTTCGTACCCAGATGCACTTTGCCCGCAAGGGCATCATCACCCCCCAAATGGAATGGGTGGCCCGGAGAGAAAACCTGTCGCCGGAAACCATCCGCGACGAAGTGGCCCGCGGCCGCATGGTCATTCCCGCCAACGTGAACCACACCCGGCTAGAGCCCATGGCCATTGGCATTGCCGCCAAGTGCAAGGTCAACGCCAACATCGGCAACTCGCCGGTGTCCTCCGGCCAGGCGGAAGAGCTGGAAAAACTGACCACCGCCCTGAAGTACGGGGCGGATACCGTGATGGATCTGTCCACCGGGAAGAACATCCGTCCCATCCGCCAAGCCCTCATCGAGAACTCTCCCGTGCCCATCGGCACCGTGCCCATCTATGAGGCCATCGAGATGGTGGACAACCCCCTAGACTTAACCGCCGACATGCTGCTGGAAGTGATCGAGGCCCAGGCGGCCCAGGGAGTGGATTTTATCACCGTGCACGCCGGCCTGCTGGCCGAGCACGTGCCGCTGGTGGAAAGCCGCATCACCAAAATTGTGTCGAGGGGCGGGTCGTTGATGGCCCAATGGATGCTGCACCACAACCGGCAGAACCCCCTGTTCGAGCGATTCGATGACCTGCTAGACATCTGCCGCCGCCACGACGTGACCCTCTCCCTGGGCGATGGCCTGCGCCCCGGCTGTCTGCACGACGCCAGCGACCGGGCTCAGTTTGCCGAATTGGCCACCCTGGGCCGCCTAACCGCCATGGCCTGGGAAAAAGACGTGCAGGTGATGATTGAAGGGCCGGGCCACATGCCCATGGATCAAATTCCCATGAACATGGAAAAAGAGCGGGAACTTTGCCACGAAGCCCCTTTTTACGTGCTAGGCCCCCTGGTCACCGACATTTCCCCCGGCTACGACCACATTGCCAGCGCCATTGGGGCGGCCATTGCCGGGTGGAACGGGGCCTCGATGCTTTGTTATGTGACCCCCAAAGAGCACCTGGGGCTGCCCAACGCCGAAGACGTGCGAAACGGCCTGGTGGCCTATAAAATTGCCGCCCACGCCGCCGATGTGGCCCGCCAGCGCCCAGGGGCCCGAAACCGGGACGATGAGCTTTCCCGGGCCCGTTATGCCTTCGACTGGAACCGCCAGTTTGCCCTGGCCCTGGACCCCGACCGGGCCAGGGAATACCACGATGAAACCCTGCCGGAAGAGGCCCATAAGAGCGCCCATTTTTGCTCGATGTGCGGGCCCAAGTTTTGCGCCTACAACATCTCCCACGAGGTATCCGCCGGGGTGGCCAAAAACAAAGCCAAAGGATAGAACCAAGGGAACGGGAGGAACAGAGAAAAAAAGGGAGGGAAAAAGGGGAGGAAAAAAGGGGGGGGGGGAAAAAGGGTGCTAAGCCATCCCCCTGGTTCCGCAGGGGTCTCCCACGAATGGGGGAAAACCTGGCCGTTGAATAGAACAGGGAATTTGGAAAAGACGGGAGAAGAGATAAGAGACAGGAATGGAGACAGAGAGATCGCGGAAAGAAACCCGCAAGTGCTAGCAGCAAGCCCTGACCTGAAAGCCTGAGACCCCTCTGAACATCAAACCGCGGGGAGAGGTGCCAAGCAAGGCTTGTCGAAGCCCACGACCCTGGCCACCCCCTACCCCACGAACAGTTTTTCCATATCCAGCAAATATTCCGGAGGGGTCATCACAATCACCCGATCGCCCGACTGCAGCACGGACCCCGCCCCGGGAAACGAAACCTTTCCGTCAGACACCACGCCGCCAATCACCACCCCTTCCGGCAAGCGCAGCTTTTCCAGGGATTTTCCCACAGCCTTGGCCCCTTCCTTCAATTCCAGTTCCACCACCTCCAGGTTGGCCTGGGCCATGGCCCGGTAGTTGACCAACGATTCGCCATGCACCGCCTTTTGCACCAGTTTGGCCGCCGCCAGCCGGGGGGCCACCGCCACATCCAGGCCCATGTCCTGCCACACGGCCAGAAAATCGTTGCGTTTGATGGCGGCCATGGTTTTGCCCGCCCCCATGTGCTTGGCCCCCATGCAGGCGGTCATGTTCACGGTGTCTTCCTCACTGACCGAAATAAACAGGCTGGTGTTGGGCACCCCGGCATGGCGCAGGGTCTTCAGGTCTAGCATGGGCCCATGCTTCACCTTGAGGTGGGGGCGGTTGTGAAACTGATGCCGCAGAGACTCCATTTGATGGGGAGTATCAACCACCACGGTGACCTGAAAGTATCGGTCTAACAGGGCGGTCACCAGTTGTTCCGTCAACTGGCCGTTCCCGCAAATCACGGCGGTGCGGTGTTTGATCTCCTCCACGTTCAGCAGCTTGTACACCGCCGGAATTTTTTCTTTCACCGCCAGCAGGTATAAATAATCGCCCGGAGCCAAAATTAAGTTTTCGGGCGGCAACGGAATTTGCTCTCGAATCACCGCCGCCAGAAAGTAGTCATCATCCCCCCCCGACAGCCGTTCGGCCGCCCGGCCCACCAGGTCCGAGGTACTGTCCAGCTCTTGGCCAATCAGTTTGATTTTTCCCCCGGCAAAGGAAGCCACTTCGCTCACCCCAGAGGTATCCAGCGCCTCCATCATTTCGCTGGTCACCGCTTCCGACAGGTTAATCACGGTGTCAATCCCGATTTTCCGATGATCGAACCGATAGCGAATGGTTTTGGAGTCCATCTTGCGGGTGACGGCGATTTTTTGGGGAACCCCCATTTGGTGGGCCAGCAGGCAGCTAATCAGGTTGGCGTCGTCGAGCTGGGTCGCGGAGATAAACAGGTCCATCGACTTCACCCTGGCCTTGGTTAAGTCTCTTACGCTGGCCCCGTTGCCTTGAACGCAGGCGGCGTCTACCCGCTGGGCCAGGTTGGCCACCACCACCGGGTCCTGGTCCAACACCGTCACGTCCATGCCTTCGGCCACAAATCGTTCCGCCAGAAATCCGCCGATTTCGCCCCCGCCAACAATCATCACTCTCATGGTTTTCCCGCCAAAAGGTCTTCCATTTCTGGTTCGGTGACTACCCGCACCCCCATGCGGGCCGCGTCGTCGAGCTTGGATCCAGGTTTGTCCCCAGCCAGCAGGTAATCGGTTTTGGCCGACACCGCCGAGGAAACTTCGCCCCCGGCTTTTTCCACCCGTTCTTTCCACAACTGCCGCTTGAGAGACAGCGTGCCGGTAATCACCACTTTTTTTCCCGCCAGGGGGCCTTGCTGGGGGGCAGCCTCCACCGGGGCGGGGGCCACCCCCACCCGGGCCAGGTCCGTCAGCAGAGCCCGCTGGGCGTCATCCTGGAAAAACCTGTAAATGCCCTCGGCCACCTCTCCGCCCTTGTTGTTTTTCAACATCCACATGCCCTTCAGGTCATCCAGCCCCGCCAGAGCCAGGGCATCCAACGTACCATATCTGCGGGCCAATTGCCTGGCGGTAGACACCCCCACGTTGGGAATGCTTAATGCGTGAATCAGCCGGTCCAGAGGGCGGGTTTTGGAGGCCTCCAGGGCATCGAGCAGCTTGCGGGCGCTTTTTTCCCGAATGCCCTCCAGACCGGTCAACTGGGGTTCGGTCAGGCGGTACAAATCGGCCACGGTGTGAATCAACCCCCCGGCCAACAACTGGCCGATCAACACCGGTCCCAGGGTGTCAATGTCCATGGCGTCGCGGGACACAAAATGGCGGATTCGGCGGAACAGTTGGGCCGGGCAGGCCGGGTTCACGCAATACAGTTCCACCTCTCCCCGCAAAGACTGAATGGCCCCGCCGCATTCAGGGCAATGCTGGGGCGGGAGCACCGGCTGCTCGGCCCCGCTGCGGGCGGATTCATCCACCCCCACCACCTTGGGAATGATCTCTCCCCCCTTTTCCAGGTAAATCCAGTCGCCCACCCGCACCTGCTGAAACCGCTCACCGTGGGGGGTTTGGTTTTCCAGCCGGGCAATTTGCTGAAAATTGTTCAGGGTGGCCCGTGACACGGTGGTTCCCCCCAACGGCACGGGTTCCAACAGGGCCACCGGGGTTAGCACCCCAGAGCGCCCCACCTGCACCCGCACTTCCAGCAGCCGGGTGCGAACACGCTCTGGAGGAAACTTCAGGGCCGCCGCCCAGCGGGGAGATTTGGCCGTTTCGCCCAGCACCCGCCGCCATTCCAGTTCATCCACCTTCACCACCGCCCCATCAATCATGTAATCCAGCGATTCCCGGTGTTCCCGCCAGCGCTCATAAAAACGGGCCACCTGATCCAAGGTAGGGCACACCTCCAACTGTTCGCTCACCGGCAGCCCCAGCCCCTTCAGCCAAGCCATGGTTTGGTGGTGCGAGGCATGGGGGGGGTCTCCGGCCAGCCCATAAATCATCACCCGCAGGCCCCGGCGGCCCACCTCCGCCGAATCCAGCAGCCGCAAGGTTCCGGCGGCGGCGTTGCGGGGATTTTTGAACAGAGGTTCCCCTTCCTCCTCTCGGGTTTCGTTCAGCCGGGCAAAGCCCTCCAACGAAAAATACACCTCTCCCCGCAGATCCAGGTCCAGGGGCTCCCGCAGCCGGTGGGGCAGGTTGGAAATGGTCTTCACGTTGGCGGTCACTTCTTCCCCGGTCACCCCGTCTCCCCGGGTCACGGCCCGGGTCAGTTCTCCCTGGCGGTATTCCAGGGCCATGGACACCCCGTCAATTTTCAATTCGGCCACATAGGAAAACTTGGCCTGGGGGGCCAGGCGCAGCAAACCCTGCTCCCACTGGGTCAGTTCCGCCGTGGAGTAAAGGTTTTCCAGGCTGAGCATGGGCACGGCGTGGCGCTGGGAGGGGAAGGCCTGCTGGGGGGTTCCCTCCACCACCAACCCCGGCGAGTCCCACCCCATGGATTCGGGGTGGGCTTGCTCCAGGGTTTGAATTCGCTGGATCAGTTGATCGTATTCCGCGTCGGAGGCCAGGGGGCGGCCGGTGAGATAAGCCCGGCGCAGGGTTCGGGCCTTGGCCCGTAATTCCAGCAGGGTATCGAGGGACGTTTGGGGGGAAGAGGGGGGCATGGCCGCGAACCCAGGACTCGAAAATTTTATCGTTCAACCAACAAATAGGGGAAACTGATGCCGAGCCATAGAACGCCAAGGCAGACGGGTCAGGCCGGATCCGCCGCTGAGCGGGCGTTTCGGGCCAGGCGGTCCAACACGCCATTCACAAACCGCCCGGTTTCTTCATCCATAAAAGTGTGGGCCAGTTCCACCGCCTCGTCCAGCACCACCGCTGCCGGGGTATCGCCCCAACAGGTCAGCTCGCAGGCCCCCATGCGCAATAGCACCCGGGTGAGCAAGGGCAGCCGGTCCATGCGCCAGTTGTCCAGGGCTTCGGCCAAGCGGGTTTCCAGGGCATCTCGATGATCCAGCACCGCCTGCACCAGGGGGCGGCCAAAGTCCTCCACCCTGGCCGAAACCTTCAGCGCCTTCCAGGCTTCTTTTGAGGCGGGGTTTAAATCGGGGTTGACCTCGGCTTGATACAGCATTTTCAGGGCTTCCTCGCGGGCCTGCCGCCGAATGCCTTTGGCTGGCGGGTCTCCCGCGGGGGACGCGTCCCCGGAACCCTTGGGTTTCTTGTTCACCGTGGTCTCTTGAAGGCGGGATCGAAAGGCGTGGATTATTTTCCGGGCCGTAAGTGAAACCGGTCCAGGATTTCTTTGGAAAGCCGGATGTAGGCCGTGGCCCCCACCGAATTGATGGAATAGGTGATCACCGACTGCCCCAGGGCGCTGGCTTCGGTGATTTCTTTGCTTTTAGGGATGATGGTTTTAAACACGGCGTCTTGCAGGGTTTCGTACACCTCGCGGCTGATGCGGCGGTGGACTTCTACTCCCCGGTCGTACATGGTGAGCAAAATTCCGGCAATCCGCAGGTTGGGATTCACCTTCATTTGCAGGCTGCGAAACGCCATTAAAAACCGCTTGAGCGACTTGATGGCCAGCGACTCGCACTGCAGGGGGAGAATCACCAAATCGGCGGCGGTCATGGCGTTCACCGTCAGGGTTTTGGTGGAGGCCGGAGCGTCGAGAATAATAAAGTCGTAGGCGGTGGCCTCTGCGTTCAACCGGCGCTGCAGGGTGTAGGGGTCGGCCAGAACGGTTTCCAGCTGGCGTTCCTGGTCCAGGGTTTCAATGTTCGAAAACACGTAATCCATCCCGTTCCCAGAGCCGGGGTGGATGATTTCTTTCAGGGGGATGGCCGGGTCGGCCAGCAACTGGCGGGTGCCCCGGGTGACCTGCCCTTTGATGCCGTAGGAAAACCGAATCGACCCTTGGGGGTCCATATCCACCAGCAGCACCCGGTAACCCCCCACCGCAAACGCCATGGCCAAATTGACCGCCGAGGTGGTTTTTCCTACCCCTCCCTTTTCACTGGCAAACACAATGGTGGTCGGCATGGAGGCTTGCATGGGTAAGGGTGGACAAAACCGGAGACCTTCCCCGCCGAGGGCGGGGAAACATCCAAGAGTCTTGTCATGTTTACCTGGGAATGAGGGATTTGACAAGAACATCTGGCGGGGGGGTTATCCGCCGTGCTGCCCCCGGTCTTCTTTGATATAATTACGATAAATGAACGAGTACAAAAATATCACCAACCCCAGGGGAATGACCATCAACATCGCCACCCCCAGAAACTCCATGTAGGTATGCACATGCCCCACATGCGATTCAACGGAACCCATAGATGACCTCGGATAAAGGTTGCATAGCGTAGACAGCCTTGCGGCTGCCCCCCCCACTTATACCCCAAACCGCCGGGCTTACAGCAGGTACACCAGCACAAACAACATCGGCCACACGCCCACCACAAACAGCCAGAACATTTGGGCCGCGATAAAAACATTTTGTCGGGAATGCATATCGTCGGCGGCTTTCAGCGCCAAAATGGCCCAAATCAGAAACCCCATGGCCGTTACCGCGTGAACGGCGTGGGTGCCAATCAGCAGGTAAAACAACCCCCCGTACATGCTGCCGGAAAACGTGAGACCAAAACCGATCAGACGAATCCATTCAAATCCCTGAATTCCCAAGAACAACACCCCCAGGGCCGTGCCAATGCCCAGGTGTTTCAGCACTTTTTCCTTAGAACTCTTCCCGTAAAAGCCTTTCCCGGCCAGAATCAAAAACACTCCGCTGGCCAGCAGCACCATGGTATTTGCCCAGGTGACCTCCACCGGCAGGCGGGGCTGACCAGGAGGAGGCCAGTTCACCATGTTGTTCCGCAGGCTTAAATACATATACAACATACCGGCAAACACCAGGGTTTCGGTGGTAATGAAATAAATCATGCCCACAATGGCATTCAGGTTGTTTTTCCGGGGATCCCGGAGAGCGGTGGAGGTTGTCATGGTGAAAATCCTTTGATCGAAACGGGAATCGTCTGAAAAAGTATCTGAAAAAAGAAAGGGGGCCTTGCGGTTTCACAAGGCCCCTCTCATTACATCATGGATTGCACCTTAAGCCAACGTTTAGAACGACTTGGGCTCATTCAGCTGCACGCAATCCGCGGCACCTCGGCACCAGTTGATTCCCTGGTGGTTCCACACGTCGAAGTACGACAGAATGAACAAGACCGCCACGAAAAACACGCTGGAGATCCACAGACCCCATACAAACTTGGGTTCCACGTTCAGGTGCAGGAACTGAGAAGCCAGGATCAACCACTGAACCACCATGATACTGAACACAACGGTGGAGACAGTAGAGCCGTGGCCCATGAACTTAGCCGCCAGGTAGGAAATGGTCATGGTCCCTACCAGCATGGCCCAGGTCATCCGCGCTTTCTTTAAATCCACTTTCGCATCAATAGCCATGTATTCCTCCTATTGGAATGGCCTTGTCTTGATTCCGTCGGGGCCGAAAGGCCTTGGGGTTGGCTGTGGGCTCCCCTGGCATCGGCCCCTCAGGGTTGGTTACTTGGCGATGTAGAGCAGCGGGAACACGATCAACCACACCATGTCCACAAAGTGCCAGTAGATTCCGGCGGTTTCCACCCGTTGCAGCTGCTCGCCCCGTTTGGCCGTGCGGGCCACCAGGGTGAGGGCAATAATGCCCACCACAATGTGAGAACCGTGGATACCGGTGATCAGGTAGTAATAGGCCCAGAACACGCTCTTGTGGATGGTCAATCCCGCGCTAATTTCATGGGAATATTCAAAACCCTTGATCACCAAGAACGCCAAGCCCAAAGCCACCGTAATCATGATGTTTTTGGCGGCCGAAGCACCGTCTTTGCGTTGGGCATCGGCGTGAGCCATCACCACGAACAAGTCGCTGGTCAGCAGGATAATGGCGTTGATAAATCCAATGGTGGTTGCAGTGTGGTGCGCTTCCTCGGCCCATTCGGGATGAGCCAAGCGGCCCATCATATAGGACACAAGCAGTCCGCCGAAGATCAACACCTCACCGCCCAGCAGGAACCACATGGCCAGCCGCGAGGAGGGAATGCCCGTGTTAGAACGGGTAATCACCCCAGTAGCGGTTCGCATATCGTTGGTCAAAGCCGACATAATGTTTCTCCGGTGAATGAATGAACGTTCCAAATAGATTTCACGGCTTGCACTGTCCCGCCCCCGTTTCCGGGGAAGGGGGCGGGTGCCGGGGGTTTCCCCGCACCCGCCTTTCTTCAACAAAATTCAAACAACCAACAACCCGTTACTGAATCCACTGGGGAGAGAAGTCCTCCTTGGCACCAGGCACGGAGTACTCGTGGGGCCCACGATACACAGTGAGCACCTTGTCGAAGTTTCCGTGGGGCGGGGGAGAAGCAGCGGCCCACTCCAGGGTGGTGGCGTTGTAAGGGTTGGCGGTGGCTTTCGGACCGCTGGCCCAGCTGCGGAAGAAGTTCAGCAGGAAGACCAACTGCGTAGCCAACAAGCCCAGCAAGCAGATGGTGGCAATCACGTTCAGGTTATGCTGAGCGGGAGTGTTCATCTCATCCCAAGCTTTGTAGTCGTAAATCCGCCGGTGTTGGCCGTTCAGCCCCGTGATGAACAGGGGGATGAAAATGCCGTTGAAGAACACCACCGTCAGCATCCAGTGCAGTTTGCCCAAACCTTCGTTCAGATGGCGCCCGAACCATTTGGGGAACCAGAAGGTGATGGCGGCAAAGGCGCCGAAGAAGGTGGCGGGGAACAGGGTGTAATGGAAGTGAGCCACCACGAAGTAGTTATCGTGGAAGTAGATGTCGGAAGCGGAGGTTCCCAGGTGGATGCCGGTAATACCGCCCACCAGGAATTCTGCCACGCCCGAGATGGCCCACAGCATGGGTACCGTGAAGCGGATGGAACCGCCGTACAGAGAAAGGATCAACGCGAACAGCATCACGCCGAAAGGAATGGAGATGATGATGGTCGTGATGGTGAAGTAGTTGGCCATGCGGGGATCAATCCCGGCTTGGAACTGGTGGTGAGCCCACACGATGAAGCTGAGGGCACCCAAGAACAGGGTGAAGTACACCACGATACGGTAGCCAAAGAACGGCTTGCGGGCAAACACCGGAATGATGTCGGCGAAAAAGCCCAGGGCCGGCAGCAACACCACGTACACTTCGGGGTGGCCAAAGAACCAGAACAAATGCTGGAACAAGACCGGGTCACCACCCAATTCAGGGTTGAAGAATCCGGTACCGACCATCCGGTCCGACAGCATCATGATCGCGCCCGCCACCAGGGGGCCCACCGACAGGGCGAACACCAAGCTGGCAATGTTGATCATCCACAGGCTCATGGGCATTTGGAACAGACCCATGCCCTTGGTGCGCAAGTTCAAGGTGGTGGTCATGAAGTTGATCCCGCCCAACAGGAAGGAAGCAAACTCCAAGGCCACGGCCAGAATCCACAGGTTACCGCCCCAGTACACCCCGCCGTTGTGCATTTCCACAACGCCGTCCACGATTTTGGAGGAGTTCAGGGGGGGATAGAACGTCCAGGCGCCAGAAGCCGAACCGCCCGGCACAAAGAACGAGGCGATCAGGATAATGGCGGACAGCAGGAAGATTTGATACGACAAGCGGTTCAACCGAGGGAACGCCATGTCGTCCGCGCCAATCATCAACGGGATCAAAAAGTTCCCGAAGGCGGCAATCAAGGTGGGCATCGCCACCCAGAAGATCATCACGGTTCCATGCATGGTAACCATGGAGTTATACAGACCACCGTCCACGTCGCCCACCAGGGGCACCGGGGCGTCGGCCCAGGCCAGTTTCATGCGGAACACGTAGGCCAAAAAGCCACCCACGCAGGCCATGAACATGGCGGTCAACAGGTACTGCAGACCAATGTTTTTATGATCGAGCGGGAAAATGTATTTTTCCGTGAACGTCGGCTCATGATGAGAGCTACCCATTTTCACCTCCTTCGATGAATCTCAATTGGGAGCAAAGTTAAACAATCACGTGAAACTGAACAAGTATTGCGCCTGGCTTAGTGGGCGGCGTTGTGGGCCACCACCACCCCTTTGGGGGCGCTGTCGGCTTTGGTCACGCCTTTGGCTTTCACCCACTTGTCGTAATCGTCAGGGGTGTGAACCACCAAGCGTCCGGCCATGTCGCCATGACCGCGGCCGCAAATTTCGGCGCAAGCCAAGTCGTAGGTGCCAGGTTTCACCGCCTCGAACCAGCCCTTGTAGGTCCGGCCGGGGATGATGTCCATCGTCACCCGCAAAGCGTTGATTTTGAACGAATGCAGCACATCCTCAGAGTTGAGGCTGTAAATGGTTTTGGTACCCGTGCGAACGTGAAGCTTGGGAGCCCCATTGGCCGAATCGGAATACTCACCGGCATCGTTAAACATTTCGGTGGTCACGTTTCCGGCTTTGGTTTTGTGGGTAAACACCCAGGTCCACTGCTTGGCCAACACGCCCACCTGGTCGCCCTCGGCGGGAATTTGCATTTTAATCGTGTTCCACAGCGGCACGTTGCGGATGTCAATCATGAAGTCAAACATGGTAATGGCTGCCACGATTCCCAACAGAACGCCCACTTGCTTGCCGGTGTTGCCGGCAATGTATTGGGCCTTCACGCCAGGCTTGGCTTTGAACATCAGCGAAAAGCCGATGATCATGGCCATGGCCGCCAAAAACCACAAACCAACCACAACGGTGATGAATTCCATCAGACCGTCAAGATCTTGAAACGTTCCTACGTTTTCAGGCAATGTACCCCACATCGCGTACCTCCTTCTCATGTCGGGTTTAGAATCAATGCAGCCTCGGGGCCTGTCCGGTTTCCGCTGCATCTTGCCAAGGCCCGCGGCCCGTGGGGCCCGGCATCGGCAAGAGGGTTAGGCAGTGAAAAACCCGGTCTGGCGTTACCGCCAGCCTGAACCGTCCCCTAGGGGCGGGTCAGGGCACCCAGACTGCGAGAAAACGATCACAACGGCACTAACACAACAAAACCGCTCGTTTGAAACGTGTTGAGCATCCAACCAATTTCCCGGCCGATGCGGTCTGCCGGCATTTCCTTTGGACGGAAGGGTTTCTGGTGGAAACCGGTTATTGATTCCAAAGGGTGAAAAAATACCCCATCAACATCAACGGGGCGGCCATCCATCCCAATTCCGAGCCAAATTCGGCCCAGCCCTGGGCGGTGGAAGCCCTGCCGGGGGTTTGTTTCCCTTGGGCCCTCACCATTTCCACCCAGCACCCGCCGTACACCAACAAACAAATTCCCAGGGAAACCAGAAACACAACCTGGACATCCGTGGTGGGGTGCATGCGTTTGCCTTTTCGGTGAGCATTGTTCTGGCTTTTCAGCCTGTTATCTAAACGATTCGCTTTGAATTCAGGGGAAATATTCACCCTTTCGCCCAGAATTTGGCGTTCCCCCCATATCAGGGGAAAACCCAGCAAATCGTTTTATGGCCAACGAATACTTATGCGTCAAATGGGGAATATGTCAACCCCTTTTCCCCGGTTTTTTCATAATTTTTTCAAAATTTGGAATAGATAGCCCATTGGAATACAAAAGAAAGATTCCTGTCCTAGGCCAAAAAGTTATGGAGACAGGGGCTTTGAGGGGCTGGCTGTCTGATTGCTTTCTAGCTTTTTCAGGGCTTCTCCGGCATACAATTTTACCCGCACCGACTCGGAATGGAGGGCAAAGTAACCCAGGGCCTTGGCCGCCTCTTCCCCTCCAACTTCTCCCAGGGCCTTCACAGCCGCCACCCGCACCACCAAGTCCCGGTCCGACCGCACGGTCCGCACCAGCAAATTCACCGCTTTTTTGGTTTTTCGCACCCCCAGAGCGGTGGCCGCCGCCGCCCGCACCGCCGGGTTGCGATCGTTGGTCAGGGTGGCCATTAAAATGGCATCGGCGCTGTCGCTCCCCACGGCGGAAAGGCTTTGGGCCGCCTCCACCCGCACCACCTCTGAGGTGTCTTTCTCCAGGGCTTGGTTTAAGGCGGCCTGGGCCTGGGCGTGGGGCTTGGAATATTTTAACCGCCCCAGGGACCAGGCCACCTTGCGGCGCACCTCTACCCGCCCCTCGGCCAGCAGGGCCTGGGCCAGCACGTCGCCGCTTTGTTCACGGGCGGTGCGCCCCAGGCTGTCGGCGGCGGCCAGCCGGGTCTCCCAGTCGCTGTCTTGCAACAAAGCTTCCCACAGGGGCGGGTCGGCTTTTTCCCCCTCCAGCTTCCCCAGGGCCCGGGCCGCCGCCCGGCGCACGGTTTCTCGGGGGTCTTCCTTCAGGGCCCGGGCCAAGGGGGCTGCCCCTTCGGCCTTGCCCAGCCGCCCCAGGGCCTCGGCGGCATACACCCGCACAAACTCACCGGGGTCTTCTCCCAGGGCCATGGCCAAGGTCTCCCCACCCTGGGGGTCGCCCAATTCTCCCAGGTTGCGGGCAGCCTGTTCCCGAATCCGGTCGGTCTCGCCATATTTCAGCTGCTTCACGCAGTCTGGGGCGCGTTCGCACCCCGTGCCCCGCGCTTGGAGAGAAGCCTCCCCCAGCAGCATTCCCCCGGCCACTCCCAGGCACGCCACCACAAGCCCCTTCCATGGTGTTCCCCATGACCTCCCCCGCACCCGTTGGGCTGCCACCAGTAACGTCCACTTTTGTCTGTTCACCCGTAT
Source organism: Deltaproteobacteria bacterium (assembly GCA_029858505.1). Classification (GTDB taxonomy): domain Bacteria; phylum SAR324; class SAR324; order SAR324; family JACQKK01; genus JAOUEW01. The sequence goes on from JAOUEW010000005.1 coordinate 124,110, forward strand.
ATCTCCTTGGCCAAAGAACTTTGCCCTTGAAAGCATTGCTCTTGGAAGCGTTACCCTTGGAATACGACGTTTCGAAAAGGATGACATACAAACTCAACGCATCTTAAAAAATAGACGGCCGGAAAGAAAGGGAAAGAAGGGGCAGGGAAGGGAGAACCGCTGTTTGATTGGGATGCTTCGCCCCCCACACCCCCTCTTCACACCAAAAACCCAGGCTATCCCCAGGTCTCAGGGGAAAATTGGGGAGACAGGGTAAGGGGAAGGGAGAAGAAAGAGCACAGGAGCAGAAAGAGAAAACGATTTGGACGAACCACAAAACCACCCCCGGCCCAGGGGAAACCCGGAGAAATCCCTGTGGTATTTATTTAAGGATTATGTTCAAACCAAGGATTGCATGTTGGATTCTTTTTATGATAACTTGATGGGAATGAGACTCTTTCTTGGTTGTTCGTTTTCTTCCTTCGCTTCGCTTGCTCTTCGCTAGGGCTCCTTCTCATTTCAACCGGCAACGCTAAAGGCTTTTCCCCTGGGGGGGAAGTCTGCCTGCGGAACAATGCCAACGTATTCCATTCGGGCAAACAAGGGGACATGGCGTGGAACAAACCATTCTGGTGGTGGATGATGAGCAGGTGAACCGGGTGTTGATGGGCAAAATCCTTTCTCCCTCTTATACGGCGCTGCGCTATGCCGCCGACGGGGAGGAAGCCCTGGCCATCTGCCGCCGGGAACCGGTGGACTTGGTGGTGTCGGACTTGTACATGGCCCCCATGGACGGGGTGACCTTCTTGAAGAACCTGCGGCAAGAAGGCCTGAACCCGGCCTTTCTGGTGCTCACCTCTCAGGCCGACCAAAGCCAAGCCCTGGATTTAACCCGCCAATACGGAATTGCTGGGTATTTGATCAAGCCCATCACCAACGCTCAACAGTTTTTGTTCCATGTGAACACCGCCCTGGAAAAAAAGCGGCTGGAACAACTGGCGGAAGACCTGATGAAACAGGTTCAAGCACACAACCTGCAACTGGAACAGCGGGTGGCGGAACGGACCGCTGAGTTGGTGGAAAAAAACCTAGCCCTGGAGCGGCTGTCGAAATTCCGGGGGGATGTGTTGAACATTCTGGGGCACGAGCTGAACACCCCCCTGGCCCTGCTGCAAGGGTACTTTTCCATGAAGCCCTCGGCAGACCCCGCCCAGGCCGCCCGCCGAGAGCGGATCATCCAGGGCTCCATTTTCCGCATTCAGCAGCTGGTGGACCAGGGGCTCACCAACTTAAGGGCCGGGGTAGACAACCCCCACTTTCATCTTTCGCTGAAACCCGTGGACCCCCTGGCCCTGGCCCAAAGCGTGGTGGAGCGGCTGAACGGGCTGCTGGCCCCCCGGAACCTGCACATTGACTTCGACCCGCCGCCACCGCCCTCTAGTCTGTCTCAATGGGACGCCCAACGGGTGGAAAGCGTGATGGAAGAGCTGCTGGTCAACGCCGTGCGGGCCACCCCCGATGGTGGAAAAATCAGCCTGGTCATGAAAACCCAGGGGGGGGAAGGTTGTTTGCTCACCGGGGGGCAAGAAAAAATCTGCCTGTTCGTGGAAAACCAGGGCACCCCCCTTACCCCCCAACAGGCCGAAACCATCTTTCAGCCCTTCGTGACCCTGGGGGACCCCAGCCATCACGGCAGCGGGTTATTGACCCAGGGGGCCCATGGCAGCGGGCTGGGGCTTTCGGCCTCGCGCATCTGGGCGGAACTGCACGGGGGAAAACTGGCGGGGGGCCCCCTGCCGGATGGCTCCGGCAATCGGTTTTCGCTGTGTCTGCCCAACCAGCCGGTTCGATAGATTATCGAACCTATCGCCGCCAGGGGGCGCACAGGGCCTCCCCCCCACCTCTCCCCCCTGCCCCCCTCCCCTTCGTGGAGGGGATTCGCTCGAAGCCGACAGGTTATGTGTTTGCTTCCGTCCAGTGTTCACAACACCCCTCCCCTGCCCCCTGACGGGGGCATCCCCTCCCCTTCGTGGAGGGGAAATAACTTGAATCCGATGGGTGATGTGCTTGCTTCCATCCAGTCTTTACTTTCCGCACGGTTGAACAGAATAACCGATGGCTTCGAGCATGGTCCCAACAACACCCCTCCCCTGCCTGCTACGCAGGCTTCCCCTCCCCGTCGGAGAGGGGATTCGCTCGAAGCCGAAAAGGGATGCGCTTGCTTCCGTTCAATCTTTACTTTCCGCACGGTTGAACAGAATAA
>JAOUEW010000013.1 GCA_029858505.1 Deltaproteobacteria bacterium
TTTCCTCGCGCCCCCCCCCCAATGGAGTAGACCCAAGCCCAGGGTGTCGAGTTGCGCGCGAAACTCTTGCCATTCGGCGCTGACGCCGCATTGATCGTCCTGGCAGCGGAACTCCGCCCGCTCCAACGCCGTGCGTTTTTGCGCGGGTGTGAACTCCATCCGTCTGCGCGCTGGCATCATGCAGCCACCTCCCGACGGGAGCGCGTGAGGCGGAGCGGGTGCGCGACCAGCCCAGCCACGCGCGCCAGGAAGCGCAGCGGGCGGGTGTCGCGCGTGTAGGCAATGAGGCGCATCATGTCCACGGCGCCAAGCTTGGCCCACCCCCGCCCGTTGGGGATCCCGTTGGGGTTGATCTCGTTTAGGAGCGAGGTGGGCCGCTTGCCCAGCAGGCGCGCCGCGCCCGCCACGAGGCTGCCCGCCTTGCCTTGGCTCAGTTTTAGCGCCCGCTGCATCAGGGTGAGGAACGTCCGGCGTTGTGAGTCGTTCATGTCATCCTCCAGGTTGGTGATTCTGGTAATTTTTTCCGGTCTGCGCTTTTCTGTTTCCCCCGTGGAATGGTTCCGGGGATGATGGCCCATGCGCTCCACCACCCCCGTCACCCGGGCAACCTCCAGCCGCCCACATCCCCCGCCCTCCATGGCGGGACTACGCCAACGCCATGCGGATCACCCGCCCCCGAAAAAGAGCCGGGGCCTCATCCCAGGAAGGCCCCGGCAGCGGAGGAACTGGCACTCGCCGCCTTCAATGCTCGTTTCGAGTCCGGTGCATTTCATGATTCACGCTCATTTCCGGCGGCGGTTGGCCAGGGCCTGCTGGAACCCCCCTTTGAGCGCCAGCACCTGCTCGCGACGAACCACCGCGCGCTCGGGATCAAGCGCCAGCGCCGTGCTGAGCCGCCGCAGCACCTGGCGCAGGTCATTCAGGACCACGGTTTGCCGCTGGGATTCCTCCAGCAGCGCGCGCACCAGGGCATTCCCGTCCTCCGGCGGAGGGGTTGGGATTTTCATGGCCGGGCCTCCGTGTGTTGATCTGCCGGCGGGGCCAGCACATGGTTTTTTGGCCTGGTGCGATTCCGCCAGGTGTCAAGGCCCATCATCGTCAGCGCCTTGACGGCATTCGCCAGGTCCGCGCGAATGTCGGCGGCCTGGAACTCCGCGAGGGCCGCAACCTCCTCCCGCGTGAAGCGGAGGTTGACTCGCACTTTGCCTGTGCTAGGAGTCAGGTTGGCGTTCTGCGCGTCGTTCATCGGCACCCCGCGTGTTGGTTACGGCGTCCACGAAACGCCGCTGATGTTTCATCATTAGCGCACCAAGAGTTGCAATGCAACAAGAAAATACGCACAGCGACATTTTTGTATCTGGGCACTCCGATGACATACGGAAGAGGCTGGTTCAGTTTATTGGCGGGGAGCGGGGTTGGCAGGTCAGAATTGCACGTGAAACAGGAATCGGAAGGAGTTATCTTTCCCAGCTAATCAATGGAAAGCGAGGCCTCCTTTACAGACACTTGAAATTGATTGCCGGAAGTTGCAGGGCGAACATTGATTGGTTGCTGACGGGCCAAGGGCACATGGACGATATTTCGTTACCACCCTCACCCCCGCATGGTGTAAAACAGGCGCAGGTTGGAGGACGGGATGCGGTGGACCGGTTGCTGGACCGGCTGGATCGTTCGATTGAGCATGTCACAAACGATGAGCGGACCCTTGTGGATGCATACAGGGGATTGAGCGCAGGGCAGCGCAGCCTCATGCTGGCGATCATTCGCAACGGGGGCGGACAGGCCGAAAACGACCGCCCGCAGGTGCTCAACGACAGCGCGCGGCCGGAAATGGAATTACTCGATCTCTACCACCGCGCATCGGAAGAGGTTCGTCGGGTTGGGCTGGAATATTTTCGTGGAGCCGTACTTGGATTGCCGGAGGATCGGGCTCCGGTGGAGCCTGGCGCGGAATCACATCATAGCCCGCCGCGCGTAAAGCGGAAATAATCCCTTTTAAGCAGTTGTCGCTCATACCCCCCCCCCAATTGGTTCGCTTCAGCAACAAACTAGGATGCGATCAATGGTATTAACGATATCGTTAACGATCAAGTGTCATTTCGCGGGAGAAGGCTCGATGCTCAGCAAGGCCGCCAATTCCGCGAGCAGCGCTTTAACCTCCGGGTCTGCCGCGCCTGCGTCCACCGCCGCCATGCGCCGCGCCATCAACCCGACCAACACCATCTCCTCCGCCGCATGGCTCAACGTGATGCCATCCGTCCGTGATATTTCGATCAGGGCGGCCCGCGCCCGCGGCGGCAGGCGTACCCCCACGACCCTTCGCGGCCCCCACCCCGCGAAGCGGCGCCGCGCGAATTTGAGGATCATGTCCAGTGCGGCGGTGACGGAAAAACGCAAGATATATTCCATACGATGGATCAGGATCGTTTACGAATGTGATGAAAACATAGGTGCCTAATGCAAATAGCAAGGATTATCCCTGTGGCCCGCGTGATGATTTTTGCGCTGATAGGATGCACACCCATGCAGCAGGACATCCGGATTGTCACGGATAAGGAATCCCCGTTCTGTAAAATCGTTGGCCCGATTGCGGAAGACGGCGTGACGGGGTCCGCGCGATTGGCAACGCCCAGGTCACCGCGCGCAGCATGGGCGCGGGGAATAAGCGATGATCAGTTCGCCGCGGATGGAAAACGCCTTGCCAGCATCACCTGGCCCGCGGACCGTCAGCACCTGATGATTTCGTACCTGGCCCACCGCGCCCGCAACGGCCCCAAAATCCTGATTGACGTTCTGTATGCCCCCCTGGACACGCTGCAAGAAATCGCCCGCTTGAACGAGGATCAACTGGTGCGTATGCTGGAAGGCATGGAGAAGGACGCGGACGCGCAAAAGCCCGTCCAGTTTTCCGACGCGATCAACTCCGCACGCAAAATGTAACCCATGATCCGCCACCTCCCGCTTCTGCTCGCGCTGCTGGTTGGATGCCAGTCAAATATTGTATGGTGGGAACAAGACAAGAAGGTGAGTGAGGCCCCGCCTGCAAAGGATGGGTGGGAACAATTCAAGAAGGCGGGTGAGGCTCCATCCCAACGCCGGGACAACCCGGCCCCGCAGGCGCAGGATTCCGGCGTATTCACTGCGCTGATGCTGATGCGTGAATGTGAAGGCCGTGACCCTTATGATGGGAAGTCGGTTCCGGCGTTGAATGCAAGTATATTCCTACGAGGGATGTGCCATGCGTTTCTGCATGGTTTGCTGTCAGGATGGCAAGCTGAATCATTAAATAACCACGAACCCATAACCGCCGACAACATGACTTATAATAGTTGCCTATTTTTCAGGGCATCGGAAGGAAATTCCGCCCGCCTGGAAACCATCATACGCGCACACCTCAAGGAACACCCGGAAGATTTACAAAAAAATGCTGCTCCTGTTGCCTATGTTGCCCTTATCACCAGTTGCAACCTGCCGTGGAACGCTCGAAAACTTTAGCGCCCGCCGCGCCCAGGGCGAGCGCGTCCTGGGCCTCGCCGCGCTGCGCACCCTGCGCGCACGGATGCTCCCGCCACCGCGGTGATCTCGCGCACACCATGATCTCGCGCACACCGCCCCCGTGTGCGTTGGGTTGAGGACTTCCCCACTGTCGCTTTTTCGCGATGATAAAATAACGGAATGTCCCAGATATAGGTAGTGCAATAGTCGTTTTTTTGACCGCTGGACCAAAGGCTTAATACTTGCTAATCATTACCTTGTTGCAAGCCCAACCAGCAAGGAGGGATTATGCGTGTACTCAGACAGGCTATTGTAGAGGGTGTTGCTAGGATACTTGGTGTGCCCGTCCAAATTCGGGAAGAATTCTTCGGGGCACACCCTCCTACAAAAGAGGACTATGCCGCTTTCCAGATGTCTCTTAGCCAGGTGCTATCCTCTTCACCAAAGCCAGCCCAAGCATCTGCAATCAAACGCCCGACAAGAAGCTTGTCGTTGGCGTCGATTACATCCTTGAGAACATCGCGGACCTGAACCTCATCAAATTCAGTGAGGACGATCCATGTTGATTGCATCAACCTCCACCACGACTGGCCGATGCGTTTAATTGCCGCTTCGATGCCCGGGTAGTTCTGTCCCGGTTTCATCAAGTCATATGAGATCATCATGACATTCATGATGGCCTTTATTAAATAGACCAGCCCCTTTCCCACAAAAACCGCAGAATGCGGGTTGAACTGGCCGTTTTTGGCCTTGAGACCATTGACAGGACCGAGAGTAGGAGGGTACCGTAGTACTGCCATCCACTGGCATTACCTCCGCTTCGTACCTGATGCGGTTGTCTCACCAAACGTAGACGCTCGGTTTTGCGTGTGTGATCACGCGGCCGAGCAACTACGTGCTCTTTAATGCTGTCTGAAGCTTTTCAGACAGTCAAGAAATCTCAGATTCTTCAACATCTATGTCCATTTCCACTTGCATATTCGCATGCGGAAAGTTCCGATTAAAAAGCCGCATGAAAGCCCGCCAATTTGGTGCCCCGCGCATCAAAGCAGTAACAACCGCCACCTGCTTTTCGAGGTGTGGATTACCTATATTTTCCGACAAAAGCTGTGGATGACGATACTTGCGCTGCCACTTCTCATTTGGGGGGTTCTTTGTCTCAAGCTCCTCTAGAACTCCCGGAGGTAATTGCTTGTAAATGAGATCGCGTGTAATTTTTCCTGCATAACGCGGTCCCCTTGGCCCCCTAATCTTAGCATCATCAGGATACTTCCAATTTCGCAAGCGGAACATTTCTTCATAGAAGGTGGTTGGAAATCGACGCGTCCAAGGCAAGAGTTCCGCAGAAATATAAGCCGCAAGAATAACTTGCAGTTCATCATGTGGGCGATCTTTTTGATAACCAGTGGCTTCATCAATAAGTGCGGTTAGTCCTACCTTTGCAAATGCCTTATGAAAAATGGAGGCTTGGGTTGCAATCGTCCGTTGTCGGCCTGTACGAAGCAGGCCGTTGCGCTCGGCCTCAATCATGAGTTCACATAGTTTGGTTAACGCCTCAGCTTTGAACCCGGCGATCATTTGGCCCTTGTACTTTCGCCTCACTGGCTCAAACAGGTCCCCAACATTATCGTTTTTAATCAATGAGTTAAAGAATTTTCCGGTTAAAAAACGCTTCAATCTGGTCCCCGGCCTGCCGGAACCATCCGGTGATTCTTCGACAATTTTTAGGCTCTCCTGCATTTTACGACTGGCGATCAATCTCTCGCTTTGATTCGTCACAAAGCACGGGATCGAGATAGGTCCCAATCGCAAATGTCCAGTATGGGTAATCACCGATTCAGTCATGTTAGCCTCCAATGGCTTTGGCTAGCGCCAGTTCAAAAATGTCCGCATTCTTGCGGTTGTTATATCGGAAGGCGAATTCGTCAATGTACTTTTGAAGATAGGCGAGACTAACTTTATGGTATTGACCCGTAATCCCGCGTTTCAAAAGCGCCCAAAATCCTTCAATGGTGTTGGTGTGGGCGTCACCTTTTACATATTCACCAGCCGAATGATTTACGGTCTTGTGAATAGTCAAACCGGCAAGGCGGCTATACCCCTTGAATTCGTCGGTCATGATGATTGATTGTTTCAAATCTACAGACCCACGAATTAGGTTTGTAAGCCGCTTCGAGTCAAGCCATACCATCACTTTGGCTTTGACATTGCCGTTCCGTTCTACTGCTCCAACGACTGGAGTTTTGGTAGTGCCGCGCCCGCGTTTTCGAGGCGGTCCCCCTTTCCTGGGTTTTCCACCAATGTATGTTTCATCGACTTCTACGATTCCGCGTAGCAATTCACCGCTGTCCACAAGCGCCTTGCGAATACGCATACCCATAAACCATGCAGTGTTCTTATTGACCTCCAAGTCACGGGCAAGCTGGCGGGCACTCAGTCCCTTCTTTGCGTTTACGATTAGCGCAACAGCCAGGAACCATTTTTGAAGGTCTAACTTGCTATTGTGAAATATTGTCTGAACAGTAACTGAAAATGTCGTGTTGCAGGTATTACAATGGTGCCGCATTTCTTTCGGCATGGCCGAAGTTTTTACGGATTGGCAGTACGGACAACGAGGAATTCCCTTCCAGCGCACCTTTTCAAGGTGCCGGATACAATCTGCGTGGCTTGGAAATTTGGCGTAGACCTGTATAATATTCATGGGCGATAGGCTCCAATAGGAGTTTAGTGCGGCCTAGACAACTGCACCCTATCGCCTATTTTTATAAAAGTCAACTACCTATAGCTAGGACATTCCGAAAACCACCACAGGCGGGGGAATGCCCATGACACGCCGTGCAACAGATGGCAGTCCGCGCTACCGAGTCAACCGGAAATCCAAGGCTATCCTGGCGGTATTTTGGAAGCGTGATCGGCGGCGCTGGGTAACGATCGCGGATTTCGATGAGGCGCGGCTGGATGCGCACGGGGATCCGCTACCAGGCGTTTCCCCCGCCGATGTGGACGCCTTCCTGGCCCCCTTGTGGCATGCCGCGAAGGCCAGACTGGGCCAGGAAGAGGCCCGGGCCGCCGCTGGCCCGATGGTCAGCGCGGCATGGAGCGATTTTATCAAGGCCGCGGAACACACCCGCGCCAGAACAACAATCCTTGAGTACCTGGCCGCCAAGAACGAATATCTAGCAGCCAACCCCGACCATCCGCTCGCGAATTTCACCCTCCATCACATGGATAATTTTCAGGCGCGCCTCCGGCGGCGTGATCTCGCGCCGCACACCATCAACAAATACATCAACTCCCTGCGCGCCTTCCTGCGTTGGGCGTATGATCGGGAGTTAATTCAGAAGCTCCCCCGTTTAAAAACTGTCACCGCGCCGCGCCGCGAGCCAAAGATCATGTCAGCCTCCGATCTCGAGGCACTGATTCAACGCCTTCGCGGGTTGGCGAAGGCCGGTGATCCGCGCTGGCGTCGCCACTACCATATTCACCTGCGCATTCTGATGATGGGGCTGGGGTGCGGGTTACGCCGTGGGGAAATCCTCTCGCTCCGCTGGAATCAAATTGATCTGGCGGAGGCGCTTGTAAAAGTTAAGATCACGAAGCAGTTTCGTATCAAGGAAAATCGAGAGAAATCCATCCCCATGCCCGGATTTCTACAGGATTTTTGCCGCGTGGAATTAAAAACCGCAGCGCGGGATGAGGTCTGGTATCTGGACGATGGGCATGGTAATCCACTTTATACGGGCCGCGATCCCGCGCACAGCATCACCACCGCGTTTCGCAAGCACTTTTTCGCGCTGGGGTTCTCTGGACGCGGCATCAAACCGACGCATGGACAACGCGCCTTGTTCGCCACCGAGCTCCACCGCCTGGGGGCGGACGCCTACACGATCCAACAACTCATGGGCCATTCGAATATCACCGTCACGGCAGGCTATCTCACCGATCCAGCGCCCGCAAAACGGCGCGCCGTGAGCCTGTTGTCCATCGAAAAGATGGGGAAAAGTATGGGTAAAAAATCTAAATTATGAATTTAATCAAACCTATAAAAAGGATTGTGGATCCGAGGGTTGTGGGATCGTGCCCCATCGCTCGCCCTTGTTTTAATAGGTTAAATTTGAATTTCTATCCCATCAATTAATGTGGGAAAATGTGAGAAAATACATTTCCACTTTTGCGTCACTCGAAGTTCAGAATCACATCCCCCAGTTTCTAAATCAAAGGCACGGTTTTTAGCCTTCCATGTGCAATTTTTGCGCGGCCAGGGAATGCGCGGCCGTCACGGCCCTTTGCGCAACTCGGCGACATCGGCCTGCCCTTGCGCGAATTGATTGAGGCCAAGGATCGCGCCGACAGCCGCGTAGGCCATCGGATCCGCTTTTAGATATGCCAGCGCCACCACGGTTCCGCATCCCAGCACGGAAACGAATACCTTCCGTGAACTCCAAAATGTTTTGTTCATCGTCGCTACCAGGTTGGCCGCGTAGGTGGCGCGGGTTTGGGGATCATGCGCGGCGCTTCGCGTTGGTAGAGGATGAGCACCATCACCAGCACGAACGTGGCCACCAGTGCCACCACTAGGCCCAGCGCCACGCGGCCCGTGACGCGAGAGAACGGGATCCGCCCGATGTCTGGGAGCCTCCACGTCAGCGCGATCAGCAGCACCAGGATGCCCAGCACGACGGTGCCATAAAGGCCGTCGCCAACCGCGAATTTGAACAGGCTGTACCACAAGCCCAGTTCGCCAATCTTCGAGAACAACACAGACCCAACGCTGAACAGTTCCAGCATATCACCTCCGTGGGTTAGTCAGCCCCTGGGCGCCATTGGCGGCGTTCCAGATCGTAAAGCCGCTGCTCGTGTTTTTCCGTGCGTTCCTCCAGCACGGGAACCTTGATCATCAGATCCCGGAAGCTGTCCATGTCGCGGCGAATTTGCCGCAGCTCGTACCACGCCCCACCCGCAACGAATATCGCGGCGCCGATCCCGCCAAAAATAAATGTTTGAAAGTATTGAACGTCCATCAATCTCTCCACGGCGTCAGGAACCCCAGGATTTTCATGGAGCCCTCACCCGCGAGCGATCGTTCCCGCTCCCACACCCCGTCGCCATCGCGCTGCACGCCCGCGCCCGGGCCGGTGTTGCCCTCGATGGTGGATATTTTCCCGGCCATCGAAATGCCGGTGATGAGGCCCACGTGACCCGCGCTCGTTGGCTTGCCATCCGCCCCCAGTTGCTCCCACAGGATCAGCGCGCCGCGCCGTGGAAAGTCCACGCGCAGTTGCCGTGGCGATTGTTCCCACAACCCGCGCACCCATTCGGTTTTGGCCAGGGAAGACTCCCCAACGTCCCCGTGGCCCAGCGCGAATCGGTCCACCTCAGCAATGAGGTATTGCACGAAGGCGCAGCACCAGGGCTCGCCCTGGGCCTTCCCATCCACCGCGCGTTGGAACCGCTCCACCAGCGCGCCCTTGTTGGGCCCGCCCTCTTCGTGGACGCCCACGAATTGCCGTGCCAGCCACATCAACAAGTCCGCGCGAGATATGTTCATGACAGTCCTCGATCTTCGAGCATTCCAAAGCCGGTTCAGTTGCCCCAACCCTCCGCGGATTGCTCCCATGCGCCTCCGTCAAATCGCCGCTAGCGCGGCCAGCGCCGCGTCCCGCGCCGCCACGACCCCGGCCACGTCCAGCGCATCGTTAACGGCCTTTTTCCCACCCTCCCGCGACTGCTCGATCTGCGCGCCCGTGGCCGCCCAAGCGTCTGCCTGGGCGATGATCGTATCCGCCGCCAGTTGCGCGGTAATGCCACGGCCCGCCGCCGTGGCCGCGACCATCGCCGGTACCGATCCGGTGTAGCCCGCCGCGACGAACGCGCGGGCCTGGGTCTCCTTGCGGAGATAGGTCAACCCCTGCCCCGATCCCAGCGTGATGTACCGCCCCCGCGCGGCCTCGGCGGCGGTGTCAATTTCCGCGAGCGCGAGCGTTTTTGAATCAGCCAGCGCCACGCCAGGATCGTGCAATGAATCAAGCGGCGGAAGCGCATCTGCATCCATTTCAATTTCGCCAGGAATGAGAACGTATTCGTCCGTTATAAAACGCAAGTTCCCGGCGCGTGTGCCTGTTTTCATGTACGCGATTCGCATGGTTAGAACTCCCAGCCAGATACGTAGATATCAACTGACAAATTATACCGTTGGAGATAGATTGATTGACTATTAACCGCGACGAATCCGTGGGTAAACCAAAGTTCGTCACCCCCAGCTCCACTAGTCCATCGGCCAAACTGTGTTCTTCCTCCCAAATTCGCATCTTTAGAGATAGCCACTTGTCCCCATGACGAGCTTCCATAGGACTGCTTAGTTACGATGTGTGCGCGTTTCGCGTTCGGTGGAATGAAACTAGCCAAGTTAATTGTTCCGTCAACAGCGGCAGCCGCCGCAATTTCAAATGCGGTCACCGTTCTTCCGTCGGCCTGGTCGAAATATTTGAAATTACTCGCCCCGTCGTTCCGTACCGCCCCCAAATACTGCTTAAGCGTGTATCCGGCTGGCATTGTTGGCGCGGTCGAACTCGTCGAGAGCAAGAGCGCGAATACAGGGGCTGTCGGGTTGGAAACATTGGCGATCGCCCAAATATGGTACCAGGTGCTCGCCGCCTCGGAGCCGGTGTCCAGCCCATCCGCGCCTGCAACGGTGATATCAGCGGTTTTGTTGACCGCCGTAAATTCCCAGCCCTCGATCACGATGGAGTCCGCCGTCACGCTCACCTGGTTGTTAGGTGCCCCGGCGCTCCGCTTGATGGCGAGGTTGCGGTAGGGCTGCGCGCTGACGTTGTGGAGCAGGTTAGGGCGCACCTTGCCCCCGGCGTCAATCACGGGCGAGCTTTGATGGTCTGCCGCCAGGATTGAATAATAGGCAGAATCGAGCGGGTTGGTGAGCGCCACCCCGCCGTCCACTTGGACGGTCACGGTGGTGATGTCAACCGCGAAAACGCTGCTGATGATCGAACCGTAAAACGTGGTCGCGCCGGAAATGAGTTTCAGGCGAAGCCCCGGCGTCAGGTTCGGAGTCATGTCGCCGGCAACGCTGAAGCTGGTGCCGGAAATGTAGGCGAGCGCGATGCCCAGGAATTGCCATTCGGAAACGATTACGCCAATGCTGCTATCATTGATGCCATAGATGTTATCCAGGGTCCACACGGTTCCGCCGAGTGCGTCCTTCAGGACGAATTTGTAGGGCTCACCGCCTTTCAGCCAGAGCGCAACAGGCGCGCCTGAAACCGCCGGGCGTCCCGCCGCATCCAGGGTGAGGCTGGTGGGGTTGGGTGTCACGCCCAGGTAATCGGCGTATGTCGCCTTGGGTGTGGTGGTGCCTGCCCGGTAAGAGTTGAGCGATCCGCCCGCCAGGGGAACGCCGTTCTGGTCATGGAATTCAACCATGCTCAAGTGGCTGACGTACACGGCCATGATATGTACCTCCTTGCACGGTTATTTGCGCTCCGGTTCCTCGCCGTTCCGGGTCAGGTCATCCGAGACCTGCTGGGCCAGCTTGCGCAACGGCGCTTGCAGGTTCGTGTCGCGCGTTCCAATTTGCGTTAGCCGCGCCAGGTGCGCCCCCAGTCCGTTAGGGTTGGCTGGCGGGGTTTTCTGCCCGTCAATCAACCAGCGCCGGAACTCGGGGTTGGTGTAGAGCTTCATCTGTTCGTCCGCGCTCATCCCGCGCATCAGCCCGGAGACATCGCCAAAAAAGCGCCGGAGCGCATCCACCGGATGCGTGGCCGTTGAAACGCCCGCCGCCATGGCCTTCACGGCAATGCCCGGGCCGCCCTCCGCCGCCGCGTTCATGTATTCGGCGCGGCGCGCGGTGGGGCTGCCTTCCACGTTGAACCTGGTTTCGCGCATGCGTTGGCCGATGGTGGCCAGGTCATCAAACATTTGACGCGCGTCCGATCCGGGCGGGGCCAGGATGTTCTTGACGGAGAGCGGATAGCCGCCCTTCCCCTCTCCCCAGAGCTTGCCAAACGCGACGGGGTCAAACTTGCCGGAGGCGTCCATGGATTGCTGTTGCAACCGCACGGCCACCACGTCGTTCCACGCGCCGGGATTGGTGGCGGAAACCGTCTGCTTGAATTCGTTGAGCAGCGTTGGGCCCAGCCGATCCCCCGCCACGATGGCCTGGAACGCCTTTTCCGCCTGGGGATGGCTGGCGATTTTCCCCAGCATGTCCATGCGTTTCTCGCGCTCGGCCCAATTGCTCATGGCCTGCTGCCAATCACTTTTTGCCACGCCCCCCTTGGATTCTGCCGCCAGGGCCAGGTCGTGACGCGCGGCGTTGGCGGCCTCGCGGTATTGTTGCGGCATGCCGGAGACATCGGGTTGCCCCCACCCCGCCCGCGCATCCCATTGCTCGCGGAGATCGCGCAGGTGACCGAACGGAAGCCTCCCACCGTTCGCTTCCAGGTCTTCCGCCACGGTGCGCAGGAACGGCGGCACGGTTTGACTTGCGCTCGCCAGTGGTTGGCCGTCCGGGCCGGTGGCGCGGGCCATGAGTTGACGGATCTGGACATGCAGGCCACCAGCGTCAACCAGGGTGTCCGATCCGATGTTCCGCTCCACGCGGGATTCCAGGTCACGTTGCAGCGCCCCGCGTGCCGCCGCCCAATCCAGGATGCCCCGCTGGCTCTTCAACCCAGCGGCAATGGGTTCGCGTTCCGTGGATCCCGTGGATTCCAGCCCGCGCCGGAACGCGGAATCCATCGTTTCGCGCATCTTGTTTACGGCGTTGGCCCAACGATCCGCCGCGCGTGGGAAGCGGCTGGCGGCGTCCACCAGGCCGTGCACGGTGGGGGATTCCGTGATGAGCGGCGCGGAAGCTTCCGGGGCGATGTTCTGGCGTTCGATGGCGGCGGCGACATCCGGGCGTCCCTTGCCAGCCACGTCCATGCGCTGGGTCTGTGCCATCTCCTTGAGCAACGGTGCGCCAAAGGCGTTGTTGCGCGCGGCGCGCATGGCGTACCCCGCGCCCGCGCCCACGGCCGCCGCTCCCCCACCCAGCAGGGCATTCTCGGTACCCCTCAGGGCCATGTCCCGCGCCACCTGACCGCCCGGGCGTTGTTCCTCCACGCCCACGCTGTTCAGCGCCAGACGATTGGCCAGTTCTCCCACGCCCGCATCCAACATCGAGGATGCGCCGATGCCCGCCGCCGCCGCGCCCACCGGGTTTTCCGTCACCATGCCCCCGCCCACCATGCCTGCCGTCTGGGCCAGCATGCGCACGCCTGTACCCGACAAGTCCGCGAGGTCGGAAAGCGCCAGCCCCCGTGGAGTGAACGCCCGCAACCCCGTGGCCTTGTTGGGATTGGCCTTGTCCTCGAACACCGGGAACAGGATTTCCGGCTCGGATGTGGCGTTGGGCGGCGGAAGCCCGGCCGCTTGCTTGCGGGATGTACCGGGATGCGTGTAGAGGAACGCGCCTGGGTGAAATTTCTGGATGATGGCCATGCGGTTCTCCGGCGCGGCCATGGAGGCCAGCGCATGCGCCTTGAGCGAGCCGCCGGTATCGCGATCCACGCGGAGGTTGGAGTAGTCCGCCTGCGCGGAGTATTGATCCCACCACGCGCGCAGCGCCGGGGCCGCCTTGGACGTGGCTTGGCCCGGGGCTGGCGCCTCCTTTACCGCCGCGAATTGTTCCCATCCGTCCGCCATATCACCTCACGCGCAGCGTTCCTTGCGGGTCAAGGAACCGGGTTCCGGGCGGCAACTGATTCGCCTCTTCC
Source organism: Deltaproteobacteria bacterium (assembly GCA_029858505.1). Lineage (GTDB taxonomy): Bacteria > SAR324 > SAR324 > SAR324 > JACQKK01 > JAOUEW01. The sequence continues at coordinate 13,269 of JAOUEW010000013.1, forward strand.
GGCGTCTTTGGGCGTGGCAACTTGCTGGTGTCCCCGTTCCATATTTCGTTTTCCTTGGACCTCTTGATGTCCATTGGCTTGGTGAACTCGCTCCGAATGGGCACGGACCCGGTGATTTCATCCTCACCGAAGCCCAGCTTTTTCCCCTGGCGCTGGAAGTAGTCGCGCGTCATTTCGTTGGTTTTCAGCGCGTTCATGTACATATCGTGCCCACCCACGGCGATCATTTGCCGCGTTGAATCGGTCAGGGTGTCGTCGCGGCCATCCATCAGGCGAATGTAGGCGTTGGCCATTGGCCCCGGAAGCGCCTGCACGGCCTGTTGCACGCTCATGTATTGCCCCTCACCCAGGCCAATGCCGGGATTGTGCATCTTGGCGTACTTGGTAAGCGCGGTGAGCGCGCCCACACGGTCTTTTTTCTCCAGCGCGTCGCGGAGATCTCCATAATCTTGCTGGATGGTTCGGAACCCGATGGTTTGGCTCACAAACTCCTTGCGCATTTCGGCCTGGGCATTGAGCCGTTCTGGCCCCACCAGGACACCCACGGGTTTTTCCCCGATCTTGCTGATCTGACCGCCAGGACCGGCTTGTGCCAACAGTTGCCCGGGCGTACCGCGCGCGGAGTAGGTCGCACCCCCTTGTTGGGTGATGTTCATGAAGTCGCCATACTGGCCACGCATGCGGTTGTTGATCTCCATGTCCTGCAACAGGTCGTTGAAGTTCATCGTTAGCGGAAGGTCCTCGCGGTACATCCCGCGCCCCCCCGCGAACAATGGGCCCTGCGGCTCGCCCTTCAGCCCCGCGGGCATGGATGGCATGACCTTGCCGAGAACATGACGTTCCACCTGCCAGGCGTCATTGGTGATTTTGTCTTCGTCCGCTGGGGACAGATTGGGGTTCTGCGCCCGCGCCTCTGCAACCTTGTCCCGCACACGAACGTGGCTTTCTCCAAGTAAGTCATGAATCTTGACCTGGCGGCTGGTGGCCTCCGCCTGCTGGTTTCGCACCATGGGCTCGATTTGCTGGGCCATCAGTGGATTCTTCTCGGCAACGTGTTGAAGGATGGTGGAAGACCCCAAGCCTTCCTGCGCGATGATTTTCCGCGCCTGGGCGTTGCGCCCCGCCTCCGCGATCTGCAACAGGTTGTTGGCCCCGGCGAGCCCACGCAGGATGCTCCCGCCGTAGTCCACGGGTTGGAGGTTGTTGAATACGCTCGGGTCTGAGGGCATGATGTTCTCCGGTTAGGCCCTTCCCAGGGCGGCGCCACCCAGGGCGCCACCCAAACTCAACAGTCCGCTAATCAAGTTGTTTTGGGCATTGGCCTTGGCGATGCCCGCCGCGGCCGCGGCATTGCCCTGCGCGGTGAGCGCGTTGGCGATGCTTTCCCCGCTTCTGGTGGAGCCGCTCATGATGCTCCCGGCCGTGTTGCCAATTCCATTGACCATGTTTCCAATGGATGCATCCATGCTGCCGATGGTGCCAACCATGTTGGCCATGCTGGAGGCCAGGCCTGTCTTTCCGCTCACGTAACTCGCCAATGCATTTTGACCCAAGCCCGCGACGCCCAGCAGGGAGTCCACCTGGTTTTTCCAATAGGTTGACGCGAGGTCCTGGTTGAACATGGAGAGGTCTTTGGCGGCCTGACCGCTCCAGGGCGATCCGCCCGCGCCCGCCTTTGAGAGAATGCCCATCTCCCCCATTTGTTGCTGGAATTTAAACGCTGGGTCGTTGGGGTTGAATCCGCCCGCCATGAGGTTGTTGGCGCGGCGCATCGCCGCCTCACCTTCCGAGCGGTAGGCCAGGGTGTCTCGCCCAATGTCCCCGATGTAGCCCTTCACATCGCCGATGTAGCCCTTCACATCCTTGATGTTCCCCTGCACATCGCCGATGTAGCCCTTCATGTCCTTGATGTAGCCCTGGATGTCACTTCGCCCCAGGTCGAACATTTCCCGTTGGGCCGCGATGGCGCGATCCGTGGCCGCGCCCATGCCTTCCAACCCTTTATCCACCGCGCCGTTTCCGGTGCCCGCCATGTTTTTCAACCAATTTCCACCGCCAAGTCCGCTTGCAAGGCCAAACGTGCCGGTGTTAGCGATGCTCCCCACCAAATCGCTAGCATTTTTAATCTTGTTCCAGCCGTCAAACATGCCCATGTCGCGCTCCTTCTGATCGGGTTACCGCCCGGCGACCTTGAAACTCACGCAAAAATGAATCCCCAGGGTGCTAACACCGGCGCTCCCGGCCACGTTGCCATTGCTGTCAATCGTAAGCGTGGCGGCGGCGCCGTTGGATTCACATCCAAAGCGGACCTTGGCGGCGGGACGATACCCGGCGGGCAGGGTGAAAATCACCGCCGTGGCCAATGTTCCATTTTTCACCGCGCCCTTGACCCAAACCGTTTTGCCGTCCGCGTCCATGACGAACGCCGTGGTTTCCTCGCCCGCGCCATACGCCACCCAGTTGTTCTGGAATTTGGGTTCCCCCGTCACCCCGGCGGGAACGTCCACCGCGTGCCAACCTTCCGGAGTACCCGCCGCGTAGCTCCCCTGGGCCATGGCGTGGATGAAGTTGATGGCCGTGGGGGCGGCGCTGGCGGCAAAATTCGTGGTCAATGTGGCAATGTTGAGCGCGCCCATCCCAGTGAACAGGTTGTTCCAGAGGGAGTTGAACCAACCCGCCCAGGATGCGGCGGTGCGTTCCCCGTCGGCTGGGGTGCGCTGCACGGGCGGCATGTCCAGGGTGGCCATCACACGGCCCCGCTTCTGGAGGATGAACTGCCGGGAACCAGCACCTCGCCGGTGATGGTGCAACGCACGGGATCGGTCACCCGGATCTTAACCACAATGTCCCGCGCCCGGCCCAGGTTTTGCCAACGTACCCGCGTGCGGTATTGCCCCACCGCTCCCAGGGTGCGCAGGCGTTCCTTGCCCCACGTTCGCCCCTTGTCGCGGGAGAGCGAGAGCATGATCTGCGGCAGTTGCGTGGGGCTGGCGTCAATGCCGTCACCAGAATTGCAGTCCAGTTCTAGCGCGGCCAGGATTTGCATGCGGTTGCCATCCTCGTACAAATGCCGCCCCACCAATTCGCGCTCGATGGGCTGATCCTGGCCGCCGATCTTTGTCAGCTGATCGGCATAGGTGGCCTTGCGGGGCTCCGCGGCCCACAACGAGCCGTCCGCGTAATCCCCGAACACCACCACGCTGTTGAAACCGCTGGCCGTGGCTCCCCGATGCGGGCCGAATCCACTGGGGGCGGCGGAGACCCCGCCGAACGCGCTTTCTTCCGACCACAATTGCGTGGCGGCGTCGTACATCCAACTCACCTTGGAGGACGGGAAAAAGAGGCGGTATTGCAGGTGGCCATTGATGGACCAGGAACACCCTTCCGCCTGGAACGCGTCCGAATATCCGTTGATGATGTGCTCCAGGTCGGGATGGGAAACGCGCTGGAACTGGTTGCCCTGCACACTGTACACTGAGACCTCGCCGCGCCCGCCTTCGCCAGCGGCGGACTGCGCCAGCACCATCAACCCATCGCCAAACGGCGCGATGGACGCGGCGGAAGCCAGCCCGAACGATACGGCGTTTTGCGAGATGCGCTGCCAGGGGGGAGATCCCACGCCACTGAACCCCCAAAATTCCGTGCTGCGCTCGCCAAACAGGTATAGGGTATCCCCGTAATGCCGAACGGCCACCAGGTTGTCCGGGTCTGCGTCGGCGGTGGTGAACGAAAGGCCCGGCCAACTGGCGCCGTCGCCCAGCGCGGACACGTTCCATTTCCCGGAATTTGCCACAGATCCAATGAAATAACTGTGTCCGGCGGTGATGGAGGTCAGCGCCGGAGCTCCGGCAACGACGGTGAACGTGCTGGTGGTTACGTTGAAAATATAGAAGTTCGTACCGTCGCAAATTCCAATCTGGAATCCAGTCACGCCTTGGATGGCGTCCATGGTGACGCGGCCGTCCTTGGTGTTGAGTGTTCCACGTTCGGTGTAGGTGTAATTCGGCAGGACCTCAATAAATTTGCTGCCCTGCACCACCCACAAGGAACTGGAGAACCGGAAGAGCCCCCGGATGCGGTTCGCGCCCAGGTAGATTTTCTGCGTCAGCGGGGGCCGGTCGTAAATGGCCCACGGGCCGCGATCCGGGCCTTGCGCCGGGGTGCCCGGCTGATCCCAGCCATAGTAATAGTTCAGCCGCCGTTGCGTGCTCACCACACGGTTGCGGCCATTGAGTCCCGCGCCAAAAATTTGAGGGTTCATCGTTCCCCCCCGCCGCGATCCGTGTACACGTTGTAATACCAGCCTCCACCGGTGGAGGCGTCGTTGCCGATGCGTGGATCCACGCGGTTGACATTCGCCAGATTGGCGCGCGCGTCAGAGAGCCGCCGCAACAGCGTGGCGGTTGGCTCCACCTGGAAATATCCGCTGCATTCAACGGCAAGGTTCAGCACCAGCCACCGGTAAAACCCGTTGGGCAGCGCAAAGGCCGTGGTGAGATTGGGGAAATACAAAAATGGATTGTCGAACACCCAAAATAGGGTGTAGGACGCGCTGGGAACGGGATACAGGATGATCTTTCCCTGCGGGTAGGTGGCATCGTAAAACAGCGCCTGTGGTCTCGGCGCGCTGGTTACGGTTTTCAGGGGGATGCTGTCAAAGGCTTGGCGGTCAGGAAGCACGGTCACGGGGACATCCATCCCGTTGGCATCGCGCACGTAGGCCCACCACACCCGCTGCGGACGTCCGCCGCTCACGGCGAAGTCCGCGCCGCTTCCAACGCTGCCCACGGTGTATTCCGATTTCCCCGCCACCAGCGCCCCGCTGTCAATCTGGTAGCGGAACACCTTGGAGCGGTCCAAGGATTCGGAATCCAACAGGGCGTTGAGGCGGCGCAACATGTCCTTGGGCTGGGAGTCGGAGAGTTCCTCGCCCTCGCCGATGGCCCCCAGTTCCAGGGCCGCGTCCGTGCAGATGGATATGGCGGTGACCGCCTCACCCCAGGGAGCCGTCATTGCATCCTCGATTCAACGTGCCGCGTTCGCTTCGCCGCGTTACCCGCGTAGTGCGATTTCGTTACGTTTCCCTTCCGGGAAATCCGCCAACGGCTTGAAGCCATCGGCCCGCGCCTTGCGGAGTTGCTTTGGGTTGTTCACTTGCCGGGCGTTCTCCTTTTCGTGATAGAGCGCCATGGGGAATTTCCCCGGATCTACCTCACCTTCGTCTTCGTCCTGCTCTGCTTGCGGCGGGACGTCCGGCCTGCCTTTGTTTTCTGCCATGTTGGATCTCCAAGGTTGGTGTGTGGACACCCCCGGCCCCACCAACGGGAAGAGCCGGGGGATTTTGGGATGCAGTGACGTGGGCTAGTAAATCAACCGTGCGCCCAGTTCCGGGTACTGCACCACCGCGCCGAAGAGCGCATCCAGGCGCGTGATGCGCTTGTCGTTAAGCACGTCGTATGCCTGAACCATGCGCAACGTCATGCCCTTGTACGTTTCCTGGACCGCCCAGATCACGCCTTTCTCCGGCACATCCATCGGCACCATGGCCAAGGTAACGCAGTCCTTGTGCATGACGATGTTGTTCACGGTCGACTTGGACGCCGTGCCCGTGACCACAACGATGGTCTGGCCGTTCAAGGGGGAGGTCATGCAGGTGGCCTGCTGCTTCTGGGCGGTCGTGCCGCTCATGGGCGAGATGGCCGGGTAAATCGGGATGGTGGCATTCCCCACGCCGTCGCTGTTGACGTTGGCGGTGACCAGCCAGCAGGCCCGGACGCCGGTGGAAAGGCGCGTTTGCGGGTTGCAAGCCAGCACGGCGCCCGCCGCCGCGTCCGTCGCCCCGAACTGGATCACGTCGCCCTGGAGCAACACGCCGGTGACACTGGCCGTCCAGCCACTGGTGACCACGAAACTTCCCACTTGGCTGGCCCCGTTGACCACCGGTGTTCCACCCTGCGCGCCCGCGGTGTGTTGCGGCGTGGCCTGCCCCATGTAGGTGTTGACGTTGAGCAGGTTGTAGGGGAGCTGTGATCCGTCGCTCAGCAAGGCTCCCTCCACCAGGCGTTGAGAGAACACAGCCGGGAGCGCGCCCGTGGCGGCGGCGGTGCGGATCGCCGTCATCGTCGCCGGGTTGAGGTAGGCGTTCCGGCTATCCATAGGCACGTTGTACTCATCCAGCCGTTGCGTGGCCGCGCCAAACGCCGCCGGGGTGTTGGGAATGGTGCCGATGGCGCCCACGGCGTTGAAAATCCCGTTTTTCGCGACGGCGTTCACATACACTTCCATGTCCGTGCGGAGTTGCGACACGGCGGGTTTCAGGTAGCGTTCCGCGAAGCGATCAATGGTCAACGTCAGGTCCTTGTCCTGAAATTCCAGGGCAATCACCTTCTGCTGATTGATGTTGAGGTTGACGGACGGTTCCACGGTATCCTGCCCACCCGTGATGGTGGGGCCATCCAACGACAGATAGCGGTTGGGTTTGCGCAAGCTCAGTTGCGCGCCTTTCTTGAAGGTTCCGCCCGCGCCGCCCGTGTAGTATTGCTCCCAGTCGGTGTTTACGGTTTCGAGCATCGGGCAAGTGGCTTCCAGCAACAGCAGGGTTTCACGGATGATTGTCGTTGGGGTGAGCAAGGTGTTTGCCATGACACAGCCTCAGTCTGAACACACGCCGGGGCGGATTCCGTTGGCTCCATGCCAACGGCCGCGTTGCCGGTATCGGTTTTGTGTGGTTCGCCACGGTGTGGCCGTTGGCCTGCCCGTGTCAGCCTGCGCTGCGTCATCCCCCAGTTACGGGCCCGGCGAGTCGGGTGCTGCGTCGCCACCGCCCGCGTGAGGGGCGGTTGATGCGTGGTTCCAGGGATCAGTATCCGCGTTGGCGGCGATGTTCAGCCCTGCGGTGTTCCACCCACTGATCCATGGTCATCGTTTCCGGGTCCGCCACCGCTCCCGTGCCACGCACGGGGGTTAACGCCCGGGGGACCGCCCGCGCCGCCGCTGGTAGCGGCTTGGCCGGTGTGGCCGCTGCTCCAGCGTTCGCGACGCTGGAAGTGTTCGGTTGCTTCGCCGCGGCTGTTCCGCGTGTGTCTTGGGAGTCCTGCGCGAACCGCGCTACCGTCTTGCCGATTTCCAGCACCATACGGTACGGGTCGAGACTGCGGAGTTTCTGAAGTTCTGCTGGGTTTGAGGCCCAGTAATGCGCGATCATGGCCGCAAGGGCCGGATCGTCACGCCCTATACTTGCAATGCCCAATTGCATTTCGTTTGTCAACTGCCCCCGCAACCGGATGGAAATATCCCCTTCGCCCAGGTGCCCCCCCCATTCCTCCGGGAACAGTTCGCCCGCCTTGGCGTTCACGACATCCAACGTGGCGGTAAATTCCTGCTGCGCCTGGCGTTGGGCGGCGGCGTGGCGCGCCTCTTGGCGCTGGGCCTCGATCTTGCGCGCTTCGTCGCGGGCCACCCAGCGGTTTTCATCCTCGCGGAATTTTTCAATATCCGCGTAATTCTCGGGTTGCGGACGCGGGTCTTTGGTGTCGCTCCCTGGTGTCGCGGCCTGGGCCTGCCGTTGGGTTGGTTCCGCCGGATCGGTTTTCGTGGAGCGGGTTTCAACTTCGTTCAGCCGGTCTAGCAAACGCTGGTTCTCCTTGGCTAGCGCATTGGCTTGGTTCTGCCAGTGGTGCCGGGTTTGGGTAACCGTGGCGATCCGCCGCGCCACGGCACTGCCATATTTTTTTTCATCCTCCTTATCAACGAATTCCGACAGCTTGTCCTTTGACGCTGGATTTTCCCCACCGCCCTTCCCGCTGGCGGGATCCTCGGTCTCGGATTGCGATGGAGCGTTGGCGGTGTCTTGGGCCTTCAATTCACCGCGTTTTTGCGCGCGGCGCTGGGCCACGAACGCATCCATGGTTTGCTCCGCCGCGGCCGCGTCATTGGCCTCTGGCGTCAACAGCGCGTTGGGTTCGGTTTGTTCGGCGGGGTTTCCCGCGCCGGTGGTGTTTTCCGTGGACATCGTTCCTCATCCGTGATGGGTTGGTGCGCGCATCCCGCGCGCTGGGGGTTAATTGGCGCGCACGGAAGGCGACAGTGCGTCTTCCTGCGGGTTCACCAGCGTGGCATCCACCACAACGGTGCCACTCAGGATTTTCTCATTATCGCTTACCCGTTGAAGGGTGAGGCCCTTGAACCAGGTAGAGGTACCAATGATGAGATGTCCTCGATCATCTTTTCTGGTCAACTGAAACATTTCCATGACAACGCCCAGGATCCATTTTCCTTCGCGGATTCCGCTGGCCACGATCAACGCGGTGATTAAACTCTCTTGATCAAACTGGAACGCCTGGCTAACGGGTGTCATGGTACCTCGTTGGGCGTGGGTTCAGGGTTGCCTCCCGGCGCGGAAGGATTGACCGGTGTTGGCGTCGGTTCTGGCGGGTTGGCGCGATCCACCATTTCCTGCGGGCTGGGCATCCGGGCAGCGGCGTGGTCCAGCACCTTGCCGCGCAGGTGTGAGACAGCCTTCATTCGCGAACTTTCAATCGTCGCCAGGCTGCGCAGGCGCTCGCCCGCGAATTTGAGCTTGGCCTCCAGCATGCTCATCATGTGCTCTTCCTGTCTGTCATGCAGGCGCATGGACAGTTGTTGGATCATGGCCTGCATTTGCTGCATGGCCTGGCCCGCCTGGAACAATTGCTGCTGTTGGAGGGCCGCGACGCGCTCAATGTCTCCCTGCATTTCCTTGTTGTAGACCGCCTGCAACTCTGGCGGCAGGTTCGCCAACAACACCTCGTAAAGCGTTTCAGCGTCGGGGATATCCATGTTTCGCGCCAACAACGGCGCCAGCCCCAGCGCCACCTTGCTGCCTGGCGGGGCAATGGTGCGAATCATGTCTAGCACGGCGGATTGGGCTTCCAGTTTGCGCGTGGGAAGGCTGGGTCCGGCGTCCATGTACACGCGGTACCGGCCCACCTTGAGGTTATAAGTCTTGACCATCACTTCCCGCCCGCCTTCCTCCTTGTAGTCCACCTGCACGGGCTGGTTGTCTTGCGTGGGGCCGATCTTCTCCACCCTCGGCGCGTTGGCCTGTGTAAGTCCCATGATTTCCGTGTGACTATCGAGGTAATTGGGCAGTGCGTCAACCAGTATCCTCCCCACGTGGCGCATGGCGCGCGCCAGGTTGTCCGCGTAGTGAAACGTAGCCACCTCCCCCTTGCGTTGCCGTGCCAGTTCGTGTTGCTGTCCCCGCGCGGATTTGTCCTGCACCAGCGACACTGGAGGAATGCCCGTCACGTCGAATAACCCGGCGGCGGCATCCTGCCCCAGCATCATGGCGGCGGTGCTGGGCGGCGCCGGTGATGGCCGCACGGGTGGCGGAAGCGGGCGGTTCTCTTCGTCGTAGGGCTTGTACGTGAGATAGGCGACGGGTTCCTCGTTGGCCCGTTTCCAATCCTGCTCATACCCGGTGATGCTTCCATCGGGGATCAACGGCGGGTTGCGAGCATACAAGCCCAGGTCTTCCAGGGCCGTGCATTTGGCGTAGTTCTGCATCCGCTGGTACCCCCGCGCATGCCGGATCACTCCCTCCGTGATGCGTTGTCCGTTGTCGTTGATTTCCGTTCCCACCACCCGCGCGCGTGGAATCCACCGCCCCAGCCATTCCACGCTCTCCAACACGCGGTCCTTGGTGACCCAGTGCATCATTACCCGTCGGCGCGGCATGGGCTTGCGATCCGCCCCCGGTGCATCCGCGTCCACCGGAGGGACAACGTCATCCACCACCTCGAAATACCGGGCGATGTAGACCTTCCCCAATCCCGGTCCGCCGGACACGCCAATGTCCAGGCTTTCGTTCCTGGCGCTCCGCTGCCGCCATCGGAGGTAACGGTTCATCATACCGGCGAACCGCTCGCGTAGGTTGGGGTCGCTCGGTTGCGCGCCTGGCGGGGTCTGTTCTGGATCGGGCCAGGTGGCCGCGAAATCGTCCTCATCCATGGGTTGAATGGAAAACCAATATAGCGCGTCGGAGGCGTCCGGCTTCCGCGCGTCCGGGTCCGGAAATTCCATGAACGGATCCGCCACCCTGAAGATGCGCGGCATCACCACCACCTGACCGCCCTCTTCCACCTCCACCGGGTCAATGGCGATGAACCCCTCTCCGCGTTCGGCGGCGTGCTCGGCGGCGGTGTCGTATGCGATATCCGCGTCCGACTCATGCTCCACCTTGCGCAAGTGGTCCTCCAACAGTTGCGCCACTTCGGCGCTGCCCACTTTGTCATCCGTGCTCACTTTGATCATCGGCTTATCCATCCGAATCGTGTTGACGATTTCGTGGATGAACCGTGGCAATCCGTTGAAGGTCTCCGTTGGTCTCCTCTTCCCCCGTCGGGCTTGGAGCATGGCGGCATCCCATTGCAGGTCTCCCCCGCGCCGGAATTGCACATCCAAGCGCGCCTCGGCACGGTTGGCGGCGCACGCGGTGCGGGCCTTCTCCAGGCGCTTGGTCATGCGTTGCAGCAGCGCCCGATGTTCCTCTTCCATGAGCTCCCGGGCCTCCGCCTCATCTTCGTCTTGATTTTCCACGTCGCTGTAACCGGCAATGGATTCCTCCATTTCCGCGCTGGGAGTCACGTTTTTGTCTTGGCCTTCCATGGCCTGCTCCTATTTTGGGTTATTCCGAAGCCAGCCGGTGCTTTCTGACAGGCTGGGTTTTCAATCCCTCGAATTGCTGGGCATACAGGGCGAACGTGCACCAAGCGGAGCTTCCGTGCGAACTCCAATCGTGCTCCGGCGTTGAGCGGAACACCTTGTTCCGGTTGTCCCATGGATATTTCCAGGATCGCAGGCATTCCAGCCCGCGCGCGCAGCGCGTCATGTCAATGCGGGCGCGGCTGAACAGCGCCCGCCCGGCGTTGATCTGATCGGATAGCGGCGTGGCCTTTTCCGCGATGCGTGGCGGTGGGCTCAGCATGCGCCGCCCCGCCTGTTCGCGCGTGTCGGAGGGGCCCCAGTGCTTTTGCCGCCCGTCATGTGGCCACATATGCCCGCCGTACACCCACCCCCGCTCCCGCGCCAGATCGCCCAACGTCGCCGCCCACCAATCCACGTCCGTGCCTGAGGCTTCCTGGTAATCCAGGACGTGCCACATTCCGTGGACATACTGGGCAAACCAGACTGCCGTGGCGTCGCTCCGCCCCAAGTCCCAGAACGTAACCACCGGCGCGCTCCGGTTCACCGTCAGGGTGTCAATCACTTGCCCGTTGCGTTCGGCCAACATCAGCGCCTTGCCGAAAATGGTGCCCTCGGAAACGCCTTCGTCGGAGTTGTAATATTCCTGCCGGATCATTTCCTCGCTCATTCCGCTGCGCCCCAGGCTGAGGTTCCATTCCCGGCGCTTGGCCTCAATTACCGCTTCCGGGATCACCCGCTGGCCGTCCTCTCCCGGTGCGTCCCGGAAACAATCCTCCACGGTCAATTTCTCCGCGAAATAGTCCTCACCCAACATCGGCCACGTCCGCGCCTTCACGGCGGCGTGATTGTTGGGGCCGCCAAACGCCGTGGTCATCAGCACGATCACCCCCCCGTTCCGATCAATCATGGGTTGCACGTAATCCAGCGCCCGGGGATCGCAGCGCGCGTACTCGGAAAATGCCGCGATGTACGGCCCCGCGCCCACCAGGGAGTTGTAATTGTCCCAGCCCACCGCGCGGATGATGCTGCCGGTGGCGTGGAAGGTGAGCGTCATTTCCGTGCGATTTTCCCGCGCCCAGGGCAGCACGTCCTCGATGATCCGCCGACCGGAACCGCCATCCTCCAGCGGGTCTATGTTGTCCCAAAAAGACTTGCGAACGTGTTCCTGCTCGGGGAACCCATACCAAATGAGGCATTTCCGGCGCATTGCCACCTGCGCCAGCGCGTTCAGTACCGCGCGATCCTTCCCGTGCTGCCGTGGCCATTCGATTTGGATATTCCGGGGCGCGGGCTTGCCATCCACCCAGGGCGCGTGCAAGCCCGCGCATACAATCGCGGAGATCGCCCTGAACTGGTAGCTGCGCGGGACGAACAACGGACGCTCCATGCATCACGCGCTCCCCTTGATTCGATTCACCAGGCTGGTGAAGTCAACCATGGTCGGAGTGATGGCCCGCCCTTCATCATCCACCACCTGGATGGCGCCCAACGCCGGATGCACGTATTTGGCGCACGCCACCGCCGCCTGAACACGCACCTGCAACGGCGCTGTATCGGTAACCTGGCGCATGTTGTCGCCGTTGCCCACCCACTGCTTGAATTTGGTCTTGCCCGAGTACACCTGAAATAGCCACACGGCAGGGCTCTCCCCATCCCGCATCCCGGCCGCGTGCAACGCCGCGCGCAACGCCGTGGTGGATTTGTTCAGCCCGCCCGCCTTGCGGCCGCTGCCAGGCGTCTTCCCGCCGCCTTTTGGCCTCCCTGGCCCTGGTTTGCCCATCTCAACCCTTTCCTAATGTTTCCTATTTTTGGTTTCCGTTCGCCGCTTCATTTGGAGGTTCGGGGGCTGGCTCCCGGTGTTCCTTGACCAGCGCGGCCAGGAACGCCCGCAGCCCAGCGTCCGGCGCATCCTCAAAGCGCGCCTGTTCGTGCAAGGGCAGGGCATACACGCGCGCCATGATGGCGTCCGCGTCGCCCTGGGTGGGTACCGCGCCGTCCGGCCCCACGGAATCGGCCCATGCCTGCAACTCCGCCAGCAGCGCCACCCAACACCGATCCGTGAACCGTTCCGCGGCGGCGCCATGTGTGTGGCGGTACTCCCGTTTTTCCCGCGCCGCCGCCGCCGCCCCCAGCCGCAGGTTATGACGCCGCGCCCAGCGGGGCAGGTTGCGGCCCACGATCAATTCATTTCGCCAGTCCGTCATCGCACATACCCGTATTGAAGGTTCCTGAAGCCTAGGCGCTGTTTAATTTTCTTGATGCGACCCCCGCGTTTTAAAAATTTCGCCGTCGCCGCCGCGATTTCCGCGCGGGTCACGGGTGGCTTGTTCTTGGCGCGCCGGATGTGCCCAGGGCATTTTTAGCAGGTCACATCGTTTTCCTCGCCGTTGCCGGTTAACACTGCCACCGCACCAAAATCATGGGTTATCCCCCCGTAAAATTTTGGGTAGCCAGCGCGTGCTTTTCAGTTCCCGCTCGGCGACCTGGGCCAACTCTGCCTTGGGGAGTTTCTTCCAGTCGCCGCCGCGCGCGGCAAAGGCCGTGGGTACGCCCGCCGCCAGCGCCTCCAGGATTTCAGACTTGTTCACCTTGCCGTAGTAGTTTTCGGCGGTGGGGGTAAACCAGTCGCGCATGTCCAGCGCAAGCGCCGCGCCTAACCGGTTTGCCTGATCCTGCACGACCGCCTCCCACTGGCCATTTTTGGCCACGGCGTCCATTGACACCGCAGCACACAACGCCAGCACTTCCAGCAGCGTTTCCGTGGATTGCGATATGCACCAGTCCCAGAGTTTTGTTTCATTAAAAATATCTGTTACGGAATCAAATTCCCCCGCGTGTTTCATTAGCGTTGAATGCCATTCCCTGCGCGCATCTCCGATTTCCTGCTCCGCCCGCGGCAGGTACGGGTTGTCGTCATCGCCCAACGAATTATCCTTGGCGGTGATCCGTAATGGGCTGCCCCGCCCTCTCAACAAGAATGCGTGTACAACCGCCGCCAGCGCGATTTCATGGCGCTTCATCAGGCATGCCGCCAACGCGGCGGTTTTATCCGTGGTCAGCGTTTGCAACAGCGCCTTGGGGAGTCCTGACGCTTTCGCCCCCGCGCCTTCCTGGGTATCGGCACAGGCACCCGCCTGGGTTTGCGCATTCTCGGCCTTGACCGCCAGTTTCCGGTCTTCGTGACGCACCAGACCGCGCAGGATATCCGCCTTGCCGTTATAGTCGATCGTCACCACCACGCCCGCGAGCGCCTTTTGCTCCGTTGTAAATTCGGGTGTTGGGCGTTGTTTTTCGATTTCTTTAAGGCGCGCGCGAATTTTGTTTTCCTCTGCACTCACTTCGCCATCCGCGTCTAGTTCATCCAAACGTGCGCTGAGCTCGTCGTATTCCTTTCCTAACTCCGGTGGTAGGGGTTGTTCTATTGGATAGAGCCGAATGTATTTACTGCGTTCGCCCCAGCCAAATTCTGCCCGCGCCTCACACCACTTCCACCCCTCCCCCTTGAGGCTCTTAATCGTGTGTTCGAGTTTCAAGGCCGCCAGTTCGTCCAACAACTTGGCGTCCTCGATGATGACCCCTTCGTCGCTCTCGCCCGCCGCCGCGAACAAGTCCCGCCGTACCTTTCCGCCCGCAGCCTCATATTTCTTGAGCCCCACGTATTTCACGCGCCGGTCGGTGGCGCTAATTTTGCCCTCCATGAGATGCTCCCGGATTCTCCCAGGGCTCAGGCTCAACCCCGCTCCATCTTTCAGCAGCGCCTCTTGGGCCGCGTGATCGTCCGTGATGGCGAACGCCTGCACCTGCTCCAGGTTCAATTCCTCCCTCTTCAAATTCCGCGCGCGTTCTTCAGACCCGCCGTGTTCGATCATGTAGGCCAGTTCCTCGGCGGCATCACGCAACAGAAGCGCCGCGCCCCGGCGATGATCCGGCGTGAACGACGCGAGCGAATCCCTGATGGCGTCCATGAGGATTTCCAGGCGGCGCGCTTGGTCAATGGCACTCATTCCTCCTCCCTGTCCCCGGTGGGGATGCTCATTTCAATTCCGGTCTTCAACGCCGGCGGCGGATTGGCGGCAAGGGCTGGATAATCAACATTCCCCGGCTTTGGCTTGGGTGCTGGAGCGGGCCGCACCGATGGCGGCCCCGATCGGCGGAGTTTTTGCGCGGCCCGCACACGGTCCACAGCGGCAACGGCTTCGGCGTAGGTATACCCGGCGGTGATGGGTCGGCGTGTCATGCGGTGCCCCTCGCTGGATGTGCCGCGCACGGCGCGAAGATTTTGGCACGCACCACCGCGCGCGCCTGCACGCCCACATCCGGGAATGCCCGCCGCACCGCTTCACGCACGGGAGCGGTGAACTGTTTTTGGATGCGATCGGCAAAGTAGGTGTTTGGCGCACAGACCACGATAAGGCCGCTTTGCACGGATTTCAGTTCCAGCGTGCGCGCCCACGCCGCCGAATCATCCCCTGGCAGGGTCTCGGCCATCGCGGCCCGCTCCAGCACCCATTCCGGCGTGTCCTCGGCCCGCGGCTCGCAGGTGCAGCGCGGTGCTACCGGAGCCGTGGCCCGTTCCTCCGTGGATTGTTTGCGTTCGTCCAGCCAGCATTGGTTTCGCAGCCACTTGTCGGGGTAGGGGATGTATTGCCCGCCGTCCCGCCGCCAGTCGCGTGATTCCCGCTGCCAGGCTAGCGCCGTCAGCATCGCCTGGACGATTTCCGAGGTTGGCTTGAGCCGCCTCCACACTTTTTCCGCGCCCGCCTTGGCGACTTTACGCGGATACGCCACCCAGAACGCTTCAAACCCCCCCACCCCCGGCGAAGCCGGGGAAGTAGGATCTGTAGTTGAATCTGTAGTTGAATCTGTAGTTGAATCGGGTGGCGTGGTGTCACCCCTAACAGTCGAATTTGTCACCCCGCTCGCGACACCATGCCGCTCCGCTATTGACACCGTGTCACCCCGCGCAACACGGGGCGGCAAATTGTCACCCCGATTGTCACCCCGCTCTGGTGTCGGCTTTGCGGCCCTGGGAAGCGCGGCGATGGCCTCCAAGTCAAGGCGGTACTCGGTGGGCCGGTGGTCCCCAGCGTCACGGACGGCGACGATCAACCCCCGCGCCCGGAACATTTTCAGGTGCCGCTGCACGGTGCGCGGGTTGTGGCCCGTTTTTTGGGCCAGGGTATCCACGCTTTCAAAATAGCCGCGGCCCTCATCGTTCACCCGGTTGGCCATCTGGTGCAGCGTCCATTTTGGGCCGGGCGGCAAGGACGTGTTGTCCACAATGCTCATGACCTCAATGCTCATGGCCCGCCCCCTGCCGCGTTCGTCACTTTGCGCTGCTCCGCCTTGGCCTGGAACGCCTCTTCGGTCAGGCCGGTGTAATGCAGGATGGTGTTCTTGCTGGGGGCTGCGCCGCCCGCGTCGGCGGAATAGCTGGCCGCCAATTCCCGCAGCAACGCCTTTTGTTCCACCTTGTTCAAGCCGCGCCTCCATCCATGGTTCACCGCCGCTGATACCATTTCTTCCCCGGCGCACGGCGCGTCCGGGTGCGAATCCGCGCGGCGGTTTTTTGCGCGTGACAAAACACGCAGCGCACAACCGCAT
Source organism: Deltaproteobacteria bacterium (assembly GCA_029858505.1). Taxonomy (GTDB): domain Bacteria; phylum SAR324; class SAR324; order SAR324; family JACQKK01; genus JAOUEW01. The sequence goes on from JAOUEW010000013.1 coordinate 29,559, forward strand.
TGTCCAGGGTAGGCTCGCCACCGTCCGCGTCCTCTCGGTCGTGATCCACCTCCAACAACGTCGGGTCCGTGCCCGTCAGCTTGTAGCGCGTTACGAACCGCAGGAACGCCCGCGGTGATTTCTTCGCGGCAAGCACCAGGGAATCCCGAATCTCGGCCAGGACTGCTTTCGTCGCGCCCCCCCCCCAATGGAGTAGACCCAAGCCCAGGGTGTCGAGTTGCGCGCGAAACTCTTGCCATTCGGCGCTGACGCCGCATTGATCGTCCTGGCAGCGGAACTCCGCCCGCTCCACCGCCGTGCGT
>JAOUEW010000014.1 GCA_029858505.1 Deltaproteobacteria bacterium
CCTTTCGGCTTCACCAACCGAACGGCTGAAAAAAATAACCGATGGCTTCGAGTATTGTCCCTCTCCGAATGGGGAGGGGCAAACGCCCGAAGGGCGTTGGGGAGGGGTGCTGTTGGGAATCACTCGAAGCCGAAAAGGGATGCGCTTGCTTCCGATTGGCTTTGAGAATGAAGGGATTGCTTTTGATGGTATGGCGGGGTAAGAGTGAATTCCCGCCAGACAGATAAAAAGAACACGCGACGGACACATTCGCTAAAAAATTAGCGAAAAAGACAGAGGGCGCCCATGTTCTCGCGGGGAAATGACCTTGTATACTCAACCCATAAAGGAGAATTCCATGCGTTTGAACGCAAATATGAAACGACTCACCCTGGGGCTGGCCCTGCTGTTGGCGGCCTCGGTGGCCTGGGCCGATGACCGAGAAGACGGCTTCCAGGCCTATGTGTGGACGAACAATGCCAAAGCCGTTCAGTTGCTTTCTCCCCTGGCCGACAAGGGCGACCCCGCGGCCCAGTATGTGGTGGGTACGCTGTATCTTTCTGGCGAGGGTGTGAAGGCAGACCCGGCCAAGGCCAAAAAATTGTTTGCCCAAGCGGCCAAGGGCCTGCCCGCCAAAGCCAAAGCGGGCGATGCCTGGGCCCTGTTTGCCCTGGGGAACGCCTATGAGATGGGCAATGGGGTGAAGAAAGATTACAAGAAGGCCATAGACTTTTACACCCAGGGCAAAGAGTTGGGTAATCCAGAAGCCACCGCTTGTCTGGGCGCCATGTATTTTGACCGCAAGGGGGTAACCGAAGATCTACAAACCAAGGGTGCGGAGTTGATGATGATTGCCCGTGGGGGTGGGAAAGGGTCCGTGCGGGCCATGATGATGCTGGGTCATTTATTCACCCAAATAGGTGATACTTACGCCAACCAAGGGAAGGACAAAGATGCCTTTGGCGCCTATAAAACGGCTGGCCAAGAATATTTCTGGGCCTCCGAGTTGGGGAATCCCATTGCGATGAATAACCTGGGTAACTTCTTAGAAGACGGCAAGGGGATTCCGCAGGATTACGAAGAGGCCGTAAAGTTGTGGCGCAAGGCGGCCGAGTTGGGCAACAGCTATTCCATGGTTAGCCTGGGCCGCATGTATTTGGCCGGCACGGGGGTTTCCAAAGACCCCAAGCAGGCCGTGGAATGGTATCGCAAAGGAACCGAACTCAACAACACGGATGCCATGTTTAACCTGGGCTATGCCTATTATAACGGAACCGGGGTAGACAAAGACTTCAAACAAGCCGTGGCGTGGTGGCAAAAAGGCGCCGATATGGGCGATCACTGGTCTCAAGAGGCCTTGGCCATGTCTTATCTGGCGGGAGAGGGGGTAGAGAAAGACCTGGCCAAATCGGCCAAGTGGTTTCAAAAAGCCGCCGACCAGGGCAACAAGAACGCCATGTATTACCTGGGGCTGCTGTATTCCAATGGCGTGGGCGTGAAGAAGGATGCCAAAAAGGGCCACGATTGGCTTAAAAAAGCCGCTGATTTGGGCCAGAAAGACGCCCAAAAGGAGTTGGCCGGAGAATAAAGATAGGGCTTCAATCTACCTTCAGGGCGGGAGCTCAGGGTGTGTTCCCTGGGCTTTCCGCCCTTATTTTTTTCGATTATTTTCCCCCGACACGATTTCCTGCTCCTTCCTCCATCTTTATGACGCCAAGGTAATGTATTGATATATTAAGATAATAATTCTATGACCTTGGGGGGTTGACAAAATAGCACTCAACGGTGTAGATTGCTAACAGAAGTCAGGAGAACGAGGGTGAATCCCCTTCTCCTGAGAAACCACCAGGCCCTCAGGGGCCAAATTACCCGAACCAAAGACCCACAAGGAGGAACTTATGGACATCATTCAATATGATCCCAGCCGGTTTTTCGCCAAAACCTTTGACCGGTTGACCGATGAATTGCTGAACCAAACGGAAGATTCCCTGGGGCGGGGGATGCGCGTGTTTACCCCCCGGGTGGATATTCGCGAGGAAGGCAACCAGTTGAAGGTGACGGCGGAAGTGCCCGGCGTGGACAAAGACCACCTGATAGTGGAAGTGCACAACGGGGTGCTGTCCATCAGCGGGGAGAAAAAAGAAGAGCATACCGAGAAAGGCAAGGGGATGTACCGCTCCGAGCGGGTGTATGGCAGCTTTAAGCGGGCCTTTACCCTGCCCGAAGACGTGGACTCGGAGCAAATCTCCGCCGACTTCACCAACGGGGTGCTGACCCTGGTGCTGCCCAAGCGACCGGAAGTGGCCCCCAAAAAAGTGGAAATCAAGTCGGCTAAAAATTAAGTTTCCGGCAAGCTGCCGGGGTGTCTAGCCGGTGCCGCAAGGCACCGGCTTTTTTATGGACGGCATCCCCCACCAGCACCTCTCCCCCCTGCCCCCCTCCCCTTCGTGGAGGGGAAATAACTTGAAACCGAAAGGTAATGCGCTTGCTTCCGTCCGGTATTTACTAACTGAACGGTTGAACAGAATAGCCAATGGCTTCGAGCATTGTCCCTCTCCGAATGGGGAGGGACAGGCGGCGTTAGCCGCCAGGGAGGGGTGCTGTTGGGAATCACTCGAAACCGAAAGGTAATGCGCTTGCTTCCGTCCGGTATTTACTAACTGAACGGTTGAACAGAATAGCCGATGGCTTCGAGCATTGTCCCTCTCCGAATGGGGAGGGACAGGCGGCGTCAGCCGCCAGGGAGGGGTGCTGTAGGGAACAACGCCAAGCCGGGGGATTCGAGTAACGGATTGCCCTTACAAGTTTCCCCCCAGGGCTTGGCGGAACTGGTTCAGGGCGGCCAGGGGGTCGGGGGCATCCCACACCGCGCGGATGGCCGCCACCCCCCAGGCGCCGGCGGCCAGGCAGTCGGGGGTGTTTTCTGGCGTTATGCCCCCCAGGGCGATCAGCGGCAGGGGGCCCTGGGCCGCCGCCGCCAGGGCGGCCAGCCCCAGGGGCGGGCCATAGGCCTGTTTGGAGGGCGTGGGGAACACCGGCCCAAAGGTGGCAAAGTCGGCTCCCTCTCGCTCTGCTGCAATAACTTCTTCCAACGAATGACACGAGCGGCCGACGAGCCAAGTTCCTGGCGGATGAGGGGTGCTGGTGGGATGGGGGCCAGAGCCCTGGGACGAAATCCCCTGGGGAAGATGCACCCCCTGAAATCCCCATTGCCGAGCCAGTTCGGCGTGGGTGTTCAGCAGCAGCAGGGGCCGGGGGCCGGGGATGAGCCCGCGCAAGGCCGCTGCCCGGACGGCCAAGCGCTCCAAGGCGGAGGCCGACGAGGATTTATCGCGCAGTTGAAAGGCCTGCAGCCCGGCTTGGGCCAGGGAGGTCAGCCAGTCTTCCGGCTGGTGGCGGGTGCCCTGCCCTGAAATGAGATAGAACCGAAAGGGCAGGAACCGGTGGGGGGAAGTGTGGGGGGAGGGGCTGGCCATGGGTGTTAGGCCCGGCGGACCGGGGCCGCCGGGGCAGCCGGATGAGCGGGGGGGATGATTCCCTGGTTGGGGGTAGAGGCCTGCCCATAGGCCCGCTTGGGAATGCGCCCGGCTTGGCGGGCCAGTCGCCCGGCCCGCACCGCCAAGCCCATGGCCTGGGCCATGGCCACCGGGTCTTGGGCCATGGCAATGGCCGTGTTGGCCAGCACGGCATCGGCCCCCAGCTCCAGGGCCAGGGCCGCGTCGCTGGCGGTGCCAATGCCCGCGTCCACGATCACCGGCACCTTCACCGCCGCGCGGATGAGAGCCAAGTTGTAGGGGTTGAGAATGCCCTGGCCGCTGCCAATGGGCGAGCCCAGGGGCATCACCGCCACGCAACCCATGTCTTCCAGCTTGCGGCAGGTGATGGGGTCATCAATGGTGTAGGGCAGCACCTGAAAGCCTTCTCCCACCAGAACCCGTGCCGCTTCCAGCAGTTTTTCGGCATCGGGGTACAGGGTGGTTTCGTCCGCTAGAATTTCCAGCTTAATGAAATTCGTGCCCAGGGCCTCTCGGGCCAGCCGGGCGGTGAGCAGGGCGTCTTGCACCGTGTAGCACCCGGCGGTGTTGGGCAAAATACGCAGACCCCGGGCCTTCAGCAGGCTCAGCACGTTTTCGCCGGTGGGGTCCTTCAGGTTTACCCGGCGGATGGCGGCGGTCACCAGTTCAGCGCCGCCCGCCTCCAGGGCGTCGAGCAGCACCTGATTGTTGGGGTAGCGGGCTGAGCCCATGATGAGCCGCGAGCCAAAGGATTGATCGCCGATGAGGAGAGGATCGGTGGGCATGGGAGTCATAGCGTGGGAGAAGGATAGGGGATGTGGGGATGCTTAGATGATGGATGGAGATCATCCCCCTTGAGCGGCCTGGACGATTTCCACCGGGTCTCCGGGGGCCAGGGTTTGGGCGGGCCAGTCGGCCCGGCGGATGACCTGGCCATTGACGCACACGGCAAGGCCATCGCCCAGGGCCGCCAGCCCCAACTGTTCCACCAGCTGGGCCACCGTGCAGGCCGGGGGCACCCTGCGGCGCTCTCCGTTCACCTGAATGTCCATGGGTTCAATGTACCTCAGGGGGGCGGTGGAGGGAAGGCGCGGGCAGGGTCAGCACAAAGCAGCAGCCCTTTCCGGGGGAGGATTCCACGGTGAGGGTTCCCCCGTGGGCGGCCATGATTTCGTGGCACAGGGGCAGGCCCAGGCCAGAACCTTGCTCTCCGGCCGTTCCACGGGAGGTGGTTTTTTCGGCCGGGTCAAACAGGTGGGGCAAAAACGCCGGGTGAACTCCTCGCCCGTTGTCTTCCACCGCCAAGCGGCTGCCCGGCCCCTGGGGCACATACACGCGGATGCGCCCGCCCTGGGGGGTGAATTTGATGGCGTTGATGACGAGGTTTTGCAGCACTTCCCGGATCAGGTCCCTGTCTCCCCGCAGGCGGGTACCTTTGGGTACTTGGTTTTCCAGCCGCAGGCCCTTTTGGCGGGCCAGGTGATTGAACATCAGGGTCTCTTCGGCCAGTTCCCAGCCATCCAAATCTTGGATCTCTGGGGTCATGCTTCCCGATTGTAGGCGGTTTAAGTTCAACAGGTTTTCCACCATCACGATCTGCTTGCCGATAAAATCGGTGATGCCCTGAAAAATCTCTCGCTGTTCGGGGGGCAAGGGCTGCTCGGCATCCCGCAGAGCGTATTGAATTTCAGTCAGCATGGAATTGAAGGGAGAGCGGATGTCGTGGGCCACCAGGGAAACGAACTTGTCTTTCATGGCGGTGGTCTTTTCCAACTCCTTCATCACCGCCTCCCGCCGTTCAACTTCCGCCTTCATTTCTTCGTTTTCCCGCTGGCTTTGCCGCAGGTTTTCATTCACTTGGCGGGCGTGTTGTTCCGAGGTTTCTTTTTCTTGGCGCAACAGATTGTAGCGGTCGGCCAGGGCCAGGGAAAAAATCAGAATCTCGCTTCCGCCGCCCAACAGTGCCGCGAACAAGGTGAAGTAATTGTTGGGCAACCAGCCCGCCATGGTCAGCCCGCCCACCACCATGCCCGCCATTTCGGGGAGGAGTGCCGCGGTGAAAAACCGCGCGGTGCGGTCTCCCCGCCACAGGTAGAACACCGAGACAAACAAAACCACCCCCTGGGTGAGAATCAGAAGGACATTGAACACCCGATAGGCGGTGATGAGAGGAAGAAACACCCCCACCAAGGCCGCTCCGGCCGACACCACCAGCCATCCCTTCAACACCCTCCCCGCCGTCCGGTGTTTCCATGCGTTGAAAAAATGCCCGGTGAACAACAGCAAGGTCAGGATAGACAGAAATCCAAACCCAAAGATGGCCCAGCCCACGCCTTCTACTTGCCGGGGGGTGAAATTCCAGGGCCATAGGGTTTCGAACAGGCCATACAGCAGCAGCAGAAACGTGGAGAGGGAGACCAAATACAACCCATAAAACAAGTAACGCTTGTCGCCCAGGGAAACGCCGATCAGCAGGTTATAAAACAGCATGGCCAGCACCAAGCCGGTGTAGAGACCAATCAACAATTTTTGGCTGTAGCTGAAATGCGCGGCTTGCGGAAGCCTGGAGAGAAGGGGGTTGACCCCCGCATAACCAAGGGTATGCACCCGAATGTAAAACGTTTGCGGGTGATTCTGGGCCAGAGACAACAGGTAGCGGGGAACTCTGTCCGGGATGGAGCGGGCTTCCAGGGGGGCCGAGAGCCCGGCTTCGAAGGGCCCCCTCACGGTGGTTCCCTCCACGATGTACAGCGTAGCTTGGCGCGACTGATTTTGCCGGACGTTTAACTCCCAGGTGGATTCTTCCGATTGATTGACCAGCGAAAACCGAACCCACAGGATGGAGGGAACCAGCCCCAAGTTGATGGTGCTGCCTGTGGGGCGGGACCAGTGGCCCGCCAGGGCGGGAGAGCGCACGTCGTCCAGGGTGAGGGTTCCCGCGGGGTCTTCCAGCATTTGGGCAAAGGGCACCACCAAAACAGATGAGGTTTGCTGGGTAAGCACCAGGGTGGGGGGGTCTGGGGGGGGGTCGGCCAGGGGGTTGGCAATGACCGGGGTGGTGGCCCATGCCCACAGCAACCCACACACCACGACCCACAACGGAATGTTTGCCTTACGCACCGCGGTCATCCAGGAAGAGCGGGAAAAGAAAAAGCCAGTCTGTGAACAGAAATCGAAGCGTGGATCCCCACTGGGATGAATTTTAGAGATGGTGGGGGAAAAAAGCCAGGAGGGGGCTTTTCAGATGGATGCCTCACATTTTGCGTTTATGTTACTCCCACACGGTGTGGAATACCCCTTCGCGGTCGGTGCGTTGATAGGTGTGAGCCCCGAACAAATCGCGCTGGGCCTGCACCAGGTTTACCGGCAGGCGCCCCGTGCGATAGGCATCGTAATAGGCCAGCGAAGCGGCAAACCCCGGCAGGGGAATGCCCAGGGCCATGCCTTCGGTGACGACCCCGCGCCAAGCGGTGACCCGCTGCCCCAGGGCCTCTTGGAAGGCCGGGGCCATCAGCAGGTTGGGCAGGTCGGGGTCTGCTTGAAAGGCTTGCTGAATGGAGCGCAGGAACTTTGCCCGAATGATGCAGCCTCCTTTCCAAATGCGGGCGGCCTCGGCCAGGGGAATGTTCCAGTTGTGCTGGCGGCTGGCGGCGGCCAGCATGGCCATGCCCTGGGCGTAAGAACAGGCCTTGGCGCAATACAGGGCATCGGCCACCCGGGCGGCAAAGGCGGCCCGCGCGGCCGGGGGCAGGGGCTTCACCGGGGGGGCGCCAGAGGCCAGCCGGGGTTCGGCGGCCAGCCGCTGGTCTTTCAGGGCAGAAAGCTGGCGGCCCTCCACCGCGGCGGCGATGGTGGGGGCGGCCACCCCCAGCTGGGCGGCTTCGCGCACGGTCCAGGTGCCGGTGCCCTTCATACCAGCTTTGTCTAAAATTACGTCCACCAGCCAGCCGCCCCCCAGGGTGTCTTTCTGGCGAAAGATGCGGGCGGTGATGTCGATCAGGAAGGATTCCAGCTCACCCTGGTTCCATTGATCGAAGGTATCGGCCAACTGGGGGTTGTCCAGGCCCCCGGCCCGGCGCAGCAGGTCGTAGGCCTCGGCAATCAACTGCATGTCGCCGTACTCAATGCCGTTGTGCACCATTTTCACAAAGTGTCCGGCTCCCCCCGGCCCCATGTGGGCCACGCAGGGGCCGTCGTCTACCTGGGCGGCCACCTTTACCAGCAGGGGTTCCAGGGCCTTGTACCCCTGGGCGGGCCCCCCCGGCATCAGGCTGGGGCCCTTCAGGGCCCCTTCTTCTCCGCCAGATATGCCCATGCCGGTGAAGTGAAACCCCTTGGCGGCCATGGCTTCCTCTCGCCGCTCGGTTTCCTCAAAGAACGAATTCCCTCCCTCCACAATCACGTCCCCCGGTTCCAGCACGGCGGCCAGGGCCTCCATCACGGCGTCCACCGGTTTGCCCGCCGGCACCAGCACAATCACTTTGCGGGGGCGTTCCAGCTTGGCCGCCAAGTCTTGGTAGCTTTCGGCCCCCAGCACCGGCTGGCCCTGGGCCGGGCCCGCCAGAAAGGCCTTCACCCGGTTGGGGTCCACGTCGTAGCCCACCCCCGACAATCCCCGGTGGGCAAAGTTCAACAGAAAGTTGGCGCCCATCACCCCCAGGCCCACCATGCCAATTTGCTGGCGGCCGGAAGAGGAGGATGGAGAGGCGGATGGGGTGGGCTTGGCCATGGGTTATCCTGAGTAGGGGGGTGGAGGGGAAAGATGGCGGTTCAGAAAGTCGTGAGACAATTCGTTGGCCGCGGCGGCGTCGCACACCAGGTGGGTTTCTGGTCCGTCTCCCTGGGTTCGTCCTTCGGGGCGCAGCAAAAACTGAGCGGGCAGCTCCTGGGGCATCCAGGGGCCTTCCAGCACCTGGGCCAGCACCTGGGCTTTGCCTCCGCCGGTCACCACAACCATCAGGCGGCGGGGCCGCAGCAGGGCCCCCAGAGAAAGGGTAAGCCGGTGGCGCTGCCCGGCGGGAGACTCCGCCTCCACGCACAGGCGGGCGCGCTGGGCCAGGGCTGGGGAATGGGGGAACAGGGAGGCCGTGTGGCCATCGGCCCCCATGCCCAGCAGGGCGGCCTGCCAGGGCTGCCCGCCGTTCAACAGGGCGGCCAGCCGGGTGTCATAGCGCTGGGCACCTTCTTGGGGGGGCCGTTCCCCCTCCATCCGTTCCAGCTGGGGGCGCACCGGCAGGTAGGGGAACAGACTGGCGGCCACCATGGCGTGGTTGGAATCCGGATGGTGCGGTTCCACACAGCGCTCATCCCCAAACAGCAGCACCACCCGGCTCCAGTCCAGCCGCGAGGACTGGCCCCATTCCCGGTACAGGGTTTCCGGGGTGGTGCCCCCCGCCAGAGACACCATGAAGGTTTCGCCCTGGGCCTGGGCTTCCATGCCCCATTGGTTGAGCAGGGCGGCGCCCTTCCTGGCGGCGGCCAGTGGGTCCGATTCTACCCACAACAGGGGAAGGGGTTGGCTCATCGGTGTTCTGTGCTCGTGGGGAACAAGCCCGTTACGGCTTGCGCCAAGTCATCCCCGGTTCCAGCAGGGCGTCGGCCTCTTGGGGGCCCCAGCTTCCGGCGGTGTACTGGGCAATCTGCCGGGCTTTTTGTTTTTTCCAGGCGGTCAGAATGTTCGTGATGAAGGCCCAGGAGGCTTCGACCTCGTCGTCGCGGGTGAACAGGGTGCTGTCACCCAGCATGGCGTCCAAGATCAACCGCTCGTAGGCTTCGGGTGATTCTTTGCCAAAGGACGCCCCGTAGCGGAAGGTCATGTCTACCGGCAGCAGCTCGGTGGTGGGGCCCGGTTCTTTGGCCGAGAAATGCAAAGAGATGCCTTCGTCGGGCTGCACCTGAATGACCAACTGGTTCGGCTCGGCCAGGCCGTCGTGCCCGCCAAACATGCGCAAGGGGGCCGGCTTAAAATGCACCGAGATTTCGGTGATGCGCTTGGCCCCCCGCTTGGCCGTGCGCAGCAGAAAGGGCACCCCCGCCCAGCGCCAGTTGTCGGCGTAGAGTTTCAAGGCCGTGTAGGTATCGGTGACCGAATCGGCCGCCACGCCGTCTTCTTGCCGGTAGCCCGGCACTTTTTCTCCTCCCAGGGTGCCGGGGGCGTACTGCCCCCGCACCACGAACCGAGACACGTCTTCCTGTGGAATGGGCCGCAGGCTGCGTAGGAACTTCACCTTTTCGTCGCGCACGGCGTTGGACTCCATGGAACTGGGGGGCTCCATGCCGGTAAGGCTGAGCAGTTGAAACAAGTGGTTTTGCACCATGTCGCGCAGAATGCCCGCTTCCTCGTAATATCCCCCCCGGCCTTCCACCCCAATGGCCTCCATGGCGGTGATCTGCACGTGGTCAACGTGGCGGTTGTTCCACAACGGTTCGAATATGCCGTTGCCGAACCGCAGCACCAGCATGTTCTGCACGGTTTCTTTTCCCAGGTAGTGGTCAATGCGGAAAATTTGGGATTCACGGAACACTTTTTTCAGTTGCCCGTTCAGGTGCCGGGCGCTGTCCAGGTCGTGGCCAAAGGGCTTTTCGATGATGATGTGGGGCAGGGGCTGCAGGTTGCGTTTGGCCAGGCCCGCCTTGCCCAGGTTGGCGATGATGGGCTCGTAGGTAGAAGGCGGGGTGGACAAATAAAACAGCCGGTTGCCCGCCGTGTGGAGTTCCCGGTCCAGGCCCTCCAGCCGTTCTTTCAGGGCGGTGAACGAGGCGGGGTCTGCGTAGTCTCCCTGGTGGTAGTGCAGGTTGGCCGAGAAGGCGTCCCACAGGGGGTTGTCTACCGGGCGGCGGCGGGCGAATTTGTCGCAGCCCTCCCGCATGGCATCACGGAAGGCCTGGCTGGTCATGGCCTTGCGGGCAAAACCCACCACGGCGAACCGGGCGGGCAGCAGGCCCTCCCGGGCCAGAGAATACAGGGCGGGCAAAAGCTTGCGCTTGGTGAGGTCTCCCGAGGCGCCAAAGATGACCAGCACAAGGGGTTCTGGAATGCGTTCGGTGGGGGTCATGGTCGTCTCGCCAAATATAGGGAACGGTTAAGAGCTTTGCATACACTCAATTTTCCCATCCCCCTTCACGGCAAAAACCCTGGTTTTGCCAAGATATTTGCCTGCCGGTGACGCGTCTGTGTTGTGACGAAAATAGCCGGATTGACCAGTCTCGTTCTTTTTGTCATACGCCTCCCTGGGGTGAAACGCCAGGGCCGGAATTATTTCCTTTTCAGCACGGCTAAAAATTCCAGGTGGTGGGTTTGGGGGAACAGGTCAAACCCCTCCAGAGAGGCCAGCCCATAAGCGGTCGACAACCGGGCGGCGTCGCGGGCCAGGGTGGCGCCATCGCAAGACACCAGCACCACCACCGGGGGGCCCAGGGCCATGATCTCCCGCACGACCTGGGCCGACAGCCCCCGCCGGGGAGGGTCGGCCAGCAGCACCGTGGGGGGGCCGAAGGCTTTTTGGTGGCGGGCCGCTTGCCGGGTGAGTTCTCCGGGGGTTTCCAGGTTGGCCCCCACAAACCGGGCCTGTTTCAGCCCCTCGGTGGTGCTTTGGGTTTGGGCCAGGGCTGCCGCTTCTTGGTTTTGCTCCACCCCGGTCACGGCCCAGCCCTGCCGGGCCAAGGGCAGGGATAACAGCCCCGCCCCGCAATACAGGTCCATCAAGCTGGGGTGTTTTGTCCCGGCACCGGAGTTCTGTTTGGTTTTTTTGTGTTTGCCTGTGTTGGGACCCGCCAGGTGTTGCACCCAGGGCTCCGCCAAATGTTCGCTCAGCCGCCCCACCAGGGCTTCCGCCATGGTGGGGTTCACCTGAAAGAAGCCCCCCAGGGGGGCCATCCAGCGGTGGGGCCCCAGGTGTTTCTCCAGCCTGCCGTCTCCCCGCAGCAGCCGGGCTTCTCCCTTGCCGTTGTCAGCCAACAGGGCCACCTGATCCACCGGGGGGTGAGGGATTCCGTCCCAGGGGGCGTCCAGCCAGGCGGTCAGGGAATCTCCCTGGTGGGCCAGGGCTTGAAGCAAAGCGGTTTGGTTTACCCGCAGCACCAACCCCAGCCGGGGGGCCTGGGGTGGCCCGTGGAGAACCGTTTCCACCTGCAGGGCGGCGGGGTTAAGCCCGGCCAGGGGGGGCCAGGCCAGGGCCTGGGCCGCCAGCCGAGTCAGCACCTCTGGGGCCAGCCGGCAAACCTCCACCGCCACCGGGGGGCCTTCTTTCCAAGGAAAGAACCCGGGAACCAGGGCAGCCGGGCCAGTGCCAGGACTGACGGGCACGGCCGCAAACGTGAGCCTGTCCCGGTATTCCAGGGGGCGGGGGCAGGGGTGCAGAATCCAACCAGGGGGAGGTTCCAGCCCCCCCTGGCGGCGGAAGGTCTCCTCGGCAGTCTGGCGCTTGGCCTCCAGCTGGGCCGGATAGGCCAAATGCTGCCAATCGCACCCGCCGCATTGGGCAAAATGGGGGCAGGCCGGTTCTACCCGTTGGGGAGAGGGCACCACAGGTTCCAGGGCCAGGGCCGTCAGGTAATCGGGTTGTTCCCGCGCCAGTTCCGCCCGCAGGGTTTCGCCCGGCAGCCCGCGGGCCACCAGCACCCGTTTGCCGTTCAGCCGGGCCAGCCCCATGGCCTTGGCCCCCATCCGTTCGATGGTCAATTCCACGATTTGTTGGGGTGGTTGGTCCATGGAATATCATCAGTCATTGCGCCCATCCGGTCAAAGAGGATAATCTGAAGGAAAGTCCCCGTTGGTTTGATTCTCCCGAAACACCCAAGGTAGGTATGGCCAATCCGTTCTTTTGGGTAACCCCCAACCAGCTCACGCTTCTCCGCATTTTGTCCATCCCCCTGTTGTTGTGGATGACGGCCCTCCACGACCCGGTGATGGGGGAATGGGCCCTGTTGGTATTCTTTCTTTCCAGCCTGACCGACTTCTTTGATGGGTGGTTGGCTCGCCGCTGGGGGGTGGTGAGCCGCTTGGGAAAACTGCTGGACCCGGTGGCCGACAAAATGCTGATTCTGGCCCTGCTGGTCATGTTGGTGTCTCAACAGCGGGCCGAGGTCATTCCGGTGATTCTGATTGTCATGCGGGAGTTCTTCGTGACGGGCTTGCGCTCGGTGGCGGCGGCCGAGGGGGTGGTGATTTCCTCGGAGCAGGGGGCCAAGGTGAAAACCGTGCTGCAAATGATTGCCACCGGGGGCTTTTTGATTGACCACAACCCGGCGGGAATCCCCGCCGCCGAAATTGGCCGCTGGGGGTTGTACCTCGCCACGGCCCTGACCCTGTGGACCGGGTGGACGTACTTTCTGAAGTTCATTCGCTACCCCAAAGCCTCGTGAACCGGGCCGAGGGGTTTGGGCTGGCTGGTGTTTGCCCGGAACCGGGACGGTTGTGGCTGTGGCCCGGCCCCCGGCCCGTTCTGCCCGCTCCTTCTGATTCTTCTACTACGCCAGCCTCATCTTCTGCTGCTCCTTTACCGCATGTTCCTCCAGCCTCTTCCCCTATCTCTTCCCCTACCTCTTCTCCCGCTTCTCCGTTAGACCCCCGCCGCAGGGCCCTGGCCGACTTGTGGGGGCGTCATCCGGCGGGGGTGCCGGTGGAGCCGGTAAGAGAATTGGTCTTGCTGGAGGGCCAGACCGCCCAGGATTTGCCCGCCCTGATGACCCGGCTGCGGCGGGCCTATCGCCCGGCCCTGCTGCGGGTGGAATGGGACCTGACGGGCGCTGGCGCAGAACGGTTGGAAGACGCCCTGGCGGCGGGCCTGGGCCGCGTGGCGGGGTTGTGGTTGGGGGCCTGGGTGTGGGGGGGAACGGCTTTGACTGGAGGGGTTGGCCGTGCCCTGGGGGCCCTGGGGCAAAGCCCCTTGGCCGCTCACGGGCAGATTCTGCTGGGGCCAAACGATTCCCCCGGCGGGTTGGAAGAACTGGCGGTGGGGCTGCTGAACCTGGGGGTGCGCCCCACCCACTTGGTGGAAGGCCGCTGGCCCGGCATGGCCCCCCTGCCGCCGGGGGCGGCCCTGGCCCTGGCGAAAAGCCTGCGGGGGAAGGTGAGCGGGCTGGCCCAGCCCCGGCTGGTGGTGGAAGACCCCCAGGGCCTGCGGCAGGCCCTGGTGCCAGGCTATGTGGCGCGGCTGGAGGGGGGGAGCGTAGAGGTTAAAAACTGGCAGGGAGAAACCTTCCGCTGGCACGACCCGGCGGTGGGGGGTGGTGTGGCGGCTCAGCGGTCGTCTTCGTCTTCCTTGTCCGACGATCCCAACACGCCTTCTTCATCCACGTCAAAGTCCTCCTCCAGGTCATCCTCCCCGTCCGAGTCGTCCAGTTCTTCCTCGTCCAACTCGCCCTCTTCGTAAATCACCGGTTTGATGATTTTACCCTGGATGACATCGACCATGTCAGCCTGGTGAGACTCGGTATCCAGTTCGCTGCCGCAGTGGCCGCAATACCCCCGTTTCCCCTCCCAATACACATCGTTGGGGGCAATGTCTTCCAAACATTCTTCGCAATACAGGGTCTGTCCTTTCCCCATGGGAGTCCTCGCTGGCGGGTGGCCGTGTGGTGGTTGAATCGTGAGTGGATACCTTCATGCTTAATCCTTTTTCCCCGCTTCAGGCAAGAGGGAAAATAAGGAAAACCAGGAAAAAAGAGAGTGCGCGATTTATTCTAGCCAGCGCAGGGCGGCCAGCACGCCAGTTAAATTGTGCACGCCTCCCTTTGAAATTTCCAGGCCGCCCATCAGCCCCGCCAAGGGAAAGTCTCCCCACACGTTTCGCAACACGGTGGTGTCGGCTTGGCGGCGGCCATGCAGCAGGGCCCCCCGCCCCACGGAAGAAAAATAAAAAGCCAGTTGGGGCGGCCCCCCCAGGTCTTCGTTCATTTGCTGGGCCATGCGCCGGGTTTCCTCCAGGGCCCAGGCCGGGTTGGCCCGCAGAAAAGAAATGGTGGCGTGGGCTCCCGGCGGCAGGTGAACCCGCAGCCCCTGCTGGGCGGTTAGCCCGGTGACGGGCCGGGGGGTGCAGCGGTTTTCTTGTTGGAACGTTGCCAAAGGAGAAGGGGGTTCCTCCAGGTGAAATCCCACCCGCAGTTCCGCCAGGGCTTGATCTAGGTTGGTCATGCCCAGTTGTTCGGCGGTGTTCATGAACACTTGCAGGGCGGGCTGGTCGTCCAGGGTCAGCAGCACCCCCGGTTCGGCCTGGGTGACCCGGCGGGGTTCCCCCACCGGTTGGGCCCCTGAAGCCACCCCCACCACCGCGCGAAACGAACCTTTCAGCCCCAGGGCCGCCACCGTTCCGGCGCGCGGGCCGGACAGGCCCAGTTGCAGTCCGCTGTCGGGGGTGCCGTCGCCGGAACCCGCCCCGGCGATTTCCGTATGCCCCAGCCCCCCCGCGAAGGTGCCCAGCAGTTCCTCCACGTTCACCCGGAACAAATCGGGGAACAGCAGCAGCAGGCTGCCCGGCTCCGTTCCAAAAAACCCCATCAGGTTGGCGCCGTCGGAGGGCAGCACCCCCCCCGCCGCGGAGATTTCCCGGCCCCCCACCATCACCACCACGCCGGGGCCGGTTTCGGTCTCGGCCCCCAGGGTTTGCACCCCCTGGGCGCTGGTGCCGCACAGCACCCGGCAGTGGGTTTCGGTCAGGACCCCTTGGCGGATGGCCCCGGCCCGGGCCAGGTGGGTGTTGGTGAAAAAGCAGCAGGCCCAGGCCGCTTCGGTCAGTTGGGCCTGTTCCATGGCCTCCATGGCGGCCAGCCGGGCGGCCCGGGCGGCGTCGGGGTCAAAGGAAATGGATACCCCCACTTGGGGGAAGGGTCGGCTCATGGGCGGCCTCCTGGGGCGGCCAGGAACACCGGGTCCAGGGCCTCCCGCATTCGGCGGGCGTTTAGGGCGGGGGGTTGTTCGCCGTCGGTCAGCACCACGGCGGCCAGGCCCCGGTCGGGGTCGGCCAGGCCCAGGGCCAGGGTGAGCCCAGGGTGACCAAACACCCGCCGCCCCGCCTGCCGGGGAAAGTCGGCATGGCCGTGGAGGGCAAACCCCAGCCCCCAGGCCAGGGGGGCGTTCATCAGGGCGCGGTCGGGCATACCCCAGCGGTGGCAGGCGGTGAACAATTCTACCGTGCGAGGGTCTAATATAGCAGGCCCCTGGGGGGCGGGTACCCGGCCGTGGTTGAGCCACAGGCCGTAAAACAGGGCTAAGTCCAGGGCAGGGCCTTGCCAGCCGGACCCGGGCCGGGGAAAGGGAGAGGATTCCAGATATGTGTTTGTCATGCCCAGGGGGGAGAAGAACTCCTCGGCCAGCAGCCGGGCCAGGGGGCGGCCATCCATCCGCTGAATGACCTCGCTCAGCAGCAGCCAAGACACCTCCCGCTGATAGGCCGCCACGGTGCCGGGGGGGTGTTCTGCCGGGGCCTGGCCAATATGCGCCAGGGTTTCGGCCCAACTGGTATGGAGGGAAAGTTCCCCCAGGGTTTCCGGGAATCCCCCGGTGTGGGTGAGCAGGTGCCGCAGGGTAACGGCGTCTTTGTCTCCGGCGGGAGAAAACTCTGGAAGGTAGTGGGCTATCCGGTCGTTCAGAGAACCCTTCCCCCGGTCTAGTAACCAGGCCAGGGCGGCCACGGCCAGGGGTTTGCCCGCCGAATACCAGCGAAGGGGAGCGGGGTTGGTTGGCGGCCCGGAAGAACCCATGGCCCAGGTGAACACCGCTCCCTGGCGGTTTACCACGGCCAGCTGGGCCTGGCGGTGCAGCCCCTGCCGCACCCCTTCGGCCAGGGCGGCGGGGCCGGTTTCGGCCAGGGGAATGTTCCAGCCGGAGGGCTCCGGGGTCAGCCATCGCACAGCGGGAGGGGTCATGGGTTTCCCCTGGGGGATGAACTTAGGGAGGACAGGTGGGTTTCCCAGCGGGCCGCCAGCCGTTTGGGAAAACGCCCCCGCACCCTGACCCCCCCCTCGGCCAGCGTGTGTTTCACGAAATGCAGGCAATTGTTGCTCCACAGAGAATAACGCCGGGCCTGGGGTTGCTCGTTGTGGCGGGCGCTTTGCCAGCGGGCCGCTAAGGCCTGGGCCAGGGCCGCCTGGGGCTGGGGGGGCAGCTCCAGGGGCAGCAGCACCTCCCAGGGCCAGACCAGTTTTTCCAGGGGGGCTGGCCCCCGGCGAAGAACCTGCTCACGGGTGAACCAAGTCATGGCCCGCAGGCGGCACAGCAGGGGGTCCCAAGGGCCCACGGTGCCGGCAAACCGCAGACGCTCCAAAGTGAGCTCGCTGGAGGAAAATTGATCGTAGCGCAAATATTCCCCCCCAGAGCGCACCACCAGCCCCAGGTGCCCAAAGCCAAACACCCCGTGGGCCTTGTACACCAAGAAGGCTTCTCCCTGGACGGTGAAAGGATAAGTCCAGCTTTGGGGGAAAGACAGCCTCTCCCCGCCGCAGCCCCAGGGGCGGAGGGGCCAGCACAGCCACCGCCGCAGCCGGGGGTGCCGCACCCGGCCCCAGGGTGCTAGAATGATTCTGCCGGGGCGGGCCCCCGGCGCGAACGCACGCCCCCCCTGGGCTTTTTGAAAGGATGACTTGGCCATGGAACCGAACCCGATGGAAATGTTCCAGTTATATTACCTGGGCCTGACCCCGGAGGGAACGGTGCGCTTTATGAACGCCAACAAGGTGGCCAAACATTACAACTGGACGCCAGAGGATGTGATGGCATATTTGAAGCGCCACCGCATGGACCCCGACACGGTGCTGGCCTGTGATTTTCCCATGGCGGAATGGCAGGTGAAGATTCAACTGGCCGCCCAAGACAACACCCCGGCCTTCATGCTGCAAGAAATGGCCGAGCGGCTGTTTGCCCTGTTTCAACACGCCCGAGACACCGGGCGGCGGCGGGATTGGCTGGGAGAAATTGCCCGTGAACAAGAAGACGACCGGGAAAGAACCGCCGAGCAGCGGGCCCGCCAAAAATGGGGGCCCAAAGGCGAGTAAGCCGGAGAGTAAGCGAGAGCCCCCCACCTGACCCCCCCCTTTACCCCAATTTTTTCTTCAGCAGGTCGTTCACCAGGGCCGGGTTGGCTTTGCCCTGGGTGGCCTTCATGATTTGCCCCACAAAGAACCCGAAGACTTTGTCTTTCCCCGCCCGGAATTGCTCCACCTGGCCGGGGTTGTCGGCCACGATTTTGGCCACGATGGCTTCCAACTCGGCTTGGTTGCTCATTTGGCTTAAGCCCCTGGATTTCACCACCAGGTCGGGGTCCTCTCCGCTGTCATACATGGCGTCGAACACTTCTTTCGACTGCTTGGAGGAAATGGCCCCCTGGTCCACCAGGGCAATCAGCCGGGCCAACTGGGCCGGGGTAAACTTCACTTCGGCCATCACGTGCTTGGTGTCGTTCAGTTTGGCCGCCAGGTCCACGGTTACCCGGTTGGCGGCTTTTTTGGGGTCGGCCCCCGCCGCCAGCACCGCCTCGTAAAACTCGGCCACGGCTCGGTCCTGGGTCAGCACCCCCGCGTCGTAGGCCGACAGCCCAAACTGGGCGATGTAACGGGCTTTCTTTTCGTCTGGCAGCTCTGGCATTTCTTTGCGCACCCGGTCTACCCAGGCTTCATCGGCCACCACCAGGGGCAGGTCGGGGTCGGGGAAGTACCGGTAATCGTGGGCTTCTTCTTTGGAGCGCATGGGAAAGGTGGTTTTGGTCATGGCGTCCCACAGCCGGGTCTCTTGAATGATGCGGCGGCCTTCTCGCAGCTCATCGGCTTGGCGCTCAATTTCGTAGGTCACCGCGTCGCGCACGAAGCGAAAGGAGTTCAGGTTCTTCGTCTCGGTGCGGGTGCCCAGCTCTTTTTGCCCTGGGGGGCGGATGGACACGTTGGCGTCGGCCCGCAGGTTGCCCTTTTCCATGTCGCCGTGAGACACCGCCAGGTAGGTCACCAGCGAATGGATTTTCTCCATGTAGGCTTTGGCTTCCTCTGGGGTGGTCATGTCGGGCCCGCTCACGATTTCCAGCAGGGGAATCCCCGCCCGGTTCAGGTCCACGTAACTGGCCGTGGGGTCTTCTCCCTCGTGCACCAGTTTGCCCGCGTCTTCCTCGATGTGAATGCGGGTGATGGACACCCGTTTCGTTTTCCCCTCCACCTCGATGTCTACCCAGCCGTGCTCGCAGATGGGGCGGTCGTACTGAGAAATTTGGTAGGCCTTGGGCAGGTCGGGGTAAAAGTAATTCTTCCGGGCAAATTGGCTAACGTTGCGGATGGAGCAGTGGGTGGCCAACCCCAGCCGGATGGCGAACTCGACCACTTGGCGGTTGGTGACGGGCAGCACCCCAGGAAGCCCCATGCACACCGGGCAGGTGTTGGCGTTGGGCGGGCAAGCAAACGTGGTGGGGCAGCTGCAAAACAGTTTGCTGGCCGTGGCCAGCTGGGCGTGAATTTCCAGGCCA
Source organism: Deltaproteobacteria bacterium (assembly GCA_029858505.1). GTDB lineage: Bacteria > SAR324 > SAR324 > SAR324 > JACQKK01 > JAOUEW01. The sequence goes on from JAOUEW010000014.1 coordinate 18,935, forward strand.
ATGGTGGGTTCAAAAGACATGGGGCATGCTTTGCAAAAAGGGTTGGGAAACTGCGAATTCGTTGACTGGCGACATCTTACCCCAACGGAAGGAACCGGAAAAGCCACTTCACCTACGCGGCTTCAACCGGATGAAACCGTTGCCACCTCAGGGTTTTTTCGGTGAAAGGGGGGGCGAAGCCCCCCTTTTACGCTAGGTTATGCCCGGTTAGACCATGGTCGCCGGATATCAATACGCCACGGCAAAGACCACCCGCTGTTCGCTGGGCTCTCCGGTCACCATGCACTTGCCCGGCTCTTTTTTCCCGGTGATGGGAATGGAGCGGATGGTGGCTTTGGTTTCTTCTTTGATTTTGGCCTCCACCTCTCCCTTGCCATTCCAGTGGGCCAGGATGAACCCGCCCTTTTCCTCCACGGTTTTTTTGAACTGGTCGTAGGTCTCCACAGAGTGGGTGTTGGCTTGGCGGAAGTCGAGGGCTTTTTGGAACAGATCTTTCTGCATGGCGGCCAGGGTGTCGGTCACGGTTTGGGCCAGGGCTTCCAGCGTTACGCTGGTCTTGGCCCGGTTGTCTCGCCGCACCATCATCACCTTGCCTTCGGCCACGTCGCGGGGGCCTACCTCTAGCCGCAGGGGCACCCCTTGCTGGGCCCAGTGGAAGAAGCGGTCGGCGGGGCGCAGGTCGCCCCGGGTATCGACCCGCACCTTCAGGGGGTCCATGGCCCCCCCCAGGGCGGCCTTCACTTTGTCGGCAAAGGCCATCACCTGGGCTTCTTCCTGGGGGTTTTTGAACAGGGGAATGATCACGGTTTTCACCGGGGCAATGCGGGGGGGCAAAATCAGCCCATCGTCATCGGAGTGGGTCATGATGATGCCGCCGATTAACCGGGTAGACACTCCCCAAGAAGTGGTGTGGGCGTGGCGGCGTTCGTTGGACCGATCCAGGTATTGGATGTCGAAGGCCCGTGCGAAATTGGTGCCCAGGTTGTGGCTGGTGCCAGCCTGCAGGGCCTTGGCGTCTTGCATCAGGGCCTCTACGCTGTAAGTGCGCAGGGCCCCGGGGAATTTCTCCCGCTCGCTTTTCAGCCCCGCCAGCACCGGAATGGCCAGCTCTTCTTCCAAAAATTCCCGATACACCTCCAGCATCTTCAGGGTTTCGGCTTCGGCTTCTTCGGGGGTTTCGTGGGCGGTGTGGCCCTCTTGCCATAAAAATTCACTGGTGCGCAGGAACATGCGGGTGCGCATTTCCCACCGCATCACGTTGGCCCATTGGTTAATCATCACCGGCAAGTCGCGGTAACTTTGCACCCATTGGGAATACATGTGGCCGATCACCGTTTCGCTGGTGGGGCGCACCACCAGGGGTTCCTCCAGTTCTTTGCCCCCCGCTTGGGTCACCACGGCCAGTTCGGGGGAAAACCCCTCCACATGCTCGGCTTCTCTGGTGATGAAGCTCTTGGGGATCAGCACCGGAAAGTAGGCGTTCACATGGCCGGTTTCTTTGAAGCGCCGGTCCAGCTTGGCCTGGATTTCCTCCCAAATGGCGTAGCCGGTGGGGCGGATGACCATGCAGCCCTTCACCGGGGCGTGGTCGGCCAGCTGCCCCGCCGAAATGACGTCTTGATACCATTGAGAGTAGTTGTCTTTGCGGGGGGTGATGTTGGTGGCCATGGCTGAACGGAAACTCCTTGGGCAGGGGAAGGGTTGGGAAAATGAAACGTTCAACCCAGGGTAGGGGAAAATCCTCCGGGGTTCAATGGGGCCAATGGAAAGGGCAGGGAACGGGCAGGGAGAAGACCATGCAGGGGGCTTTTTCGGAAAAATTATGATACCCAAAAGAAGGAGGGGAAGTGTGAGGATCACGTTTCCCAACTCCCTAATTTTCCCTGTTTCCTATCCACTTGAACGATTGAGCCCGCCACCCCATGGAAATTAAGCAGAACCCCATGCCAGCCATGCCGCTGCTGCTGGAACCCCCCCCTTGGAACGATCCCACCCGCCCGCCATCTCCGGCCAAAGAACTGGGCCGCACCCTGATGGGCAACATGGTGACGCTGCACAACCCCTGGCCCCGCCAAAAAGTGATGGTGGTGGCGGGGGCCCATGGCGATGAATCCGAGGCGGTGTTCTTGGGCACCCTGCTGGCCCTGCGGCAGAACGCGTTTCCGGTGATTCCCTGCCTGAACCTGGACGGCGCCCTGCTGCGCCAGCGCTGGAACGCCCGCAACGTAGACTTAAACCGCAACATGCCCACCCGCGACTGGTCTCCCAAGCCGGTGAACCCCCGGTTTCCGCCGGGCCACAAGCCGGTGTCAGAGCCGGAGACCCGGGCTTTTCTCGATGCCCTGGACTGGGTGGCCCCCCAGATTGTTTTCAGCCTGCACAGTTTTAAAGAAACGTTTTTAGAGGTGGAGCGCCTCCCGGAAACCCTGGCCCCGGCCCTGAACCAAGCGGTGGCAACGTTTACCGAAGGGCTGGGCATCGAGCGCCGGTTGTCCATCGGCTATCCCACTCCTGGTTCCTTGGGGTCCTATGGCCGGGAGCACGGCCTGTTGGTGCTCACGTTTGAATTGCTGCGGGGGACCTCTCACGAGGACATTCACAACATGCTGCCCCAGGTGATGGCCCTGTTGGAGACCCTGGACCAGGTCGGGTTCAAACCCCCCGAAGGAGAAAAGTAAGCTCGAAGCCGGGATGTGGATGGTTGTTTCCTGCCGGTTTCACAAACCGAACGGTAGATGTAATGAACCGCTGGATTCGAGTATTGTCCCTCTCCGACGGGGAGGGACAGGCGGCGTAAGCCGCCAGGGAGGGGTGCAGTTGAGGAATACCTTGAAGCCGGGGGGTTAAGCACTTGCTTCCGTCCGGCTGTGTTTCCCGAGCGGTTGCAGAGAATAACCGCTGGATTCGAGTATTGTCCCTCTCCGACGGGGAGGGACAGGCGGCGTAAGCCGCCAGGGAGGGGTGATTTTTTTGCTTCACGAATGCTTGCGGAGCCACTGGGCCAGAAAGGCGGGCAGGGTGCCTGGGCGGCGGGCCCAGCGGAAATGCCCCAGCTCGGGGGTGTTCAACTCCGCCGGAAGGAAGTGATACAGCACCCGGCTGGCCGCCCCGGATAGTTTGTCTAGGGTAAACTTCACCGCCGAGGGGGGGCAATAGAGGTCTTTGTGAAAACTAATGGCCAGCACTGGTGCTGTGAGCCGGGGCATAGCGGCTTCCAGGTCGTGGGGGCAGCCGGACAACTTCACCTGCCCGGTGCGGATGAGGTGAAACCAGTCGGCCATCATGCGGGCAGATTGCTTTCCCCCAAAGCCCAGCCAATGGCCGGGGGAATATCCAAACACCATTCCGGCCAGCCGCACATAGGCCCCAAACCCCAGGGTCAAAAGCCGCATGCCCCAGGGCCAAGTTTTGTAATAGGGAAAGCTCACCGCCAGCAGAAACAACCCCCGGGCATCGGCTGGGTGCAGGGCCAGGTGCAGCAGGGCCAACTGGCCCCCCAGGCTGTGGCCCCCCAAAAACAGGGGCACCCTGGGGTGTCGGCGGCGCACCTCCGCAGTCAGGGCGGGAACCTCAATGGAAAGATGGTCCCAATACCCGTAGTCGGTTCCTGGCCCCCCCTGCACCGAGTGATCGCCCATTCCCCGCAGGTCCGCCGAATACACGGTGTAGCCCTCATCGGCCAAGCCCTGCAAGAAGGGCTCGTAATACCCCCGGGGGGCGCCCAGGGCCGGCAGAAACAAGATCACCGGGTGGGTGTCGGCCCCGTGCCTCGGCGCAAAGACCGTAAGTTTGGTGTGGGCGCCATCGGGCAGGGTCAGGGAAATATGTTCATGGCGGGTCATGGGCGGCTCAAGTGAACGTGATTTAGAGAGGTGAATCGCTGGAAACTGGTGGGTGAGGTGCTCGCTTCTGTACGGCTTCATGAACTGAACGGATTTTATTTTCCACCCCTCGGCCTAAGGCCGTATTGTCCCTCTCCGACAGGGAGGGACAGGTGCCGAAGGCACCAGGGAGGGGTGCTGTGGACATCCCCAACCCCCATTGATCTATTCCAAATATATCCTTTATGAAAGCCTGCCTATGATACCCCAAACGCACCCGTCTGGAAAAACTTCTCTGCTGGGCGACCTGCAGAGGGCCATGGAAGCCCACCGGCTGGACTATTACTTGGTGCCCTCTGGTGATGAGCACGGCAACGAGTACCCCCCGCCCCGCAACCGCCGCCGCCAAGCCGTGTGCGGGTTCCAGGGGTCGGCGGGAGATTTTTTGGCGGGGAAGAGCCGGGGGTACCTGTTTGTGGATGCCCGCTATCACCTGCAGGCCCTGGAGCAGGTGAACCGAGAGCAGATCGTGGTGCACAAGGTGGGGCAGGCCGGAGAGCCCACTTTGGAAGAATTTTTGGCGGGCCTGCCCCCGGTGCGGGTGGGGTTTGATCCCTTCCTGGTGTCTTCGGGGCGGATGGAGCGGCTGAAGGCCGGGCCGGGGGTGGAGTGGGTGGCGGTGGAGGGCAACCTAGTGGACCAGGTATGGGCCGAACGCCCCCCCCGTTCTGGCCGCCCGTTGTTTGCTTTGCCCCCTCAACTTACCGGCGAAGCCGTGGAGGAAAAACTGACCCGGGTGCGGGAGGCCATGGCCAGCCAGGGGGCTGCGGCTTTGGTGGTGACCCGGCTGGATGACATTGCCTGGCTGACCAACCTGCGGGGAGAGGACATCCCCAACAATCCCGTGTTCGAGGCCTACCTGGTGGTGGAAGAGCAGCAAGCCCGCTGCTTTGCCCACGACCCCCTGCCCCCAGGCAGCGAGGTGGAGGGACGGGTGGAATTTCTGCCCTACGAGGCATTCCCCGCTGACCTGCGGCAGACCTGCCAGCGGCTGGCGAAAGCGGAACGGTTGCTGTGGCTGCCGGCGGATTCGGCCAGCCTGGGGGTGAAGGCCCTGGCGGAGGGGGTGCCGCTGGTGACGGTCCCTGGCCCGGTGGAGGGCCTGAAGGCCGTGAAGAACCCGGTGGAGCGGGAAGCTGCCCGCTCGGCCCACTTGGCCACCGGGGCGGCCAAGGCGCGGGCCTTGGCCCGGCTGTTTGCCGCCCTGAAGAAAAACGAGCGGGTGACGGAGGAGATCTTTGCCGGATGGTTGGAGGCCGAGTATGCCCAGGAAGCGGGCTATTGGGGGCTGAGTTTTCCCTCCATTGTGGCCTATGGCCCCCATGCCGCCCAGGTGCATTACGGCACCCCAGATGACACCACCCCCATGGCTCCCCAGGGCATGCTGCTGGTGGATTCGGGCTGCCAAATCGCCGGGGCCACCACCGATGACACCCGCACCTATTCGCTGGGTCGCCCGGACCCCTTGCAGGTGTTCCGGCACACCCTGGTGCTGCGGGGGCACGTGCGGCTGGCCATGCAGGTGTTTCCCCGGGGCACCGGCGGGGCGTTTTTAGAGGCCCTGGCCCGGGCCCCCCTGTGGGAAGAAGGGCTGGACTACGGCCATGGCACCGGCCACGGGGTGGGGGCTTTTCTGAACGTGCACGAGGGACCCCAGGGCTTCTCCGGGCGTTCCCCGGCGCCCCTGGAGGACGGCATGGTGATTTCGTTGGAACCGGGGTTTTATCTGGCGGGTTGGGGGGGCATTCGCCTGGAGAACCTATACTTGGTGGAAGAAGCCCTGGGCCACCCCCCCCACCCGGCTGGCAAGGGCTGGCTCAGGCTGTCTCCCCTCACCCTGATTCCCTTCGACCCTACCCTCACCGATTTTTCCCGGCTGATGGCCGAGGAGAAAGCTTGGCTGGCTGCCTATCACCACCGGGTGGAAGAACAGATTGGCCCCCGTCTTTCCGGGGAGGCTCTGGCTTGGCTGAAGGCCCTGTGTGCCCCCTGGCAGTGATATACATCACCTTTCGGATTCGAGCCATTCCCCAACAGCACCCCTCCCTGCCGCCTTTCAGGCGGCTGTCCCTCCCCATTCGGAGAGGGACCATGCTCGAAGCCATCGGTTTTTTTTCAGCCGTTCGGTTGGTGAAGCCGAAAGGAAGCACACACATAACCTGTCGGCTTCGAGCGAATCCCCTCTCCGACGGGGAGGGGAAGCCTGCGTAGCAGGCAGGGGAGGGGTGTTGGTGGGACCATGCTCGAAGCCATCGGTTATTCTGTTCAACCGTGCGGAAAGTAAAGACTGGACGGAAGC
>JAOUEW010000003.1 GCA_029858505.1 Deltaproteobacteria bacterium
CCTCACACACCACTACAATCCTGTGCGCTCCTGTAAATTCAACCCTAAACAGGGCCTTTTACCGGGTGCCTTGCGGTAATTAACAACGGTACAGACACTAAAAACAAAACGCAAGGGGGAAAGTAAAAGAATATGAAATTATTTCACCCTCTTTAAATTGTGCTCTCGGATGGCCAACTCCAGGGCCGCCAGAAAGAAGTCCTTGGGCAGTTCCACCACGTGTTTTTCTTTCCCCAACAGCCAGCGAATTTCTTCCCGGCTTTTTCCATGCCCCACCACCTCATCAAAATCATACCACTCAAAATGGTAGAGGTACTGCAGGCGGCTCACCCGGATCTCTTCGTCGCCATCCAACAAACGGGCATGGAACCGGCCGCTGTCTTTTTCTTTGTGCCCCAAGGCTCCGCTGTCTAAGTAAATCCGGAAGTCTTTTTTCCCCCAGATAAAATGAACCATATACACCTGACCACGGTGCCAACTTTCAAAAATGGAGTAGTTTTCCGTTCCCAGGGAATAGGATTTCAACGAAAGAGCTTCCATAGGTTTATTCCAATAGAAAAGGTTAAAAGGGTCATCGGAGATGTATTGAATACCATGGAGCAGCGGGGAGGGAAAGCCGAGAAACCCTAACGAGCGGGCTTCACCATCAACAGCCCCGCTGCCAGCCAGCCAAACACCATCATGCTTACAAAAATTTCCGTAAAATGGGCCATACGGAGCTGGTCCGGAAACACTCCGTTTTTCACCAGCAGACCCGCATCTATCACCATGGTGAGCACCAAAGCCACCCCCAGGCGGGCCTCCCAGGGTTTCCCCCGGAAATCCCGAAGAATGACCCACACCAGAGCCGCCCATCCCAACCCGCGCATCAGTTGAAACGGCAACGCCCACTCTGGGATGCGCAGGTTTCCATACACCTGATTGAAGGCGTCCCCTCCCAGTGGAATGGCAATGTAATATCCCGCCAATACGTAACACAAAAAATACACCACGCTGGTCAGCGCCATTCTCCCCACCAGGGATTTTCCCTCTCGAGGGGAAACGGTTTGATGGGGGGTTTCCTCCGGCTTGCGGAAAGCCAGGCCCATAAACAAACCAACCATCCCCCCAAACACGGTGGCATGCCAAGCGATGATTCCCACCTGCCATCCGGTGATCACCGGATTCCACACAGACAGAAACATCCAGGTCTCAAGTTGAGTCAACACGGTTCCAATTCCCACATAGACCCCCGCCACCAGCACCCCCAACCGCCAACCCCGGAGCGGGGTGTGCCCCAACCACCAAGCCAGGGCGATCCCATGCCCCAGAGCCATCAGCAGCAACCCGCCCACGTCTGGTTTTTCAGGCCGGGGAAATATCTCCGCCACCAACTGATTGGTGGGGTTCAACACCGCCGCCAGCAGCACCAGCAGCGATGAAATCATCCAATATTTGCAAAACAGGGGAAGTGACATGGGAAAACCTCTAGGCAATTGAATGTTAATAACGAACTCGAAAAAGGCGCGTGCCAGGATCAACCCGTGAGTTTGTTCATATATTCATGATATACTATCGTCATGACCGCGACAATTTACAAACCCGATTCGGTGATTTCCCCCCACCCCAGAGTAACCCGGCTGCTGGGGCAAAATCCCTCTCCCTTTACCGGTGCGGGCACAAATACTTGGTTGGCAGGAGAAAAAACCCCTGTGCTGATAGACACGGGCTCCGGCTATGCCTCTTACACGGCCCTGCTGGATGAATCCCTATCCTCCAGGGGGGAGGAGCGCCCAAGCCAATGCCTCCTGACCCACGGCCACCCCGATCACTCCGGTGGGGTGGCCGTATTGGCCCGGCGGTTTCCTGGGTTGGCATTCCGCAAAATGCCCTGGGTCAAGGTCGATGAAAAAATCGAGATCCCCTTCCAACCCATGGCTGATGGAGACCGGATAGAGGTGGAGGGCGGCTTGACTCTGCGTGCCGTTCACACCCCGGGCCATTCCCCGGACCACCTGTGTTTTCTGTGGGAAGAAGAACACATTCTGTTCACCGGAGACTTGGTATTGGGGGCTGGCACCACATTCATCCCCAGAGAAACCGGCAACATGGGAGAATACATGGCCTCCCTGGAGCAGGTGTTGCGCCTGAACCCCCGCCGGATCTTCCCTGGCCATGGCCCGGTGATTGAATCCCCCCAGCCCGCGGTGGAGCAGCTGCTCAACCACCGCCGAGAGCGAGAAGCCCAAATCTTGGCCTGCATAGCCAAAAGCACCCACACACCACCCACCGTGGAGAACATCGCCACCGAAGTGTACAAAGGTTACTCCCCTGCCCTGGGCCCCTTAATCATGGAAACCGTGGGAGCCCATGTGGATAAACTGCTGGCGGAGGGCCGGGTATTCGCCCTCCCCGAAGGCCCCCCCAGATACCATATTTAACGGATGACCCAAGCGCCAATCTCCAATTTCTCCTCTCGCCCTCTCCCTTTCAAGCCCTCCACGCCATGGCAGGTGGGCCCAAGTCCGTGGACATTCCAAGAACCGATGGTTATGGGTGTGCTGAACGTGACTCCGGATAGTTTCTCGGATGGGGGCCGTTGGCCGACCCCCGACCAAGCCGTGGCCAGAGCATTGGCCATGGCCAGGGAAGGTGCCCAAGTGGTGGATGTGGGAGGGGCCTCCTCACGCCCCGGAGCGGTGATTGTCCCCCCAGAGAAAGAAATCCAGCGGTCTGTGCCGGTTGTGAGGGCACTCACTCGCCGTTTATCGGAGCAAGATTTATCGGTGGCGGTCTCCATCGACACCTCTCAGGTGGAGGTGGCGAAGGCCGCCCTGGAAGCCGGAGCCACGGTCATCAACGATGTCAGCGGCTTGGCGGACCCAGCCATGGCCCGCTTGGCGGCAGCCCATCAAGCGGTGCTGGTGCTCTGTCACAATGGGTTGAATCACCCCCTGCCAGAGGGGCTTGTTCCAGAAGATACCGTGGAATACCTGGTGGGTTGGTTGGGCCAACGGGCAGAGCAAGCGAGGCAACTGGGTGCCCACCTGTTGGTGATCGACCCAGGATTCGGATTCGGCAAAACCATAGAGCAGAACCTGGCTATCATCACTGGTTTGCGGCAGTTCAGCCGTTTGGGGTGGCCCGTGCTGGTGGGGGCCTCTCGCAAGGGCAGCCTGGGAAAACTTTTGCTTCGCTCTGGGCTGCCAGACCCCGGCCCCCAGGGACGCCTGGGGGCCTCACTGGCCATGGCACTGGCCGCGGCGGAAAGGGGAGCCGCCATTTTGCGCGTTCATGATGTGGCGGCCACCTGCCAAGCCCTGGCGTTGGCCAACCTTCTTTCTTTGCCGCCTACCTCACCGCCTCGGCTCTTTTAATTCCCACCCAGAAACAGGTAACCTGCAAAAGACAGGTTTGGGAATGGGGGTCGAAGTCCCCCCATTCCCTCCCCTTCCCCATTGCTCCATGCTCCCTAGGCTATACTTCCCAAGGATAGGGGGCCGGATGGAGGACGGGGAATAGGAAAATAGAAAATTTGCAGAGGCCTCGGAATCCCTTTTTTTTCCAAAGGACATCACGTCAATGAAAAAACTACCATTGCACGAATGGCATGTGGCCCACGGCGGTAAAATGGGTGAGTTTGCCGGGCATGAGATGCCCTTGTATTACTCCAAACCCTTAGAGGAACACCAGCAGGTTCGATCCCGTGGAGGGCTGTTCGACATTACCCACATGGGGCAATTTCAGTTAACCGGAGAAAAGGCCGGAGACATGCTGGCCCACGCGCTGCCGAACGACGTACTCGGCATGACCGACGGCCAGGCCCTGTATTCCCCCCTGTGCAAACCAGACGGTGGCGTGCTGGACGACCTGATTATCTACCGCCAGGGAAAAGACCGGTTTTTCATCATCGTGAACGGAGACACCCTGGAAAAAGATTTGGCCTGGCTGACCGGCCTGGCAGGCATGTTTAACTGCCAGCTAGACAACCTTACCCCCCAGCGCTGCCTGTTCGCCGTGCAGGGGCCCCAGGTATTTTCCTTGTTGGCCCCCCACCTGGGGGTGAACCCCGCTTCTCTGGGGTACTTTCGTTTCGCCGAGACCACCCTGTTCGGGCAGCTGGTGTTTTTGGCCCGCACGGGCTACACGGGAGAACCTGGCGTGGAAATCAGCCTGAACCGAGACGGGGCCCAACAGGTGTGGGAAAGCATGGCCACAACCCTGACCCTGCCCCCCATTGGCCTCGTGGCCCGTGATACCCTGCGGCTGGAAGCCGCCTTACCCCTCTATGGCCACGAATTGGATGAATCCCACACCCCCTGGGAGTCTGGCATCGGCTGGACAGTGAAACTGGGGAAAACACCCCCGTTTATCGGGCAAGAATCCCTCACCGAGCAGCTTGCCAAAGGGGCCCTGGAACAACTGGCGGGATTGGAAATCATGGGGCGGGGCATTCCCCGGGCGGGGTACCCAGTACTGGCCAGCGGCAAGCCAGTGGGGGTGGTAACATCTGGGGGGCACGCCCCCACCTTAGACAAACCCATTGCCCTGGCCCGGATCAGCGCCGAATGGGCCGCGGTGGGCCAGGAAGTTCAGGTGGAAATCCGAGGAAAACCGGTGGAAGCCCGGGTGGTACGGCTGCCCTTTTATAAAAACCCGGCCATCCGAAAGTAATCCAGGCCCTCTCCATCCCCTACTTTTTGAACGATGGGATGGTAGGCGGGAGGGTAGCCAAGGGATGGAGGGCAGGGGAAATAGAACAAAACAGAAGGAACAAACCCAAAAACACCAAGTTACAAATAAATCACCACGTCTACCCCAACCAGGGTTAATTCTTTTTCCGTCATGGGCTCCACCGCCTGGGCCCCAGGCACCATGGTGGCCGCCTTTGCAGCAGCCTGCACAAAACCCGGCCGATAGCGGATGACATCATGCCGGTCGGCCTTGGGCATGCGAGAGATGTAAGCCACCCTCACCTGCTTATGAAGCAGCTTTTCCAGCCGCTTGTTTTGCAGGTCGCCCAACAAAATGGCCACCTTGCGGCTTTGAGTTTCTTTTCCTGGGCGGTGCATAATCGCGAAGCGAACCTCCCCAGGATTGATCTCCACGGGCACTGGCGCCAAGACCAATGGCCCCAAACTTTCCTTCGGCTGTTCGGCCTGGGGAGGGGTTTCGGGGAGGGGCATTTCCAGGGTAGGGTCGCTGCCGGGGCCGATTTGCTCGGTGGGCCGTTGTTCCGGTGGAATTTCCTCCGGCAGGGCTTCCGGTTTCAGCACCCCCTGCTCAATTTTAAATTCCTTGGTTCGCCACCAGCGGGACTCTTCATCCTCCTGGGCCGCCTGGGAGGCACGGGTAGGCAGCAACAACAGCCCCAGCCCGACCATCAGACCCATCCCCTTGAAAAACCAAGTGGTTTTTCTGCTGTTGATGTGGGGGGTTCCCCTGGAATTTCCAGGGGGGCTATGGTGTGAATGGAACGGGTTCATGATGTAATAATACCTCAATCCGTTGAGGTTTGTATCCACCTGGGTGGTGCGCCTGAAAGCCCACGAAACCGGGGCAATCCTAGGCGCTGGTGAAACTTCTTCGTACAGTAATAATGCAACATACGGGCCGGAACACCTCTGACCGCTAACTTTTAAAGTCAAAGCGAGACCTCTGCATTACCCAGGTGCATTACCCAGGTGCATTACCCAGGTTTTGCCCTGAGCAGGGGGATGGGAAAGCATCGGTTACGCAAATGTCTCAACATTTTTCACACAGCTTTTAACACACTGGAATGGCCCATGGACACAGAAAACAACCTATTGATGCTGGGCGGCACCTCGGCCGAAGAACTGGCCAGCCAATTCGGCACGCCTTTGTACGTGTACGAGGAAGATGTCATCCGCCGCCAATGCCGCACCCTGCGCCATGCCTTCCGGGAATTAGACCCGGAAATCCATTACGCCATGAAGGCCAACTTTAACCCCGCCATACTGAAAATCATCCTTCAAGAGGGCCTGGGTATCGACGCCGTGTCGGCCCTGGAGGTGAGAATGGCCCTGGACATTGGTTTTGCCCCAGACATGATCCTGTTCACCGGAAACAATGCGGCCTGGGAGGAAGTGGCGTTTTGTCTGGTGCGGGGGGTGCCGGTGAACGTGGGCAGCCTGGAAGAACTGGCCCGCTATGGCAAAATGAACCCCGGCGGGGTGGTGTCTATCCGGGTGAACCCCGACGTGGGGGCAGGGCATCATCATCACGTCATCACCGGCGGGCCCCGCTCCAAGTTCGGCATTCATTATTCCGAGGTAGACCAAGCCGTAAGCCTGTTGGCCAAACACAACTTAACCCTGGCGGGTCTGCACAGCCATATCGGCACCGGCATTTTGAAACCAGGGCAAATGCTGAAGGCCATGGAGATCATTCTGGAGCAGGCCGCTCGCTTTCCGGAGATTTCCTTTGTCGATTTTGGGGGTGGGTTTGGAATTCCCTATCGGGAGGAAGAAGAACCCCTGGACTTGGAGGAACTGGGCCAGAAGATGTCGCGCCGGTTCCGCGCGTTTCAGCAGGATCAAGGCCGGGAAGTGCGCATGAAACTGGAGCCGGGGCGATTTTTGGTGGCCCAGTCGGGCACCCTGCTCACCCGGGTCACCAACCTGCACCATACCCCCGAATTTCGATTCGTCGGAACCGATTCCGGGATGAACCACCTGATCCGGCCAGCCCTGTACGGGGCCTATCACCGGGTGGTGAACGCCACCCGCACCACCGGAAAGAAAGAAGATGTGGTCGTGGCTGGCAACATCTGCGAATCGGGGGATGTGTTCACCCAGGGAAAATCGGGGATAGAGGCCAGACCCCTCACCGCTCCCCAGGTGGGAGATCTGCTGGCCGTGCTAGACGCGGGGGCTTATGGAATGGCCCTGGCGTCTCACTACAATTTACGGCCCAGGCCAGCGGAAGTGATGGTTAGCCGGGGAGAGGCCCGGTTGATCCGCCGCCGGGAGACCTATGAGGAACTGACGCGAGACTTTATCGGGTTTGAGCCGGGCCGTTAGTGATGAAATACCCTGGGCTTGAACTCCTCCAGGGGTTCCTCGGCAGAGGGCAGCCCCTGACTCTTGGGGGGGTGGGGCTGTTGCCCCAGGCTGTCCAGCATAGACTGCACCCCGTGGAAGGGATCCCCTGGTTTCAGGCCACCTGGGGCTGCTGGTTTGGCCCCAGGTTTGCCCATGGGGTGAGCAACCGGGCGGGTAACCGGATGGGATGTTGGGTTGGATGACGCTTGGGCTGCCGGGCGGGCCGAAGGTTGAGCCGTAGGAGCGGCATTTTTAGAGTCGTTGCTCATCATGTGCAGGATGGTCTTCAGCCCCACGGCCTGGGGGCTGCCCCGGTGACCATACAGCGCCCCTAACTGGTGGTTCCAACCCGTCAACGTGCGGGCCAAACTGCGGCCCGTGCGGTAATAGTACACCAGCATTTCCTGGGGGTCGTCGGTACGCTTTGGCTGGGGGGGAATGTTTTCCTCGTGGTCCACGGCAAATTCGGGATACACCGTGGAAAACTGCGTGAGGCGGCTTTGGATGGTTTCTACGATGGCTTGGTAGAACACCAATTTGGTGGCCAGGCTAATCCGCCGCATGTCGGTCAACTCCCCAAAGGGGGAAAAATCGGTGCGGATGAGCAGAATGCTGCGGCTGTTCACGTCTCCCCGCACGGTGGAGGTGCGTTCCAACCCTTGAATCATGGCCACTTCCCCAAACATTTCACCGGGGGCCATGTGCGATACCGGGTAGGGAGAGTTGTTGTCGGGGAACACCGCTAGGTTGCCCATCAGCAGAAAATATATGGCGTTGTCGAAATCGCCCTTGCGAATCACCACTTCTCCTGGCGCCACCCGCTGCAACACCGAGTTGTCTACGATAAACTTAATTTGTTCCGGGTCGCGGCTGAGCACCTTGCGGAAAAACGGAATGCCTTGCAGCACGGGTTGAAGCGCGAACAAGGGCACCCGAGGAAGTTTGAGAAATTTTTCCATGGTGTTTCTCCGGTCTTCCGTTTTCTTAGCGAGCAATGGCTTTGCCTACACCATCTAAGAATCCGGCTTTGGAATTCATCCGTTTCCAGGTTTGAATTTCGTTTGGAGGTCTTTCATCAGGGAAGCCTCGCTTTGATCTTTACACTCTGTCAGACAGCTTAGCACACTTTCCCTTTTTATTCCAGTTAGCCTCCATCCACATGGGGCATTCCCCCCGGGTGTGGTTTCACCCGGGGATTGGCCAGTTTCACGCATGCTTGGCCGCCAGCCCAGTGGCCACCGCACTTTTGCGCATGTGCATGGCCAGCCTTAAGCGAGACTGCCGCTCAGTTTCTTGATCGAGCATGGTGAGCAGGGTGTTTAGCCCCATGTCGTGGGGGCTGCCCCGGCGGCCGAACAGGTCTCCCAATTGGTCGTTCCAGCGGGCCAGTACCTGGGCCAGCCGCTGGCCAGTGCGGTAATGGTACACCAGCATCTCCTTGGCATCGGATGCGTTTTGCGGAAGGGGCGGCAGGGCAATGTCATGATCCACGGCAAATTCCGGGTACATTTCACAAAAGCGGTCCAGGCGGTGGCGAATGGTTTCAACGATGGCCTGGTAGAACACCATCTTGGTGGCCAGGCTGATCCGCCGCATGTCGTTTAACTCTCCAAACGGAGAGAAGTCCGTCCGAATCAGCACGATTCGGCGGCTGTTCAGGTCGCCCCGCACCGTGGTGGTTCGCTCCAGCCGTTGAATCATGGCCATCTCGCCAAACATTTCGTCTGGGTTAATCTTGGCCACGGGCATCACCGAGTCGTTGTCTGGATAGACCGCCAAAAATCCCATCACCAAGAAGTAGATCGAGTTGTCCAGCTCTCCCTTCTTGATCACCGTTTCCCCCGGCTGAATTTCTTGCAGCACAGAGTTTTCCACAATGTAGCGGATTTGATCCGGGTCGCGGCTGAGCACCTTGCGAAAGAAGGGGATGGTTTGCAGCACCGGCTGCAACACGAACATCGGTACTTTGGAAAGTTTTAACATCTTGTCCATGGTGGTCTCCTTGATTCAGCGCCTTGCCACGCCGAATACCGCCCGTTTCCCATCGGCCCGATTCCCCAATTCTCAGGGAACTCCCATTTGATGTTCTGGAGGAACGCTTTCCCCCAATCTGTATTCAACTCTACACCCTTTTCCGGAAAATGTAAAATAGAATATATATTTTCCTTACAACCTTACGGATGCCTTACTTATGTTTTATGATGTTTAATTATATTTTAAATTGTTATATTTTGTTATTATTTGTTATTTATATGATTTATATTATGTTTTATTTTATTTTGTGCCTGTTGTGTATTTTTTTACCCATACGAGAACACCCTTCTTCTTTCAATGACGAAAATCAGTTGGACTTTGTTATATAACTGTTTTTATGTGTTTTTTTCCTTGTGCATGATATTCATCATATGGCCTTCTTTGTCGTATGCAAACCTACTTATATGTTTTATGACATTATTATCTTAGTTATATTATATTTTTGATGTTTAATCTAGTTAGACATGGTTAATTTCTTGCATTTATTTGTTCTTTGGTTATGATTCGTTATCTTAGTTAATTTTGTTTTCATGTTTATCAAAACCCCAGGGCAACCGGTGGGGCCGTACAGTGAGCTAAATACAGAGAACCTTCACGAGTGAATAACGCTGGATGCACAGGCAGGGGCGAGGGAAGAGGGGAAAAATGATGCTGGCAAATAGGACGAGTAGGCGATTTCAGT
Source organism: Deltaproteobacteria bacterium (assembly GCA_029858505.1). GTDB lineage: Bacteria > SAR324 > SAR324 > SAR324 > JACQKK01 > JAOUEW01. The sequence continues at coordinate 9,760 of JAOUEW010000003.1, forward strand.
TTGGTCTCAAATTTTTCTGTTACCCCCTTCGAAATCTGTAAAGTTCATTGCTCTATGATATTGTTTGTGTATTATGTTAAATGTTGTTTAGCATGTGAATTTATGTTGCATTGATAAACTTATGAATATCTCTTGATCTTTCGGTTTTATGTTTGTTATGGTTACACGCTGTACACAAAACTCCCTCTTTTTTCCGACGAAATTGGCTGCTTAGGGGCAGGGGAGTACGCTTCAACGGGTTGTCATATAAATACTTAAATTAGGTCAAGATTTCTCGGGAATCCACTCCCGGAGGAATAAATTCATTAAACTTCGCTAAAGAGATTTACACTATGGAACAACATAAACAAAACACCATGTCCGCCCGGATCACTGGCAAGCTGGGCAACCGCCTGATGGCGGCGTTCCTGGGGGTGGGGTTGTTGCCCTTCGCCATTCTGGCGGGGCTGGCCTATTGGCAGGCCTCCAGCGCCTTGGAAAAGGAGATTGGTAACAAATTCGAAGCCATCCGCGACGACCGCAAGGCGGCCCTGGAGCAAAACTTCAAACGTATGATGAGCGATGTAAAGGACTTGCAAAAGAATGCCCGCATTACAAACGGGGTCAAAACGTTTTCGTCATTGTTCCGCCAGGGGGTGACCAGCGGAGCCTTTCAGGCCCAGCACGCCCAAACCCTGGCTGGCTTGAAAAGCCTACAAGAAGCCCAGGGGGTTTACGATATTTTCTTTATCGACCCCTCAGGGAACGTGGTGTACACCCTGGCCAAGGAATCTGACCTGGGGCAAAACGTGGTGACGGGCCCGCTGAAAAACAGCGGCCTGGGGCGGTTGTTCCAGCAGGCCAAAAAGGAAGTTCACTTCGAGGACTTTGCCTATTACGAACCCTCCAAGGCCCCGGCGGCCTTCGCCGGAACCCCTATCTACGACAACGGAAAATTCCTGGGGGTGGCGGCGGTGCAGGTGTCGTTGGACAACATCAACGCCATCACCCAGATCCGCACCGGCATGGGGGAGTCAGGTGAAGTGTATTTGGTGGGGCCAGACCACCACCTGCGAAGTGACTCCACCTTAACCCAGGAGATGAACGTCACCAACTCCTTCAACAAAGACAAAAAGGTGGAAACGGATTCGGCGGTTCAGGCTTTGGCCGGTAAAAGCGGCGTATGGAGCACCACCGATTACCGCGGCGTAGAAACGTACACCGCCTACGGCCCGGTGAAAGCCGGAGATTACACATGGGCCTTGATGGCTGAAATTGACTTGGCGGAAGCCTTTAGTCCCATCACCATGATGATGTGGACTATTTTGGCAGTTGCCCTGGTGGGAACGGTATTGATTATCCTGGCCGGGTTGATTTTGGCCCGCTCCATCACCACCCCCATTTTGCAGGTGAGCGACACCATGAAAGTGGTGGCCGGAGGCGACTTTACCGCACGGGTGAACGTAAACCGGGAAGATGAAATTGGCCAACTGGCCAACGCCATCAATTCCACGGTGGGCAACCTTCAAGACCTGTTCCGCCAGTTCACCGACAACGCCAAGAGCCTGGCCAGCAACTCCGAAGAACTCTCCGCCGTGGCCACCCAGCTGGCGGCCAGCACCGACGAGATGACCCACCAAGCCCAAAACGTGGCCAGCTCCACCGAGGAGATGTCGGCCAACATCAACTCCATGGCCACCGGGGTGGAGGAAATGAGCGTGAACGTGAACTCGGTGTCTACCGGCGCCGAGCAGATGACCAGCAACGTGTCCAGCGTGGCCAGCAGCGTGGAGGAAATGAGCTCTAGCTTTGAGCATATTTCTCAGGCCGCCAACGAGGCCTCCAACGTGGCGGGCAAGGCCCAAAGCCTGTCCAACAACGCCTCCGACACCATGAACTCCCTGGGTGTGGCGGCCAAGGAAATCGGCGAAGTGACGGAAGTCATCAAGCGCATTGCCGAGCAGACCAACCTGCTGGCCCTGAACGCCACCATCGAGGCGGCCTCGGCGGGAGACGCGGGTAAGGGCTTCGCCGTGGTGGCCAACGAAATTAAAGAGCTGGCCAACCAATCCGCTGGCGCCGCCGAGAACATCGCCAAGAAAATCGGCGATATTCAAAAGCGCACCGATGACGCCGTGAAGGTCATCTCCAACGTCACGGGCATCATCGGCACCATCAACGACTCGGTGGGGCTCATCACCAAGTCGGTGAACGAGCAATCCCAGGCCGCCGGAGAAATTGCCAACAATGTGGGAGAAGCTTCCAGAGTGGTGTCTAACGTGGCGGCCTCCATTGCCGAGGTCTCCAAAGGCTCCAACGATATGTCCCGCAACGCGGGGGAAGCCGCCCGTGGGGCCAACGAGATTTCCAACAACATTCAGGGAATCAACCAGGCGGTGGGCGGGGCTTCCAGCGGCATCCAGCAAATTTCCGCTTCGGCCAACACCCTGGCCCAAATGGCCGGAGACCTGGAAAAAGCCGTGCAGCGGTTTCGAGTGTAAGATCTCTGCGCCCGTGTGTTATCTTTCCCCATCCCCCTTCTCCTATTTCTTGGAGAAGGGGGATTTTTTTTGGAGAATGACACAGGGCTTCAAAGCAAATGGCAGGCAGGGAAGATCGGCTGTCAGGTGATTCGGTAATGGGGAAGGGCCTGGTGGAAGCGCCCCCGGCACACGGCCTCGGCCAGGTCTTGAAACAACACCGGGGCCAAATGGCTGTGAAGCTTGGTGGTGCGGTCCAACTGGGCCAGGGCTTGCAGAATGCGCTCCAGTTCCAACGGGGTGAACCGGTGGGCCTGCCGCTTCATTTTCTGGGCAATGAACGGATGAATTTTCAGCCGGGCAGCCACGCCCGCCTCCGATCCCTCTCCCAACTGCTCCAGCCCGTGTATCAGGTACAACTGGCGGAAGTGCCGGGCCATCAGGGCCACCAGCATGGGGTGTTCCCCCGGAGAGTGGTTCTGCACGTGGCGCAGCACCGCCAGGGCCCCCTCCAGGTCCCGCTCTCCCAGTTTTTCATTCAACTGAAAGGCCGACCCCCCATGGTGGTCGTGAAGGGTTTCTGCCAGCCGCTCGATTGTGGGGGGGCCCTTGGAGCCAAACAGCAGGGCCAGCTTCTCCAGTTCCTGGGCCAAACGGCCCAGGTCATTCCCCACGTAATGAATCACCAGGTCGGCCTGGGTGGGGTTCAGCGTCACCCCCCGCCGGGCTCCCTCCTCCACCACCCAGCGGGTGGGGGTGTGGTCCTCGTAGGTAATAAATTTTTCCAGGGCGCCGTTTTCCTTCACGGCCTTCAGCAGGGCGGCAGAAATATCTTTTTCTCTGGGCACCTGGGCGGTAAGCAGCAAATGGCAGCCTTCGGGGGGCGTCTTCACCATCCGCAGCAACAACGCATGGAGCTTTCCCGTGCCCTGAATGGGGGGGGCGTCTTCTTCAGGCTCCTCGCCGGGCAGCAGAAACCGGCCCTTGATCACGCTTTTCAGGAAGGGCCCCAGTTCTAACAGATGTCGGGTGTCTCCCTTGGCCAGCAGAAACAGGGTGTCTCCGGCAGAGGGGGTCAACACCCAGCCGTGGGGGCCCTCCTCCGCCATCACCCAGCGGGTTAAGGGAGTGGGGTTGCGGCGAGAGCCAGGGGGCAGGTCTCCCTCGGCGGCCCAAACTTCCCGCCCCGCCCATTCGGTGCGATACAGCAGGGTTTCCTCCAACTGGCGCAGGATGTTCCCCTGCCCCTTGGACGGCGGACGAACCTTCTCTACCCCGTCCAGCCGCACCAGGTAGCGCCCCCCCAACATCGGCACCGACTCGCAGGCAATCTGAAATTGTTCCAGCCTGGCTTGGGCAGATTCTCCCCCGCCCGAGCGTATCAGCTCCGCCGCGTCGAACCGGTGATAGGCAAAGTCTCGGGGCAAATCTCCCAATATTTTCTGCTCAAAGGCGGCAGAGGCCTGGTCCAACGAATAGGGCTGGTTGCCATACACCAGCAGCACGGGTTTCAGGGGGGCGCGGGCCATGGGTTCATCTTCCCAGGGGGTTGATCATCATGCGGATGTTGCGCCGCACCACCGCGGCCGAGGTGGATGACAGCGCCATTTGGGCCACCTGCTGGGCCTGTTGCATGGTAATCTGAGAGAGCAAATCCTTCACCAACGGGATCAGCGGGGCATGCATAGACAACTGGCGCAGGCCCAGCCCCACCAGCACCACGCAGCCCTCGGTGTCCGAAGCCAGCTCTCCGCACAGTTCCACCGGTTTGTCATGGCGGCGGCCCACATCCACCAGCCATTGAATCAACCGCAGCACCGCTGGCTCCAGCGGGTCATACAGGTGGTTCACGAAAGGATTGTTGCGATCCACCCCCAGGGTGTACTGGGTTAAATCGTTGGAGCCGATGGACATGAAATCCAGTTCTTCGGCGTACAGGTCGGCCATCATCACCGATGACGGCACCTCGAACAACATGCCCAGCTTGGGGTTGGGGGCCTCCCGCCCCGTTTCCGCTCGCATCCGCTCTCGCTCTTCCTGAAAGATTCGCTTGGCCAAAAACAGTTCGTCCACCTGACTGATCAGGGGGAACATGATCCGGCAGTCTCCTTTTTCGGCGGCCATCAACAGCGCTTGAAACTGGTCTCGCAGCAACTGAACGTTTTGCAACTGGTAGCGAATGGACCGCAGCCCCAGAAACGGGTTGTCCTCCCGCGGGAAGTTCAGGTACGACGGATAGCGTTCTCCCCCAAAATCCAGGGTGCGGAACACCACGGGTTTTCCGGCGGAAGACTCCATGGCCCGGATGTAAAACTGGGCCATTTCATCTACTGTGGGCCGCCGGGTGTGCATCAGGTACTGCACCTCGGTGCGAAACAACCCAATGCCTTCCGCTCCGTAGCGTTGGCAGTCGGCCAGGTCGTTGTCTAGCCCCACGTTGCCCATCAGGGTCACCGGCATGCCGTCCTGGGTGGCGCAGGATACGTTTCGCAGGCCATCCAGGTGATCCAAATATTTTCCCCGGGTATCTTGATAACGGGCATACTCCTTCACCACATGGGCATCCGGGTTAATCAGCACCAGCCCCTGCTGGCCGTCCACCAACAGAGTTTCGTTGCCCACCAAGCTTAACGGGTTATCCACCCCTGTCACCGCTGGAATGCGCAGAGACCGGGCCAGGATGGCCGCGTGAGACACATACCCCCCTAACCGGGTAACAATCCCCTTTACCCTGGTGGGGTCCAACCGGGCGGTGTCGGAGGGTGTCAGCATGTCGGCTACCAGAATGCCTTCCTGCATCTCTTGCCCCGCAAGGGCCCCTCCGTGCCCCAGGTGCCGCAACAGCCGGTGGCCCACGTCTTCCAGGTCCGCGCCACGCTCTCGTAAGTAAGGGTCGGAGAGACGCTGGAAGGTGGCCAGATAATCCCTCACCACCCGGTTCACCGCCCAGGGTGCTGAGACGCCTTGGTTGATCCGATCGCTGATCTTGCGAATAAAGCCCCGGTCTTCCAAGAACAACAGGTGCGAATGGAAAATCGCCGCGTCAGCTTCTCCCAGCCGCTGGGTCACATCCCGAATCAGTTCTAAAATTTCCTGCTCCGAGGCCCGGATGGCCCGCTCCAAATCTGCCAGTTCCTGCTCCGGGCTGCCTAGGGGGGCCGGGTCAGGCTCACCGGTCATCCCCCGCCGCAGCAGAATGGGCTTGCCCTGGGCCACCCCTGGGGCCACCGGGCGCCCCTCCCAACGCAGCGATTTCTTTTTCTTTTTGCGGGGGGTCGGACCTTCCGGTTCCTGGGTTTCCCGCTGCATCCGGTCCACCAGCATGGCCTTGGAAATCAGGCCGGTGATCTGACTGGAAATGGTGACCAGCAGGTTCTCTTCATCGGGGGAAAACAACCGGCTTTCTTGATTTTGAATGATAAGAACCCCCAGGATCTTGCGGAATTCAATCAGCGGAACGCCGCACAGCGAGGAGAGTTTCTCTTCGTCAATGTGGGGGAAATATTTGTACCTGGGGTGCTTGTTTACATCGGTCAGGTTCACTGGTCGGCCGGTTTCAGCCACCAAGCCGATCAACCCCTCCTTCAGCGGCATACGCACCATTCCCACGGCCGACTGGCTAAGCCCATGGGTGGCCTTCAACACCAGTTCTTGGGTGGTTTCGTCTAGAAGGTACAACGAACAAACATCCACCTCCATACGCCGGGCCACCAGCGCCACAATCTGGGCCAGGGTTTCCTCTAAAGAGTGAGAGGTGGTGATAACCTGGCCGATGTCGATGAGGGTTTGCAGGATTTCCGCCTGGCTGGTGGACCCTCCTAATCCTGGGAACGCGGCATTGGATGCGGGTTTTTCCACCATGAGCAAAGACCGGGGAGAAGAAGATGTGAAACCGGGTCTTTCAGCCTGTTCAGGGCTGGAGTATGATAATCACCGGAGGACAAACAAATTTAGGTCATTCTAGCGGAACCCCTTGATACGAACAACAAAAATCAATTTTTCCCGGAACTGGCGTCAGTCGCTGGAGGATTTGATCCAAAGCGCCCTGCGCCAACAGGTGTTTCCGGGAATTGAAGTGCTGGTGGCCCAGGGAGAAAATATCCTGCTGCACCAGGCCTGGGGTCGGCTAGAGTTGGGGCCGGAGGCCCAGGAGACCCAACCCGGAACCGTGTGGGACATCGCCTCCATCACCAAACCCGTGGCCACCGCCACCTCTCTGCTCGTATTGGTAGAGCAGGGGAAGGTTTCCCTGGAAGACAAGCTGTTGGATTTCTTTCCCGCCTTCGACACCCCAGAAAAAGCCGGCATCACCCTGCGCCACCTGCTGACCCACACCTCTGGGTTGCCTGCCTTGGTGAACTTGTTCTCTGAACCCATGAGCCAAACCGAGGCCGTGGAGCGGCTGATTCACTTGCCGCTAAAAACCCCCACGGGGACCGCCATGCTGTACGGCGACCCTAACTTTCTGCTGTTGGGAGAGGTCATCCGCCGCACCAGCGGCCAAACGTTAAGCGAATTTTTCCACCAGAACGTGGCCCACCCCCTGGGGCTGACCCGCACGGCCTTTCACCCCCTGGAGCAGGGGTGGAAAGAACCCATCGCCCCCACCCAGTTCTGCACCCTGCGGGGCCAGTTGTTGCGGGGGGTGGTCCACGATGAAAACAGCTGGGTGCTGGGAGGAGAAGGCGGGAACGCCGGGTTGTTTTCCACCGCGCCAGACCTGCACCGGTTTGCTCGTCTGATGCTGGAAAAGGGCGCTCTGGACGACGTGCGGATATTGTCTCGGGCGGCGGTGGAAGCCATGACCGCCAACCAGAACCCCCGCCACCTGGCCCCCCGGGGGCTGGGGTGGGACATGAAGGGTACTGGTTTTGGCTATATGAGCTGCGGGGAACTGATGGCCACCGGGACCATCGGCCATACGGGGTTCACGGGGACATCCCTGTGGATGGAGCCAGATTCTGGCTTGTTGGTGATTGTGCTCACCAACCGAGTGCATGTCTCTCGGGAGAAAAACCAGCAAGACATGATCCGCTTCCGCCCCCGCATTCACAACCTGTTGGTTTCCGTCTTCGGAGAATAACCGAAAGACCATCCAGGGGCAGCAGAGCGCCCGCTACGTTTCTATCCTATCTACCCTACTCCTTCTAACCAGACGCCCCCCTTCTCTCTACTCTCTCCGCTATTTATGGCTGCGGAACCAGATACACCTCCTGAAACAAATAATGGTATTCCTGGAGTTTTTTCTTCAGGGTTTGGGCTTCGGCTTGGGTCAGGTGTTCGATCCGAATGCGGTGCATGGGTTTGCCCTTCCCATCGGGCTGGGTCTGCACCTTGATTTGAGCGGGAGCCACCCGGCCCTTCAGCAGGGCCAAGTAGCGGTCGCGGCAGGCATCGGAAGTACAGGCCCCCACTTGCAGGGCATAGGAACCACCTGCCGAAGGATTATACCCCGGTGCTGGCACGGCTGGCTTTGAAGCCGAAGCTTTTGGCTTGTCTGGGCTGGACGTAGGTTTGGCAGAAGCTTTGGCCGCAGGTTGCGTTTGGGCCACTGGTTCTGCAACCGGGCCAGTGGTGGCCGAAACAGGTTGAGATGAGCCAGCCGAAGGTTTGCCAGCCGAAGGTTTGGCCGCCGAAGTCAGCACCGGTGCTGGTGCCGCCACCGCATCCGCCCCACTCTCCACGGGAGGCAGGTGAGATTCCTCCGGCTTCTCCCCCACGCCTTCCTGGGGGAAGGCCGGGGCATCGGCTAGAAAAAAGGGGTTTTCAGCCGAGGCACCCGTTCCATCCGTGGCGGGCAAGGCCGTGGCCGACCAGTCGGCCCCCACAGACGGTGCCAGGGGAGAGGCCTCCCAGGGGTTCGGGGCGCCGGGGGGCAGCAGGGCCAGCATCACTCCCCCCAACCCCAGGCCAAATAGCATGATGCCCAGCATGGCAAACTTCACCAGCCGGGGCAGCCGCAACCCTGGCAGCCCCAGGGCTTTCTTGTCTCCCCGCCATTTCTTTCCAGGGGGCAGAAACTCCGTCGGGTTTTGAAGAGCAGTGGAAGCCAACGGGGTTATGGCATCTGAAGAAAGCTTGGGGGGGGAAATATCCGCAACCGCCGGTTCCACAGAAGGAGTGGCGGGACGCATAGCCGACCCGGTCCGTCCCCGCAGGGCCTGCTCCCACCGGCTGGCCAAATGTTCCGGATCGGGAATAGGTTCGGCTGCGGCTGAAGATTTAGGCTTTGCCCAGGCTGGCCGCAGGGCGGTCAACTTTTCAAAAAAACCGGTTAATTCAGATGTTCCAGCCCCAGGGGCTGGTTTGGCTGCTTTTTGGGGGGTACCAGCAGCCTGTTGGGCAGACCCAGAAAGATTTGAGGCTTGACGTTTGGCGGGGGGAAGCGTTTGTTTGGCGGGCCGCGGCGCGGAATCATCCGGATCACGGTCTTGTTCGGTTAGTTCATGGATGGGCATAGGGCCTCCTGGCGGATTCCCGGGATTCCATCCCCGGGAAAGGGTCTGGTCAAGCCGAGCACCCTCCATGGCGCTTTACGGCTTATGGCTTTGATCCTGCGTGACTTTCCATGAAAAAGTCAACCGAAAAATCTGCCCACGGATCTTAGGAGACCACGGCATTCCTTTTTTCCCCATCCCCCAGCCCTTTTCCCTGAGGGGTTAATTTCATTAGGGTGCGAAGCCCCCCATTTCTCCCCCAACAAAACCGGTTATGCACAGGTCTTATTTCATCTATCTATTTAATTTTTTCTACCCCGTGGCGCACGATTTCACCATCCACCATGTAGATCACATCCTCGGCAATGTTGGTGGCATGGTCGGCAATGCGCTCCAGATGGCGCCCCACCGACAGCAGGTTAAACATGGATCCAATGTGATTCGGGTGCTGCTTGATCCCCGCTTCCACCTGGGCGTACACCTCTCGGTTCAACCGGTCCACTTCATCGTCGGAAGCCAATACCGAACGGGCCAGGGCGGCGTCACGATTCACCAGGGCGCGGTGGGCGTCTTTCACCATGGCTTGGGTTTTTTGGGCCATGGCCACAAAATCAAAATCGATGGATACCGGAGAATCCTTGGCCAGGAACAGCACCCGCTCGGCGATGTTCACCGCCAGGTCGCCCATGCGTTCCAGGTCATTGTTCAGTTTCAGCACGGCAATCACAAACCGCAGGTCGTTGGCCACGGGCTGGTGCAAGGCCAATATTTTTAGGCACTCTTCCTCCAGTTCCACCTCGCAACGGTTGATGCGTTGATCGGAGACGATCACCTCTTCGGCCAGGGCCGAGTCTCTCCCCCGTAACGCCTGAACCGCCTTCGCCACGCTGCCCTCCACGTCGGCGCACAGGTTGAACGACATCTCTTTCAGGTGATCCAATTCCGTTTGCATGTGTCGGGTCATGGTCTTTCTCTTTCTCTTCCTATTTTTTAAGTAACATTTTTTGAAATGGCTTTTTGAATGGTCTGGTTTCAAGTTCTTTTTTCTGACCACCAGGTGTGCTTCAATGGCGACCAAACCAGTCCCTATTTTCTTTTCCCTGTGCTCCCGTTTTCCCTTTACTCCTAATTCCCTCGATTCCCCCCCCATTTCTGCCTGTCTCCACCCGGCCTGCCTTCTTTCCTTTCCGGCTTATCCAAACCGACCGGTGATGTAATCTTCGGTTTGCTTTTTTTCCGGCGTGGTAAAAATCACCTTGGTTACATTGTACTCGATCAGCTCGCCCAGGTACAAAAAGGCCGTGTAATCGGAAATGCGGGCGGCCTGCTGCATGTTGTGGGTCACAATGACCACCGTGTAGCGTTCCTTCAATTCCAGAATCAAATCCTCAATCCGGGCGGTGGCAATGGGGTCCAGGGCCGAGCAGGGCTCGTCCATCAGGATGATCTCTGGATTGACCGCGATGGCCCGAGCGATGCACAACCGCTGCATTTGCCCGCCAGACAACCCCAAGGCCGATTGATGCAAACGATCCTTCACTTCGTCCCACAGAGCCGCCCCTTTTAGGCTGCGCTCCACGGTTTCATCCAGCAGGGCCCGGTCCTTTACCCCAGCAATGCGAAGGCCGTAAATCACGTTTTCGTAAATGGTCTTGGGGAAGGGGTTCGACTGCTGGAACACCATGCCCACCCGCCGCCGCAGGCGGATGATATCCACCTCTGGCTGGTTGATTTCCTGGCCGTCCAGCAGAATCGAGCCAGTCAGCCGGGCGGTGTCGACCAAGTCGTTCATGCGGTTCAGGCAGCGCAACAGGGTAGATTTTCCGCACCCCGACGGCCCAATGAAAGCCGTAACCATGCGGCGGGGAACCTCTAAGGAAATGTCTTTCAACACTTCCGAATCACCATAGAAAAACTTCAGGTTCCGGATTTGCAGGATAGGGTCTTGAAAGGTCGGCATCGCCATGAACCGGTTTGGATGATCGGGTGAATAAATAAGAAAAAAGATACCTGGATATGAACGGAAATGAAAATGTCCTTAGAACGTAGACGATCCGTATCGGCGGCGCATCCGGTTCCGCAGCACAATGGCGGTCAGGCTAAGCAGCAACACCATCCCCAACAGCAACAGGGTGGTTACAAACACCATGGGTTTGGCGGCCTCTACGTTGGGAGACTGAAACCCCACGTCGAAAATGTGAAACCCCAGGTGCATGAATTTCCGGTCGAGATGCACAAACGGAAAGGTACCGTCGAGGGGGAGAGACGGCGCCATTTTCACCACCCCAGTAATCATCAGGGGGGCCACTTCTCCGGCGGCCCGGGCCATGGCCAACACAAAGCCGGTAATAATGCCGGGGGTGGCGGCTGGCAGCAACACCCGGGTCAGGGTTTGAAACCGGGTGGCCCCCAGGGAAATGGAGCCCTCCCGCACGCCTTTGGGAATGGAGGCAAAGCCCTCCTCGGTGGAGACGATGACCACCGGAACGGTAAGCAAGGCCAGGGTTAGGCTGGCCCACAAAATGCCGCCGGTTCCAAAGGTGGGGGTGGGCAGCCGTTCGGGGAAGAACACTTGGTCCATCACCCCCCCCACCCCGTACACAAAAAACCCCAGCCCAAACACACCATACACAATGGAGGGCACCCCAGCCAAATTATACACCGCCACCCGCACCAAGCGCACCAACATGCCCTGGCGGGCATACTCCGACAAATACACGGCCGCCACCACCCCCAAGGGCAGAGACACCAGACTCATGAGAAACACCATCATCACGGTGCCAAACATGGCGGGAAACAACCCCCCTTCGGTGTTGGATTCCCGCGGATTGGCACTAAGCAGTTCCCACCAGCGCGAGGCATACACCCCCACCCGGCCAAACCAGGAAAGATCGTTGGGGGTCACCACCCTCACCACCTGGGTTAGGGGCAGTAAAACTTCCCGCCCCATGGCATCGGCCAAAATGGCGTGGCGCTGCTCCAGGCGGGTCATGCCTTCGGCGAATTGATGGTTCAGTTGATCGAAGCGGGTGCGGGTCAGGGCTTCTTCCTGAGCGAGACGTATCAGTTCGGCTTGGTTCCGCTCTGCCCCCTGGTAGCGCAGCTTGGCCGCCCGGCGGGTCAACCGCTCGGTTTCCCTGGTAAGGACCATCATATCCTCCCGCAAGGGGTCCAGGGCGGCCAGGCCCTGGCGGGCTTTGGATATTTCCTCGTTCAGCCGCTCCACCGCCATGGGTTCTTGCGTGTGCTGGCGATTCCCGTTTTCCTCAAACCCGTGAAAAGTGCCAATAAAGTTGCCGTGGGTTTTTCGCTCTAACAACACCACCCGCTCTGGCCGGGTTTGACGGGTCACCTGGGCCTGGGAAATCCAACGGAAATCCAGCCCGTACAAATCACGGTTGGCGGTTTTGACCTGAATCCGCTCCCCCCCATCCGGAGACATGTTCCGGTCGGTCACTTCCCCCATCACCCGCTCTCCCCCGGTCAATTCCAATTGTTCCACCGGGCTTGGCCAAAAGTGCCCCAGGCCATTGGCCATCACCACCATCACCAGGGTGAGGGTACAGAGCAAAATCACCGTGAGGGCGCTGCCCGCCGCCCACACCATCATTTCTTGTCGGCCCGCGTGCCGGGGGGGGTTAGAATCGGCCATATTTTTTCCTCAGCCGGTGGCGCACCACCTCGGCCACTGAATTGATGATGAAGGTGGTGCTAAACAGCAGCACCGCCGACAAAAACAACACCCGATACAAGGTGCCATCCACCGGAGCTTCGGGGATTTCCACCGCGATGTTGGCCGACAGGGTACGCATTCCGTTAAACACGCTCACGTCCATGATGGGCGTGTTGCCAGTGGCCATCAGCACAATCATGGTTTCTCCCACCGCCCGGCCAAACCCCACCATCACCCCGGCAAAAATACCCGGGCTGGCCGAGGGTAAAATCACCCGCCACACCGTTTGCCAGCGGCTGGCCCCCAGGGCCAACGACGCCGCCGTGTAGGAGCGGGGCACGCTGGAGATGGCATCTTCGGCCAGGGTGAAAATGGTGGGAATGACCGTGAACCCCAAGGCAAAGGCGATAACCACCGAGTTGCGTTGGTCTGCGTTGGTGCCAAAGTTTTGAAACAGCCATTGGCGGAAGTTTCCCCCAAACACCCACTGGGTCAGCAGATGGTCCAACCCCACCGCCAGAGCCGCCGCCAACAGCACGGCTGGCACACACAGCAAAAATTCCATTCCCCTTAAGGTGGCCTCCAAAACGGTGCCCCGCCCAAATTTATCCCAGGAAATCATGGTCCCCACCAGCACCACCGGCAAGAACACCAGGAACCAAAAGGGAGCCGTGAGATGATGTTCTAGCAGGGGGGCCAGCCACAGGGCAGCCAGAAAGCCAATCACCACGCTGGGCATGGCGCTCATAATCTCCACCGTGGGCTTTACAAAGCGCTGCAGCCGCCGGTTCATTAACTGCCCAGCGTAGGCTGCCCCCAGCACGGCCAGGGGGGTGGCAAACAACAGGGCATAAAAGGTGCCCTTCAGGGTTCCAAAAATCAGGGGAATCAGCGAAAGCTTGGGTTCAAAGTCATCGCTGGCCGAGGAGGACTGCCACACATAGGCGGGAGCCGGGTAATTTTCGTACCACACCTTGCCGAACAGGGTGGAGAAACTGACCTCGGGATGGGGGTTGTGAATGCGGAACAACCGCATCGCCCCCTGGTCGTCCAAAGCCAGCAACCCGTTCTCCCGGTCGGACAACCCCAACAGGGTCATCGGGCGAGAAGCATCCAGCGTCAACAGGTGCCGCTCGCTGGTGGGGTGGTGCAACCGCACCTGTCCGTCCTTGTCCAGCACCGCCAGGGTTTTCCCCGCCCTGGAGGGAGCAATGTGCCCCACGGGCGGGTCATCCACCGACAAGGTGTGGATTTTTTGCAGGTGTCGAGCGCCGGAAGCATCGGCCACCGAGAACCAAGTCGTCAGCCCCCCCGTGGAATCCGCCACCGCCAGGGAGATGTCTCCCAACACCAAGTTCAACGCGGTGATGGCCCCGCCGCCAGGGGGGGCATGCACCCATTCGGCCAACCGGGGGTTGTCGCTGTCAGACAGGTCGAAATACAACACCGAGCCATCGGCCAGCCCGGCGTAACCCCCGTGGCCGTCGCCAGTCAGGGTCAACGCGGTTACCGGAGAGGGCAGCACCGGAGTGAGATAGGCCTTGAACAACGCCGTTTGGGTCATCCCCAAGAAATTGGTTTGCTGGGCTTTGCGCCAAAAATGCAGGCGGTTTCCCGCCGTGGCCGCCAGCCGAGTGGTTCCCTCCTCCACCGTTCGCGCAGACGCCAGCCGCAGGGGGTCACCCAGGGCAGGCACCACCGCCAGCCGCTCCAGGCTATGACCAATCACCCGCTGGCCCCCCTCGGCGTATTGGGGTTGAAACCCCACCCGTTCCACACTGATGGAGCCGTCTTGCCATAGCAACGTATGGATATGAACCAGACGGGTTTCCACCGCCACCACCGTTTTTGCCTGGGGGGTGGGGGGGGCCAACCGCACCCGTTCATCGGAGACCGAGGGGGCCGCTGCCCCTGGCCCATTCAAGGGGAAAAATAGGATCTCCCCACCCCGGGTCACCAAGTATCCCCCCTCCAAATAGGGGCCCACCCCCACCGCCAGAACATCCTGGGGCACCACCCCAGAGGGAAGCCCCCGCTGGGTGATTTCTTCTCCACGGGCCGGAAAGAACAACGGCAGGGCCACCTGAACGATCAGCACCAAAATACCCACCACCGCCAAAATAATCAGCAGCCCGCCACCGGTGATCCCCCAACGGGCCCAGCGGTCTACCCGTTTTGTCCGGTTCAGAATGCGTTGATCCATGGAGTTTCAGCCGAAGAATTACGGAAAACAGGTCACCATCAGGAATCTCCCTGGCGGTCTCGTATTTTCCAACACCCCCTAATTGCCCCCCACTCTGACCTAGCCCAGGGGGTAAATGAACGGGTTGAATGAATAAGGAGCCATCGTTTTGTATCAGATGAAAGGATGGATGGAAAGTGAGAATACCATGAGCCGAATCCCCAAGCCTATCAAATCCATTGATCCCCGCCCGTCAATTCCGGTATGATCGGGCAATCTTATTGTTCGTCCATCATTTTCCCGTGGAGGCCCTTTTGAACCTTGAACGCCTAGATCAGGAACATCGGTTGATTGAGCGGTTTCTCCAGCTATTAAAGGCTTGGGAGGAGCGCCATTACCGCAAGCTGCCCCTCCCCGACGGGTGGATGTCTCACGCGGTGGACTTCATTAAATTGTTTACCGATGGCATTCACCATGCCAAAGAGGAACACGTGTTGTTCCCCTTTATGGAAAACCACGGCATTCCTCGGGAGGGCGGGCCCATCGGGGTGATGCTGGCGGAACATGGGGATGCCCGAACCCTGGCCACCGCCATGGAAAGCGCGTGGAAGGCTGGCGACCCCGCGGCGTTCTTTCTGGCGGGGAAAAAATACGGACAACTGCTGACCCAGCATATTTTCAAGGAAGATCATATTTTGTACCCCATGGCCAAGGGAGCCATTTTCGATGATGGGGCAGTGGCGGTGGAGGAGGCCTTTTTGCAGGTCGAAAAACCCTTGGGGGGGGACCAAGCACGCAACCAATGGTTCAACTGGATTGACCTAGAAGAGCGGCAATTGAAAAATCAATAGCGCAGGTTCGGAACGGGTTCTTTTCCCCCCAAACCATCGCCACAATACCTACACCCTGGCCCATAGCACCGACATTTCCACCACTAATGAGGCCGCCACAACCAGAAACCCCGCGATGGACCAGATGGCCATGTAGCGGCCCTGCTGACGATTGAAAAACCGTTCCACCAAGTAGGCGGCGTAGATTCCCCAGGTCACCATGGGAAGAATCGTCCGCCATTGGGCCATCCGCCGGGGAAAGGTTTCCACCCCCCCCATGCCAATTCCCAGCATGATCCCCAGAGATAAGAAGAAGAACCCCATCACCACCGCCCGCTCGTTCAGGTGGTCCAGCGCTCCCAGGGAAGGCACCCGACTCACAATCATCCGCACCAGCTTGGCTTTAATTTGGTGTTCTTCGTACAAAAAGATGATTCCCAGCAGGCAGGCCAGGGCAAACAACACGTGCCCGGCCAGAAAACTGACGATATGCACCACCAGCACGGCTTGATAGGTCAGGGCGGGGTCCAGGCCAAGCTCTTGGGCGTTCACCAAGCCCCGCTCGGTCAGCAAGCCGGTCACCAATAGCAGAGAAATGGAAAAGGGAGGGAAGATAAACCCGAACACCGTGTTGCGAAAGCGGCGTTGGGCCAGAAAATTGAGTGGAATGGCCGCCCAGGCCAAAACCCCCAGGGCCAGGGCCAAGTTGGCCCCGGCTTCTTGGGCCTGCAAAAACAAGAACAAGGTGTGGGCCCCCCAGCCCATGGCCATCACCCAGCCCCCCCAGCCAAACACCGAACCGCTCCCCCGCCAAAAGCGAATAAACTCGGCCAGCCACCCCGCCAGATACAGCCCCACCGGTATCCAGAACAGTGCGCCGATCATCAGGTTCGCCGGAAAAAGAGGAGATGAATAGATTTTGCGTGAGAATAGATTATTCGTCTTTTACGGAATGATGAACGGACACGACAAACCACACAATGTCGGGCGGACCGTTGGGCGTGGTCACCGTGGGATACCCCAGGGCGGTCAGGGTCATGTTTGGCCGATGGACCGCGTTAACGCTCAGGGTCACGCTCTCGTCTACCTCCCACCCCAGGCTGGCGGAGTAATACCGGGGACCGGCCGCCACAAACTCACCTCCCACCTGCCACACCACGCCCTCACCCCCGCCGAATTGCAGCAGGTCATAGGTTTCCGAGCAGGTACCGGTCGGAGCGGGAACCGCAACCGTAGGGGTGCAAGCCGTGGTGTCTATAAAGTGGGTCAGAGAAGGAGAAAACCAAGTGGACCAGTCTAGGGCCGCCGACATATAGGTTTCGTGCATCACCGGGGTGTTGGGCAATGGATTGGTCGAGGTAAGCAACCCCGCTTCGAATTCCCCGTACTTGTTCTTAAACTGGAAACCCAGGGTGTAGTCAATTTGATCCATGGGGCTAAGAATATCGCGCTTCACCAAAGCAAAGGTGCCCCAGGTGCGAAAGAACATTCCACTTTTGTTGTGATGAAGAGTAAATGAAGGCTGAATGGCCGGAGAGGAGTTAATGGCTCCGTCTGGGTTGGGGGCAAAGGCAGCCGCGTGAAAATCCATTCCCCGCTGCACGTTGTTGCTGGCCAGGTCCACCCCATACTCAAAAAAATCGGGGGCATCACCATGCTGGTTGGCTTCCAACCCAGGATGATTGGCGATATTCTGATGGCTGGGTCCTGCCTCTTCCTGCCCCCAGGCCGTGGTACCAGCAACAAACAACAACATCCAGAATACCGCCAACGGGGCGCCCCAGCGTCCGACTCGTTTGGCGGAAAGATTGCCTTGACCCATGGATTTCCTCCTTTCAGGTTTCAGATAAATAACTTGCTCATTATAACCGATGAAACCACGGTTTGGCCAGCCCTTGGATACCCACCCCCCATCCACCCAAGACGGCCCCGCTTCGTTTTATGCTCACCGATTCAGATGCGCTTGGTCGTGCTGTTCTTCGTTGATCTCCAACCCCCGGATATGTTAGTATTCAAATATTATATAACTTTTATATAGTATCTCATTTTCTCGGCCCCATGACCCTACACAAAAAGAAAGTCCGTACCTTTTCGGCCAGCGACCTAGAGGCCGCCATGCTGGAGGCCCTGGCGGAATACCACGGTTTTTCCAAGAGCGCCACCATCACCAATCTGGTGAAGAAGGAGTTCTGGCGGGTGTTCCCTTCCGGCACCGAGGCCATCCGCCCCGATGAACACGCCTGGGTACGGGAAGGCCCCCCCACTGAAGCCCCAGACACCCCATAACCCTCACATGGCACCCCCATGGGGTTCTTTCCACCTGAGTATTCAATCCATCCTAACCTTTTTTTATCACTACTCTCCTAACTACATTCCAAGGCAAGGAATCCCCCGTCATGCTGATTTCTAAGAACGGTCCCCAAACCCAGCCCAAGCCCCCAGTTCTCCTCCCCCCGGTAGAATCTGGGAATGAGATGTGCGGAGAAGATCCCGCTGCCCCAAACACCCAAACGTTGATCCGGGAAATTCGAGAGTTGGCCGCCCAAAAGAAAGCCGTGATTCTGGCCCACAATTATCAGCCGGGGGCCATTCAAGAAGCCGCCCACCATGTGGGAGATTCGTTAGCCCTGGCCTTAGCGGCCAACAAGCCAGAATACGAGCGCATTGTGTTCTGCGGCGTGCACTTCATGGCCGAGGCCGCCAAGGTGCTGAACCCCGACAAAACCGTGCTGTTCCCCCACAAGGCCGCCGGGTGCTCCCTGGCCGACAGCATCTCGCTGGAAAGCCTGGAAGAATGGAAGGAACGCTACCCGGATCACACCGTGGTCACCTACATTAACTCCCCAGCGGAAGTGAAGGCGCTGTCTGACATTTGCTGCACCTCGGCCAACGCGGTCAGCGTGGTGCGCTCGGTGAAGAACGATAAAATCTTGTTCACCCCGGACCGAAACCTGGGGGCCTGGGTGGCCCGCCAAGTGCCAGAAAAACAAGTGGTGATCTACGATGGCGCCTGCCCCAGCCACGACGTGCTGCGGGGGGTAAACGTGAAAAAAACCCAAGAAGCCCACCCCGATGCCGTGCTGATCGCCCACCCGGAATGCCGGGAGGACATTCTGGCCCTGGCCCACGAAATCTGCTCCACGGCAGCCATGGTGGACCGGGTGGCCAAGTATCCACACACCAAAACTTTTTTGGTGGCCACCGAGTCGGGCATTTTGCACCAAATGAAGAAGGCTTGGCCAGACCGTCAATTTATTATGGCCGACGGTTGCGTGGGCTGCCGCCTGCACTGCCCCTACATGAAAATGATTACCCTGGCCGACCTGAAGCGGGCCCTGGTGGAGGATATCCACCAAATTGAAGTGCCCCCCGACGTGGCCGCCGGGGCCCGCTTGGCCCTGGAACGCATGATGGCCGTGCCGAGGGATTGACCCTATGCTCCTATCTCTCCCCCCTCAAGTCATTCAACAGGCGGCGGCCAGCGCCCTGGCCGAGGACGCCCCCTGGGGTGATGTCACCAGCCAAGCGTTTTTGCCGCCGGGTGCCCGGGGGCGGCTGGCAGTGCGGTTCCGCCAAGCCGGTGTGGCAGCAGGTCTGCCCGTGGCCAAAGAAGTGTTTGCCCAGGCGGCGCCTGGAATGACATGGCTGGATGGTGATGGCCAAACGGAAAACCAGGGAGATTGCCGGTGGGAAGGCCAGCCCGTGACCGCTGGGCAGGTGGTGGCCACCGTGGAAGGCCCCCTGGCGGGGTTGCTGCTGGGGGAGCGCAGCGCCCTTAACTTTATGCAGCGCCTGTCGGGCATTGCCACCCTGACGGCAGAATATGTGAACGCCGTGGGGGAAGTGAGCCCCCACCCACGGGTGGCGGCTACCCGCAAGACCACCCCTGGTCTGCGGGCCCTGGAAAAATACGCCGTGACGGCGGGCGGGGGGCTGCCTCACCGGTTCGGGTTGTCGGACGGGGTGCTGGTGAAAGACAACCACTGGGCAGCCCTGCGGGCGGGGGGAATGACCCTGGCCCAGGCGGTGTCGCGGGCCCAGGAGCAACTGCCCCACGGGCTGATGATTCAGGTGGAGGTAGAAACCGAAGCGGAGGCCAGGGAAGCCATGGAAGCCGGAGCCCACAGCCTGCTGCTAGACAACATGCCCCCGGAAGAGATGCGCCGGGTGGTGGTGATGGTGCGTGACTGGCAGGGGCGGGGGGTGTTGGTGGAGGCCTCGGGCCGGATGACCCTGGACAAGGCCCGAGCGGCGGCGGAAGCCGGGGTGGATATCATCAGCGTGGGGGCGTTAACCCACTCGGCCCCCGCCCTCGACATTGGCCTGGACTGGGACCTGTGAGATGGCGAATGAAAGGGGATTTGGAAACCGTGAGTATGAACCCGCATGAAAGACCACGGAGAGAAAAACAGAACGCAACAAAAATGGGGAGGGATACTGGGGATGGAAAGAAGATAGGGGAAGACCTCTACATAACCCGAGTTTTTGCCGTGAATCAAGGGGGAATGGGGGGCGAAGCCCCCAAAAAATCAACCCCCTTCCCTGGGGGATGGGGGCAGGGGGATGGGGGATGGGAAAAAGAGGTTATACGGAGGTCACAGGGGGCTATTTGTCTTTCTTTTCGTTGGCTTCTTTTAACTGCGCCCTTAGGTCGTCCAACCGGTTGCGGTAGTCGTGCACCATTTCTATTTTTGAGCGCAGGCTGGGGTTATCCAGCAGGGGGGTTTCTTTCTTGGCCCACAGGTCGTAGGTCGTCTTGCCAATGTCGGGGTACAGGCGGTTCAGGTGGTGCTCAATGTCCAAAATGGCCATCCGCAACTTCATTACCCGGCTCACCTCTTCGGTTTTCTCCATCACGTTGCCGGTGGCCCGCAGCAGAAAACCCTTGATGGCCTCGCCCCCTGGGGCGTGCTCAATCCCCGTCATTTCCACAATTTTCCGCGCCCCCTCCTTCAGGGACCCCAGCAGAATGCCGTCATCCTGGGCGGCTTCCTCCTCAGGGGTCTGCTCTGGCTTGGGGGCCTTGTCTTTGGCCGGGGCGGCCTTGCGGGGCTGCTCATCGGGCATCATGCGCACCAGCAGAAAAAGGGGTGGGGAAACACGGGAGAAACTTCAGGCAACGAAGGAAAGTATAGCAGGTTTGGCGGCAAAAAGGGAGGGGGATAGCCCAGCTTCTTTTCCTGACGCGCCCGCAGTTGCGCTGTCCCTGGGGGTTTGGAAATAATGACTGAGTTCCAAGTCATCTTTTTGCAACACCCCCCCTATACCTATTCTCTTTCGGCGACACGAACCAACACGGGCAACCCTTTTTCCTGCGCACCCATGAGCCAAGCACAAAACGTATTATCCGCCATTGAACCCTGGGATTTGGTGGCGGGCGGCTACGCCGAAACCACCATGCAAATGCTTTCTCATTTTGCCGAGGAAGCCGTCTTGGCGTTGAATGTAAAACCCGAAAGCACCCTATTGGATGTGGCCTGCGGCCCTGGAACCCTGTCACTCATGGTGGCTGGACATGCCAAAGCCGTGCATGGCATAGACTTTTCCGAGGCCATGCTCCATCAATTTACCCAGAACATTGAACGTTCGGGTCACAAAAACATCTTTCTCCGGCAGGGTGATGCCCAAGAGCTCCCCTATTCAAACGACACCTTCGATGCCGCATTTTCCATGTTTGGCCTGATGTTTTTTCCTGACCGGATGAAGGGTTTTCGTGAAATCTACCGCACGCTCAAGCCCAGAGGATCCATTGCGGTCACAAGTTGGGCACCCGTGGATCAATCTCCCGCCATGAAAATTATGTTCGGCGCGATCCGCGCGATGAATCCAGACATGCCAGCGCCACAAAAAGCCATTAACTCCCTGGAAAATCCGGATGTGTTCAGGAAGGAACTATTGGATGCCGGGTTCCAAAATGTCCAAGTGCAATGCGTGACCAAAGCCGCTTATCCCGTTCCATCCGTCCAGGAATTCTGGAGCGACATGGTCAAAGGCGGCGCCCCAATTCAAATGATGAAAAAGAACATGAGCGAACAAACTTGGCTAGAGAAAGAATCCATCGCCATCCGTTATCTTGAAAGCAACCTACCCACAATCCCAACAACACTCACCTCTGACGCTTGGCTTGGGTTGGGCACCAAACCGGAATAATTTTTCCAATGCATCGAGCACGGTTGGCTTTTCCATGCCTACACAGAGGGGCGGCAGTTGGAGATGGAGGGAATGGAAGAGTGAGGGAAGAGTGAGGAGGGGAGCAGAGGGAAGTAGACGAAGCCTAAACCGAAGGCCCCAGGGCCTGCACCAGGGTGTCCTCGATGATGGCGGGGAGGTCCCGGTGGATTTCCGGAGGCAGGCGGAAGGCGGTCATGAAGGCCAGCACATGCAGGTCGTGGGGGCGCACCTCGCTGCGGCCGTCGAGCAGGGCGCGGGTTTTCATTAGCTTCACGGCCTTCACCAAAAAGGCCCGGTCGGAGATAAGCGCCTTGGTGTTGTCGAGTTTGTATTGGTTCACAAAGCGGTTGAGCAGGTGCATCAGCACCAGTTTGGCGGCATCGGGCACTTCCACCCGGTTCATTTTGTCGTAGGCTTCGTCAAAGTCTGCCCGAGACAGCAGGGTGGGCACGGCAGCCGTTTCTTTGCCATTGGAGGGCTGGCAGAACAGGTTAATAACCTGCTCCACTTCCCGCCAGCGGTTTTCAAAGATCAGCCCCTCGGCCTGGAGCTGCAAGGTGAACCGGTCCAGGTTGGCCGGGTCTAGGGGCTCGTTGTAGTAGTCGTCCAGGGCCGGGTTGCTGGTGGCAATGGCGGTCAGCAGCGGAATGCTTTCCGTGTGGTACTTGCGTTCGTTCAGAATGCGCAACAGCACGTTCAGGGCTTCTCCCGGCGCGCGGGAGATGTCATCCAGCACGCACACTTCCGCCGTCAGCACCCCGCCCTTGCGGATGGTCTGGCCGATGACCTCGCTGCCGTCCTCTCCCGCCTCCCGCACAATCACCACGTCGCCCACCATTTCCGCCAGGCGGGTATCACGGTGGAACTGGTAGAAATAGAACCCCAGGTTGCTGGCTTGGCTGGCCACCTCGGCCAGCATGGTTTTGGCAATGCCGGGGGGGCCTTCAATGTAGATATGCTCCCTCGCCACCAGCCCCATCAGCAGAGCGTCTTTCACCGGCTCGTGGCCAATGACCCGGCGGTCCATCTCCGCACGCAGGGCGGAAAGTTTTTCAGCAATGGGGCTAGGGGCAGGGGGCATGGGTGCCAAAAGAGAAATAACGACGTGAAGGGGGAAACAAGGATGGGTGAAAAAGGTTGAGAAAAGCCTGCTTGGATTCGACTTACAAAGTAGTTTCCCATAGGGTTGGGGGTGTATTCAAGGCAAGTCTTGAAGTCCCTTTTCCTCATGGCGGCAAAAAGCGTAAGATAGTCACAGATTCAGGATGTATGACTTATGAGCCCAACTGTCTTCCGAAAGGACAAATATCGTTTTTTCTTCTTTTCCAGGGAGGAAATACGAATGCATGTGCATGTCAGCCACCCGGATGGTGAAGCCAAATTCTGGCTAGAACCCCAAATCGCTTTGGAAACGCAATCCGGTCTAAGTTCAAAACAAATCAAAACCATTGAAACCCTGATTCACGAGAATCTACATGACGTCCAAACCGCTTGGAAAGCCCATTTCCAGAGTTGAAGTCACTCACATTTCACCCCACGGCTTGAGTATCCTGGTCGGCGATCGGGAGTATCACCTGCCCTTTACGAATTACCCCTGGTTCCAGCGGGCTTCCACAGCCCAAATTCGCCGGGTAGAAATGTTGCACGGGCATCATCTCCATTGGCCAGAATTGGATATTGACCTGGAACTGGAGAGCCTGGAACATCCAGAGGCCTATCCCCTCAAAGCCCGAATGTGATTCCTTCAGCTTGTTTTGGGCACAAACCCTTTGTAGGCCTTCACGCGAGAGGTCCGGTGATCGAGGGTCAGCCCCCCCCGGGGGTTGGGCCTGGCCACAAACTGCCCGCCGCCGGTTTCTTGGGAAATCGTGTCTAGAATTTCCGGGCATTCGCTGGAACCAATGAACAGGGTGTGGATGGGCACCCCCAGCCCCTTGGCCCGCCGCCGTTCTTCCCGCACCAGCCAGTCGCCCTGGGTGGGTTCACCATCGGTCAAAAACAAAATGTGGCGGTTGCGGGTGGGTTGGCCCTTCAACTCGTCCAGGGCTTCTTTCAACGCCATTTGGTAGTTGGTCACCCCAGCGCAGCTAACCCTGGAAGCAATGCGGATAATCTGATCGTAGTCTCGGGTGAAGAACTGACCTTCCAGGGTGTGCTTGCGGCAGCCATGGTTGAACTCAATGTACCCCAGGCGCAGGCGCTTCGATTTCACCAAGTCCACCAGCCGCACGATGACGGAGGAGGTCCAGCGGGCGAAACGGCCCTCCATGGATTGGGAGATATCACGGACAATCACTACTTCGCCCCCCACGTGGCGTTTCTCCCGCTGGTGGGCCCTGGGCAGGCGCGGGTTGGGCCGGTCCATCCACAAGGCCATGTCGGCGGGGTCCGTGTCTATCACTTCATCCAGGGTGCGCATGGCCCGCCAGCGGCGGGGAGACCCCCCCAGGTGGCGCTCACGCTCTACCCGGTTGCGGTCCATGCGCCCGCTCAACGAATCAATCAGCACTTCCATCCGCTCCACGTCTTGGGGGTCCTGCTGGGTGGGGCCTAAGGGGTCTCCCAGGTCCGCGCCGTCTCGATAGGGAGCAGGGGCGGGAGGAATGCCCCGGCTGCCCCCCACCCCCAGGCCAGAAAGCTTGTCCAGGGGGTCATCTCCCTCCGGGCCCTCGGCCTGTTCGCTGCCGTCTTCTCCCTGCCCTTCCTCGTCGCCATCCTCACCCGGCTGCCCCTCCATGCCGGCTTGGTCGTCGCCACCTTCCCCTGGGTCTTCTTCCTCGCGCCAGTCCACCTCTTCGTTGGCGGGGGGAAGTTCCTCGGTCATCTCGCGGAACAGTTCCGCCACCGGCGGCGGCACGCGAAAGGTCAGTACATGATTCAACACGGCGAGGTCGGCCGGGTGGGCCTTGGCGCTGCCCCGCAAAAAGGCCGCGGCCTGAATCAGCCGGGGAACCTTGGCCAAAAAGGTGCGGTCGGTGAGCAACGAGTTTTCCGAGGTGCAGGCGTGGTCGGCCAGCAGGCGGCGCAGCATAGCCAAATAGGCCCGCCGCACCAAGGGGGGGATTTCCACCTGGGCCACAGCCCGGCCAATGGCGGCCACCCCCGCCTCTCCCAGGGGTTGGGGCGGGGCATCGGCGGTATGGTTCCCATCTGTACCTTGCCGGTTTATACCCTGTCCGTTCATGCCCTGTTCCCCTGCGCCCTGCCACCCCATACCATGGCGGGCCATCACCGCCCCGGCTTCCTCCCAACGGTTCGACACCACCGCCCCGGTCACCCGCACTTGCAGCAGAAAACGGTCCATGTGGGCCGGGTCCAAAGCCTCCACCGGAAAATGTTCCGACGGCGGGTTGCTGGTAGCCAAAGCCGTAACCAAGGGCAGGCGCTCTCCCCCGTACTGCCGCTCGTTCAGCAGCCGCAGCAACACGTTCAGGGCTTCTCCCGGTGCCCGTGTGATGTCATCCAGCACCGCTAGCCGGGCGGTCAGCAGCCCGCCTCGGCGCAGGCCCTGGGCCACCACCTCACCCTTTGCGCTTTTCTCCCGGCGAATCACGGGGTCGCCCACCAGGTCCGCCAGGCGTGTGTCGCGGTGAAAGGGATGAAAAAACAGGGGCAGCCCCAGGGCCAGGGCCGCGCTTTCCGCCAGATAGGTCTTGGCCGTGCCTGGCAGGCCCTCCAAATACACATGTTCCCCCGCCGCCACCGCCAGCCACAGGGCTTCCTTCATGGCGGCTTGGCCCATCACCCGGCTATCCAGCCAAGCCCGGGCCTGGTTCAGCCGGGCCAACAGTTCCGCTGGAGAGGGGTCTACAGGAGAAGAAGAGGGAGTGGTTACCATGAACGCCTACAAATAAGATTGGGACATTAGATGGGGGATCTGATTTTAGGATGCCATATCGCCAGCACGACCAACATCCATGGCGTTTTCTCCGCAAGCGTCTCCCTATCTCCGACCCACTCGCTGGCAAGAACAAGGCCTCACGCCCCCCTGAAAAATCATAGCCGGATAGTAGGTGGAATTGGCAAAGGATATAAAATTTTGGAAATAGAATGGAATGAACTTCAACGGGCGGGGAGGGACTTCCCCAGGAATCGGATTTCTCCCGCCTCGGCCAAGCGCTGGGCAATCTGGGTTAGGCGCTGGCGGGCGGCGTCCATGTCCCGCACCCGGGCCGGAGCCAAACTGGCCAGCTCGGTTTGCAGCCGCCGGGCGGTCACCACCGAACAATTTTTCAAGATATGCTCCCGCAGGTCCTCTCCCACCGCCCGCAGGGTTAAGAGAACGTCCTCCATCGAGGCCAGGTCCAGGATTTTCTGGATGCCCGGACCGTCCAGCAGCAACAGGTCGTCCACCGTCACAATGTTCCGCCGGATGGAGGATGCCAGTTCCGGGTCTTTTCGCTCCAGACCAGCCAGCATGGCCTGGCCCACCGGGGGGGGTACCACGGCCACCACCTGGGAAATCTGCTTTACCCCATCGGTGGGAGGGGCTTCTGGGTTTTGCGGCTCGACAAACAGGTCTCCCAAAGCCGACTCCAGCATATCCAGCCATTCCTCCGGCACCCCCTTGATGCCCGCCAACCGTTCCATCACCGGCTGCCGCAGGGGCGGGGGCAGGCGGCCAATGACCTTGGCCCCCAGCTCAGGGTCATCAAAGCAGGCCAGCACCACGGCAATGACCTGAGGGTGCTCCTTGGACAGCACCTGGGCAATGGTGGCGGGGGGATACCATTTTAACTTTTCCAAGGCTCCCCCTTTTTCAGGGGCAATGATTTTACCCAGCAGTTCTCCGCTTTTTTCCTCTCCCAGGGCCCGGCCCAGGGTTTGGGTGAGAAACCGCAGGCGGGTTTCGGGAGGAGCCGCCGGCGGAGGCTTGTGTTCTTTGCGCAGGTAAAATTCGTTGGTCACCCGGGTCACATCGGCCGGGGTAAACCGCTGATAGTCGGCCATCAGAGCCGTCACTTGGCGAATTTCTCCCTCGCTCAGGTTTTTCATCACCTCCGCGGCGCCGTCTTCCCCCATGGTGAGCATGAGAATCGCCGCTTTTTCGGGGCCAGTCAGCCGAGCCATGGATGTTTTGAGGGAGAGAAGTGAAAAGAACGGAGGATTACCGGGAGGGTTTCTTCCGTGGGGCTTTCTGGCCATTGGCCAAGTTATCCCAATAGGTATCGAATTCCGATTGATCCTTCAAGATCTCCTGCCGAATGTTCACCACCACGCCAAAGGGGGTATCGGGAAACACCGACGCGCGGAACGACAGCCATTTGTCGGCACGGTGACGGGCCACCACTTCCCGTTTGAAGTCTGCCAGAGAATAGAGCCGCCCCTCGTACAAAATGTTTCCATCGGGGGTGACCTGATAGGCCACGGCCATCACCGTGCGGGCGGCCTTTCGCTTTCGCCGTCCCTCCTCCAACTGCCTGCGCGCGATCTCCTCTTTTTTCAGCACAATGAATTCTTCCATGAACGGATCCATGGATTTGGCCATTTTCTCCAAAAGATTTCGCTGGGTGGTGGCGATGTCTAGTTTCTGGCGGGTTTCCTCCACCTGTGCTTTCACCTGCTTGGTTTGCTGTTGATTGAAAAACATCACCAAGGTGAGACACCCCACCAACAAAAACAACAGGTCAATAAAAGCGATGATGGCCCCGGTGGAGCGTTGCTCGCTGGGCAGTATTCCCGGGCGAAGGGAACCGGTACCGGTTTGGGGATGTTCGGAGGACATGGGCTATTTCCCCTTGGATGGATCATCCTCGTGGAAGACCTGATGGCGGACGCCCTGGTTGGAACTGAGCAGGTGTGGATCCCCTTTGGGCGGCGGCGGCAGGCGGTGATGCATCTGCTCCAGCAGCACCAAAATATCGTGGGTCAACACCCGCAATTGCAGCATGTCCATCTCGATGGGCGGCTGGGCCCCCTTGCTGGCCCCCAACCCACCCACGGCCAGGGTCAACCCCCGTACCGTCTGCTCGATTTTTTCCAGCAGGGCCTGTTGTTGCTGCATGGCTTGGGGGTTCAGGGCTTCTTGGAAGGCTTTCAGGGTGAATTGGACTTCCTGGGCCACCTTGGTGGTTTCGCGGATCATCTGATCGGAATCCAGGTTGGCCTTGGCCTGGGTAATTTCCCCAGCCATGCGGGAGAGTTCCTCCACCGCTCGGGCCAAGCGGGTTTCCCCCACCGAGGCGGGCATCGCAACCCCAGTCGCTCCAGCCGCCGCGTATCCCGACCGCATGCTCATCTGCTGCGTGGGAAGAATAAACATGGCCATCAGGGTTTGCAGGGTGCTCAACACCTCCATCACCGACCGTTCGTTTTGCATGTGCAGGGGGCGCAGCACCAGCACAAACAGGTTGGCCAAAATGGTGGTGCCCAAGGCCGTGGCAAACCCGGCCAAGATCGACACCTCTGGCATGGCCACATTGCGGCCAAAGGCCTGAAACATGGTGGCCAACCCCACCAGGGTCCCCACCAGCCCCAACTGCGGCAGCACCTCAATCACCGTCCAAGAGAGTTTCATCCCCCGCTGGGTCAGCAGGGTTTGAATTTCCAGCAGCGACGCGTCCTGGTTCACCCAGGCACGGCGGTTCCCTTGTTCGTAGGTGCGCAAAATGTTTTGGTAGTGAATTTGAAGCAGCTTGCTGCGAAACACGGTTTTTTTCCTGGCCCGGCCAAACAAGCGCCCCAGCAGCCCCCGCTCTTTCGGCACCAAAGCCTTGGGGTCCGGGCCGAACCGGTTTTGGTTGATCAAATCCCCGTCGGCCTCTAACCGGGTGCCCTCCAAATGGAAGAACAGACTGTCTCTCAAAATATGCAGCAGGGCAATGGAAAACGCGGCAAGGATGGAACCATACAGCAGTACCGTCGCCCAATCCGGCTCGTGGTATCCAAGCGCCACCACGAATCCGGCGATGAGAATGTACACCACGTTGCGCTGCAAGGGCGACGTGAGGTTGACCTTGTGAGGGGGCAACTCAAACCCACCCACGGTTTCCATTTTTTTTTGAGAAAACTCCTCCCAGGTGGGGAAGTTGTCCTCCACCAATTGGTCAATAGGCCGGCCGCCAAACAGCCCGGCCACCAATCCGAAGACCCCCCGTTTTTTCTTTTTACCGCTGGAGCCTGGCATAGGAGAGGTTCGAGGTTCGAGGTTCGAGGGTGGAACGACAGACGACGGGATACCTTCTCAGGTCACAGGTCAGGCTGGCGTTGTATCTGCCCAATCTTACAGCGCGGTGGAGGGAGAAATTTGAAACCCGTCTTTTTCCACCAAAGTGCGGGCCAAGTCTTGGTATTTTTCCCGGAAGGTATAGTGCCGGTCCGGCCGAGTCCGCACCACCCAGTATTCATGAAACCCGTGATCGCTGCATTCTTCGTGGTCCATCACCAGAGAAAATGGGGCGTCTTCCGGGTGTTTTTGATAGGCCCGCCGCAGACTATCTGGCGGCACATCCAAAAACGTGGCCAGGGTTTCCTCAAAGCGGGCTACCTCGGAACGGGCATCGGCTTCATCCCCGGCAAACAGTTCCCCTTCCGGGTCATCCCCCTCCACCGGAAAGCGCATTTGTCCCGCGTGAATCAGCTGCAACACCATGCGAATTCCATTCACCTGATCCAGGTACTCCGCGTATTCTTCCAGGGCATCCTGCCGAATGGTAATGGAGCGGTTGTGTTCCAACGCGTCGAAAATCAATTCTTCTGCTGCGGTAACCTGCCGCTCGGTTTCGCAGGGAAAAATCAACAATGGAGAGGTCAATGGCGCTTGGGCGGCAGTCGAGTCCACCGAATAAACCTCTACCTGATATTCAGAAGGCTTAAACACCAAATGGACCCTATCCGCGTTCACCAGGGTGGTGTTGCCGTCATCGGTGTGAAATCGAATCCAGGTGGGCATGACTATCGTAACGTAAAGGGTGGCCGGAAAGGTGGAAGGAGGGCCCAGGATTACATCAGGAAGATTTCGTCCACCACCGGAGGGATATACACCAAGTTAGACACCTTCAGCGCTTGGTGTCCTTTGTAAGAGCCCTGGTACCCCTTGAACTTGGTGATGCCTTCCACGGTCACGTTGAGGGGCTTCTCCACTTCTTGATTCAACCCCACAATGTCTCCCGGTTTCAAGGCCAGAAATCGTTTCACGTTCAGGTCGGCCCGGCCCAGTTCCACCACCACGTCAATCTTGGCCATTTTCAGGTTGGTGCGAAAGCGGTTCAGCCAGGTGGTGTCCACTTCGTTTTGGTCCGACTGAAAGCCCGCGTTCAACTTGGCCCGGATGGGTTCGATCATGGAGTAGGGAATGCACAGCGTGATCGACATGGGGGCCCGGCCCATTTCCACGTCAAAGGTCACCACCACCACCACCTCCGAGTGGGGCACAATGGCCACGAACTGGGGGTTCACCTCGGAACGGGTGTAGGTGATTTGCACCGGAAACACCGGCCGCCACGAGGTCTGCAGATCCTCCAGCGCCGAAATCACCACCCGCTTAATCATCCGCTGCTCGATGGCCGAAAAGTCCCGGCCTTCGGCTTTGACTTCCAGTTCTCCCGTGCCCCCGAAAAACAGGTCAATCAGGGTAAACACCAGCCGGGTTTCAATCACCATGATGGCGTTGCCCCGCAGGGGGTTCATGCGGAACAGGTTCAGCGAAGAGGGAACCGGCAGGGTTTTCAAAAACTCCCCAAATTTGATCAACTCGGTGGAACGCACGGAGATGTCCACCACTTTCCGCAAGGCCGACGACAGGGTGAGGCGGAACATCCGCACGAAGCGGTCGTGGATAATCTCCAGGGTGGGCATCCGCCCCCGGATGATGCGGTCTTGGCTGGTTAAGTCGTAGGGAATGACTTCGCCGTCTTCACCTCCACCGCCGCCGGAGTCGTCCACCTCAAAATCGCCACCGGTAATGCCCCGTAGCAGGGCATCTACCTCGTTTTGTGAAAGAACCGAACTCATGGGGTTCTCCTTCTGTTCATCGGAATCCTTGGATATTGGGCATCCTTGCCCACTCCATTCTATTCAGGAATCATACCATGTTTATCTGGCGGGAAACAGGAAACCCGGCCTGTTTTCTGCCCGTTAACAGCCCACCGTCAATAGACGAACGCTTCGAGACCTCTGCATCACCTATAATTCCCCCTCCCCCTACCCCCCCATTCCCCTTTTCATGGTTAAAACCTGGGTGATGCAAAGGCCTCGCTCATCCAAACCATGTGATTCAGTGGTTAATGAATCTGGTATTGAACCTGGATATCTTCAATTTTTCTTTCTTGTTTCAATACCTTCACGTCTGACCCCCCGTAGGTAACCAGCAACGTTTTGGGGTTCACCCAGGCGGCATCCAAGGCCGCCGCCTCCACCAACACGGTCACATTGCCAGCATCATCGGTGCTGATTTCCTTTTCCGGGCTGAAAACACCCACGTGGGAATAGAGTTCGGTGGTGGCCCCGCAGCCAGTCTGGAACACCACCATTTTTCTGGTATTGTCTTGAGATAACACGGTTTTTACAACCGTTGCCGAGCAATACCCCATGGGTAGAACCACCACAAACACCACCACCCCCCCCACCACTCCCACACACAGAGCAATCAATAGATAAAAATAAACGTTCATTCGGTTCATCGGGGTTCCTGGTTTGGGGGGTAACGACAACCTGCGGATTAACCAGTTTTCCCTTTCCCCATAACACACCCATCCCTCAACGGAAAGACCAGCAACAGAATAACTATACGTGTGATGAAACTTGGGGTTCGGTTGAAGCGCAAAGCTAGGCGTGAAATACTTTCCCTAATGCTCTTTTACCATGACCGTCCACCCAACTCTTTCCCATCCTCTTTCATCCCCACAACCCTCATGAACAAACACCATTCCCCCCTAGCCTTGCTGGCGGCATTCTTGTTGTTACTGGCCTGGTCGGGCTTCGCCCCCGCGGACCGCTTCACCTGGTGGATGGAAGTGTTCCCCGCCTTGATCGGGCTGGTTGTTCTGTTGGCCACCTACCGGAAGTTCCCCCTTACCCCACTGGCCTACACCTTAATTTGGCTTCATGCGGCCATTCTGCTGGTGGGGGGGCATTACACCTATGCCGAGGTCCCCATTGGGAATTGGGCACGAGACGCCTTTGACCTCTCGCGCAATCACTTTGACCGGCTGGGGCATTTGGCCCAGGGGTTTGTGCCGGCCATTCTGGCCCGGGAAGTCTTGCTGCGCCGGTCGCCGTTGCGGCCAGGGAAATGGCTGTTCTTCCTCACGGTGTGTTTCAGCCAGACCGTCAGCGCCTGGTACGAGTTCTTAGAATGGTGGACAGCCCTGGCCACCGGCAGCGCCTCCGATGCATTCATTGGCAGCCAAGGGGACCCCTGGGACACCCAGACCGATATGTTTATGGCCCTGGTGGGCGCGGTGCTGGCTCAGGTCACCCTGGCGGGGTGGCATCTGCGGCAAATGACCGCCCGGGGGTGGATGAAACCTTAACCTTGCCCCCTTTGACCCTTTTTATTTTTATGATAAACTTTATTGCGATCCTGGGCAGGGATTTGCGTTTGAGACTGTTTTTTTCAGAGCTCCTTCACCCTTCCACCATGGAACCCGTGACCGCGCGCGCATTCTGTTCACCCTGCCGCCCTATTTTTCCCCGCTAAACCCCCTGTTTTCTCCCTGGTTTTATCAACCAGGACGAGGAAACGGGGCAACCAGCAAGGACAGGGTCACAAAAGTTCCGCGTCACCATCACTCAGAGCCCCCATTATTATGCGTTTGTTTACAGCCTCTCCCAACCAACGGCGGACGGTTTACTTTTCATTGGTGGCCTTTTTGGTGTTTTTCCCCCTGGGGATCATGGCCTATAAGTTGTTCGTGCTGGATTACCCCCTGGCGGGGTTGATCCCCGCGGTGAGTTACTCTACCGATGTCACCATGCAGGTGACTGGCCATGGGGATGACATGATGCTGCGCACCTACCTTCCCCGCAGCGACTTTCGCCAGACCGTGACCGAAGAAGCCAACGCCTCGGGAGCCTTTACCCTTACGTTTGAAAACGATGGTTTAAACCGAGTTGGGGTCTGGCGGGGAGAGCGGGTCACGGGCACCCACACCTTGCATTACACCTACACCGCTCAAGGGACCCATGTGCGGTATGTCATTCCGGATCACCTGGAGATTCCTCAGGTGTATCCAGCCGGGTTGAAAGAATATCTGGCCAGCGAAGAAGGGGTGCCGGTGAGTGACCCCTTGATCGCCCAAACCACGGCCCAGTTGTTCCCCAAGGGAAAGCCCACCATTCTAGAGGCCGTGACCACTATTCACCGCTTTTTGCAAGATCAGTTTGCCAACCGAGATTTCTCTGGCTATACCGATGCCCTGACCGCCCTGAAACTCCGTGAAGCCAGTTGCAACGGCAAAAGCCGCCTGTTCGTGGCCTTGGCCCGTAAAATGAACTTGCCCGCGCGGCTGGTGGGGGGGGTGGTGATGGAGTCTGGCTCTAAACGCACCAGCCACCAATGGGTAGAGGTGTACGTGAACGGCCACTGGGTCCCCTTCGACACCATCAACAATCACTACATGGAACTTCCGGCAAACTTCTTGACCCTGTATTACGGAGATCAGGTGCTGTTCCGGCATTCCACCAACGTGAATTTTCAATACCACTTCAACATGAACAAGCGGCTGGTGCCCAAGCGCGAAGTTCAAAACAAACTGCGCGATTCGGTGTTGAACATCTTTAACCTGTACGATGTTTTCCAGCGCATCGGCATTTCAGCCAACCTGCTGAAAATCATTCTGATGATCCCCTTTGGCGCGTTGGTGGTGGTGATTTTTCGCAACGTGGTGGGCATGGAAACCTTCGGCACGTTTCTGCCAGCCCTCATCGCCTCTGCCGCCCGTGAGACCGGCCTGGTTTGGGGGCTGCTGGCCTTCTTTACCATCATCCTGGTGTGTTCCTTTGTTCGCCGGGCCCTGGATTGGCTGCACCTGCTGCACTCTCCCAAGATGGGCATTATGCTCACCCTGGTGGTGTTGATTATTTTAGGTCTGACCGTTTTGGGGGTCAATTTAAGTCTGTTTGACTTGGCCCACGTATCGCTGTTCCCCATCGCCATCATGGCCATCACCGCCGAACGGTTTGCCATCATGGAAGCCGAACAGGGGCTGGGAAAAGCCATGAAAATCATGCTGGCCACCCTGGTGGTCATCACCGCCTGCTACGTGGTGATGGACTCTTTGTTCCTGCAAAGTCTGGTGTTGGCTTTCCAAGAACTGTTGCTGGTTTTGATCGCCCTGAACCTTTGGCTGGGGAAATGGGTGGGCATGCGGCTCACCGAATTCCTGCGCTTCCGCTATCTCATTTTGCGTGGAGAGGAGGTTAAGTAACCCCATGCTGGATTGGAAAGGCTGGATAGAGGTGGCGAAAAACTGGAGCCGGTTGAAATCCAACACCCATCGGGTGTTGGCCATGAACCGGCGCAACCTGCATTTGATCTACCCCAACAACCCCCGGCGGTTCTTTCCCCAGGCCGATGACAAAATTTACACCAAAGAAATCATGGAAAAGGCCGGGGTACCCGTGCCCAAAACCCACCGGGTATATCGTTACTTTTACCAACTGGAAAGCCTGGAAAGCGATTTTGAGGGCGTGAAGGATTTTGTGATTAAACCCGCCCACGGCAAACAGGGAGGGGGCATCCGGGTCATTTCCGAGCGGCAAGGAAATGATTGGGTGGAAGTCAGCGGAGAACGCCACACCACCGAGGACATCAAAGCCCACATTTACGATATTATTTTCGGCATTTATTCCTTCGACCTTCACGACCAAGCCCTGATTGAGGAGCGCCTGATTCAACATGAAGAAGTGAACTGGTTAAGCCCCGGGGGCCTGGCCGATATCCGTGTGATTTTGCTGAAAGGCAAACCGGTGATGGCCATGACACGGCTGCCCACCAAGGCCTCTCACGGCAAGGCCAACCTGCACCAAGGCGCCCTGGGGGTAGGAATCGACATGGCCACCGGGCGCACCATCCGGGCTATTCACCACGGACGGGAAGTGTTTCACCACCCCGACACTGGCCGGGAGGTGGTGGGAGCAGTTCTGCCCTATTGGAGCGAGGTGCTCTCCGTGGCCCGCCGAGCGGCAGAAGCGGTGGATCTGGGTTATTTGGGGGTGGATATTTCCCTCACCCCCCAGGGGCCTTCGTTGCTGGAAATCAACGCCCGGCCTGGGTTGGAAATCCAAAACGCCAACCTCACGGGCATCATGGAACGGCTGGCTGAACCAGCCGAAGGATTATTCGAATACTGAGACGAAGATGAATCTCCATAAAGCCCTACGAGAAAGTTTTCTTCCCTTGATTATGTTGATCCTGGGGTTGTTCTTGACGCTGCTGTATGTGCAGTTCAAGGCCGCCATGGATTCGGAGCAGGCCATTGTTATCGAGGTTACCGCCCAACCGGGAGACGAAGCGGAAGACTCTGGCGCGGATGACACCACCGACTCTGCCGATTCAGATACCGTGTCTACACGCAGCAACCAAAACCCATTGCTGACCGAAATTCAATCGCTCACCCGTAAAAAGCGCTGGAGAGACGCGGAACGGAAATATCTGGAACTCCTGCGGACGGAAGATACCTCTGAAAACCTGACCGGGTTGGGCGTGATTTACTGGAAAATGGAGAAAAAAGAGGAAGCCATGGCTCGGTTGAACGAGGCCATCCATTCTCCGCCGGTGTTTCCCAACGCTTATTTTTATCGGGGGCTCATTCATTCCAACCGAAAAAAATATGACTTGGCCATTCAAGATTACAAGAAAACGATTTCTTTAATGCCGAACCATGTGAACGCCCATTACAACATGGGGCTGGCCTATATCAAACGAAAAGAACCCGCCAAGGCTGCCGAGGCATTTCAATCGGCGGCGACCTTGTCTGGCGGAACCCGCAAGGCCAGAGCGCTCTACCACCTGGGGTTGGCCCTGCGCCGCGTGGGCCCGGAAAACAACGCCCGGGCCGCTGACGCTTATCGCAAAGCCATCCGTTTAAAGCCCGACTACCTGAACCCCAGGTTCGGCCTGATTGCCATTGGCATTGATGACCCCAGTCAGCGCGAATCCGCCTTGCAAGAAGCGGAAATGGCCCTCCGGCTGAAACCAAACAGCGGCCAGGCGCACTTGATGAAAGGCCGGGTGCTGGCCGCCATGGGCCGCCAACAACAAGCCATCGACGCCTTCCTGGATGCCATGCGTTTTCACCCGCAATCCGCAGACATCCGCCAGGAACTGGGAAACAGTTATCTGCAAATGAAAAAATGGGAGGATGCCCAGACTCAGTTTCAATGGCTGCAAGGCCGCTACCCCAAAAACCCCCAATATGCCTATGGCCTGGGGCTGGCCAGCCTGGGCCTGAAAAACCCCAACAAGGCCCTGCAATATTTTCAGCAGGCCCTGGCCCTCAGCCGGGAAGACTTTCCCCAGGCCCGGCAGCGCCGGGTAGAAACGCTGATGAGCCTGAACCGGCTGGACGAGGCCGAGAAAACCCTGCGGACCGACCTGGCCAAAGAAAACCCCGCCCCCGATGGGTACTTTTTACTGGGGCGGCTGTATCTACGCCGAAACAAACCCCAAGATGCTGAGAAGGCATTTCAGCAAGCGGTGCGGCTGGACGCCAGAAATGCCGGCGCCTGGGCCACCCTGGGAGAAGTGTATGCCTCGCTGAACCGTCATGAGGACGCCCTGGCGGCCTATCAAGAAGCCACCCGGCTGAACCCAGAAGACCCCAACAGCCGCCTGGGAGAGGGACAAACCCTGTTCCATTTAAAAAAACATGTCGAAGCGGAACACATCTTTAAAAAATTGTTGGATACCAATCCCGCCTATGCCCCCGCCTGGGAGGGGTTGGGAAAAGCCTTCCTGGCCCAAGGAAAAGCCGGAAAAGCCGCCGATGCCCTGCAACATGCATTGGAATTGGAACCGGACAACTTGGATATCTTGCGGAAGCTGGCCCAAGCCAAGGCCATGGATGGAGACATTCAAGATGGCGTAGAGTTGTTGAAACGAGCGGTAGACGCCCAGCCGGGAGACGCGGAATTGCGGTTGGAATATTCTAAATTGTTACGAACCCAGGGGAACACCACCGAGGCGGATGCTGAATTGCGTAAAGCCCGGCTGCTGGACCCTGAAAACAAACTCATCCAAAAGGAGATCAAATCCCTTGAACGCCACTAAAACCAACGCACAAGCTAACACGAAATCAAAACGGAACGCACGGTGGGTGGTGCTGGTGTTTTTCATGGGTTTGTTGATGCATGGACAGATTGCCCTTGCCCAACAGCCTGCGCTGGAAACCGGCGGAACGCCCCCAAAAAAGAAGGCCAGCGCAGAAAATGGGGATGATAAACAAGACCGGGAGGACTCTGCCAAGGAAGGAGACTGGTTGTTTGAGTTCACCAGCGGGTTGGGTTACACCAGCAACGCCTACGAAAGCCCCGGCAAGCCCTATAACGACCCCAACGCAGGGCTTGGAATCAATACATACCCTGTGGTGTACTCTGGGCTCTACGTCCCAGTGAAGCTTGACATGAAAACCATTCTTTCCAAGAAAAATGACGTCACCAAGTCTCTCAACATCAACACCGATGCCGAACTCGGCTTTGGAAACCTATCCAACGCCACCGTCTTCAAAACAGAATTTTTGTTTAATAGCCGCACCCTGCTTAACCAAGAGGGCAAAAAGAAGGATATTTTCTCGTGGGGTTTGTTTTTGAGAAACAATCGGAACACCTATGTGGACCATGATTCTGGCCTGCCTAAGAATGCCGGGGGAAATAATGTTTCCAGCCGGTTTAGTTATACCTCCATAGGCGCCAACCTGTTGTGGAAACAGCGCACCACCTCGACCCGCTATAAAATAGATGCTGAGTTTGAAAACCGGGATTACGCCACCATTCAGGGCATGAGCGAATACGACCACACCGTGCTCGACCTCAAAGGAGCCGTGGAGTTTGAGTTGTCGGATGATAACGATTTGACGTTGGAGTTGGGGCTTGAATCGGATCAATTTACTGTAAAGAGCGCCCGTGATTTGTCCGCCGCATCCAACGGCCCCCCTTTGCGTTACGATTTCCTGAAATTTAAATCTACCTGGCACAGCAAATGGTCAAAATCCTTCTCCTCCTTTCTGGATCTTGCCCATGAGGACCGGACGGACACGTACATGGGGTATTTCAATTACGCCCGAAACGACGCGAAAATCCGGATGATTTTTCAGGCCTCCGATGACCTGAAAATCCGGTTCACCTACTTGACGTGGACAAGAAGCTACCCCAATGCCTTTGCCTTCGATGTGCCGGGCAATCCCCACACTCAATACGATGTCCAAGCACTATCCTTGAAAGCGGAATACCAGGCCAGCGATGACTTTAGCTATGGCGTGGAAATCAAATCTCACGATCAGAAAACAAACGACCTGCGGTACAATTACACAAAATCCAACGTGGAATTGTCGGCAACGTGGTTGTTCTAAGGTGGGGGATCCTCTTACCCACAGCCCTTCAAGCCTCCCCTTTGGGGGAGGCTTTTTTTTGGGGGGAATCAAACGGAGAGATAAGCAACCCCATGCTTATAATCCAGATCAGCAGAGGGTTTGGAATAGACACAAAGAAAGGAACGGAACTAAACAGGATAATACACGAAGGACGTTCCGGAGGATTCCCGCCGAAACAGGTGATCGATGTGATAGGTGTTTTCAGAACTACCCAAAAATAATATCCCTCCAGGCACCAATGCCCGGCGCATCCGGTCCAATATGCGCATCCGGGTTTCTTCGTTAAAATAGATCAGCACATTCCGGCAAAAGATCACGTCATAGACCTGGGATGGGGGCACCAATTCCGCTAGGTTGACCCGTTGAAACTGCACCATCTGCCGGATATCTTCTCGCAGGCGCCATCCTCCATTTTCCGGTGTGAAAAACTTGGCTTTCCTCTCTTCGGATAATCCCCGATTCATCTCGAAATTCTGGTACACGCCCCCTTTTGCTTTTTCCAGCACCCGAGAACTGATATCGGTGGCACGAATAAAAAAATCCTTCGGTTCTACCCCAGTCCCGCGATGGGCTTCCAGATAATCCCAAATCATCATGGCAATGCTATAGGGCTCTTGCCCCGTGGAAGACGCGGCACTCCATATCTGAATGGCCGGGCTCGTCTGGGGAGCCTTGGCTTTTTTCGCCCGTGCTTCCGTTGCTAACCGAGGGATGATTTTTTCTTGAAAGCAGCTAAAGGGATGGCCATCCCTAAAAAAACTGGTCTCGTTGGTGGTAATGGCCCCAATCACCTCATCCAGCACCACCTGGTCCCGTGTTTTCCGCAAATGATCGGAAAACGCCAAAAAGTCTCCTCCTGCGTATTTTACGGCCAATTCTTCCAGACGCTGCTCGATCATGTAAGCTTTTTCTGGGCGGATCTCTATGGCCGTCATCCGCATGATCTCGGCCTGGATGGCTGAAAAGGCTTCTGGGGTTATTTTCTTTTCCGAAGTGTTCATTTCAGCTTTCTTCGTTGAGTGTAGTTTGTGCACTCCGCTAGCCCTGTCGGTCTAACCTCACAGCATTTGCTTAAGAAAGTCTGGAATATCCATTAACGGAAGCACCACATCGGCCAGCCCCGCTTGCACCACCGAACCGGGCATGCCCCACACCACACTGGAAGGTTCATCCTGGGCAATGGAAAAGGTTCCCGTTTTCTTCAACTCTTGAAGCCCCTTGGTGCCGTCGGTGCCCATGCCGGTCAACACCATGGCCAGCAGGCTTCCCCCATAAATGGGGGCTAGTGAACGGAACATCACATCCACCGCCGGCCGGCAGCCGTTTTCTGGCGGGGTTTGAATCAGTTCAATCACCGGACGGCTCATGCTGTCTCGGATCACCTGCATGTGAAAATCTCCTGGCGCCAAATAGGCCATGCCTTTTTCCACCAACTGCCCCTGTTGAGCCTCTACCACTTTGTGGCGGGTGCATTTCTTTGCCAAACTGGTGGCCAAAGACTGGGTAAACACGGGCGGCATGTGCTGAACAATAAAAATAGGCAAATCCGTCAGCTCAGAAATCAACGGCAACACTTGGCTTAACGCCTTGGGCCCCCCGGTAGATACCCCAATCGCCAAGGCTTTGGTTCCAGATTTCGGAACCGGCCGGGGTTTTTCGGCGGGCTTGGGAGCCGCCACCGGCGCCGCGTGAAGGCGGCTCAAGGCCTTGGCATAACGAACCCCGAACATCCGTAGCTTCAATACCAGTTGCCCCCGCAGCTTCTCCACATTTTCTTCAACGGTTTTTTCCCCAGGCTTGCTCACAAAATCAAAGGCCCCCAACTCCAGGGCTCGAATGGTGGTTTCAGCCCCCTTGTGGGTATGGGAACTCACCATCAACACCCCGA
The DNA here is from genome assembly GCA_029858505.1 of Deltaproteobacteria bacterium. Classification (GTDB taxonomy): domain Bacteria; phylum SAR324; class SAR324; order SAR324; family JACQKK01; genus JAOUEW01. The sequence goes on from JAOUEW010000003.1 coordinate 49,929, forward strand.
TTTCGGGCCGTTCCGGATGGTGTCGGTTGTATTCCTGAATGGCCGTAAGGGTTTTGAAACCGTCCATCTCCGGCATTTCCACATCCAGGGTCACCAGGTCTGGCGGGTTGTGAAGCAGGGATTCCATGGCCTTCAGCCCGTTAAAGGCCGAACCAATCACCTCAAATTCTTCTGATTCCTCTAAAATTTGTTGGATCACCCCCCGGAAAATCCGGGAATCATCCACAATCAGTACTTTCAACTTGTTCATGCCTATTGTGTTTAGAAGGGTTTGTTGAAGGGGGCATATTTACCCCGCCTTAGGCCGTTGGCAGCCCGTGAGAAATCCCCCCAGGAATTCGCTGGTGTATAATGGGTAACTCCCCGGAATTGGTATTTTAACACAGTTTGTCAGATAAACCAGTTATTTTTATAGCCACTGTATTTTCTACATTCCTTTATCCTAAAGATTCTTTTGGTTAGGTTAATGTACCCAGTCCTGCATTGAGTATTTCCGCTAGCAAATTGGAATAAAGGTTAAGGCCTCTAAAAATGTCTTTCCCCCACCCCCAAGAGATTATAGAGGGAATCAGGAGGAAATAATTTGTGGAATTATGTTTGACATTTTACCCCAAACCCCCCTAAATGAAGCTTAAATATCCATTACCGCAGGAAAAGAAACGCCCCAGAAAACCCTGGCAGGCGGATAAATGGGTTTGACGCAAGAACGATTCTCAGATAACATATATTTGCTTTTATTAACGAGTAGATTGACTGAAGGGCATCCTAAAAATATCTTTATGTTTTCCAGATTCAAGCGGTATGTTGGGTGAAACCACATCCAAAGGTTTCGGACAGGATCACGGTCAACTTTAATCCATCCTGACCGATACTCCTTGGAAACCCCGATCTTCTCACCCAACGGCATGGATTTATGTTCGAGGTATTTCAGACAGAGCCCGGCTTCGGGTTGCGATTCTCTTCTCAAGAAGAACAGGCGGCCAAAGCCCGCCTAGCCTGCGAGGAATATATTCAGACACGGGGGGGAGGAAACCCCGAGTCCTTGTTAACAATTTTTTCAGAGCTGTGTTCCAACGCCATACGCCATGGGCACGCGGGGAACCCAGAAAAAATCGTAACCGTGGAACTCACCCCCATGGGGAGCCGCCGCTGGACCCTGACGGTAGAAGATGAAGGCCCCGGGTTCAATGTGTTTCAACTTCAGCAGGAGTTGAACCAGACGGAAAAGGGTTTCGGGCGCATTTCGAAGCTGGCTGAGTTGGTAACGTTTCAAAAACATGGGGCACGGGTCACGGTGCAATGTACCCTGCCCTTCGTTCCTGGAGCCCCCATTACCCTTACCTGGGAGGGCTCGCTGGCCAGAATCACCCCCACGGGAAGTCTGGCAGAAGACCAAGCCGGTCACCTGCGAACGATTTTGCTAGAAGCAAGTCAACGGGCCGAAAGCGTGGTTTTAGATTTCACCCATGTCAAAGATATAGACGGAACATCCCTGGCGGTGTTGAGCCTGTTTCATAAAAGGGTAAGAGAAACCGGAAAGCCACAGAAGATTAAACTGGAGGGCGCACCTGAGAGCGTATCCTCCCTGCTGGCAGCCTTTGGGATCAACTTTGAGTCGTTGAAGAAATAACCCTGGTTAGAAGAAAACACCTGAGGAGGCGTTATGGATATTGTCGCGGACTACACAGCAGAAAGCCGTGAATTGCTGGAGCAGGCCGAGGGAGATCTCCTGTCGCTCGAGCGAATGGGAGAAAACGCCGATCCGGACATCATCCACCGCCTGTTTCGCACCATCCATTCCATCAAGGGTGGGGCGGCATTCTTGGGGTTTCACAACATCAATGAGCTTGCCCATGCCCTGGAAAGCCTGCTTTCCCAAATGCGCAACCATGAAATTTCTTCCACCCGCGAGGTGATGGATTTGCTGCTGGAAGGCACCGACCGGGTGCGCCACATGATTCATAATATTCACGACAGCAACACCGAGAACCTGGGATCCCTGCCCAAACGCATTCTGACCCTGGTTGGAAGCGAAGATACCCCAGCCCAAACACCCGCTCCAACCCAGGCAATGACGCAACCACCCGTTCAATCCCCCGCTCAATCAACACAGCCCATAACCCCGCCCGCTAACCAAGGGGCAAGTACCCTGATGCAGATTGCGGGGCTGAGCGTTTCACGGGAAGCACTGACCCAAGTCAACTCCCGTCACCAGAATATTTATCTACTCACCTACGACCTGACCCACCTGCCGGGTGGAGAAACCCCAGCGGGCCTGACCGCCAAACTGTCGCGGGAAGGGGTGATTTTGTCTGGAGGGTTGAACCTGGAAGGCCGCCGCCTGGAGGATGGCGTTCCCCAGGGGGCTTTGCCCGCCCAGGTGCTGGTGGCCTCTTGGCTGCTGCCAGACTTTATGGAAGTGCTGTCTCGCTTGCCTTCGGAAAACATTCAACGGGTCGGCCAACTGGAAGACTTGTTGAATCAACCCGCCCAGAGCGTTGCCCAGTCTCCAGCACCCATCGTCCCACCTGCGGTCCAGCCTGTGGCCCCGCCTGTAGCCCCCCCATCTGCGGCTCCAGCGGGTTACATCCAGGGCCCCGATCAAACCGAAGCCCATATCCGTGCCGATTTCAGCGCCGAGGGCGGGCACATCGCAGCCGCGACTTCTCAAGAAAACGCCACCCCAACAGCCATCGACGCCGCCACCCACATGATGGCCAAAGCAGAGGCCTCCGACACCATCCGGATTAACATCACGGTGATTGACAAGTTGATGCGCCTGGCCGCCGAACTGGTGCTGTTGCGCAACCAATTCATCCGCTGGGCCGACCACACCGACCCCGTCTCCCGCCACCTGTCCCATGGACTGGATATCGTTACCAGCGAAATTCAGGAAGGGGTGATGGCCACCCGCATGCAGCCCGTGGGGAACCTGCTGGGCAAGTTCCCTCGGGTGGTGCGGGACCTAAGCCGCTCGCTGGGAAAAGAAATTGAGATTGAAATGCTGGGCCGTGAAGTGGAGATGGACAAGGCCCTGGTGGATGCCCTGAACGGCCCCATGACGCACCTGGTGCGAAATGCATGCGACCATGGCCTGGAAACCCCCCAAGAACGGGTTCGGGCGGGCAAGCCCCCGGTGGGGCGGCTGTTGCTGCATGCCTTCCACGAAGGCGGACAGATTAACCTGGTGATCAAAGACGATGGGCGGGGCATTGACACCGCCGCCGTGCGCCGCCGGGCCCTGGAACGTGGGTTGAAAACCGAGTCCGACCTGAACGACATGAGCGAGGAGGAAATCCACTCCCTCATTTTCCTGCCGGGTTTTTCCACCGCCCAGCGGGTCACCGATGTGTCGGGCCGGGGGGTGGGGATGGATGTGGTCCGCACCACCGTGAACGAATTGGGCGGGCACGTAGAAATTCACAGCGTTCAGGGAAAGGGTTCCACCATCACCCTGAAGCTGCCCCTGACCCTGGCCATCATCCCCTGCTTAATCGTGAAATCAGGGGAACAGCGTTATGCCGTTCCTCAGGTGAACGTGGAAGAGTTGGTAGCGGTGGGCATTGACGCCAAATCTCAAAACATTGAGTTTGCCGGAGACCGCGAGGTGTACCGCCTGCGTAACCGGCTGCTGCCCATTGTGCGGCTGAACGACGTGCTGGCCCAGCCCGAAACTTTTTCTCCTGAAACCCGCCGCCAAATCATGGAGCGCCACCGGTTGGAGGATGGCACCACCCTGGGCGGGCATGTGGTGGTGATGAAGTTTGGCACCAAGCGCCTGGGCATGATGGTGGACCGCATTCAGGGCATGGAAGAAATTGTGGTGAAGCCGGTTCACCCCGCCCTGAAGCACCTGCCCTGTTATTCTGGGGCCACGGTGATGGGAGACGGCCAGGTGGCCCTGATTTTGGACGTACCTGGGGTGGCCAAGCACACCGGGGTGTCGGCCCACATGGACGACTTGGTGGACCAAGCCCAGGCCCAATCCAGCCAAAAAGATCAGCGGGAAAACGTGCTGTTGTTCGCCAACGGCCCCCAAGAGCAGTTCGCCATGCCCTTGTCGCTCATTAAGCGGGTGGAGCGGATTGAGCGGAAGGACATCGAGCGGGTGGGCGAGCGGGAGTTCATCACCATTGATGGCGTCTCCACCCAGATTATCCGGCTGGATCAATACCTGAACGTCAGCCCCCCCGTTGGGGAAGCGGAGGAACTCTTCCTCATTCTGCCCAAACTCATCCGCCGCTCTTTGGGGGTCTTGGCCACCCAGGTGATTGACATTGAGGACGCCAGCCTGAAACTAAACGTAGACAGCCACCTGGAAGACGGCCTGATGGGTTCGTCTATTCTGCGGGGCCGCATGACGCTGTTCCTCGACATCCACCGCATGGCCGACCGCTCTCAGGCCTCTTTGCAATATTACTCTGGCATTCAGGCCCCCACCAACACTGCCGTGGCCCCCGGCCGCAAGGTGCTGGTGGTGGAAGACTCCGCCTTCTTCCGCAACATTGTGCGGGACCTGCTGACCCAAAACGGGCTAGAGGTAGAAACCGCCGGAGACGGACAGGATGCCCTGCGGGCCATGGACAAAAACCGCTACGATCTCATCGTCTCCGACTTGCAAATGCCGGTGATGAACGGGTTTGACCTGGCCCGCAACGTTCGGGCCCGCAAGGCCGAGGTGCCCATGATCGCTCTCAGTTCTTTGGATTCTGACCGGGACATTCAGGCCGCCAAAGAAGCCGGGTTCAACCATTATCACGTGAAGCTAGACAAGAAAGCCCTGCTGGGGCTGGTGAAACAAGTGCTGGAAGCCGCCCATCCAGAAGACTTTTCTGGGGCCCAGGCCTCCTCGGCAGCAGCAGCAACCGCCCCCCAAGCCTGGATGTAACCCAGGAAAAACAACCCACGATCTGAGCGTGAACCATGGCCAACGCATTGCAAACGACCGAGGGGAAAAAATCCCTCTCTATCCGCCAAACCGGATCGCTGCTGGCCTCTGGCAGGCCGGTCATTCAATTCTGCACCTTTTGGCTGGCCAACCGGCTGTTCGGGGTGGATATCCTGGACGTGCGGGAGATTAACCAAGAGCAGAAAGCCACCCCGGTGTTCCACGCCCCGCCAGAAGTGCGGGGATACGTCAACATCCGCGGGCAGGTGCTGCTGGCCCTGGACCTGCGGGTGATGCTGGGCTTCCCCCCCAATCAAGACGCGACCAACACCCGGCTGGTGGTGTTCAAGCCAGAGGTGGGAGAATCCTTTGGGGTGGTGGTGGACCGGGTGGGCGACATTGTGGAAGCCACCGCCGAGCAAATTGAAGAACGGGAAGTGCTGGGGGAAGAATTCCAGATTTCCCAGGGGAAGGAATTGATTTTGGGAGAATGCAAACTCACCGATAAGCTGGTCATCCTGCTCAATCCCTCCAAATTTCTGTCCTATCTCGACAAAGAATAACCAACCGAGTTTCACCTGCTATACAACCATCCCGCCTTCCCATCTTTTGTCACTCTAACCACGTCCATCCTAAGCCCCTGCCCCTTTGGCAAGGCTTGGGGATGGCGTCGTAGTGTCTGTTTTATTTATTGGGCATGTATATGACATGACTTGATTGATTATATAATTAAACTATTATGCTCATGTTTTATTTATAAAATACTAACTGACAATTCATATTTCCATAACAATGTGATTAATTTTTAGGCAGATATAGGCTCATTTTATACGCACATGAATATATAAAGAAAATGCCTATATATGTTTGACTCTGAAATCTTTTTTGATAGGATTGCTTACATTCGATAACCACTTTTTTATCTAAGCCCGGCCATTGTTTTCTTGGGATAATCCAAGAAGGGATGGATAAATTGTGTTGGAATGCCATGGGGGCGAATCACCACATTCGTAGGGAGAGGTTATGAATCAAGCATCTTCGCCAGTCCAGTCGGCAGAAGCCGGAAGCCAACGCACCGTCACCAACCGCCTGACCGGCAAGCTGGGCAACCGCCTGATGGCGGCGTTCCTGGGGGTGGGGCTGCTGCCTTTTGGGGTGCTGGCGGGGCTGGCCTATTGGCAGGCTTCCAGCGCCTTGGAAAGTGAGATCATCGCCAAGTTCGAGGCCATCCGCGACGACCGCAAGGCAGCCCTGGACACCACTTTCAAAGGCATGCTAAGCGACGTCAAGGATTTACAAAACAATGCCCGCACGAAAAATGGACTTAAAATTTTTACCCCCCTGTTCCGCCAAGGCGTGAACAGCGGGGCCTTTCAGGCCCAACACGCCCAAACCCTGGCTGGGATGAAAAGCTTGCAAGAAGCCCAGGGGGTTTACGATATTTTCCTGATCGACCCCTCGGGGAACGTGGTGTACACCCTGGCCAAGGAATCTGACCTGGGACAAAACGTGGTGACGGGCCCGCTGAAAAACAGCGGCCTGGGGCGGTTGTTCCAGCAGGCCAAAAAAGGAATTCACTTCGAAGACTTTGCCTATTACGAACCCTCCAAGGCCCCGGCCTCCTTTGCTGGAACCCCCATCTACGACAACGGAAAATTCCTCGGGGTGGCGGCGGTGCAGGTGTCGCTGGACAACATCAACGCCATCACCCAGGGCCGCACCGGCATGGGGGAAACGGGAGAAGTGTACTTGGTGGGGCCAGACTTTCACTTCCGCAGCGATTCGGTGCTGGACAAAGACGTGACCGTCACCAACTCCTTCAGCAAAAACATGAAAGTTGAAAGCGAGGCGGTTACCCAGGCTCTGGCGGGCAAGACTGGCCAAGTCACCACCATTGATTACCGGGGCATGGAAAACCTGACTGCCTATACCCCCATCACCATTGATGAAGTCACCTGGGCGTTGATCGCCGAGTGTGACACAGGGGAAGCCTTCCGCCCGATCACCATGATGATGTGGACCATTCTGGCGGTGGCCCTGGTGGGCACGGTGTTGATTATTTTGGCCGGGTTGATTTTGGCCCGCTCCATCACCACGCCCATTTTGCAGGTGGGCGATGCCATGAAGGTGGTGGCCGGGGGCGACTTCACCGCCCGGGTACACGTGAACCGCCGGGATGAAATTGGCCAGTTGGCCAACGCCATCAACACCACGGTGGAAACGCTTCAAGACCTGTTCCGCCAATTCACCGACAACGCCAAGGGTCTGGCCAGCGCCTCGGAAGAATTGTCCTCGGTGGCCACCCAGCTGGCGGCCAGCACCGACGAGATGACCCACCAGGCCCAAAACGTGGCCAGCTCCACCGAGCAGATGTCGGCCAACATCAACTCCATGGCCACCGGGGTGGAAGAAATGAGCGTAAACATCAACTCGGTGTCTACCGGCGCCGAGCAGATGACCAACAACGTGTCGAACGTGGCCAGCAGCGTGGAGGAAATGAGTTCTAGCTTTGAGCATATTTCTCAAGCCGCCAACGAGGCCTCCAACGTGGCGGGCAAGGCCCAAAGCCTGTCCAACAACGCTTCCGACACCATGAACTCCCTGGGGATTGCCGCCAAGGAAATTGGAGAGGTGACGGAAGTGATCAAGCGCATTGCCGAGCAAACCAACCTGCTGGCCCTTAACGCCACCATCGAGGCGGCCTCGGCGGGAGACGCCGGCAAAGGCTTCGCCGTGGTGGCCAACGAGATCAAAGAGCTGGCCAACCAATCCGCTGGCGCCGCCGAGAACATCGCCAAGAAAATTGGCGATATTCAAAAGCGCACCGATGACGCCGTGAAGGTCATCTCCAACGTCACGGGTATCATCGGCACCATCAACGACTCGGTGGGGCTCATCACCAAGTCGGTGAACGAGCAATCCCAGGCCACCGGAGAAATTGCCAACAACGTGGGAGAAGCCTCCCGAGTGGTGTCTAACGTGGCGGCCTCCATCGCCGAGGTCTCCAAAGGCTCCAACGATATGTCTCGCAACGCGGGGGAAGCCGCCCGTGGGGCCAACGAGATTTCCAACAACATTCAGGGAATCAACCAAGCGGTGGGCGGGGCTTCCAGCGGCATCCAGCAAATCTCCTCTTCGGCCAACACCCTGGCCCAAATGGCCGGAGACCTGGAAAAAGCCGTGCAGAGATTTAAAGTGTAACGGTTCCAAGTGCAGCCGACCAACACCCCTCCCCTGCCCCCTTGCGGGGGCATCCCCTCCCCTTCGTGGAGGGAAATAACTCGAAGCCGGTGGGGGATGCGCTTGCTTCCTTCCAGCTTCATCCACTGAACAGTTTCTATTCTCCACTTCTCGGCCTAAACCGTATTGTCCCTCCACGAAGGGGAGGGACAGCCGCCTGAAAGGCGGCAGGGAGGGGTGTTGTTCGGGAAATGAATCGAAGCCGAAGAGTGATGCGCTTGTTTTCTTCCAGTCTATGTTTTCTGAACGGCTGAATAGAATAACCGGTGGATTCGAGTATAGGGAGGGAGGTTTTTAACGGAATAAGTCCTCAATCATATCTTGAGAAGACAGTGTAGCGGCAGCCCCAGCGCTGGGAGCCTTCTGCCCACGGTTCATTTTTTCCTGCCAGGCCACCATGGGCTCAATCAGGTGCACCTGTATTATGGTGCGGCTAAACACGGGAATCATTTCCTCCACGGTTTTGCTGTGGAACAACTCCACGACTCCCGCTTCTCCCCCGGCAGTCGCTTGCCCCAGCTTTTGCACAAACGCCAGAGACCTCATGCGCCCAATCATGCTCTGAATGGTCGCGTTGATCGCCGCGGTGGTGGCGCAGGCTTCTTGAAACAACAGCCGCAGCAACGCAATCATGTCGCGGTCGTTCAGACCAAAAGCATATTGCATCCAGCGGGAAAGATTCCCCAAATCCACCTTCATGCCCTCATCCAGCATCAAGTGCTCTCGCCAGTTTTCCTGGCTTAAGCCTTTTTGTTCCGGCTTCATCCCCAAGGTTTTGGCGAGATAAACCCCAACCTTTTGGCGGGTGCTTTCTAAAAAAGCCTGATAAGAAAAAAACGGCGGCGCAACGTCTAACCGGCTGTCCTTTCTGCGCGCCAGCAGGTGTTCAGCCAATTGCCATATTTCTCCGTGGCGGCCCTGACTGGTGTACAGCGCTACCAGTTTGGCCGTGTTCAGGGTAACCCGGTCCTCTCCCATGCTTAAGGCCATGCTCACTCGGTCTGTCCGGGAAAGGTGATCGTACAAAATCATGTTCTGCTCCCGGTCGGACTGGAACCGGTTTTCCATCAGCCCCACCACGGTGTCGGCCAGGGCATCGGAATGGATAAACATGTGGTGCCGGGCGGCGGTATCGGTTTGGTTAAACTCTAGTTTGGCCACCCGCTCCACGGCTTCTGCCGTAATCAAGGCAAACAGTTCTTTGTACACATCGGTTTCCGGCGGGGCTTGACCCCGGGGGTTTTCCAACCAGTCCAAAATGGCCATGTCTATGCCCAGGGCGTTCACCCCGCCAGGGGCGGCCTTCAGGGTGGCCCGCCGGGGTTCACCCAAAATGCAGCGTTCCCCCACCAGCGAACTCGACACCGTGTCGACGTGTTCTCCCCCCAGGTGAACGGTCAGCACCCCGCTCAGAATCATGTACACCCACTGGTCAAACTCCCCCTCCCGGATCAACTCCTCCCCTTCCTCCAGGTGCACAATCCGGCCATACCGATACACCAAGCCCAGCAGGCCGTCAGAACAATTGCGGAACATGGGAATTTCACGAATGGCCAACAGGGCGTTTGGGTTGTCTCCCAAAATGGATTCCAAATAATTGGCAGGCATGGGGCAAACCTTTCTGAAAGGATTTGTTTCTGGAAAATATCGTTAGCCCGGTACCCCCTGCAACACTCTCAAATGAAAACATCTGCATCACTTTTTTCCATCCCCCTGCCCCCTTCTCTTGGGGAAGGCGGTTTTATTGAGGCTTCGCCCCCATTCCCCCTTATCACGGCAAAAACCCGGATTACGCAGATGTCTCAAATTATCTTCGGCGCTGGCGCTCCAGTTCTTCCTGTGCCGGCTTGAATCCCTGGCGCGCGGCCAAGCTCCACCACTTCAGCGCCTCGGCGGTATCTTTCTCCACCCCACCAGAACCCTCCAGATAGGCCATCCCCAACTGAAACTGGGCATCGGGGAACCCTTGCTCCGCCGACAGCCGAAACCAGCGCACGGCAGCCGTTTCATCTTTGGGCAGCATCTGGCCCTCTCGCGAAAACATACCCATTAAAAACTGCGCTTTGGGTTCACCCGCCTCGGCGGCCTTGCTGTACCATTCTAGGGCGCTCTTTTCATTCTTTTCTACACCCTCTCCCAGCATGTAGGCCACCCCCAGGTTAAACATGGCCGTGGGGTGCCCTTGTTCAGCGGCTTTGCGCATCCACTTAAAGCCCTCCTGCTTATTCTGGGCTACGCCCTCTCCGCGAAACATAGACGCCCCCAAGTTGGTCATGGCATCCAGGTTCCCTTTGTCGGCAGCTTTCCAATACCAAGAGACAGCTTCTTCTTGATTTTTTTTCACCCCATCACCACGGTCATAAGCCAACCCCACCGAGTTCTGTGCCTCTGGCATGCCGCCCTCAGCGGCTTTCATATACCATTGAAAAGCCAAGACTGGATTTTTCGGTACCCCTTGCCCGGTTTCATAGGCCCGGCCCATGCTGTACATGGATTTTGTGTTTCCCTGCTCAGCCGCAGCGCGAAACCACTTCACAGCCTCCTGCGGATTCTGCTTCACCCCCTCTCCGATCCGGTAAGAAATGGCCAGATTGTGCATGGCCAGGGGGTGGCCCTGTTGGGCGGCTTTCAGGTACCACACCACGGCCTGTTCATGGTTTTGCGGAACCCCCCTGCCATTGTCTAGCATGACCCCATAGGCATATTGCCCATAGGGAAAATTTTGCTCCGCCGCTTTGCGGTACCATTCAACCGCCTGGGCAAAATCCTGCTTCACTCCCATTCCGTGCTCGTAGGCCGTCCCCATGTTGAACTGAGCCCGTGGTATTCCTTTTTCGGCGGCCTTGCGATACCACTCCACCGCCTGGGCTAGGTTTTTATCCACGCCCTTGCCCATGTCATAGGCCACCCCCAGCTGAAACAAAGCGCCTGGGTGCCCCTTGTCGGCAGCCTTGCGATACCATTCCAACGCCTGCTTGGTGTCCGCCGCTCCTCCCTCCCCCTCCATCAGGGACCAGGCTAGATTATACTGGGCATCCAGGTGGCCTTCCTCCGCCGCTTTCTGGAACCAAACTCTCGCTTGGGCGGGGTCCTTGGCCACGCCATCTCCCCGGTCGTAACAAACCCCCAGATTAAACATGGCCTTCACGTGCCCTTTTTCAGCGGCTTGGCGGTAGAGTTCTACCCCTTTCTTTTGGTCTTTCTTCACCCCTTCCCCCAGGAAGTAACTGACCCCCAGGTTATAGATGGCTTCGGCATACCCCAAATCAGCCGACTTGCGATACCACTCCACCGCCTTGGCCTGATCTTTTTTTACCCCCTCGCCGTTGTCGTAGGCCAGGGCCAAATAGAACATGGCCTTGGGATGGTTTTTCTGCGCGGCTTTTTCCAGCCAAGAGGCTCCCCGTTTGGCGTCTTTCGTTACCCCTTCCCCAAAAAACAAATAGGCCCCCAGGCGGAACTGGGATTCCTCATGGTCTTGCCGGGCCGCCTTTTCCCACCATTCCAACGCCCGGGGAACATCTTGTTTCACCCCTTCTCCCTGAGACAGCATTTGCCCCAATAAAAATTGCGCGTTCTCATCTTGTTGATCGGCGGCTTTTTGCAACCAGGCCTGGGCTTTCTCCAGGTCTTTTTTCACCCCTTCACCGTGATAATAAAACAGCCCCAAATAATATTGCGCGGAGGGAAACCCCTGCTCGGCGGCGGAGCGCATCAGGTCTGCCCCCTTCGACTGGTTCTGCTCCACCCCCTCGCCAAAAAAGTAAGCCAACCCCAAAGACATCAGGGCGGCCGGGTGGTTTTTGTCTGCCCCCTTCCGAAACCAGGGCAGGGCTTTGTCTTGGTCCTTGGGCAGGTGGCGGCCATATTTGTACATGGCCCCCAGGCAATACGCCGCTTCGGCATCGCCGCCCTCGGCCAGGGCGGGTAGTTTTTGGGCGGCCTTGGCAAACAGACCCTCGGCCCGCTTTTCATCCTTTTTCACCCCCCGCCCATGCAGGTACATAATGCCCACCCGATACATCGCCACCGGGTCCCCTTTGTCGGCCAGGGGCACCAACAACTTGGCCGCCTTGGGATAGTTTTTCACGGTGTAGGCCGCAATTCCGTCCTCCCGTTCCCCCGCCAGGGCTCCGCGGGGAATGAGCGCAAGTACCATCAGGGCCAGCGTCAGGAAGGGCAGCACCTTCACATGGACAGGTTTTCCCCTGGAGTTTCTTCCCCCCTTTGTTGTCCAATTGCCTTGGCTCCCCATCCCTCTCATGCGTTCGCTCCCTTTCATTATATTCCTTTTAATTTTGGCCCCAGGCTTTGATATGGCCGGGTTTTCTTTAGAAATTCGGCTGTTGGCTCAATCTATCAGGGGACAGACAGGGAAGACAAGAAAACACCCTTCGGCTGCCAACTTCATCGTTCACCTGATCCCCCGTCAATAAACTTGACCGCAACCTTCCATGGGGCCTAACGTTTAGTCATCCATCCCCCCATTTCTGGAACCACCCCATTCCCCCGGTCACCCATGCCACCACTGGTTCTCATGATCGCAGGCGGATCTGGCGTAGTGGGTCGGCACCTCACTGCCAGGGCCCTGGCCCTGGGCTGGCAGGTGCGGCTGCTCACCCGTCAAGCCAAAGGCAAACCCACCGCCTCAGGGGTTACCCTGCACCCCTGGAACCCCACCGCCGCCGCCCAGGGGGACCCCCAAGCCCTGTCCGACATCTCTCAGGCCCTCCATGGCGCCGACTTTGTGGTGAACTTGGCCGGAGCCACCCTGGGGGAAGGGCGGTTGAACGCCCGCCTGAAGGAACGCATTCTCCACAGCCGCCTGGCCGCCACCGCCGCCCTGGGCCGGGCCATGGCCCAATGCCCCCAGCCTCCGCTGGTTTGGGGGCAGGCCTCGGCCAGCGGCTATTTTGGCAACACGGGAGACACCCTCATCACCGAAGACTCCCCCGCCGGAGACCTGTTCTTAAGCGAGGTCTGCCGCCGCTGGGAAGACGAAGCCGCCCGCTGGGCGGAACGTATTCCCAAACTAAGGCTGTTCACCGGGCGCATTGGCTTGGTTCTGGCCAAAGATGCCCCGGCCTGGACCATGCTGGCCCTTCCGATCAAACTTGGCCTGGGGGGGCGCCTGGGCTCTGGGCGGCAATGGTGGCCCTGGGTGGATGCTGATGACTTGGCCCAAATGTTCTTGTTCGTGTATGGCCGGGCCGAAGACAAGGGCGTGTATAACTTTTGTTCGCCCCAGCCGGTCCGCCAAATCGATCTGGCCCGGCAAGCCGCGCGGGTGCTGGGCCGCCCCTGCTTTTTTCCCACACCCGCCTGGATACTCAAAACGGTGGTGGGCCCGGGGGCCGATGAATTGATTTTGCCCAGCTGCAGGCAGGTACCCAAACGGCTGCTGGCGGAAGGGTTCCCCTTTCAACGGGGGGGTGTGGAAGAAGAAATGGCGTTTCTATTGGGGTAAAGGTGATTAACCGATTTTCTTGCGGCGGTGTTGAATGTAGTCCACCAGCAAGTACTGGCCCAGGTTAGCGGGGAGAGAATAAAAAGCCCTCCCCCGATTGACGCGGGTGATGTCTTCCACAAAACGGGTGAGCACCGGGTTGTCATCCAACATAAAGGTATTCAGGGTAATGCCCTCCCTGGTGCAGGCGGTCACCTCTTGCAGGGTGTCTTTGAGAATATCTGGCGGAATGGAGCCCATGAACCCCGGCCATTGGGCGTTGGTTTGCCCCCCCACATGGGTGGCGGTGGGCTGGCCGTCGGTAATGATGATGATCTGGCGGTTGGCGCGCTGATGGCGGGTCATCAACCGACGGGCCATGGCCAACCCTTCCTGCAGGTTGGTGAAGGGGTCGGCGGGGTCCCAACTGGCATCGGTGAGTTCGTGGGGGGCCAGCAGGCGGGCCCGGGTGGAAAACCCGATGGTGTAGAAGTCATCCCTGGGATAACGGGTGCGAATCAGATGGTCCAGGGCCAGGGCCACCCGCTTGGCCGCGGGGAAACGGCCTTCGCGAGACATGGACCAGCTCATGTCCAGCATCAGCACGGTGGTGGCACGGGTGTCCTCTTCCTGATCGAATACCTCGAAATCTTGAGCCGATAAGTGAATCTTTTTGCCACGGGGGTTGTGGGGCAGGGCGTTTTTCAGGGTCTGGCTGTAATCCATGTGAAAGGGCATGCCGAATTCATAGGGGCGGGTCGGCCCCGCAACCGGGCGAGAAATCCCTTGACGGGCATGGGGGTGCAGCCCCAGGGAGCCGTGACTTCCCAGCCGGAAGATTTCCTCCAGCGCCTTGGCCCCAATGCGGCGAAAGCCCGCGGGGGTCAGGCGCACCCCTTGGGGAGTGGTTTTGAGAAAACCATGCTCCTCCATGGAGCGGGTGAAGTGGAGAACGAGGGTCAAGGACTGCATTTCCTCCTCCCCCAGCCAGGGCTCCAACCCTTCCAGGGTCACTTGCCGAAAATCTCCCGAACGCAGGGCCTCCATCAGTTGGGCCATCTGGCCAAACTGGTTCATCAGGGTGCGGGTTTCTGGATAGTCCAGCGAATCGGGGCCCTGAAACTGGTGGTCGAACCGGGAGACAAAATCCTCCACCCGGCCCAGGTCCTCCGCACGCTCACGCAGGGCCAAGAACCGGCGGCGGGCTTCGTCGTCGAGAAAACCCGGAGCGTGGTGGTATTTTTCCAATACGGCCAGGGCTTGGCTGGGCTGGGGGGGCAGGGTGCGCAGGGTGTCTTCCCGCTGATGGAAAGCCGGGTTCCCCCACCCCAATTCTTGGCGGCAGGTGGCCGTCTCCAATTCCACAATGGCTTGTATTTCCCGCTGGGGGATTTCCAGAGATTTTTTCAGGTTGTGACTGTGAAAGGTCTCGCGGCGTACCCGTCGCAATTTTTGCAACAGTTCATCGGTGCCCAGCACCCGCGTGCCCTGGGCGGGGAGTTCGAAACCCTGGCGCATCAGCCAGTCCAGGGCCTCCTGGGTAGAAAGCCCCCAGTTCAGAAAATGAGAGAGTTCCTCGAACAGCCGGCCCGCCAATTCTCCCGAGTTTGGCTCAGGCCATGTCCGGGCGTGGGTCCAGCGGCTGTATCTTTTGTGCCTCATGGTATGTGGTCTTTCCATCCACCAGTTCCCGGTGCAGCCGGTCGTTGAGATACAACCCCTCCAGTAAAAACTCCAACGCCGCCGGCAGGTGAGGAGAATCGACGTCCACCCCCAACTGGGCCAATAGATTGGCCGCTCCGGGCAACCGCCCGGCCATTTGCCGATAGTCTGCCCCTGGCAACTCGTCCGAGACCTCCACCCACCAGCCATCCCGGAAAGCCCCCACCAACTCATCCATCTCCGCCGCGTCCAGGCGTTCGTTGAACACGGTCAGCACCGCCTGTTCCATCAATTCGTTCACCACGTCGGTCATGGTTTTGTCCTGACCGGAATATTCCAGTTCTAGTTTGCCTTCGGTAGAGGCCAGTATGGCGTGCAGGTCGGATAGTCTGGGGGCAATGGCAGGCTCTTTCAGGCGCAGGGCGCGCTTTTCGGCGTTGCTCACCAGCGACTCCATGTTGGCAATGGACATGCGCACGCTGACCCCCGACAACTGGTTCACGTCGTGAGAAGCCCTGGCCTGGAAGGTGATCTCCGACACCACCTCTTGCAGAAAGCGGGGCATTTCCACAGGCCGCCCCCCACGGGCCTGCAGGGCCGCTTCCCGCTCCACGATTTCCATTTCGATGGCCCGGGTGAGGGGATAATGGGTGTTCAGGTGGGCCGCGTAGCGGTCTTTCAGCGGGGTGATGATCCGCCCTCGGTTGGTGTAGTCCTCTGGGTTGGCGGTGGCCACCACCAGAATGTCTAAGGGGAGTTGAATTTTGTAACCCTTGATCTGAAGGTCGCGCTCTTCCAAAATATTGAACAGCCCCACCTGCACCCGCTCGGAAAGGTCGGGCAGTTCGTTGATGGCGAAAATGCCCCGGTTGGCGCGGGGCACCAGTCCAAAATGAATGGTGAGTTCATCAGAAAGATAACGGCCCTCCGCCACCTTCACCGGGTCCACTTCACCGATCAATTCAGAAATGGTGGTGTCGGGCGTGGCCAGCTTTTCGGTGTAGCGGCGCTGCCGGGGCACCCATTCAATGTCCATCCTGTCTTGGCGGTCGGCCAGGGTTTCCTGGCCATAGCGGCTGATGGGATGAAAGGGGCTGTCGTTCACTTCGCTGCCGCGGATGATGGGCATGTCTTCATCCAGCAGGCTCACCAAGGCGCGAATCAGACGGGTTTTCCCCTGACCACGCTGCCCCAGCAGAATAATATCGTGGCCAGCCAGCAGGGCGTTTTCCAGCCGAGGAATCACCGTGTGGTCATACCCCACCAGCCCCGGAAACATGGGTTGCCCCGTTTCCATCCGGGCAATCAGGTTGCCCCGGATTTCCTCCCGAACAGAGCGGGGCGCGTAACCCGACTCGCGGAGTTCTCCCAGGGTTTTGATTTTTCGGTGGGGATTCATGGCCTATTCGTAAGAAGAGGTGGTCACCCGTTGAGCGGCCAGCAGGGCCGGCAGGTTGTCTCGAAAGGCGGTAAGGGCGGCCCAGGCGGCGTCTTCTCCCTTCTCCAGCCACTCTCGGGCGGCGGTTTGCTCCTGGGGTTCCAGCGGGCGCTGCCGCCTGGACCCCAACACCCGGTTCAATCGGTAAAAGCAGCCTTCCCAGGTACGGTAGTCTTCTAAAAACCGTTCTTTTCGAACCAAACCAAGAAAGTCTTTCAAACTGGAACGGTCGGCCTGGGGATTGGCCAACGCAAAGCGGATGATGGTTTCTTGCTGCTCGTTCAGCATCTCATAAAAGGCATCGGAGAGAAAGGCGCGTTGCAGCAACAGCCGGTCCAGGTGAATCTCCGCCAGCAGGTGGGCGGCAAAATAAAACTTCACCCCCGGGGGGCCCCCAGCCCTCCCCCAGATTTGCCTGAGGGGCTGGGATAGGTCTAAAAACAACCGGTGAACGTGAAAGACCGAATCCACCTGAAAGTGATACGCCATGCCCTCTAAAAACCCCACCAACGGCCCCTCTGGGGCTGCCTTCCATTGACGCCACAGGGGAAACACCTTTAACCGCCGCCGGTACAAAGGAAGCAAATCGGCCGATGCCCCCCCGGCCTGGAACGCCGAAGAGTTCCCCTGGGCACAATAAAAATGGCTGAGCAGGTTCATACCTTCACGCTATCACTCTTCCAGGAAAATCACGAAAGGGAATGCGAGGCCCCTTGTGACCTTTGGGGGGGTGGCATACACTAGGTACCGGAAAACAGCCCTGTGATAATCGGGGGCCTGAAAAACGTTCAAGCAAAACCACACACCTTTGGAGTTCATGCATGCAAGGGCAAGCGGCTGAAAAAAACCTCCCACGTCAACCCAAACACGGGCTCCGCTCCACCGTTCTTGGCACCTTGGTGGTTCTGACCATCCTGTCGGCTTCCATGGCCTGGGCCGCCAACCCCGAGGACGCCGGCGTGGAAGCCTATGAAAATAAAAACTACAAAGAAGCTCACCGCCTGCTCTCTCCCCTGGCCGACAAGGGAAACACCAAAGCCATGTTTATCGAGGGGCTTATGCTGATGAACGGTGAGGGCATGGCCAAGGATGAGCAAAAAGGATTCCGATATTTTCTGCTGGCCGCCAAAAAAGGAAACCTGGAAGCCCAATACAACACCGGCTTGGCCTACGCCAGCGGTGTGGGCACAAAGCCCGATGTCAACGAAGCCGTCAAGTGGTTCCTGGCGGCAGCTGAAGCCGGAGACCGGGTGGCCCAGAACACCATGGGGGTGGCCTATACCACCGGAAAAGGCGTGAAAGCGGACCCCACCAAAGCCGCCGAGTGGTTTAAAAAATCAGCGGAGCAGGGTTTTCCACCCGCCCAGTTCGTGCTGGGCAACTTGCTGGCCACGGGCCACGGCATCAAGCAAGATGAAAAAGAAGCCTTCAAGTGGTGGATGAAAGCCGCCGAAAGCGGATATCCTCCGGCCCAGTACACGGTGGGGCAAGCCTATTACAACGGGACCGGCGTGGCCAAAGACTCGGATAAGGGCATAGAGTGGCTGCGCAAAGCGGCAGAACAGAATCTGCCCCAGGCCCAATATATTCTGGGGTTAAGTTACCTGGAAGGCCGGGGGGTGAAAGAAGACCCGGAGGAAGGCCGCAAGTGGGTGAAGAGAGCCGCCGACCAAGGATATCGCCCCGCCGTGCAAGCCATGGAAAGCGAACAAGCCACCAAGGGAAAATAATCCTGTGCCCATCGAATTCCTCATCGGCTTTCGATTTCTCCGTTCCCTGCGAAAAGACCGGGCCATTTCCCTGGTGACCTGGATCTCCATTGCTGGTGTGATGCTGGGGGTGGCGGCCTTGATTGTATCCATCTCGCTGATGAACGGATTTCGCTACAATCTGTTTAAATCCATTACCGCCACCGAGCCCCATGCCTGGGCCACCCCCCAGCATGGGACCCTGTCCGGCCCGGAAAATTCGGATCAAAGCTGGCTGGCATTGGAAAACAAAGCCCGGAACATTTCAGGTATCACGGGAGCATCGGCTTATTTATCCAGACAGGCCTTTGTCACGGTCAATGGAGAATACCGGGCGGTGATCGCCCGCGGCGTGGACCCCCAAGCCTTTCTTTCTCTCACCGGAATCAGTGGTTTTTTGCGGCAGGCCGCCTGGGCGGGCAAAGACACCAGCCTGCTGGAAGAATCTGCCCGGCCAGCGGTGTTTCAGGCCATGACGTTTCCCAATCCCCAGGGGGCTCTCCCGGGGGTAGTGATAGGCGCCGCACTGGCCCGGGCGTTGATGATTGACGTGGGAGATTCCCTGCGGGTCATCTCTCCCGAAACGCGCCTGACCCCCCTGGGGCAAGTGCCCTACATGAAAGACGTGCGGGTGGTGGGCGTGTTTGACACGGGTCTGGCCTCCTCTGACGAAGTGATTTTGCTTATGGACCGCAGGCTGGCCCAGCGGCTGTTTCGGGCGGGCAACGAAGCCGATGGTGTGGCCTTAAAACTAGACGATCCCCTGACCCCCCAGCAGGACATTTTGCAAAACGGCCTGCCTGGGCTGCAAATCCGTCAATGGATGGATTTGAACCGGGACCTGTTCCGGGTCATGCAATTGGAAAAGGCTGGCTTGGTGCTGATCTTGACCCTGATTATCCTGGTGGCTTTTTTCAATATCGTGGGGTCTTTGTTCATGCTGGTGGGAGAAAAACGGCGGGCCCTGGCGATTTTAATGGCCATGGGGGCCACCGAATCCCAGATTCGGCGGGTGTTTTTCTCTCAAGGGGTGTGGATCGGAACCTTGGGAACACTGACTGGGGCTGGCCTGGGGTTGGGCGTCAGTTGGTTTCTGTCGGTCACCCGTTTGGTGGAACTGCCAGCCCACTTGATGGTGGGAGACGCCCGTCTGCCCATCCGGGTGGAATATGGTGATGTGTTGTGGATCGTGGCGCTTTCTTTTGCCATTTGCGTGGTGGTCACCCTGTATCCCGCCCAACGGGCGGCGGCCATTCAGCCTGCCCGGCTGCTTCAAGAAGGATAGCCGCAAGAAGGATAGAGACCACTGCGTAATCGATGTTCTCCCACCCCCCCTGCCTCCCTTTCATTTCCCTTTCATCACATCGGTCTTCCTTAGGGATTCTGGGTGGCAAAAGCCAACCGCCCCACTCCGGCTTCCCTCACCCAGCCCATCACCCGCGCCACTTGCTCGTAGCTCACCTGGCCTGGGGCTTCCAATCGCACCACCAGGTCGGGGTTCAGGCCCACCCGGTGTTTCAACTCCCGCACCAGGGCATCGGGGGTCACGGCTTGGCCGTCCAGGGTCATCCCACTCATGGTCATGGTCAACCGAGTGACATCGCGAGAATCGGCGGCGGGTGCCTTCACTCGGGGCAGATTCACACTGAGGGCTTGAGAAAACAACGGCGCCATCACGATAAAAATCACCAGCAGCACCAACATCACGTCCACCAGGGGCGTCACGTTGATTTCAGCCATGGGCTGATCTTCACCGCCGCCGTCTTGAAACGACAAGGCCATGAGCTATCCCTCCTTTTGTTGAAACGACCTCTCTAACTCTAGGCGCGTGTCATCCAAACGCAAAGAGAGTTTCCGCAGGCCCCGCAGCAGCAGGTTGTAGGCCCACAATGCCGGAATGGCCGTGAACAACCCCAGGGCCGTGGCCACCAGGGCTTCTCCCACCGGCCCAGCCACCCGGTCCAGGGTCAGCCCCTCGGCCCCCCCCAATTGTTGCAGGGCGTGCATAATGCCCCAAACGGTGCCCAGCAGCCCAATGAACGGCGCGGATGAACCAATGGTAGCTAGCCACGTCATGCCCACGTCCAATTCCATTTGGGCCCGGCGTTGGGCCACGCGCAGCCTTTCAGCGGCCCAGGCTGGGGGAAGAGGACTTTGAGCGGACAATTCTTTCAGCCGCCGGGCCTCGGCAAACAGGGCCTCTGCCGGATGGCTCACTGAAGATTCGGCGTCACCTTCCGAGGATGCTGCATAGACTTGCAACCCCTGCCGAATGCGAGCCGATTTGGAAATAATGATGGTCCACACCACCACCGATAACCCCAACAGCAGCAGAAACACCCCCCGCACAACCCATCCTGAACTGTCCCACCAAGATAACCACAAGCTGTTTGCTTCCATAAGGTTCTCCGCCTTTGATTGAGACTGTGTTGCTAAGCATTAAAAAGACCGGGAGTTCCGAGCCAGTTGGAAACGAATGGGAATTTCCACCAAGCAAGGCACCGGATAACCCGTTAGGTTAAACCGCCAAGCCGCCACGGCCTGAAAGGCGGCTTGGTCCAGCAAGCGGTGGCCAGAACTTTGAATCACCCGCATGGCAGACAACCGGCCGTCTGGCCCCACATGGGCTTCCACCACCACCAGGCCTTCCAGTTTGCGCTCCAACGCCGCCAGGGGGTAGCGGGGCTTGATGTTGTCTACCCTCACCCTGGGCAAAGCGTTTAATTCACCGGCCTGATCCCGGTTCCCCTGGCCTGTTTTGTCTTGGCGTTGGGTTTCAGGGTTTACACCCTCCTTGACCTGGGGAACCGTGGGCGTCTGCCCGCCGGAAGACTCCGGCGGCAATGCCGTTAAATCGAACACCAAGGGCATGGTGTTGTCGTCCTGCGCGCTTTGGTTGTAGGCCATCCATCCACCTCCGGCCCCATGCAGGGTCAAGGCTGCGGCCAGGGCCCAGCGGGGGTTGGCGAAAACACCCCATACGGCCGTTGTGTGATTCAAGCCCATTTTTTCCTCCACCATTGAATGACGCCAGACACCGCCAGCAGCAACAGAGCCCCCGCCGCCGCATCATTGACCCACTTCCATTGTGGGGTAAACAACCGACCCGTGTGCAGGCCGTCCAGCAAGTAAAACAGGGGAACACCCCCCAGCTGGGGCCAGCGAGCCGCCGTTGGTTTCCCATCCTCTGGGCCATGCACTTTGCCATGGGCCACCCATACCCAACGGCCCTGGGGGTCCCGCCAAGCATCGGTTGGCATGTGGGCGGAAGGCTTGGTTTTTTCCCAGCCGCCGCCCCGGATGATGTAATTGGGGCTGCCCATGCCCCCCACCGCCTGTTCATTACCCTGGCGGGCCAGCAGATACACAAACCCCGCTTTCGCCCCAGGGGGCGTGGCGGGCATCCAGTCGGCCCCGCCCTGGGTGCTGGAAAACAATCCCATCCGGGTTCCCACCATCAGGCCTTCCGTCTGGCCCGTCATGCCCATCACCGCCGTCACTTCCCCCCGCCATGAGGGCAGATCATAGACCGGAGGCAGAACACTTCGATGGAGCCGGGTGGAAAACAGCCAATGCTCCAGCCCTTCACCGTGGTCCAGGATGATGCCAGAGACCCCCAGGTACAGCAGGGCCACCAGGGCTGGCAGCCCCACCAGCGGGCCGTGAAGCCGAAAACTCCACCGCATCCGGGCTTTCTTGCCTTGGGGCGAGGGAGTGGGTTTTTCTTGATGGTGCCGTTGGCGCCAATGGCGCGGCCACCACCAGAATAAAAAACCCGTCAGGGGCAGCATCACCAACGCCACCCCCCCGAAATCGTTGACCCATAACGACCAGCCCGCTGGCAACAACCCCCGCCCGTAGTGCAGATCGCGGACGAACCGAGCCAGGGTCACTTCCTGAGGAAGCACACCAAGAGCCAGGGATGAAAGATGGATCCAGACCAGGGTGTTGTTCTCCCAGACAAACACACGGGATTTGTCTTCCACCCCCAGCACTTGCCCAAGCCTGCCGCCGGGTCCCAGGGCGGTGATGGTTTGCCCCGCCAGGGCCAACCGCCGGGCCGTGCCGCCGTTTAGCTCCCACAGGCCGTCATCGGTGGCCAACAGAAACCGGCCCCAAGCCGCTCCCTCGGCGGATACCACCGCATACACCTGGGGCATGCCACCAGAGGCCATGAATTCCACCGGCGTCCAAACAGTGCCGCCATCCGGGGTGACCCAGGCCCCCCGCAAACCCGCCGCCATTTGGCGGGCCGGGTTGGCCGGGTCCTGCCGCCACACCCGGAATGTGCCCACTTCTGCCTGGCGGACGATTTTGCCGGGGAACCACACGGCGGGCAGGGAAGACTGCCACATCCACCGCCATTCCCGGTGATCCAAGGCAAATCCCGTGGCCCCCAGCACGGCCAGCCACAACCCGGCCCCCAGCCCCATCCAGCGGTGCCAGCGGCGGGCAAGCCCTGGCCCCCGGCGGGGGGCCTCCGGCCCTTGGTTCTGTGCCTTTCGCCAGAGGTTCATCACAACTCCACGGAAACGCCCACGGTGACATTGCGGGGGAATCCAGGGGCAAAGGTTTCGGTGGCCAAAGCGTTGTCGTACCCGGCCAGCATGGCGTAACGCTCATCGCTGAGGTTGTGGCCACGAAGGTAAACGTTCCAAGTTTTGGACACCTTCCAGTTGGCCCGCAGGTTCATCAGCCGATGCCCCGGATAGGTGTTCAGGTTGGTGTCGTTCAGGAAATAGGGCCCCAGGGCGGCCATTTCCAACTCTATTTTCCCCCCGTTCAGAACACCGGGTTTCCAGGCCAGCCGGGTGTTGGAGGAATACTTGGGAGCCAACGGAATGGATTTCCCAGAGTAATCAATCGTGGGGCTAACTCGGTAGGCCTGATAGATATGGCTGGCGTTCGTCCAAGAAATTCCCAGACTCCAATCTTCGCTCAGACCCACTTCCATCCCCGCCTCCACTCCGGAATGACGGGTTTTCCCGGCGTTCATGGGAATGGTGTTGTTCAAAGCGTCTTTGTACGAAACAATGTCATCGGTCAAGTCCATCCGGTAAAGACTGGCTTCCCAATACAGCCAATCGGCGGCTTGGTGACGCAGACCGGTTTCCACGCTGTCGGCCTTGATGGGCTTCAAATCCACGGTGCTGACGGCGGAACCCTGGCGAAACAGCGTTCCCGCGTCTGGGGCACGGAACCCATGACGATAGTTCATAAACCAGCTCATGGACTCGCCCAACTGCCAGGTCACCCCAGCCTTGGGAGAAGCGTGGTTGAAAGAAACCGTAGTGTTGGCCGGAAGCAGATGTTTCACGTCTACCGCGACCCCGTTCAAGTGATCGGTATAAGCATACGACATGGTGTCGTAGCGCATCCCCAGCTCAAAGCGCAGGCTATCCACCGGGCTGAACTCGGTGTGCAGATAGGGGGAGACCAGGGTGTATTTGGCTGAGAAGTCATACTGCTTCACCCCTTCGGTATAGCTGGTGTAAATGCCCGTGGCGAGGTCTTTGGTCACGGCCTCCTTCCATTCCTGGTAGAAGCCCGGAGAATAGTCGGCATCCACCCCCACGATCAACCGGGTTTTCCAAGTCTCGTAGTCTATCCGGTAGCGGGTCAACACACCGATGGACTGATGACCGGAGAGATTCCGATAGGGGTCGTACCCCAGAGACCAGTTGTTCAGCATGTTCATGCTGTTCGACCGCAGGAAGGGAGTAATGCTCAGCAACGTGTCATCCCCCTCCTTCTCAATCGACGTGGATACCCGAATCGCCTCTACCTGGCGGAAAGAAATAGGAGTCAGGTTTTTGGTGGGGTTGGTCAGGTAGTCCGCCTTAGAGATTTGAGACGTCCCGGCGGTTTGCTGATCAATCAAGGAGGTATTCAGAATGGTTTTAAAAACCGTCCCCCCTTCGGTGGTGTAATCCCAGCGCAGAAACAGGCTCTGCCGGTCGTAGGCGGTTTTGTCGCGCCATCCGTCGGTATGGGTGTTGTTCACCCCTCCAACCACCCCGCCGGCCTCATTGGGGGTACCGTACGAAAGCAGTTCCCGGTGCCACCCCCAGTAACCTCCCTCCAGGCCCAGTTTCCATAACTCTTCTTTGGGCGGGGGCTGGGTCAGCACGTTCACAATCCCCCCAATGGCTTCGGAACCATACAATGCCGATCCGGGCCCTTTGGTGATTTCGATTCCCTCCGACTGTGGAAGGTTGATCTCATACATGGCGTTGTGGTTAAAAAACCCGGTGGAACGGGTGGGAATACCGTCCTCTAGGTAGAGATACAACGGCTTGGTGCTGATGGGCTGGCGGATCGAGGTCATATGCCCCTCTCCACCGGTGATGTTCACATACACCCCCGGCACGCGGTTCATGATGTCGGAAGGGTGAGATGGCTTCACCGCCTCCAGTTCTTCTTTTTCCAGAATGGTGACCGAGGATGGGGTGTTACGCTTGCTTTCCGCCTCCTTGCTGCCCGTCACCGTAACTTCATTGATGCGAAGCCGGGGATGCTGAGGGTTTTCTTCCCCCGCGGTTTCTTGAGAAGTTTCTTGAGCGGCTTCTTGTTGTTGGGGGGGTTCCTGTGCCCAGGCGGATTCCGCTGGGAACAACATCACGACAACAAACACGGCCAGAACGGGGGCCGCAACCATGGATGACCATTGTTTCATAAAAAAACTCCTTCGGGCTCTAGGTCTATACGGATATCTCCGCGGAAAACCAGGCCAGGGCCGGGCTTCACGGAACATCCCATGAATTTTTTAGAAAGAAATGAAATCAGACGTGATTAGACCTAGACCAACGGGGGGGCACGACCGGGGGGATTGGGCGCATGGGCCCGGAACAGAGGAAGGGAGGGGCGAACGGGAACCAACGTGAGGGATGCCCCCAACACTGGCCCCTGAAGAACAAAACCATGGGAAGCCGCCAACCCCGTGGGGGGCAAACACATGGCGCATTCTTCCGCCGACATATCGTGGGAAGAATGGCCCGGGGCGTGGTGAGTCTTGCCATGGTGAGACGTGTGCGAATGAGAACCCGCGTGGAATTTTGCGGTTGAAAAACCCATGGCACCCAAACGTTGGCAATGCAGGGAAGCCAACGCCCCCTGAGCCACAAATACCAACATCGTAGCCGCCAAGGCGGCCCGCATCCCACGGCGGGAGAATCGAGACAGCGAAGAAACAATGGGGAGACGGGTCATGGACGGAACAAATGGGGGTGATCGAACTCACGCAATTTGAATGGGGCGATTGTAAACCCGGATGTTTGAAAATAGCAATCCTGTTCCTATCTCCTGACCCTCCTAAACTTTACACCCCTAAACTATATCTTTCTTCCCTTTCCCATTTATGAACCTTGGTTATGTGATTTTCCTACTTGACACCAAAACATTTTTCTGACCTTGTTGGGGAAAATCTAAAGGGCCTACCCCAAAAGGGTGATAGGTTTCAAATGCCCTTCCTAGGCAGATTAAACAATCAAAAAGCCAGGAATAAACATTCTATAAAAATAAAGTATATCCGACTAAAAGAGACTTATTCCCCATTATATTCGTTTATTCATGGGGTTCTTGACCGGTTGATTAAAAATCATCAACATCCTTCAAAAAAAACGTTTAGTAAAAAAAATAGAAACCGATATCATTTGAACAGGACTGCTGAATTTTAACCCACATACCTGAACATCCCGTACTATGCGTTTCAGGTAGCAAGAATCCATGAAGTACTGGCATACTTCATGGGTATTCGTCTCTGTTCTGGAGGAGAGCGGGGGCGGCGCAATGGCAAGCCGTTGCGATTGAGAATCAGTTGGGGGGTTCGGTAGGTACGATAATTCAGAATCACCTAACATGAAGGGGCACAACCATGGCCGTGCTATGGCGAAACGACTTGTCCATCGGCGTTGAACTGATTGACAACCAGCACAAAGAATTGTTTGTCCGGATCAACAACCTGCTAGACGCCTGCACCCAGGGCAAAGGTGCCGAAGAAGTCGGGAGCGTCATCAAATTCTTGGAGGATTACGTGGTCACCCACTTTACCGATGAGGTTGGGTTAATGACCAAACACCGCTACCCCGAAATAGAAGGGCACAAAGCCCTCCACGACCAATTCATCCAAGGCTTCAATAAGCTAAAGGACCAGTTTGAAAAAGAGGGGGCCACCATCAACTTTGTCATTCAGGTCAACCAAGTGGTGGTTGACTGGCTGGTCAATCACATCAGCCGGGTAGACAAAAAGCTGGGGGCCTTTTTAAAAGATAAAATGTAACCCATCCGGCCCCCACAAATTCCAACCCCTTAAACACGAAAAGCCCTTTCCGCTCAGGAAAGGGCTTTTCGTTTTCTGGAACCCATGTTCAATGGATCATTGACAAGTCAAAAATATCGGCAAAGTAAATGCCTGATTGCCGCCAATCCATCGCCGTTAACCAGCTTTCACTTGCAGGGTGGGGGGTTTCATGGGGTGAATATACACCTTGGCTTCCTGCTCGGTAATTTGTTTGGCCGCTGAAATTTCCATCATCAGCATTTCTTCCACCTGCAATAAAATTTTTCGCTCGGTAAACGACAGCCCCTTCTTTTTCTCCAGGTTATTCAAATAACAAAATATTTGGGCCATATCCAAGGCTTCCCCAGAGCGCAATTGTTCCAGGGTTTTTTTCCTCCAGCGGTGCCATTGTTGGGGCTTCACCGTGGAAGGGCTGGATTCGATAAAATCAATCAACCGGTTCACATCCTGCTGGCTCATCACTTTTCGCAACCCGTTTTCTCTGGCCCTGGCTACTGGCACAAAGATTTCCATTTGCTTCGCGGGGAATTCCAACCGGTAAAACCCCATGTCTATTCCGCTGACCTGCCGTTGAACCACATCGAGAATATTTCCCAAACCATATTGAGGATAAACCACCTTTTCGCCGACCTGAAACATAATGGTTACTCCAATTGATAGGAAACCATCCAATCTGTGAGCCCCCCACATCACTTGCCCCATCCGGTTAGGGAAGAGTCCGTAATTACGGCGCAACAACGCCCTTTCACGGGATTCGGATGGAGTCCGTACCCGTTTTTCCTATAACAAAGACCATGGTATTTTTCGTTGTAACAAGGTAGAAAGACCAGGGGGTTTCCCTCCTGGTTTTTTCATTCTTAAGCCATTTCCCATGAAAACACAATCCCATCACCGTTTCCTCACCCCGGCTAAAATCAACCCGGTGCTACGCATCCTCTATCGTCGGCCCGATGGCTATCACCAAGTGGCCCTGGCCCTGGTGGCCGTGTCGTTGTTCGACACCATAACCCTGGGCCCAGCGAAGGAGGGGTTAGAATTCCACGCCAACGGAATGAGCGAGCCCGTGGCCATGGAGGACAACCTGGTGGTGAAAGCCGCCCGAGCCTTTGCCCAGGAAGCCGGGCTGCCACCCAATTGGGCAATCACTCTCGACAAGCACATTCCCAGCGGTGCTGGATTGGGTGGGGGCAGCGGAAACGCCGCGGGCACTCTGGCCGCCCTCAACCATTTTACTGGACACCCCCTGAATTCGGATCAGATGATTCGCTTGGCCGCCAGCCTGGGCAGCGACGTGCCTTTTTTTCTCAACGCCAGCCCCAGTTGGGCCACCGGCCGGGGGGAACAATTGACCCCCATGCACACCTTCCCCCAACTGCCCCTGGTCATTCTCAAACCAGCGTTCTCCATTGCCACCGCCAGTGCCTACAAACGGGCCGCCCGCCCCCCCTTGGCCCAGGACATGCCCCCCTTTGCCCTCCCCGACCTGGCCACCCCAAAACAGGTGTTGGCCGCATTGCACAACGACTTTGAGGAAGCCCTGGCGGAACCTTACCCAGAATTGACCCAATGGAAAGCCCGCCTGCTGGAGGCTGGGGCGGCGGGGGCCCTATTGTCTGGCTCTGGGTCGGCGTTGTTTGGGGTATTTCATCAGGCAGAGGACCGTGACCGGGCCGCCCAAACGTTGGCGTCCTCTCACCCCCAAATCAGGGTCTTTCCCTGTGACACCCTGAGCCATCACAGCTATTTTTAACCCCCATTTCTATTATTCTCTCTCCCGTTGACTCTATCTTTTTTGTTTTCTCAAGACCTCTGCATAACCCAGGTCTTTGCCGTGAAAAGGGGGAATGGGGGGGTGAAGACCCCCCGTGCCCTTCACTTCAGCCAGGTGCCATCTGGCGCAATGATGAGGGTCTTGGGCATGGCGGCTTTGAGGGCGTTGACCGCCTGAGGAGACAGGCTGGAAGCCCCCCGCAAATCCAGAATCTTCAGGGTGGTGCCCAACCCCGCCAGGGAAGCCAGTTTGGTCGAATCCAATGGATTGTTGCCCAAATCCAGTACCTCCAGTCCGGTTACCCCAGCCCCTGAAGCTGAACCCAGCGCCGCCAGTGGAGAAGGGTCGGTGATCTGATTTCCGGCCAGATACAACCTCCGCAGGGAAGAGAACCCCGCCAAGGGCTGAAGCTGGACAATCCTGTTCTCTGCCAGGTCCAGGGTATGCAGCCAACTGTGGGGATAGGTGTTCATCCCCGTCAAAGACTGAATGTTCTCCCGGGGGCAGTGATACCGCACCCGATTCCATTCCACCCGGTTTTCCAGCCCCTGTTCCAACAAACAGGTTTCCAACCGTTCATCCGTCACCGCCAAAGGCGCCGCAGCCGCCACCCGGAGAGTATAGCCACCAGCCTGACGCCCCGTGACGGTCAGTTGATAATCTCCCGCGGGCAGGGTGCGGCGAAACAGAAACCCCGCCCGTCCCGCCCCTGCCGCCTCGCTGCGGGCCACCAGCACCCCATGGGAATCAACCAACTCGCCATAGGTATCCAACAGGGCGCCTCCCGTCCCTTCGCTCCATACCGCCAGTCGGCTGGCAGAACCGACTCGCAACCTCAACACATGCGCGTCTCCCGCCAGGGCAAAGGTTCCATTGTAAGCCAGGGGCAGACCCAGCCCGGTATCCAACACCACCGGCGCCGTGGGAACCCCCACCCGATGAAACCCCCCCAGCCCCATGCCCCCGCCAGATGGAAGCAGACTCAAGGTTTCTTGGGGGCCGCCCTGATATTGAAGCGCGACCTGGGTTCCACCTCCCCCGCCAAACCCCAGCAAATCAAACCCGGATGCAGATGGCAGGGGGACCAGGCCCACCAGCAGCCCGCTAAACCGGTTGAACCCATGCCAACTGGCCCCCGGCCGGAATGAAATCAATTCCATTTGCGCCGGATATTCCCGCTGGGGGCCGGAAAGATACCAAGTGCCATCCACCACCTGAGGCGACATTACGGGAGTGACTGCCCCCCCCACCTGTCCCAAAAACACGCTCACCAACGAAGCCCCCTCGATGCTGGCCGCGCAATCTCCCCCATTGGTGGAATACACCTGCACGGGAAGCAGATAGGCGGTGGAAACGGTGCCATCGGGGGCGGTGACAGCCTGGGTGAGAAACGCTTGCGTGGGATCGCCGGGGTTCAACCGCAGGGTCTGGGAGGCCGCCCCCGCTTGAAAAAAACCAGCGCGAAGAAGCATGAACCCCGTGTCCTGATAGGCCCGAAACTCACAGGGAAGAACGCCACCTTGGGGAACAATCGAAAACGTCACATCGGCAGCGGCAGAAATATTGAGCACCATGGACTTCAGCACGGTGTTCTTGGGGGCTCCTGCCTGGCTATACCCCCCCCGCTCCAGGGGAACATTCACCACCGGATTTCCATTGACCCATGACAACCGGTGGTTGGCCTCTCCCTCGCTTGTGCTGAACAATGGATGGATGTATCCCATGCCTTGGGCGGTCATGGCCGCCATCAGGCCGCTTATGGTCAACCCAGAAATATGAGCCGCATCGGGCCAATACAATACAAACTGATCCCCGTTGGCGTTCCTTCCCACCCAAAACGGGCCGTACAGCGGGGATTGATCCTCTCGATACCCCAGGGCCGACAAATCCAGACCGGTTTGCGCCAGCACGGAAGAAAACGGGAGTTGCGTTTCCGTCCGCCCGCTCCATTGCGCGCAATAGGATAACTGCCGAAGAGGAACCTTAGCGGAAGATTGGAATTCGATCACCGGCCCGCCCTGGGTGGTGACCCATTGATACGTTCCGACAGATTGCTCTTGCCGATCGGTTTGGCCGTTGGAGGCCACCACCCGGGTGGACAATTGAAAGGTACCGCCCGCCTCTAAGGTCAACACTTGGCGGCAGCCACCCGTTGTCATTTCCCAACTGCCCAGCGCTTGGTTCAATGTTGCCGTGTTGGCCCCCATGTTCGGGGGGTCGCCGCCCATGCATCCGGCCAGTGCCCAAACCCCCAACCCGATCGCCACCCGCCTCACCCTATTGGTCATGGCTGTTCTCTCTAAAACAACAAGCTTCCTCCGAAAATCAGGGAATATTCCTCCCAGGTCAGCTTCGTTACCGCCCCAGGGCCACCATCTGCCGAGGGAAACACCGCCTGGGAGTTGACCCCCAGCCGGGCACGGAAAGAAGCCGTCCAGCTCACCTCATCCCGCGCTTCAAACATTCCCAGGGTGATGGTTTGCAAATCCAGCCGCCGGAACAGCGGGTCTTGGTTGTCCACCGGTGAGGTGTCGGTCGCCACCGCCACCGACCACCCAAAGGTTTCGCTCACCGTCCACAGGGTGGTGATCCCCACCTGAGTCACCGGAGAAAATTTGCTGGTCAACCCAGGAAACTGAAAGGCCACCGTGGAAGATGGCTGACTGGCCTGGGCCGATTGGATGACGCGGGGGCCCAAAGCCCCTTGAGACGTGATGTCCATTTCCATCAGATAATCCTCCCCCACCAGGGCCAAGCCAAACCGGACCACCTCTGGCTGCCCCCACCGAAATCCCGCCGCGGGCTGATCCACCACCAGGGTGTCCGTTACCGGCAGGGCGCCGTTCAACGAAGATTGTGAAACCTGGGTATAACGAACCCCCCCGCGGGAAGCCAAGGGTTCCACCGCTGGCCGCCAAGTCAGCCCCAACCGAATGCTCTTTCCCCAGTGGTATTGCACCCCCAGGGTATGGCTAATCCATTCCATCTCTCCCCAGCGGTCCACCATAGAATGTGAAACCCCGGTCAGGGTGCTGGCCCCCCCGGCCTGTTGAAATTGGTCGGTTTGTTGAGAAGATTCCTGCACCGTCATCCGGACATAACCCAGGCGGTACCCCACCCGAACCCCCCCGCCCAGGTTCACCCCCACCGCGGCCCCCGGTTCTACCCATTCCATCCGGGTAGAAGACACCCCCGCCATGGCATGGGACACCTGCCCGGTGAACCCCGGCCATTGAAAAGTCGTGAGCGGAGAGGGCGCCCCGATGACGCTCCCACGCCAACGCAGGGGCAGGTCTCCCACGGCGGGCCGGGCGAAATACAGCCCATAGGCCCAGTCTCCCACCGGTTGAGAAAAGGCTACGAAGGTTTGCCCGGCCGGATAGGATTGGGCCGTTCCAGCCCCGGCCGATACCCTGCGAGTAGAAAACAACGAACTGCTGAGAGATATTTTTTGGCTGGATTCACCTGTTAATCCAGCGGGGTTGTACCAGGCGGCCTCCGCCCCAGTCACCATGGCGGTTTGAGCGCCCCCCGTCAGAACGCCGGTTTCGCCCGGCATATCCATTCCATTGGGAACCAACAGCCCCTGCCCCCACAGGGTTTGCCCCCCGCCCCCCAAAAAAAACAACACTCCCAGCCATCCCTGCCGCCATCTCATCCTTCCGCTCCGCTGAGAAACCGGAAGACTCCGGCGACAAACCACTGAACAACGTTGAGACCTCTACATCACTTCTTTTTCCCCATCCCCCTGCCCCCATTCCCCTTTTCATGGAAAATACCTGGTGGCACAACCCCTTCAGTAGAATTGATGGTTAATACTTATTATAATATTGTTTATTTTTATTGGTATTTTTACTGGATTGTTGTTACAGAAATACCCCGAACTTATGGCAAACCACAAGTCAGTAAATCCGCGAACGGGAATAGAGCGCCCTCCAAGAATCCTGGTCCCTTTTTTCCAGGGGAAATCCCTCCGAAACAACTAATTTGGGGTACCCCGATTGTTGTGGCAGTTTTTTATGACGGGCGTTACAACAGGGTAAACCATACATATTCCCCGCCTTCCCATGAGACCCATGAAAAAGAACTCCCCCGTCCGCCTGGGTTTGATGCCCCCCATGACCGGGTTGGTGGAAATGTACGGCCAGGAAATCAGTTGGGCGGGGCAGATTGCCTGCCAAGAGGTCAACGAAAACGGCGGGGTGCTGGGCAAACCGTTGGAGTTAATCGTGGAGGATGACGGCAGCCTGCCCGACAGCGCCGTGAAAGCCGCAGAAAAGCTGACCGACCACCATCGCTGCTCGGCCATCATCGGCAACTTGTTGTCCAATTCCCGCATCGCGGTGGCCTATCGGGTGGCCGAACCCCGAAAAATTCCCTACCTGAATTTCTCTTTTTACGAGGGGGGAATTCTCTCCCGGTATTTCTTTCATTTTGCCGCCTTGCCCAACCAGCAGATTGACCGGATGATTCCCTACATGGGGAACAAATTCGGCCTGCGCATGTATTTCGCCGGGAACAATTACGAGTGGCCCCGGGGGTCCATCGACGCCGCCAAGCGGGCACTTCTTCAAGCCGGGGGCACGGTGCTGGGAGAAGAATACCTGCCCTTCGGGGCCCCCATGAAAGCCATTGAACTGCTGATTCAACATGTGCGGGCCTCTGGGGCCGATGTATTTGTGCCCTACTTCGCCGGGCAAGATCAGATCAACCTGCTAACCCTGTTCACCCAAATGGGGATGAAAAACCGGATGGCAGTGGTGATGGGCCATTATGATGAAGCCATGGCCGGGCGGTTGTCTCCTCAGGTACGGGAGGGATTTTACTCCAGCAACACCTACTTCATGACCGTCAACACCCCCCAAAACAATCAATACTTGGAACGCCTAGCCAAATTGCCGGGCGTCACCGGAATCTGGCCCCAGGGCAACGGCATTCTGACCAACTTTGGCGAGGGCACCTATTTGTGCGTGAAGGCCTTTGCCCAAGCGGCCAACGCCGCTGGGTCCTTAGACCCAGAAGCCCTGGTGGACGCCTTGGAAAGCATGACCCTGACCGGCCCCCAGGGAACCGTGGTGATGGACCCGGTCACGCACCATGCCAGGGTGAACGCCTACCTGACCCGCTGCGAGAAGGACGGCACCTTCCCCATCGTGGAGTCCTTCGGCACCCATGATCCGGTCATCCCAGAGCGCTACCGCCACATGGGCACCCAGGCCAAGCCCACCCAAGAGCACGACATGCGGCTGGCCGCCCGCATTTTGGAATACATGACCGATGGCGTGCTGCTCATCCGTGCCGAAGACGGGACCGTGGTGTTCGCCAATCCAGGGGCCGAAGCCATGTTTGGTTACCCCAGGGGGGGGCTGAATGGCCTTTCCATGGCCCGACTGTATGCCCCCACCGACCTGCCCCCCGAAGAAACCGCGCGGAGCATCAATGAACGCCTGTATCAAAGCGGGGTGTGGAAGGGAGACACTCAATATCGGAACCAACGGAATGAACCGTTTTGGTGCTCGGTGTCCATTTCCGCCTTTACCCACGCGGAGCATGGTGAAGTTTGGATGGCCGTGCAAAAGAACATCACCCAGCAAAAGCAGGCCGAAGAGCACTTGCTGGAAAGCCGAAAATACCTGTATTCGGTGATTACGGCCGCCCCCCTGGGGTTGATGACGGTAGACACCCAGGGCCGGGTCAACCTGTGTTCAGGCAACGCCCTAAGCGAAATGGGGCTGAGCGAGGGAACCTGCCGGGGGAAAACGTTGAAAACCATGTTTCCGGATTTTCCTAAAATCCTAGACAGCCTCCACCAATCTCAACAGGGAGAGGCCGTGACCCTGGACCTGCAGATTGGCCAACGGGATTACGAAATCCGGTTTTCTCCCATGTTTTTTTCCCAGAAAGACAAGCCGGAAGTGACCATGGTGTGGATGGACGTGACGGACAAAAAAATCGCCGACCGGATGAAGCGGGAATTTGTGTCCACCGTGTCTCACGAACTGCGCACCCCCCTGACCAGCATCCGAGGCGCCATGGGGCTCATCCAAACCGGTCAGATCGCGATTGTTCCCCCGGATCTGGTACCTCTGCTCGACATCATCAGCCGCAACGCCGAACGGTTGACGCTGCTGATCAACGACCTGTTAGACATCGAAAAGATGGAATATGGCGGCATGGAGTTTGACCTGAAACCCCTGGACATGAAGGGGTTGGTTCAGCATTCGGCGAACATCACCCAACCCTACGCCCAGCATCATCAGGTGTATTTGGAAGTTGCCGTGCCCGAGGCCCCCGTGTTTGTTCAGGGAGACTTCAACCGGCTGCTGCAGGTGATGTCCAACTTGATTTCCAACGCGGTGAAATTTTCTCCCCCTGGCTCCAAGGTTAACCTAAGCCTAGAGTGCCATGGAGATTCCGCCCGGGTGCGGGTAATGGACCGGGGCCGGGGAATCTCGGATGATTTTCGCGGACGCATCTTTCAAAAATTCGCCCAGCAAGACAGCACCGACACCCGCGAAAAAGGGGGCACCGGCCTGGGGCTGGCCATCACCAAAGTCATCCTGGAAAAACACACCGGCCAGATTGACTTCATTTCCCAACCCGGTCAGGGCACCGAGTTCTTTTTTGATCTTCCCACCCTTTCCCACGGCCCGGCGGACGCCTAACCTTTCCCCACCAAGTTTAGGCATTCCCGCACCATGTGTTTGGCGGCATCGCCGGGAGACAACGCCAAACTGCGGGCTTCCATCTCTTTCAACCGCTGGGGGTCTTCCAGCAGGGCAATTACCGCCTGGGCCAGCTTCTCCCCGGTGAGGGATTGTTGCTCCAGCACCACGGCGGCCCCGGCCTGCTCCATGCGCCGGGCATTTTTCAACTGGTGGTCTCCACTGGTGCCGGGGATGGGAATCAGGATGGCGGGGCGGCCCGCCGCGGCAATCTCGTTCACCGAACTGGCCCCGGAACGGCTGACCAACAGGCTGCACGACCACAGGGCCTGGGCCATGTCATCAATAAACGGCGTAAGGGTGTGGGGCACGGCATGGCTGGCGTAGCCCTGGGCCACCCAGTCTTGGTCGGCCCGGCCGGTTTGATGCAGCACGCGCAAGGGTTTTCCCCAGGCCTCCAGCCAGGGCAGGGCTGCCACCACCGCGCGGTTCACCGCCCTGGCCCCCTGGCTGCCCCCCAAAATGAACACCAGGGGAACCTCCCGTTCCGGGGCCGGGCGGGTTTGCAAGGCCAGAATTTCTTTGCGCACCGGGTTGCCCGCCACCACCGCCCGCGGAAAGATATGCTCCAGCCCCGCCACCGGCACAAAGGCCCGGCGCACCCAGCGCCCCAGCAGGCGGTTGGTCATGCCGGGGTAGGCGTTTTGTTCCTGAATCACCGTAAACCGGCGGAGCAGCACCGCCGTGGCCAGCACTGGGCCGGAAGCATACCCCCCCACCCCCACCACCACATGGGGCCGGAACCGGATCAACATCCACAGGCAGGTAATAAACGCCAACGGCAGCAACAGCACACCCCGCAGTTTTTTCCACCAAGCCACCCCATACAACCCCCGCACCGGAACCAAATACAGGGGGTAGCCTTCCCTGGGCACCACCCGGGCCTCTAGGCCATAGGCACTGCCGGCAAAGGCCACCTGGCAGTCTGGCACTTGCCGCCGAAATTCTCCCGCGATGGCCAGCCCAGGAAACAAATGCCCCCCTGTTCCTCCCCCGGCGATTAACACGCGCAGGGGCTTGGCGGATGACGTCATCCGATTCTCCGTAAAAGGTTTGGCTGGATGGTTTTCCAGCGGGAAATATTCAACAACACGCCCCCCATGAACAAGGCCCCCATCAACGCGCTTCCGCCATAACTAATAAAAGGGAGAGGCAGCCCCTTGGTGGGCATCAGCCCCATCACCACCCCCAGGTTAATCAGGGTCTGAATGGCCAACAGGGTGGTGAGGCCAAACGCCAGCAAACGGCCAAAGGCATCCGGGCAGCGGCTGGCGATTTGGAACCCCCGCCACAAGAACAACGCCAGCAGCCCCATCACCAACCAGGCCCCCAACAGCCCGGTTTCTTCGGCCAAAATGGAAAAGATAAAATCCGTGTGGGCGTCGGGGAGGAAAAACATTTTCTGTTTGCTAGCCCCAATGCCCATCCCCAGCCAGCCCCCGTTGCCAAACGCCAAGAACGATTGCACCACCTGAAAGCCGCTGCCCAGACGGTCTTGCCAGGGGTCCAGAAACGTCAGCACCCGCTCCAACCGGTAGCCCTTGGTGGCCACCAGCACAATCCCCATCACCAGAAACCCCCCACCCAACCCGGCCAAGTGGCGAGAATCGGCCCCGGCCACGAACAGCATCAGCAGAACGGTTGTTCCCAGCAGCACCATCGAACCGAAATCGGGCTGCAGCAGCAACAGCCCCAGGCATACCCCCACCACCAGCAGCAAGGGCAGCAGCCCCTGGTCCAGCCGCAACGGCTGGCCCTGACGGCGGGCCAAATAAGCCGCGGTGTAGATCATCAGCAAGGGCTTGATCCACTCCACTGGCTGGAAAGAGAACCCCCCCAGGCGCAGCCAACGGCTGGCCCCCCCGGCGTTGTGCCCCACCCCTGGAATCAACACCAGGGCCAGCAGCACCAACCCCGCTAGCAGCCCCTGGGGAATCCACTCCCGCCACAGGG
The DNA here is from genome assembly GCA_029858505.1 of Deltaproteobacteria bacterium. GTDB lineage: Bacteria > SAR324 > SAR324 > SAR324 > JACQKK01 > JAOUEW01. The sequence continues at coordinate 87,099 of JAOUEW010000003.1, forward strand.
AATAGGGGATCACAAACCCGGCCCCCAGGGCCGCCATGCCCAGGGTCAGGTGAATCAGATGGGTTCTCAACATGGCCGCCCCCGAGCCATACAGCCGGTCCGACAACAGGGCGCTGGCGCTGAAAATCATCACCACCCCCACCATCACCAGCAACATCATGCTGCCCAGCAGCAACAAATCTGCCCCCCCCGCCTGAAGATGGCCGTGGGAAGGGGAAGAGGGGGGGCCAGAATGAGACGAGGGAGCAGAATAGGCAGACGGGGGTGAATGTGAAGGGGGAGACAGAGAAGATTTGGAACGAGAGGGATTCATGATCACCAGGAGAAGGGGTGAAAAGTCGGCGAACGGTTACCCTGAAAGTTTCGGGCAGTCTGCGCAGGAAATCAACAAACCACAGCGGACCAGGGCGCAGCCCACCCTCCGCCTGGCCATGGCCAGCACCGCCCGTTCCATGTGGGCAGAGCGGGACCCCTTCACCCCCAAGGCCACCCCAGGCCGGTCCCACCCCCGCAGGGCTTGAATCAAGGTTTCCATGGTGGGCAGCCCCTCCACCACGCCGGGGCCAGTGTGCCGGGCCAGATCACCCACGGTGGCGGGCCGCTGTGGGTCCAGCACCAGGCAGCGGGTCAACCCGCCCAAATGGCTGCCGATCAGTTCCATGGCCTGCTCCTCCCAGCCATCCAACTCACTCAAATGCCCCAGCACCAACACCCGCTCGTTTCGTTGGATGGTTTCCAGGGTGCGGATCAGGTTCACCACGGTTTCCGGGCTGGCGTTGTAGCTGTCGTCTACCACCAAAGCCCCACCGGGGGCCAGCGTCATCACCGCCCGGCCCTTTTGCCCCGGATGATGGGAAGCCCGTTCCGCCACGGCGGTCTCTGGCACCCCCAATACCGTGGCCACCGCCCAGGCCGCCAGCAGCACCAAATGACCGTGGGGCCCTGGAATGGCCGAGCGGAAATCCACCCGGTGGTTGCCACGCACCCCGGTAAACACTTGGCAGCCCTCCGCGTCCGTCTCCAATTGTTCGGCCTGGAAATCCGCTCCCGCCGCGCCAAAGGTGAGCACCGCCACCCCCCGGTTTTTCAGTTCCTGCGCCAGGGCAATCAAGCGGGGATCGCCGCCAAACACCACCGCCGTTCCTCCCGGCCGCAGGTGGGTGAAAATTTCGGCCTTGGTTTGGTAAATGGCCTCTTGACTGCCGAACACCCCAATGTGGGCCCGCCCCACGTTCATCAGCACCGCCACGTCGGGGGGGGCCACCCGCCCCAGCCGCTCAATGTCTCCCGGGTGACGGGCGGCAAATTCCAGCACCGCCGCCTGCTGGCTGCCGTCCAACCCCAACAGCGTCATGGGCAAGCCAATATCGTTGTTCAGCGAGCCGGGGGTTTTCAACACGGTCAGGGTCCCGGCCAGCACATGGGCCATCATTTCTTTGGCCGTGGTCTTGCCGTAGCTGCCGGTCACCGCCACCACCTTGGGGCGGTGCTTGTCGATCAGAAAGCGCCCCAGGGCCGCCAAGGCCGCCAAGGTATCATCCACCAGCAACAGGGCGCCTTGAAAGCCTGGGGCTGAAGCCTCCCGGTGAACCACCGCCAGCTTTACTGGGGTGCCTGCCAACTTGGAAAGGTAATCGTGGCCGTCGGCCTGCTCACCCTTCAGGGCAAAAAAGATTTGGGCGTCTCCCAGCTTCCGGGTGTCAAAAGCTCCGCCCCGCAAAGGGGTATCCAGCGGAAAGGGGTTGGTCAGCCAGCGGCCGCCGGTGGCCCGGGCCGCCTCCTCCATGGAAATCATGCGGTCTCCTGCTTTCGTCCGGAGGGTTTTCCCCGGGGGTTCTTTTTACCGTTGGCGCCCTTTCGTTCCTTGGGCTGGGGGCGCCCTTCCGCCAGCCGCTCTTGATAACGGCCCTCACCGTCCAGCCGCCCACGAATCCAGTCCTCCACGCTGGGGTGGGGGGTCTGGGGCAGCTGCCGGTCGTTCTCTCCGGCAAAACGGGCCCGCTCCAGGTTGGCCATGTCAAACATGGCTCCCTCCACGTTGGCCCCAGTCAGGTCGGCCCGGTGCAGGTTGGCCCCCCGAAAGTCGGCCCGGATCAGCACGGCTCCCCGCAAATCGGCCCCCCGCAGGTTGGCCCCGGCCAGCCCAGCCATGTTCAGGTTGGCGCCGGAAAGGTCGGCCCCCCACAAATCGGCGCCCTCTAGGTCGGCCCCCTGCAGCACCGCCCCAACCAGCACGGCTTCCCGCAGGTTGGCTTTTCCCAGCCGGGCCCCCGCCAGCCGAGCCCCCTCCAACCGGACCTGTTCCAGGTCTTGGGGCACCAACCCCAATCGGTTCAGGTCCCGGATCAAACCCGTTTTGCGTAAAATGCCTTCCTCTCCTCCCCAGGCCCGGAAATACCCCAACTCCCGCTCCAACCGGTTGGCCAAACGTTCCCGCACCCGCATTTTGGAAAGCCCCCACACCACGGTGCCAAAAGCCAGGCCATTGAACACAGCCCCCAACGCCAGCCACACCAACAGTTCCAACAAGCCAGAATGATCCTGAATCACAGGTGTGGTCATAGGTCGAGAGTTCAAGGAGATTGGAGAGTAAGATACAAAGATATAGAAGCAAAAAGAATGAGCGTTCAAGCGTGAAATCATGAACAACCATCCGATATATTTTCCTTCACGTTATCACCTCTTTTTCCCTGGCCGCCAATGTTTTCCCTCTCCCGCCAGAAAACCCCCTCCAGCCCCATATCACCCAGTCTTTTTGTGACGCCCACAGGGGAAGGGGAAGATGCTTTTTTTACAGGCATCCGGCCTTTTCATCTGTTATGATAATTCACGGATAACCTACTTTTCCATCTCCAAGCACTCACACAAGACTTTTCAACAAGAGGAAACCCTTGTTCTCTCCCCTTCGATTGGATGCCAGCTGGAAAGATTTTTTCTGGGGCTATGTGTGGGCATCCCTGCCCCGTTCCTGGTCGGCGCTTTCCTCCCCCCTGGAGGGGTGGGGAGATAACCACCAGCGAGTTGAATTGTTAAGCGTCCGCACGGGGTTTGACCTAGCCCTCAAAGCCCTGCATTTCCCCCCAGGCAGCGAAATTCTCATGACCGCGGTGAACATTGCCGACATGGGGAAAATCATCGAGGCCAACGGGTTGGTGCCCGTTCCGGTGGATGTTGACCCCGGAACCCTGCTGCCGGATGTAGACGCCCTGGAAGCCAAAATCTCCCCCCGCACCAAAGCCCTGCTGGCGGCCCACCTGTTTGGCAGTTGGAACAACCTGGACCCGTTGGCCGAATTGTGCAAGCGCCGGGGATTGTTGTTTTTTGAAGACTTGGCCCAATGCTTTCTGGGCAAGGGCTTTACGGGCCACCCCCAGGCCACCCTTTCTTTTTTTAGTTTCGGGGCCATCAAGCGGGCCACCGCTCTGGGGGGGGGAGTGGCCTTCGTCCGTGATCCAGAACTCCGCGCCGCTATTCTCCGTTTAGAGAGTGACTATCCCTGGCAGCCCGCCTCGCAATATCGCCAGAAACTGAGGAAGTATTTTTTCGTTCATGTCATCAGCAAGCGCCCCATGTACTGGCTGCTGGTGCGGGTGGCTCCTTTCATCGGCATTTCCCACGAGAAAATGATGCGGGGGTTGGTGAAGGGCTTCCCCGACCCGGCCTCGCTGCTGCGCATGATTCGCCAGCGGGCTCACCCGGCCATTTTCCGGCTGCTGGCCCGCAAAGTGAACCACTTTCGCCCAGAACTTTTGGAAGACCACAAGGCCCGCATCGAACGGCTGCTGACCTCGATAAACGGCCGTTACACCGTGCTGGGCAACCGGGCGGCCAAGCACACCTTTTGGCTGCTGCCGCTGGTGTGCGAAGACCCAGAAAACATGCTGGCCCACCTGCGCCGCCAGGGGTTCGATGCCACCCGGGCCACCACCAGCCTGCAGGTGATTGTTCCCCAAGGGGGCGGACGGCCGGAGCAAATTGCCCCCCAAGCCGCCTGGATGATGAGCCATGTGGTGTATGTGCCGTTCTATCCCCAAACCCCGCTGGAACACCTGATCCGGGTGCTAGCTCCGGAAAAGCCTGGGTTGCAGCCCCGCACCGCCGAACCCATCATCCGGTGATGTTCCGCCATGGCAATCCCCTCCCCCTCTTGGTTCCCGCGTGTTTGCCAAACCCCAGCTTGGATTCTGCTGGCGGGGTTGACCCTGGGGGGGTGTGGCCCCCACACCATTCATGGGCAGTGGGATACCTACCGCCAATACCAGCAGGAACAAGATGCGGAGAGCATCGAGGAACTGCGGCCGTTTTGCTGTGACGCGGCAGAACCGGCCTGCGCTCCGGTGCGGCGGATGCACGGAGAAGCCTGCTTGGCCCTGGCCCGGGAGGACCTGACCAAGCAAAACCTTCCTCAAGCCAGGGAGCGGTTAGACTGCGCCATCCATTGGTTGGGCCGAACCCTGGAGGCCTTGCCCCAGGACCGCCCGGAGGAAACCCCCCCGCTTTCTCGGCAAGAGGTTTTTCTCACTTGGCTGGCCGCCGGGCAACTGCGGCTGGAGCACCCCTCTTCCGCCAAAGAATGGAAGAAGGGGTATGAAGACCAGAGGGAACGATTGACCTTGTTTCAGCGGGAGTTCCCCGGCCACCCGGAAGGGACCCTGGGAGGGGCCAGGGCCGACCTGGCCCGGGTGAAAGCCCGGTTTGTGTGGGAAACCCCCGGCCCCGAAGAATGCCCCGCCCTGAAAGAAAGCCTGAACCGCCTGAACCAACTTCGGTTGAGGGGAGATTCGCTGGAAGCCCGGGAAATGGCCGGTTTGGTTCGGGATATTTCCTTCGCCCGGAACGCATGGCTGCACTGCGCGGATTAACTTTTCCGCATGATTGAGGTTCCCCTTGGGTTGTGATGAAATACCTTCACCCAAGACGATTGTTCAACCCATCTTATTCCATTCCCTTTTTCCATACGGTGCCCATGCCCTCCTTCGATGCCGTGTCCGAAGTGAACATGCATGAAGTAACCAACGCGGTGGATCAGGCCAATCGCGAGGCCGGAACCCGCTTTGACCTGAAAGATTCCGGCTCGACGGCGGAACTGAAGGGCGAGGAAATTTTGTGCAAAAGTGCCACGGAATTCAATCTGAAACAGTTCTTGCAAATTCTCGAGGGCAAGCTGGCCAAACGTGGGGTGGACATTCGCTCTCTGGAATGGGGAACGATGGAAGTCTCGGGAAAAGAAGCCCGCCAAACCGCCAAGGTTAAGCAGGGACTAGACACCCCCCTGGCCAAAGACATCGTGAAGGCCATCAAAGCTTCTGGGGCCAAAGTACAAGCCGCCATTCAAGACGGCAAGGTGCGGGTGACTGGCAAGAAAAAAGATGACCTGCAAGAAACCATTGCCCTGTTGAAAAAAGAAAACTTTTCCCTCCCCCTGCAATTCGTCAACTTCCGAGACTAATCCAGTGCCGAGACCCGGTTGTTTCCATAGGCCCCTGCCCCCATGACCCCCGAAAACCTGCTGCCGTTTTCTCAGGCATTGCGCCAAGTGTTAGACCACACGGCGTTGCTGCCCAGGGTGGAAGAAGTTCCCCTGGCAGAGGCCCTGGGCCGGTTTCTGGCGGAAGACGTGAAGGCCAGGGAGAACATCCCCGTGGCCGACAACTCCGCCATGGACGGCTACGCCCTGCGAGCCGAAGATGGGGGGGAACCCCTGCGGGTGAGGGAAGTGTTGGGGGCCGAACAGGTGGCGGCGGCCCCGCTGGAACCAGGCGAAGCGGTAAAAATCATGACCGGGGCACCCATTCCCCCAGGGGCCGACGCCGTGGTGATGGTGGAACACACCACCGTGGAGCAGGGTCGGGTGCGGGTGCTGAAGCCGGTAAAGGCGGGGGCCAACATCCGCCGGGCCGGAGAAGACATCCGCCAAGGCGAAACGGTCTTTTTGCCCGGAGAACGGTTGACCCCCGCCCGGGTGGGCATGCTGGCCAGCCTGGGAATTCCCCGGGTGAAGGTGCGGGGGCGGCCCAGGGTGGGGGTGCTGCCCACGGGCAACGAACTGGTGGGGGCGGGGGAACCCCTCAAGCCGGGCCGGGTGAGAGACTCCAACAGCCACACCCTGGCCGGGCTCATTCTCCAGGCCGGAGCAGAGCCGGTGGTGTTCCCCGTGGTCTCGGACACACCGGAGGATTTGAAACAACGCATGTCCGCGGCCCTGGCCTCCACCGATCTGCTCCTCACGTCGGGGGGAGTCTCCATGGGGGATTTCGATTTCGTGGAACCCATGGCCCGTGAACTGGGGCTAACCATCCATTTTCACAAGCTGAACATCAAGCCGGGCAAACCCGTGGTGTTCGCCACCGGCGGGGGAAGAACCCTGTTTGGGCTGCCGGGAAACCCGGTGAGCGTGATGGTGGGCTTTCTGCAGTTTGTCCGCCCCGCCTTGTGGAAAATGGCAGGCAGCCCCCAGTTGGGCCCCAGGGTGATGACCCTTCCCCTGGCCCAAGCCTTTCAAAAAAATGACGGCAAACGCCATTTTTTGCGGGGGGTGGTGTCTCTGGGCCCCCAGGGCCTGAGCGTGCGGCTAACCGGAGAGCAGGGATCGGGCATGCTGCATTCCATGGGGCGGGCCAACGCGTTGGTGGTGGTGGAAGAAGACCGCAACCAAGTGGCCCCAGGAGAAATGGTCCGGGTGGAACTGCTGGACGGCGAAGCCTGGGGAGAACCCTAATCCCCGCCCCAGTTAAAGCCCTCTGCCGTGCTAAACACATGCGAATGTTCACCCCTATGCAGGATTCAGCAATGCTTTCGTCTCAAAACAAAAATAACCAGAAAAAAACTCCCGCTGAATGGGTGTTTTATTTGTTGCTGCTGGTGTTAATGATTGGGCTAGGGGTAGCCGTGTGGTGGGTGCTGCAACAGAACTGGCTGGTGAAGGTGGCCGAGATCAACCGCTGGCTGGCCGACCACTTTATTGCCCAATGGGGTTATGTGGGGGTATTTGTCTTAATGACCATCGAATCCACCTTTCTGCCCATTCCCTCCGAGATCATCATCCCCCCCGCCGCCGACTTGGCCCGCCGCTCGCCGGATTGGCGGCTGGATATGGTGATCGCCATGGGTGTGCTGGGCTCGGTGGCGGGTGCCCTCATCAATTACACCCTGGCCCGCTGGCTGGGGCGAAGCGCCACGCTGGCCTTGATTCATCGCTGGGGAGGCTATGTGCATGTGCGGGAGGAGAACTACCTGCGGGGGGAGCGCCTCTTCCAACGGCATGAGATCATGGCTACCCTGACGGGTCGTTTGCTGCCGGGGGTACGTCACTTGATTTCTCTACCCGCCGGTTTGGCCCGCATGAATCTGGCCTCCTTTTGCCTGTTCACCGCCCTGGGCTCTGGTCTGTGGGTTGGAACCCTGGCTTGGCTGGGGTATTCTTTTGGACAGGATCCGGAAACCCTGGCCATGCAGATGAAAGCCTCTTCCCAGTGGCTGGCCCTGGGCACGGCTTTGGTTGTGGGGGCCTATCTGGCCTGGAACCACACTCTCCGGAAAAAAGCGCCCTCCCCGTGACCCTTGTGTTGTGGCCATTGTTACGTGACCATTGTCAAACGTCTCGCAGGCGGGTAAATAACGATTACACGGGTTTTCATTCTCCATCCAACGATCAAGGGATCTTTATGGAAGAAGTGCTGAGTATCACGGTCAAAGGGCGCGTTCAAGGCGTGGGTTTCCGTTACCACACCGAATCGGTGGCCCGCAAGCTGGGCGTGGCCGGATGGGTGCGCAACATTCCCAGCGGAGAAGTGGCCATTTTGGTCAAGCTCACCCCCAAAACCAGGGATTCTTTCTTGGAGGCCATCCGCCGGGGGCCCCCCATGGCCCAGGTAGACAGCCTGGAAATTCACAAGGCGCCCCCCCACATGACCTGCCCCGACACGGGCTTCACGGTGCGGTTTTAAGGGGCATCCACCCCGCAAAACCAATAAATCCGGGGGTTCACCGCACGAACCTCCGGGGAAAATCATATTCCATAACATTCCCCTAGCCTCTGGTAAAAAAAAATCTCAAATCCCTGTTGACAAGCAGCGCATTTTTGCAAATCTTTGGATAGTTCTCACGCGAACTTCGCGGGACGGAGAACAAAACCATGGGTGCATTGGAAGCCCCTCTCTGGCAGTGCCGAACGCGCGCAGAAGGGATGCAATTCACACCGACCAACAATCCCTTTTCCCCACAAGGAGAAATAATGACCAAAGCCGAACTGATCGATAAGGTGGCCGAGAAAGCCAAGGTGACCAAAGCCGATGCCGCCAAGGTGATTGCCGGGCTTTTGGAAAACATCACCAAAGCCATGACCAAGGGAGACGATGTGACCCTGGTGGGCTTTGGCACGTTCACCGTGTCCAAACGGGCGGCCCGCACCGGCCGCAACCCCCAAACCGGGGCCTCCATCAAGATCGCGGCGGCCAAAGTGCCCAAATTCAAAGCCGGTAAAGCCCTGAAAGACGCGATCAACAAGCGCTAATCTTTTAGGTTGGGTTGTGTCAAACAAAATCCCCTGCCCAGAAATGGTCAGGGGATTTTTTTTGGAGATTGAATATTTGAGACCTCTGCATAACCTGGGTTTTTGCCATGAAACGGGGATTGGGGGGCAAGGGGATGGGAATAAATAGGTTATGCAAAGGTCTCGATTGGGTAAATGCCATCCGCTTTCACAGCATACGAATGGGGGTGAAGTATGGCGGAAGTGCGAGAAAGAAAGAAAGAAAGAAAGAAAGAAAGAAAGAAAGAAAGAGAAAGAGAGAGAGAGAGAGAGAGAGAGAGAGAGAGAGAGAGAGAGAGAAGGGAGAGGCGAATGATTCCAGCTGAGAAACTATCCAGTGGTGTGAACAATTAATTCTTGCCGGTAACGGTCGAATAGGTTCGATTTGCTCATCATGCCGATAAAGATGCCGTCCTCTACCACCGGCAGACTCCACGCCCCGGAAGACTCGAACTGAGCCACCGCCTGACGCAGGGATTGAGCCACGTCGATCACGGGGAGATTGGTATGCATCACTTCCCCCATGGTCATGATGGGATACAGGCTGCGGTCGAACAGGTAAGGGCGGATGTCGTCCAAATAGACCACCCCCAGCCAATGATGGTTTTTTTTATCCACCACGGGAAAAATATTGCGCTTGGCGCGCTTGAACACATCTACAAATTCCCCCAGCAACATTCCCTCGTGCAGGACCTCTTGCTTTTGGTCCATTAATTCCTTCAACTCCATGGTTTGCAGCAAGTGCTGGTCCGACCCCTTTGAAGCCAAATGCCCCCGGCGGATCAACTCACGGGTGTACACCGAGCCTTCCTCGAAGAAGTAGCTCACCAGCATGGCGGTCACCGTGGTGATCATCACTGGCAGGATCATGTGATATCCCCCCGTGGTTTCCAACACCAGAAACATACCGGTCAGGGGGCCGTGCATCACCCCCGCCACCATCCCCGCCATGCCCACCAGGGCAAAGGCCGATTCGCTGGCCAAAAACATGCCCGGCAGAACCGTTTGGGCCAGCCTCCCAAAGCCAAACCCCAGGGTAGACCCCAGCACCAGCGAGGGGGCAAAAACTCCACCAGCACCCCCAGACCCCAGGGTAAACACCACCGAAATAAACTTGAGCACAATGAACGCGGCCAAGATGGCGGGGGTAAATCCTTCTCCCCCCGTCATCAAGGTCTTGATGGCCTCATAACCATCGTGCAGCACCGCTGGCTGCACCCAGCCGATCAACCCCACCAACAGCCCCCCAAACCCAGCCGTGGCCCAGGCTGGCCAACGCAGGCGCTTAAACAAGAATTCTCCTGTCGAAAGCCCCCTGGCCAACAGAACACTTAATCCTCCCGCCGCGGCCCCCAGCAGCACGCAGGCCACCAAGTCTGCCGTGGCAAAATGAAATTGCTCATGTTGAAAAGCGATCTGGTTGCCCATCACCAAGCGGCTGACCTGGGTGGCGGTCACCGCGGCCACGATGGTGGGGAGAATGGTGAGGGCGTTCCATTCCCTCAAGATCACCTCCAACGCGAACACCATCCCAGTTAAGGGCGCGTTAAAGATGGCCGCCACCGCGCCCGCCACCCCATAGCCCATCAGGTGAACCCGCCGCCGTTCATTGACCGACATCATTCTGCCAGCGGAAGACCCTATGGCCCCCCCGCTGGTGGCAATGGGGCCCTCCAAGCCCGACGACCCCCCAGAACCCACGGTGAGAAAACTGGCCAGTAAGCGCGACCAAACCATGCTCAAGGGAAGTCGCCCCCCGCCCAGGCTGGCCGAGCGAATCATTTCTGGAACACCATGGCCCAAGTCATCTTTTAACCAACCGCGAATATACCAAGCCGACAGGGCCGCCCCCGCGGCGGGAAGCAAGATCATTGTCCAATGCCCGTGCCAGGGGGCCAGGGCCTGGGTGGCCCCGTGCACCGACAGGTTCAATGCCACCGCTGGGAGGGCGCTTACCAACCCCACCCCGGCGGCCATGACCATCAACAGAGCGGCTTCTTTGGCCGAGGTACGGTGAAACCGGTTGTCCGGCTTGGTTGGTTGAGTAGAACGGAGGGATGCGGGAGTCATGGAGAAACGGGGGGCAGCAGGCTTTGAATTCGGGCCAGCAGGTCTTCGGCGGGGGGCTGCCCCAGCAGCCAATTCCTGGTGTCTGGGTGATTGAGTAAATGAGAGATATGGGCCAGCATTTTCAAGTGCCCCTTCACCGTGGAGCATATCAACAAAAATACCAGGGTCACGGGCTGTCCATCCAGCGATTTAAAATCCACGGGCTGCCGCAGATACCCCACCGCCGCCAGGGGCCCCCCTAACCCCCAGTTTCGTGGGTGCCGGGGATGGGGAATGGCCACCCCAAAGCCCAACCCGGTGGAGGCCAGTTCCTCTCGCTCCTCCAAGTCCTGCACCAGGGCCGCGCGCAGGTGTTCCATGCCAGGGGGAATGGTAAGCCGTTGCACCAGGTGGTCGAACACTTCCGCCGGGGTGGCCCCCTCCACCCCTTGATGAATGCCCCCCCGGCGAAACGCTTCGATTAAATCGGAGGATTCTTCCAAGGCCCCCTGCCCCTGATGGGAAAGGGCCCCGATCTTCTTGTGGCTGGCCCAGGCCTCTAACTCAGAGCGAAAGAAACGGAATTGACCATGGGATCTGTGGGCGGGCACCACCCCTTGCCGAATCCAGCGATGAACCGTTTTCTCGGCGACATTTAACAACTCGGCCGCCTCTTTTACCGAAATGTCTTCCACCACCCTGTACCTTGGAAAGAATCTGGAAATGCCAAAACAGCGAACATTCCAAAAAAAACCACCCCCGGCATTCATTGTTTGGATGCCAGGGGGGGAAATGTCAAGACAAGAGATAGGGCAAACCAGCGAAACGTTACGAAGCCTTGGGCAGGAACAATTTCACCCGGGTTCCCACATTGCGGCGGGTAATGATGCGCAGGCGGCCATGGCTGTTTTCCACGGCTTTCCACACCGCTGGCAAGCCCTCGGTATCGGGCCTGTCCGGATCGCGATAAGCGGGGTTAAACAGCACTTTGAGCAATTCTTTGGGTTTGGTAGGGGTTTTGACTGGCTGGGCCAGCATGCCCTTGGTTCGGGCCTTTTCCTCTACCTGCCGCAGGTTGATGCCAGCGCCGTCATCCGACAACGAAAGCATCCAGCCGTCTTTTCTGGGCACCAAATCCACCTTAAGCAGGCCATCGGTGGTTTTACCACGGGCTTGCCGCTCTTCCGGATTTTCCACCCCATGAACGATGGCGTTTTCCAAGATTTCCCGGGCCGCGGGAAGAATCTGCTCCATCTGTTCCGGGGCCAGCCGAGACAGGGCGGGTCCGTCCAATTCAACCCGCACGGTTTTGCCGTGCTGAGCGGCCAAGTGGGTCATTTCCGCAGCCAACCGCCCAAAGGGGGTAGACTCATCCAAGGGAAGCGAGCTGACCTGCGCTGAACGGGGAGAATCGAAACGACTCACCGGGGGTTTCATGTGCCGCAGGGTGGCCCGGGCGTGATCCATGCTGCTCCGCAACCCGCTGCCCAAGCGGGCCACAACCCGACCTGGGGCATGATACAGCCGGGAAAACTGTTGGCGAATCCCCTGAAACCAAGTTCCACCCTGGGCGTTCCCACCGCGAAAGTATTTCCATACCCAGCGGAAGGCCAAGGCCAGCAGCAGGAACAAAACGATGAATCCACCTAGGAAATACCAAGGGCTATTGGGGTTTTTCCGAATGGCCGAGGCCGTGCCTTTGGGCAGCCACTGCTTCTTCTCCAAGGATTTAATCCAGGGTGAAGTGGTAGAGACCAAGTATTTACCGCCCTCCTTCGCGCCAGAAGCGGCAGACTTATACGCTGCCACCGCTGTATCTTTGGTTTTTATGGCAAAATCTCCCATGGCCCCGGTGGCAGCCGATAGGGTATTCCCGGCCCCCCTTACGGCAGAGCCCACCCCCTTCGACACGGCTTCCACAGCCTGGGATCCCACTTCTTTCACGCTGGCCACGGCCTCACTGGTTTGCTGGGTAAGCGAAGGGCCAGACTCTTCCTGAGTAGACTGATTGGGGGGTTTTACCTCGCTTTTGCTGCACCCCGCCACCAGCAGAGACAACGTCAGCATTCCTGCCAGCAGCCCTATTCCAATGAATGGAATCGGTTTTCTTGATTTCATGGTCTTCCCCTTGGATAAGGAATCGGAAAGGAATCTTTCAAACATCAACTGATCATCCTGAAATGATTATAGCAGAACGGATATGTTCACGCCATGGTCTGGCCCCCAACCTCTGTTTCGGGGGAAATATCCATTTCTTAAGGCTGGTTTTTCTCTCTCTGATCTATCTGTTTGGTGAACTTATCTTTTCAATATCCATCAAAAACCTTGCCAGAAGGCCGGGATTTGCCCGCTAGACAGCGCCTGCCCCAAGGGAAACCCCAAGGGAAAGAGGCCGGGAGACAGAAAAAAAGAGGTTTTGCAGAGGACTCGGACTGTGTAAGAATGGCCAAACCCTTTGGAGTACATAAATGAGGCCACCCGCAGGAAATCTCTTTCCAAAACAGAAACTTTCCAAAGCCGTTCGTTGGCTGGGGATATGTGTATTCCTAGGTCTTGCCGGGGGAGTTTGGGCCGACCAGGAGCGGGTGGTCCACCAGTGGGAACGCGTGTATGAAGCCCAGATCGACGGCCAAGAGGCCCTGGTATTCATTGGCCCCATTGGCCGGGCCAAACTGGCCGTGGGTGATTTGGATGGCGATGGGCGGCCAGACTTGTTGGTGGGCAAATCCGATGGGCGGATTCTGGTGTTTCGCAACCAGGGCAAACCCAATGCCCCCGCCTGGCATGTGGTGAACGAAAACCTGGGGGTAGCCCCCGCCGGAAGAGGCCCGGTGGAAGATCATGATATGGCCCCCCTAGATGTGGGCAGCAACGCCGCGCCTTACCTGGCCGACCTGGATGGAGACCAGGACCTGGATCTGTTCGTGGGGTCGGGAGATGGCTTGGCGTTTTACCGCAACGAAGGAAACCGCTACCTGCCCAGGTTCCGGCTGGTCTCCACCGATTTTCTGGGGAAAAAATTCGGGCAGAATCTGGTGCCCTCCGTTGCCGATGTGAACAGCGATGGTCTGCCCGACCTAGCCGTGGGCAACGAAAAAGGAGAAGTTTGGCTGCTGCTCAACGATGGATTGAAAGGCACCCCTTCCTTTTGCGCCGATCTGGGCCCCCGTTCTTCTTGTAAAGCCCCCCCCAAATTGCTGGCTTCCCTGGCCCCCAACGACAACGCGGCCCCGGAGTGGGCCGACTTGGACGGCGACGGGGACTTGGACCTGCTGGTGGGCCAAAGCGATGGTCATCTCACGTTTTATCGGAACATCGGCACCCCCCGGAACGGAAACTGGGAAAAAAGCACGGATCGCTTCGCCTTGTTGGATGCCGGAGGATATTCTGCCCCACGGCTGGTGGATGTGAATGGAGACCGTAAACTGGAGATGCTGCTGGGCGCCGATGGCGAGCGGGTGACGTTCCTCACCGGAAGTGGAGAGGATTGGTCGCAGGATAACAAGAACCTGTTGGGGGTCAACCGGCTGGGCGGAGAAGGCTATGGATTCAAAGCCGCCATTGGTGACTTGAACGGCGATGGCCGAAATGACTTGGTGATCGGCACCCGGGCCGGAAAAATTCTGCTGTTCGAAAACGCCAGCCGGGGAGGAGCCCTGGCCCTGAAGAAATGGGGGGGGCCGTTGTTCCCCGGAACCCTGACCCACGCCGCCCCAGCCCTGGCCGACGTGGATGGAGACGGAGACCTGGACCTGGTGGTGGGGGGAAACAACGGCCGCTTGGCCTTATTCCGCAATCAAGGTTCTCCTCGCCGCCCCGATTTTCAACTGGAAAATGTCTATTTTGGAAACATTGACGTGGGAGCCCTGTCTGTTCCCGTATTCGCAGACTTGAACAACGATGGCCTGCCAGACTTGGTGGTGGGCAACAGTTTGGGAAACGTTGTTTATTTTGAAAATAAGGGAAGCAAAACAGTTCCAGAATTTGTGCTAAAAACCCTGAAGCTGGCCGGCATGAAAGCCCCCTCCCACGCGGCGCCAGCCATGTTTTCCTGGAATTCCACCGGAGCCCCCGACCTGGTGGTGGGGGCGCGCTCTGGTAACCTGATGAGCGCGGTCCGTAATCTAGACACCCCCCCCAAAAACAAAAAAGGCTGGCAAGGGGTGCAACCCTGGCAGGAACTGCGGGGAGATTCCTTCAGCGCCCCCGCCATGGGAGATCTGACCGGAGACGGCAAGCCCGACCTGCTGCTGGGAACCGGTGAAGGGGCCTTTTTGTTTTGGAGGTACGCCGGTTCCAAAGCAGGCGCGCCGCCGACTGGGGCACCGCCCAAATCTGCCGGAACCGATCTGGATGCCGGACAGGGATTTGTGGCCCAGGGCAGCCTGGAAGACACCGAGGGAGAAGACCAAAACGACCTGGAACACCGGGAAGACCTGCGCCTGGATTTACGAAAAGACGGCCCCTTAGACCCGGTGCTGGTGGAGGAGGATGCCCCGCTGTCTCACCTGAACACCGGGCGCAACACTTACCCCACCGTGCTGGATGACAACGGCGATGGACTGCCCGACCTGCTGGTGGGCAACGCCGCCGGGCAATTGCTGCTGTTCATCAACCAAGGCCCCAAAGACAATCCCACCTGGGAGCTGCTCACCAACCGGTTCGCGGGTTACTCTCAGGGGCGAAACGCCGCGCCAACCATGGCCGATGTCACTGGAGACGGCCTGGAAGACCTGATTGTGGGCAACGAGGAAGGACGGATGTTCTTTTTTGAAAACCTGGGCCCCCGGAAAAACCCGGAGTTTATTTTGCGGCCCAAGGCCATGTCATCGGTGCGGGCCGGGCGTAACGCCGTTCCCGCCCTGGCCGACCTTACCGGGAATGGCCGCCTGGAACTGTTGTCGGGGTCTTTGCAAGAGGGCGTTCTGCTGTTCCAACGAGTGCCGGGAGAATTCCCCGACTTCAAGGTGACCCAACGAAACTTTTTGCCTTTGCCGCGGGTGGTCAACGCCGCCCCCGCCTTTGGCAACCTGACCCGTGGAAAAACCCTCCAACTTTTGGTGGGAACCGACCATGGCGGCATTGTGGTGCTCGAACCCGCCGGGACGGATATCGCCCGGGCCTCTGGCTGGCTGGTAAAAGGCGGATTGCTGGAGGGCCTGAAGATCCCCCCCGGAAGCCACCCCGTGGTGGTGGACCTGGACGGAGACGGCGACCCGGACCTCATCGTGGGAAGCGACAAGGGGCCGCTCAAATTCTACCGCAATCAGGCCGTGCCCACGGCGGGCCATTAAGAACCCACAATCACCGGGGACACTCCCCCACGGCTCGGTTATCCCCGCAGCTCCCGTTTCAAGATTTTTCCGGTGGCGTTCATGGGCAGGCTGTCCCGAATTTCCACCATCCGAGGATATTTGTAAGAAGCCATCTGCTCTTTACTCCAACTGATAATTTCTTCCGGCTGGGTCTTGGCCCCCGGCTTCAAAATCACATAGGCCTTCACTTCTTCTCCCATTTCTTGGTGGGGGACCCCCACCACGGCAGCCATGCTGACCGCGGGGTGGGTCATCAACACTTCTTCCACCTCGCGTGGATACACGTTAAACCCGCCCCGCAGCACCATGTCTTTCAGCCGGTCTACAATATACAAGTAACCTTCATCATCCATTTTCCCCAGGTCTCCCGAATGGAACCATCCGTTTTGGATGGCTTCCCGGGTTTGCTCCGGTCGGTTGATGTACCCTTTGGTCACGTTGTGCCCACGAATGACCACTTCTCCCACCTCGTTGACCGGCACGGGCTTTCCATCCTGGCCCACCACGGCCACTTCCACCCCCCGGATGGCCGTGCCCACCGATCCGGGCTTGGCTGGGAGGTCTAGGGAATTAAAGGTAGCTACCGGCGATGTTTCGGAAAGACCGTATCCCTCCAGAATGGAAATGTTGAATTTTTTCTCGAACCCCTTTAACACCTCCACCGGCATGGAAGAC
The DNA here is from genome assembly GCA_029858505.1 of Deltaproteobacteria bacterium. Lineage (GTDB taxonomy): Bacteria > SAR324 > SAR324 > SAR324 > JACQKK01 > JAOUEW01. Next base: position 103,668 of record JAOUEW010000003.1, read on the forward strand.
CCCCCCGAAACCCCCAACCGCAGGGTGTCGGTGATTTTTTTCAGGTTAAAGTTCTTCTCGGCATCGGGAAGGTTCAACATGGCCCAATACATGGTGGGCACCCCGGCAAACATGGTCACGTTTTCCTTTTCCATCAGGCCCAGGGCCCCGGCGGGGTCGAATCGGGCCATCAACACCAAGGTGTTCCCGGCGATGATGCCAGCGTTCATCTGGCAAACCTGTCCAAAACTGTGAAACAGCGGCAGGGCCACCAAGTGAATGTCCTGAGGCTTGGATTGGAATAGGTCCACGCAAGACATGGCGTTGAAGCCCAGGTTGGCATGAGTTAGTTCGGCTCCCTTGGGCTGCCCGGTGGTACCCGAAGTATACAGAATCACCGCCGTGTCATTGGAATTCACCGCGCATAGATCCCCCATGGGAGCCTGCCCCTTCAAAAAGGCATCGAAGGTAGGAACCCCCTCGATGGGAGATGGGGATCCGGGTAGGGCCGGAAGAATCCAAAAGTGTTTGCAGGTATCGGTGGCTTTGAAGCCCTCGTGGCCTTGCTGGCCCATGGGCAGTTCCGCCGTGCCCTGAAAACAAAAATACGCCTTGGCCCCAGAGTCTTGCAGGTGGTAGGCAATCTCCCGCCCCTTTAACAACACGTTCAACGGAACCACCACCCCGCCTGCTTTCAATATTCCGTAATAGATCATGGGGAAGTAGGGCAGGTTGGGGCAGGTAAGGGCCACCCGGTCTCCTGGTTGAATGCCCGCGGCCTTCAGCCCGTTGGCCACCATGTTGCTTATGGCATTCAACTCCGCATAGGTGGTGGCTTTGTCGTTGAACACCACGGCCTTTTTGCCGGGGTGGCGTTTGGCATTGGTCACCAAAAAAGCAGCCAGATTGGACATAAAAACCTCTCCCGTTGGTGTGGGCGAATAATTGGCCCTTGCGAAATAACCTGGGGCCTGTTAGTTGATGGTTTAACTACCATCCTTTTTTTAACTTTTTTGCAACCCCCCCAGGGGAATGAACACATGAATCCATGGCGGGTGGTTTTATGGGCCGTGTGGGGAATGGTATTTGTTGGCCAAGCGGAGGCCTTCGATACTTACCCGAAGGTTAAAGCCCTGCAAATGGAGATGCCCCAGGATGTTCGTTCGCATATTTCCCGCCGGGCGGAATGTGACCCTACATACCAACACACCCCGAACGTTCTACACACGCTAGATCAAACCAGGAGCGCCTATCCATGAAACTTGAAATTCTGCGGAAAACCCCCAAGGGGACCACAAAACATCCTCCGGTGTTGTTTGTCCATGGCATGTGCCACGGGGCCTGGTGTTGGCAAGATCAATTCCTGCCCTACTTCGCCGAGCAGGGATACTCCGCCGCCGCGCTTAGCCTGCGGGGCCATGGCGCCAGCGAAGGCCGGGCCTCTCTGCGGTGGGCCTCCATTCAAAATTACGTGGATGACGTGGCCCAGGCGGTGAAAGAACTGGGAACCCCGCCCATTCTGGTGGGCCATTCCATGGGCGGGTTCATTGTTCAGAAATATTTGGAAACCCATTCCGCCCCGGCAGCCGTGCTGCTGGCTTCCGTTCCCCCCAGCGGAATTATGGGGCCCTCGCTGCGGGCGGCCAAGCACCACCCGCTTCTTTTTGCCAAGGTCTGCCTGACGTTTAGCATTTATCCCCTCATTCACACACCGGCTTTGTTCAAACAGCTTTTTCTGTCGCCCAGTTATCCCGACCCACTTGCGGAAAAATATTTTTCCCTGGCCCAAGACGAAGCCTTCCGGGCCTACCTGGACATGCTGTTTTTTACGCGGGTAAGGGCAAAGAAAGTCACCACCCCCCTGTTGGTGATGGGCGCCGCAGACGACAACGCCATTCATGTGAACGAAGTGAAGGCCACCGCCCGGGCCCATGGAACCCAAGCCGTCATCCTGCCCCACATGGGCCATGACATGATGTTGGAAACCCGCTGGCAAGCCACGGCGGATGGTATTTTGGAATGGCTGAAGAACAAAGGGATGTAAGAAGCCTTTCCTGGTCTCTTGAATTCCTTCCAAAGACATTTTGCTCAGGTTCTCTTTTTTCGGTATAACCAAAGCCGGAAATAGGACCTCTATTTTTATTCACTCTTACAAGCTCGCCCCATGCTTGCCAAAACCCTGTCGGCCACCGTGCTGGGCGTGGAAGCCCACCCCATCCAGGTGGAGGTAGACTTGGCCATGGGCCTGTCGGCCTTCACCATTGTGGGGCTGCCAGACGGCGCTATTCGGGAGAGCAAAGAACGCATCGTGGCGGCCTTGTCGAACAGCGGGTTCCCCTTCCCGGTGCGGCGAATCACGGTGAACCTGGCCCCAGCCGAAATGCGCAAGACCGGTTCGGGGTTTGACCTGGCCATTGCCCTGGCCCTGTTGGGGGCCCTGGACCACGTCACCCCGGAAAGCCTGGAGGGGTTGATGATGGTGGGGGAATTGTCGTTGGAGGGACGGGTGAGGCCCGTGCGGGGCATTTTGCCCATGGTGCTGGCGGCCCGAAAGCTGGGCCTGCGGGGGGTGATTCTCCCCCGAGACAACGACATGGAAGCGGGAATTGTGGATGGGGTGACCCTGCTGCCAGTGGAAACCCTGGCCGAAGCGGCGGAAGTTCTGCGGGGAGAACGGGTGCCCACCCCCCGTCCAGTGAACGCCCGGGGGTTGTTTGAGCAGGCCCGAAATTACCCGGAAGACCTGCGAGACGTGAAGGGGCAGGAACAAGTGAAACGGGTTTTAGAAATCGCCGCCACGGGCAACCACCACCTGTTGATGGTCGGCCCCCCCGGCAGCGGCAAAACCATGCTGGCCCGGCGGCTGCCCACCATTCTGCCCCCCATTTCGTTTGAAGAAACCCTAGAAACCACCCGCATTCATTCTATTGCGGGACTGCTGGGGGCGGGGCAGCCCCTGGTGGCCCGACGGCCCTTTCGGGTGCCCCACCACTCCATCTCTCCGGCGGGGCTGGTGGGTGGCGGGTCCATTCCCCAGCCGGGAGAAATCTCCCTGGCCCATAACGGGGTGTTGTTCCTGGACGAGCTGCCCGAATTTCCCCGCCCAGTGCTGGAACTGCTGCGCCAGCCCCTCGAAGACCGCAGCCTTACCATCGCCCGAGCGGCCATCAGCCTAGAGTTCCCCTGCTCCATCCTGCTGGTGGCGGCCATGAACCCCTGCCCCTGCGGCTATCTGGGAGACCCCTCCGGGCGCTGCGCCTGCCCCCCCATGGCCGTGGCCAAATATCGCTCCAGAATCTCCGGCCCCTTACTGGACCGCATCGACCTGCATGTCGACGTGCCAGTGGCCGCCTTCGATCAATTGTCAGACACAAGGCGGGGGGAGGAATCGGCGGCGGTGCGGGAGAGAGTGCGGGGAGCACGGGAACGGCAGGGAGCCAGGTTCCAAAACTCGGCCACCCGCCACAACGGCATGATGACCCCAGGAGAAATTGAAGCCCACTGCCAGCCCACGCCAGAAGGACTAGAACTGCTGCGGCGGGCCATGGATCGGCTCAAGTTATCGGCACGGGCTTACAGCCGGGTGCTCAAGGTCAGCCGTACCATCGCCGACCTGGCCGACAGCCCCGATATTCTTCCCGCCCACATTGCCGAGGCCGTGCAATACCGCAAGCTAGACCGAGAAACCCATTAAGAGCGCGGATACCTCGGGGGCTTATCCGCTTGCTGGGGGGGCTTCTACCAACTTATATCCCTTAGGGGGAGCAAAGCGTTTCAAGTCGAGGGTTGGGGTTTCCTCATAACGCATATATTGCACCGCCTGCTGTTTGGTGCCCTTGGTCATTTCCACGCGATAGGGCAGGTTTGTTTTTTTATTTACAAACAACCGCAGGGTATATCCCTCAAGTTTTACCCGCCACACCTCGCACTCCACCCCGTTCAATACTTTCGCGGGCTCTGGCTTGGCCCGGTGCTTCGAAAAAAATTCTTTTTCCCTGCCGAATTCCAACTTGTGTATTTCCTCGGCCTCTTCCACCCCAAACAACGGCGCGTGAACGGAAATATCCTCGCTGGTATCCAGCCTATGCTGCCCGGTTTTAGACACTTCATCCAACTCCCAGGCATTGGGGGCATCGGCAATCATCAGGGGTTTTACCCGCTTGCCCTTGTCGTTGCGGAGTTCGGGCAGTTCAAACCGGGCGTATTTATAACCAACCCGCCAAATCCTCACCACAGACGGTGTGTTGTTTTCCCCTCCCACCTGATGAACCACTTCCATGTAAATCTGTGGCTCGTCCTCCTTCAGATCCTGCCCCCAAGCCGAGGTATGGGAGCAACAAACCATGAACACCGCCAGTCCCCAAAACCAAAGCCCTATTCCCCTGAAATGGTTTTTATTCATCCGAAGATTTTACCCTGTCGTGAAATGAATAAAGGATTGAAATGAAAAAGAATGGAGGGAGTGCGCATCAAAAATCTCCAATTTTTAGCCCCGATCATCAGGCCCTCGCTCATCACCGGTGAGTTCGCCCGTGGCCAACCCTCGGCGCATTCGCCTCTTCCCTACTTGGCGTCATCGGTGATTTGATACTCTTTAGGCGGGGTAAACAGGGAGGGGTCCACCGCCCCCCCCACCTCATACACATCATAAAGCACCGCGCGGCGTTCTTTGCCTTTGTCGGCTCGCAAGCGATAGGGAGTTTTCTTATCTTGGTCCACGTACAGGGTCAGGGTCCAGCCATCGGCCTGGGCCGTAAACGACAAACACATCACGCCGTCCACCTTTGCGCTCTTTCCTTGCTTGGCCTTCAACGCGCTAAAAAATCCCACTTCGTTGCCAAATTCCAGTTTTCTTAACGTAGGCGCGTTGGGAAGAGGAAAAATAGGAACATGGACGCTGGGCTGCGGGTCCTTGTCTAAAAAGTGGTGGCCCGTTTTAGAGGGAACGTCCAGCATCCAGTTGTGAGGACTGTCTGCCAAAATCATTTGTTGGCGGGCGGGCTGCCCCTCTTGAGGCGGCACCGGGGGAAGCTCCACCCGCAAATATCGAATGCCCCCACGCCACACGTGAATGGGGGCGACATCTTTGGGGGTCTGCCCCTGTTGCACGGCCCGATAGACCAAGTGAACCAACGGGTCCCCGGCCATCAGGTGCCCACCACCCAGGGAGGTCAACCCCACGACCACAAACCCAATGGCCAGCCACACCCTCAATGGGAGAATCGGTTGCACGTGTTTCATCGGCTGCTTTCTTCCCCCCAAGGGGGAGTGGAGTGAATGCCGGCTGAGTTTCTGTTCACAACCCATGAACTCCGGCGTTGGCTTACCTGTTTACTTTCCCTCGTACCGCATTCGAATTTTGGCCATTCGGTGGCCCCGTTCGGCGGCTTTACGGAACCAAACCTTCGCCTGCTGCTTATCCACCGGAACCCCCTGGCCTTCCTCGTAGGCCACACCCAGGCTGAACATGCTTTCGGCGTTACCGTTGTCAGCCGCTTTGCGATACCACTTCAGGGCTTCCGCTTGGTCTTTCTTCACCTGATAGCCATTGGCATAGGCATACCCCATGCGGTCCTGGGCCCCTTCCGACCCAGCCTCGGCACCCTTCCGCCACCATGCCACGGCTTGGGCGGGGTCTTGGCTGCCCAGGTCGCCAGAGGAATACAGGTTCCCCAGGCCATACATGCAATCGCCATGGCCCAATCCGGCTCCTTTTTCAAACCATTCCAAGGCCGCCTTGGGTTTTTTCCCGGCCAATTTATCATCCATCAGGGCATTGCCCAAATTATACATCGCCGAGGGGTTTCCTTTATCGGCGGCTTTTTTCCACCACTTCAAGGCTCCACTCACATCCCGGCCCGGGCCATCCACCATCATAGCGGTGCCCAAGGCGGTCATTCCCGGGGCATATCCCATATTGGCCGCCTGCTGAAACCATGTCACGGCTCCCTTCGGATCGGGTTTTCCTCCTTGGCCAGTCAGCAGCATGTTCCCCAGGCTCACCATGGCGGCTGGGCTTCCAGCTTTGGCTGCCTTGGCGTACATGTCTTTCGCCTTGGCCGGGTTGGGGGCCATCCCCTTGCCCGTTTCCAGCATCACCCCCAGGTTGTATTGGGCACCCGCGTGGTTTTGGGCAGCGGCCTTGTTAAACCAAGCGGCGGCTTTGGCGTAATCTTGAGGATATTGGGTGCCAAAGAAGTAAAGCGTTCCCATGCTGTATTGGGCATCGGATATGCCAGCCCCAGCGGCTTCCTCCCATAACTTCGCGGCTTTGGCCAAGTCTTTGGATTTCCCCTGCCCAGAGAAATAGGCGGCCCCCAAATAAAACTTGGCCCGGTCATGCCCCTGGTTGGCCGCTTTTTCAAACCAGTTGGCGGCCTTGGATTCATTGGGCGAAACGCCAATCCCCTCGTTGTACATCAACCCCAGGTGAAACTGGGCGCGAGAGTCTCCCTGTTCCGCCGCTTTTTCCAGCCATTTGGCGCCTTGGGCCGGGTCTTTCTTCACCCCCTGCCCGAACGCATAGGCCACTCCCAGTTCATATTGAGCGGCGGCCAAGCCCTGGTTGGCGGATTTTTCAAACCAACTGACGGCTTTTTCCGGATCGGCTTTCATCCCCCGGCCATAGGCATTCATCAGCCCCAGGTAATATTGCCCCTGGGGGTAGCCCGCCTGGGCCGACTGGGTATACCAGTTCAGCGCGGCTTTTTGATCTTTCTTGATCTCCCATCCTTCTTCACTCATGGCGCCCAGACAAAACGCCGCGGCGCCATCTCCATTTTTGGCCAACGGAGGCAGCCCCTTGGCCGCCTTGGAAAACCAACCCTGAGCCGCCTTGGCGTTTTTAGCCATGCCCCGCCCATACAGGGCCATGACCCCCATGTGATATTGAGCCACGGCTTGCCCGGACTCCGCCAAAGGCTCCAGCAGCTTGGCCGCCTTGGGATAGTCTTTCGCGTAATAAGCTTCCAAACCCTGTTCCAGGCTGCCCGCCAAGACACTTTGCGCGTTCCATACAACCAACAGCATGGCCAGGAATAACGCCAACTTCACTTGGATTCGAGAGGGCGACAAGTTGTTCTCCTGTGAGGGGGTGTCAGAAAAAGGTGAAGAAAACGAGGGTTTTCCTCATCCCCTGCCCTGGGTGTTCAGCTTAGAACTTTATCCGAAAGCGAGGGGGGGAGCAAATGGGGCCACAAGAGCCGAAGGCGGAATATCTCCCGGCGGGAAAGACCGCCGGGAGGACCAAGAGAGGGTCAAAGAGGCCAACGAGCCCGCTTATCCCTTCTGAATTTTGGCGATCAACTTCCCGATTTCTTTCCGGTCCGCCGGAATGGAACCATCGGGAAGGTTGGGTTCGGGTTTGGGGCTGACCAAAGTAAAGGTGGAAGGCCATCCCATCATGCCATACCTGTTTTTCTCGGGGATGGGTTTTAACACCGGAGCGGGAGTTTGGGTTTCCACGGTGAAACTCCGGTGGAAATCCACCCGCCAGGACCCCCGATTGGTTTGAACATCGGCCACACCCTGCAACTCCACCCTTCCCCCCACCAGGCTCCAGGTTCCGGCAATTTTAGACGACTCGAACTCTTTCCAACTGGCCGCCAGTAAAAAGGTTCCATCCGGGTCCAGGTAGAAAAAATGGTACATTCCCCGGTGTTCCCGGCTTTTCCACTCGTCAATTTTATAGGTTCCGGCAAAGCGAGCCCGATCTGGGGAGGGGGCAGGTTCGGCACCCTGGGACCAACCGGTGCCCAGAACCAGAAACAGGAAAACCCCCAGGGCGGTCATCCAGCGAAGGGGACGGGCTTGAACATGAGTCATGAGCTATGATTCCACAAAAAGAAGGTGAACAAGTTGGATGCGCTCAAAGAGATACGGTTCGAGAAGTACTCTGCCTATCGTTTGCTTCGTTTCCGCTCCAGAATTTCATCTTTTTCCCGCTGGCGTTCCTGGGCCTTCGACAGGGTAAGTTTGGTTTCTTTTCTGGGGGGGTCCTCGCTGGGGGGATCCAGGGAGTGGATGTCGAACAACACGCCCAATTGCAAAAAGTCGAACTGCTGCAGTTCTAGCAATTCAGTTAACAACCGCCCCAGGTCACGGGGTTTTCCCTGATAGGAAAGCACCCAAGCGTTGTTGATTTTCGATCGATCGGCAGCCTGACCACCCAACTGGGTCATCACACGGTCGGTAAAGCCCCACCGCCCCCGCAGCCATTCAGGGTTGAATTCCACTTTGTAGTTGGCCATGACCTTCCTTGGAGCAGATGCCCTCATCCAGGCCCTCTTCTTGGGGTACCCCAGAGAGGGGGGGTGAGTCAATGACCCGCAGTGAATGCGGCAGTTTATCTTTACACCCGGCAGGGGTTCCCGGTAGGCTAGGATGGCTTTTGTGCACGGGCCGCCAGTGAAAAACCCCTTGGCCGCGGAAGGTTTTCTCGGAATGTGGATCCCCATGTTGAACCCCGTCAAACCCGTTTGGATCGCCCTGGGAGGGGTGATCTGTGGGGCCCTGGCCTTTCATCCGGCCCAGGCCGCCCAGGTGCACGGCCTTTCCCTGGGGGCTCCGCTCAAATACCCGGCGGGATTCCATCACTTCGCCTATGCCAACCCGGCGGCCCCAACGGGGGGAAGTTTCTCCATGAGTTCCATGGGGTCCTTCGACACCCTGAACCCCTTCTCGTTAAAAGACCGGCCGCCAGCCATGCTGGACACCCTGGTGTTTGAAAGCCTCACCACTCCCTCCATGGATGAAGCCTTCGCGGTGTACGGCCTGCTGGCCCAATCCATGGAGGTGGCCCCCAATCAGTTGTCCGTCACCTTTCATTTGCGGCCCCAGGCCCGATTTTCCGATGGCACCCCCGTCACCGCCCAAGACGTGGTGTTCTCCTTCAATACCCTGCGCTCCCCCGCGGCCAAACCCATGTACCGGTTTGTTTACCAAGACATTCGCCGAGCGGTGGCGGTGGATGCCCGCACGGTGCGCATGGAGTTCGTGCAGAAAAACCGGGAACTGGCCCTGATCGCGGGGTCTTTCCCGGTGTTCCCCCAGCATGTGTATGGCCAGGGAGATTTCGGCAAAGATTTTTCCACCCGGGCGGTGGGCAGCGGGCCCTATGTGGTGGATGGTTATTCGTTTGGCAAAGACTTCCGCTTCCGGCGCAACCCCGCCTATTGGGGATGGAACCTGGGAGTCAACCGGGGGCGGTACAACTTTGACACCCTGGTGGTGAAATACTTCCGCGACAACACCGCCCAGTTGGAGGGCTTTAAAGCCGGAGAGTTCGATTTCTTGTTCGTCAACAGTTCCAAACAATGGGGGAAAGACATTGCCGGGGAAAAGTGGGACAAAGGCTGGCTGGTGAAAAAAGGGCTGCCCCACCAAAACAATGCCGGCATGCAGGGGTTTGTGTTTAACCTGCGGCGGTCGATCTTCCAAGACCGGCGGGTGCGGGAGGCGTTAAGCATGGGGCTGGATTTTGAGTGGTGCAACCGGGCCTTGTTCTATGGCCAATACACCCAATTGGATTCCTACTTTGACAACACCGAGCTGGCTGCGGAGGGATTGCCCAAACCCAATGAGCTGGCCCTGCTGAACCCCCTGCGCAAGAAACTTCCCCAGGATGTGTTCACCCGCCCGGTGGAAGCCGTGGGCAAAGGGTTTGCCTCCCAGCGGGAACGGCTGCGGGAAGCCCAGCGGCTGCTGGCCCAGGCCGGATGGGCGCCCGTGAACGGCGTCCTCACCCGCACTGCCGATGGCACCCCCATGCGGTTCACCTTCCTAATGGATTCCACAGATTTTGTGAGAATCGTGGAACCCTACCTGAACCAACTGGCCAAACTGGGAGTACAGGGCGATATTCAGATCGTGGACGACGCCGTGTTCCAACAGAGGATGAAGAAATTTGATTTCGACATGACGGTCGGGGTGTTCGGGCAGTCCCTTTCCCCCGGCAACGAGCAAATTCAATACTGGCATTCTTCCACCGCCCAAGTAGAAGATTCATCGAACTGGGCGGGCATTCAAGACCCGGCGGTGGATGCCCTGGTGGAGCGCCTGATTCGGGCCGAAAACCGCCGAGACCTCGTCACCGCCACCCGGGCTTTGGACCGGGTGCTGTGGCACCAACATTACGTGGTGCCCAATTGGTTCATCGGCTATCATCGGGTCACCTACCGCAACCGATTCGGTTCCCCCACCACGCTCCCGCTGTATTACAATCCATTAACGTTCATCACCTATTGGTGGGAAGACCCCGCCCTCACCCAAAAACTGGCGCGCGCTCAGGCGGAAGGCCTGGAAATGAATTAACCCGGCCGCAGAAAGAACCCATGGGTACCTACTACATTGCCAAACGGCTGCTGTTGATGATTCCCACCCTGTTCGGAATTGTGCTGGTCACCTTTTTGGTGCTGCAGCTGGTTCCGGGGGGGCCGGTGGAACGCATGATGAGCCAGATGAAAGCCCACCAGCGGGCCAGCGGAGAGGCCTCTGGCGCCATGCGGGGGGCCCTGGACAAGCCCGCGGGAAGCGAACTGGAAGCCAAGCACCGAGAGTATTTGATGAAGCTGTACGGCTTTGACCAGCCTGCCTATATTCAATTTTTTCGGTGGGTAGGCCGGTTGGCCACTTTTGATTTTGGAGAAAGTTATTATCACCACAAAAAAGTCAGCACCATGGTGATGGAAAAACTGCCCGTGTCCATATCGCTTGGCGTGTGGAGTTTTCTGTTGGTGTATCTCACTTGCATTCCCCTGGGCATTGCCAAAGCCGTGCGAGACGGCACCCGTTTCGACGCGGCCACCAGCGTGGCCGTGTTGGTGGCCTATTCGGTGCCGGGCTTCGTGCTGGGTATCTTCCTGATTGTGCTGTTTGGCGGGGGCTCGTTCTTCAGCATTTTCCCCCTGCGGGGGTTAACTTCCGACGGCTGGGCGCAAATGAGCTTGGCCGGAAAAGTGGGAGATTACCTATGGCACATGGTGTTGCCCCTCACCTGTTACGCCATCGACGCTTTCGCCAGCCTGACCCTGCTCACCAAGAACTCGTTCTTGGAGGAAATTCAAAAGCAATACGTCACCACCGCCCGGGCCAAGGGGCTAAGCGAAAACCAAGTGCTGTTCAAGCATGTTCTGAAGAACGCCATGATCCCCCTGGTGCTGGGGTTGCCCGCCAGTTTTCTGGCCATGTTCTTCACCGGCTCTCTGCTGATCGAAACCTTGTTCTCGCTGGACGGCCTGGGACTGTTGAGTTACGAGTCCATCATCAGCCGGGATTACCCGGTGGTGATGGCCACGCTATTCTTCTTTAGCCTGCTGGCATTGGTGGGAAACCTGCTGGGGGACCTGGCCCTGACCCTGGTGGACCCCCGCATCACCTTTGAAGCCGCCCCCAAATGACTCTCCGCGCCTTCCTACAAAAATACTTCGCCCCCAGCGAGGAAACCCGCCGCAAGGGACGGGCCTTCCGGGCCCACCGCAGGGCCTTTTGGTCCCTGGTGATCTTGGCCAGTTTGGTAGGGGTTAGCCTGTTCGCCGAGTTGTTGGCCAACAGCCGCCCCCTGCTGGTGCGCTACCAAGGTCAGTTTTACACCCCCCTTTGGCACACCTACTCTGAAACCGACTTTGGAGGAACCTTTCAGACCGAGGCCGATTACAGCGACCCCTACATTCGGCAGTTGATCACCCAGGGAGACAACTGGGCGGTGTATCCCCTGATCCCCTGGGATCATCGTTCCATCAACTACAACATTCCTTCCCCCGCCCCCAGCCCCCCCACCGCCGACAACTGGCTGGGAACCGACGACCGGGGGCGGGATGTCCTCACCCGCCTAATCTATGGGTTCCGTATTTCCGTGTTGTTCGGCCTGGGGCTGGCCATCATTTCTTCCCTCATTGGCATCGTCATTGGCGCGGTGCAGGGTTTTTTTGGCGGGTGGGTGGACCTCACCGGCCAACGGGGCATCGAAATCTGGAGCGCCATGCCGGAGTTGTATTTGCTGATTATTCTATCGGCCACTTTTAAGGCCTCCATTCCCCTGCTGGTAGGGCTGATGAGCCTGTTCGGCTGGATTGGCCTGTCGGCCTACGTGCGGGCGGAGTTTCTTAAAGGCCGCCAGCACGATTACGTGCGGGCGGCCCGGGCCATGGGGGTGTCCAACGCCCGCATCGTGTTCCGCCACATTCTGCCCAACACCCTCACCCCCGTCATCACCTTCTTCCCCTTCCGGGTGTCAGGGGCCATCGTCACCCTGGCCAGCCTCGACTTCCTCAACCTGGGGGTGCCCAGCCCCACCCCCTCCCTGGGAGAAATGCTCCGCCAGTCTAAAGACAACGTGGAGGCCTGGTGGATGAGCTTCTCCACCTTTGTGGTGCTGGTAGCCATGGTGGTGTTGATCACCTTCATCGGCGAGGGGTTGCTGAAAGCCTTTGACCCCCGGCGCAGAGATTTGTAAGACCGAACCCAAACAAAAACCCCCGCGCCATCCTGAAGATGACCGGGGGTGAATGACTTGACGGATGAACGTAACTCTTCAGGTGCTTAAAACGTAACGCCCACCGCCACCAGCCCGGTGCGCAACCCCACGTCCAATGTCAGGCCAGATTTCTCCCAAATCCAGCGATAGCCCAGATTCACCAAGCCTACGTTCACGTTGGTCATATCCGCCGTTGTACATCCCACCCCGGGGTTGCTATACATGATTTGTGTGCCTCCTAATCCCACATAAAAACTATCGACTTTGCTGCTTTCGGCATAAAACTCCACAGCCAGCCAAGTCTGTGAGGCATCTGCCTTACATGCACCTAAGGTATTTTTGAGGGAATTTAAGGTTGTAACATTACTCGCTGGTGCCGCACCCGCAACCCTGAGCCCAAAACTCTCGGAACTCACTTCTAATTCAGCACCCATAGATAGCGGGAGGGCATTGATGGTTAAGTTTGCCATGGCTGGGGTAGTTGAGATCATTAATGCCGCCAGCAATAGCAGCCACCCCTTTGGGGGAATATTTTTGGAAAACATGTTTCCTCCTTTTTTTTAGTGAATTCCATCCAGGGGTCTGCACCTACAACCTAATTTCGGCAAGAACAACATTTTCTTGAGCCCCTGTCTCCTCATATTATTAATATTAGTATTGACTGGTAAAATACGTTACTTATTTCCACCCCTTTTCAAGCACCCCCGCCTAGCGCCTGTTCTTTTTACGTTCATCGTGATGTTTTCCTGGGAAAAATAGATACTAGAAATTGAAATGCTCCACCGATTCGTAGATAATAAACTGCATTGAGTTCACGCTTGTCTGTCCACGCCGGGTTCCCATCCAGGTCATGCCTCCCTCCCCTTCTGCTCCCCCTGCATCCTCCCCGGCTATAAACCGGTGGCCCATTCCGCTGGCCTCTGCTCTGCGAGAAAGCCTGCGGGAGGGTTACTCCCCCGCCCGGTTCCGCGCGGACATTCTGGCCGGACTGGTGGTGGGCATGGTGGCCCTTCCCTTGTCCATGGCCCTGGCCATCGCCAGCGGGGCTTCTCCCCAAAGCGGGTTGTACACGGCCATTCTGGCCGGGTCGGTGGTGGCCCTGCTGGGGGGTTCCCGGTTTCAAATCACCGGGCCCACGGCGGCCTTCGTGGTGATTTTGGCCCCCATCACCCAGCAATACGGGTTTTCTGGGCTGCTGGTGGCGGGGATGATGGCGGGGGGAATGCTGCTGGGAATGGGCCTGGCCCGCATGGGGCGGCTCATTGAGTATATTCCCTATCCGGTGACCACCGGGTTCACCTCTGGCATTGCCCTGGTCATCGGCATTTTGCAGTTGAAAGATTTTCTGGGGCTGAGCCCAGGACCCCTGCCCCCAGAAACCCTGGCCAAGGTTTGGGTCATGGTGGGGGCCCTGCCCACGGCCAACGAACGGGAGATGCTGACCGGAGGGCTGACCCTGGGCTTGTTGTGGGCCTGGGGCCGGTGGATTCCACGCCTGCCTGCCCCGCTGGCGGTGCTGGCCCTGGTGACGGCGGGTTCCATGGCCGCGGCCAGCCTGTGGCCAGAATGGCAGGTGGCCACCATTGATAGCCGGTTCCATTGGGAGGTCAACGGAATCACTGGAAACGGGATTCCCCCCTATCCCCCCCATTTTTTGCTGCCCTGGGAACTGCCTGGCCCGGGCGGTGTTCCCCTGGGAATGAGTTTGGACGTGGTGAGAATGCTGCTGGGGCCAGCCTTTGCCATTGCCATATTGGGGGCGGTGGAATCGCTGGTAACCGCCGTGGCGGCCGACGGCATGGGGGGAACCCGCCATGACCCCGACGCCGAGCTAACGGCCCTGGGCATTGGCAACTTGCTGGTTCCCTTTTTTGGGGGAGTCGCCGCCACCGGAGCCATTTCACGCACCGCCACCAACCTGCGCTTCGGCGGGCGCACCCCCGTGGCGGCCATTACCCAAAGCCTGTTCCAGTTGGGGGCCATGCTGTTGTTCGCCCCGCTGGTGGCCCATGTGCCCATGGCGGCCCTGGCCGCCCTGGTGCTAATGGTATCCATTCACATGTTCGAGGCCCGCCAATTTTTTTACCTGCTCCGGGTGTCTCCCCGGTCGGACATGCTGGTGTTGCTGACCTGCTTTGGCCTCACCGTGTCGTTCGATATGGTGGTGGGGGTCACCGCCGGGGTGGTGCTGGCGGCTTTGCTGTTCATCCGCCGCATGGCCGATGTCACCCAGGCAGGCTTGGTGGGCACCGCCGCCCATCCAAAGGATTTGCCGCCCATTCCCGAGGGGGTGTTGGTCTATTACATTGCCGGGCCGTTGTTTTTCGGGGCGGCCCGCCGGGCCATGGATGCCATGACAGACATTCATGCCGAGATCCGCCGGGCGGTTTTTGTGCTGGAAGATGTGCCCGTGATGGACATGACCGGGCTGGTGGCCTTTCAAGGGGTGGCGGCCAAACTGAACAGCAAGGGGGTAGCGGTGGTGTTGGTGGGGGTAAAGCCACAGCCCAGGGGGTTGATGGAACGAGCCGGGCTGCTGGGGAACAACGACAGGGTGACCTTGGCCGACAGCCTGCACCAAGCCCTGTTAGAAACCACAAGCAGGAAATAAATACAATCCAACCGTGATCTGCGGCCGATCCCAACACGAGACACCCCACCGGGCCAGCCACCACGTAATGGTTGACTACCTACGGGCCAGCCCGTTCAGCCATGGGGCACACGCAATGCGCCAATTCGAAGCCCTACACGCCGTCAATCACTTCCACATCGTCCAACTGGTAGCCATTGTCGTCCAGCACTTCCTCCATCACCTCGGAAAGAATCATGAACAACCCCTCGTCCAGGTTTTCGATGATTTCCAGGTTTCCGGTCATTTTCCAAATCAGATAGAGTTCCACCTGGGTTTGTTCGCTTACATCCCAAGCCAAAGACGTGGTGTGCAGGGTTTCCGGTGGAATGGCCCGCCGCCAAGTATTTAAGTTGTGAGACACCGCCGCCACATCGGGGCCCCAGTCGGGGAAGAAATCCGGCTGCAACATGTCCGGAGAGACTTGGGTGCCGGTGGACATGACCTTGTAGATGATGCGGCTATAGGCTTTCAGGGCCGTCTTGGCGCTCTCCAGGCCGTTTTTCACGGCCACTTCCCGCATGATCGTAATGATGCCGCCGGGATTGTTTTGGCGGGGGCAACGGGTGCAAGAGAAGCACTGCGAACAATCCCAAATGGAATCGTTCAACAGTTCGTAAAACGTGCTCACGTCTTCCCGGGCCATGATCTGGGCGTATACCCGGGGAGAAAAATCGTAAAACCGGGCGGAAGGGCAACTGGCCACGCAAATGCCGCATTCATAGCAGCCATACAAGGTGGTGTGCCAGCGCATGTCTCCCTTCACCTGGTCGAACAGGCTTTGCTTTGTTTCCTGGGAAACATCCTGATACTTGGCGTCGGCGTAAATGGAGCTCATGGTCTCTCCGGATCAAACGAAAAGTTCCGGCCTTAGGCCTCGAACCCTTCGCAGTGGGTGCATTCCTTCATCCCTTTTTCCTCCATATAGGCCTTCAATACCGGAATGGCATCCGGGCCTTTTTTCATTTCGGCCAGGTCGGCGGCGGCATTGGCCGGGCGAATTCGCACAACCCACCCTTGCTTGTAGGGGCTTTTGTTCACCAGCGTGGGGGTGGCCTCTACGGCGGCGTTGATTTCTTCCACCAACCCATCGAAGGGAGACTTCACCGGCCCCACCCATTTGCCCGATTCTACCGTGGCTAGGCTTTTGTTCTTTTTAATTTCCTTGCCCTGCTTGGTGAGTTTGCAGTGAATAATGCTTCCGGCAAGGCTTTGGGCAATGTCGGTCAGCCCCACGGTAAAGGTGCCATCCCCGTTGTCGCGGGCCCACACGTTGTTCACCCCGTGGTAATACAGGTCCTCGGGAAATTGACAGTTGGCGATTTCTGCCATGGCTGAAACCCTCCTTGATGGTTTGGTGTCCGGTTAATAGGTCAACACGACCTGGGAATTCATCGCTTCTTCCATCATCCAGGCGGCCCCCACCACGCCGTCACATTCCTCAATCAAATCTTTTTCGGTCATGTGGTGCAGCGTCAGGGCGGCGGAGCAGACATAAAACTTGACGCCTGCCTCTTTGGCTTCCCGGATAAAATCAATAATCAGCTTGCCGCCTTCTTTGGCCATCAGGTTTTCGGCCACGCCTTTTTTCATCAGCAGCACCCCGTTGATCTGAAACACCAGCTGGGCCTCGTTGTCCATGGCCATGGCAATGCTGGCCATGTAAAAAGGGGTGGCGCACCGCTCGGGGGTTTCCGGCCCGTGGGTGACAAACACAAACAATTTTCCGTCATCGGCCATGTCCATTCTCCGAAAATAATGATTTGAACAGCATCACCCCTGGGGGTTGATGGGCTAGTTACCCATATTTTTCCAGCCTCCCCAACCAGGGGGTGATCTGGTTTACATGAAAAATTGCACGTCAGAATCTCCTGCCTCTTGCAACATCATGGCCGCGCCGCCGATTTCAACCCCGGAAATAAACTCATCCTTGCTGAAACCGAACACGTCCATGGTCATTTGGCAGCCGATCATCTTTACGCCAGACTCCACGCAAATCTCCCGCAGTTCCTCTACCGAGGCCACGCCCTTGTTCTTGAAGGTTTTCTTCATCAGGGTGGTGGCAAAGTTTTCAAACCCCGGCATGTTGGCCGTCAGCAGGTTGGGCATGGGCCAGTTGATGTTCTGGAAGAACCCCGGGCCCACAGGCATTTTCATGGGCATGGCCGCGTTGGCCGCGGGATTGACCTTGGCGTTGATGTCTTTTTTCAGCAGGGTCAGGCCGTAAAACGTAAAGAAGATGACCACTTCCCAGCCCAGAGCGGCGGCGGTAGAGCCAATAATGAACGGCGGGTAGGCCCAGTCCAATTCCCCTCTAGACGCCACCATCACGATTTTTTTCGGTTTATCACTCATGGTTTTCTCTCCCTTCATGTTTTCCTGCATGAACGGCCCCCGGAAACCTTACTTCTTCCGAAGATAGAACGTGTACGTCCCCGATGCCTGTTCGCTTTCCACCAGGGAATTTCCGGTGGCTTTCACCCAGGCCTGCACATCATTCACCGAACCGGGGTCGGTGGCAATCATTTTCAAAATTTGGCCGGTGGTCAGTTGGTCCATGGCTTTTTTGGTTTTCAAAATGGGCAGGGGGCAGTTCATTCCCCGGCAGTCCAGCGTAGAGTTTTCTTGCGTCGGCATGGCGGAACCCCTTCTTGGTTGTGTGATTCAACGCTTTCATGGGCATAGATCACTCCCGCCCATGGGTCATTGTTTCCAGTCGTTCACGCAAAATATGGCACGTCACAGTTGCACTTCCGTTTCCCTGCCCCCATTCTTCTCTATTCTTCTTTCCCTCTTTCTTACACCTTTATTGGTCTGGCGTTTTTCATCTGCGCCCCTTGGCCTGATCATCCAGATGTTATGCGTTTTTGGTCAGGGCGGCAGCCACCAAGTCGGTAATGCTTTCCACCCGAATATCCAGACCATGGTGTTGGGCCATTTCGTTCAGTTGAAACTGGCAGTTGGCGCAGGCGGTGGCCAGCACCTTGGCGCCGGTGGCCCGCACTTGCCCCGCCTTCATCCCCGATGCCGCCAAGCGGGTCTCCCGGTATTCCGGCATGGAGAGCATGCCCCCGCCCCCGCCACAGCACCAGTTATTTTCCCGGTTGGGGGTCATCTCAGTAAAATTCTTCACCGAGGCACCCAGCAGTTCTCGGGGCTCATCAAATAGCCCGCCGTTTCGCCCTATGTTGCAAGGATCGTGGTAGGTCACCTGCTCCTGGTTCTTGGCGGGGTCCAGAGTTAACCGGCCCGCCTTCAACCAATGGTGAACCAGTTCCACCACATCCACCACCTCGAAGGGCAGCGGTTTGTGCAGCCAGTTGGGGGCCTCCCATCGCAACGCCCGAAACGCATGGCCGCACTCAGACACCACCACCTTTTTCACCCCCAGCCGCTCCGCTTCGGCGATGTCTCGTGAGGCGATCTCTCTGGCGGCTTCATCGTCGCCGTTGAACACCGCGTAATTCGTCACGTCGTAGCGCACGGTAGAAAGCGTATAATCGGCCCCGGCCCGATGGAACAACTCCAGGGTAGACATCACCGTCTGGGGGAACTTCATCAGTTCCAACGAAGCCGGCATGTACAGCATGTCGGCCCCCTTCCGGTCCAGGGGAATCTGAAAGTCATCTCCCAGGCGCTCCTGCAGTTCGCCTTCAAACCAGGCGATCCTTTCTTGAAAGGTTTCCGACGTCACCCGCAGCGGGCTGCCGGTTTCCAATGCGTTCCGGGTGTGCTCCTCCAGTTGGGCCGGGCCCTTTCCGGCGGCGTGCAGCAAGGTGCGGGCCGTGCGGATGATCAGGGCGTTGTCTATGCCAATCGGGCAGTTGATGGTGCAGCGGCGGCACAGGGTGCATTGATACACCGCGTCAACCCACCCGTTCATTTCTCCATCGGTCAGTTCCTTGGCCCCGGCCAGCCAGGGCAACCACCGCCCCAGCCAAGTATAGCGGCGCTTGTACACTCGGCGCAGCCGGTCGGCTTTGAAGCTGGGGATATGGATGGGGTCGCCCGATACCTTATACAGATGGCAAGCATCGGAACACACCCCGCAATGGGTACAGACCTCCAAAAAAGTCACCATCGGTCGGCTGAGCCGCTTGTCCAACAGATTCCAAGCCCCAGCCAGGGTTTCCTCCGTCATGTTCTTCGTATTTCTCATTCCATTTCCCGTGGGCATGTTCCCCCTGTTAATACGAGACCGGCAAGGCCCAGCGGATCACCCCCCGCCGTCCAAACTGCCAGCCAAAAAACACCCGCGAGAAAAAGAACAACACCATATGAAACAATTTCCCAAGGGGAATCCAAACCAACAGCCCCAAAAAGGCCAGCCGCCACATCGGAAGCCATCCTTCACTCCAGGCCGTCAGCACTGCCCCCAGCAAATACGCATCCACCAGCAGGTTGGAGAGGACATCGTCCGGGGAGGAAATGGCCCGCATTCCCCGGTGAATTCCTCGTTTCACCAGCAACCCTACCGCCGCGGCCAGCCCCACCGGGCCCATGGCCAAGACCACCCAACCCATGACCTGCTGCCCCCACCCCACCCACCTAGCCCCGCCGTACAGAATCACCACGAACACGGCCAAGTGCATCAACATGCCCGCGGTGTAAGTGGCCCAATGGTGCCGGGTACTTTCCTTCTTCCAGGGCAGCATGGCAAAGGTTAGGGCATAAAACGCTCCCCCAGCCGAAGAACCCTTGGGGGGGGCGATATCCGCCGCCATAGGCCGGCGGATCACCCAAACCAGCCGCAGCGCACTCAACACCACGCACCAACCCACCACCCAGGGCAAAGCCACCACACCCGCTTCGTTCAGGTCATCCAAGACATTCCTTTCAACCAGCCATAGAGGCATTTCACTTCTCCCTGTTGGGGCACGGCCCTGTTCACGCGCTCACCTATTCACGTTTCACTGGTTTCAGTTCCTATCGCTTCCCCGGCCAGCCGTTCCACCATGTCGGTCAAAGCCTCCCACTCCGGAACCCCCTCCATCCGCAGTGCGGGGTTGTCTTGAAACACCACCGTGGGAACCGCGTGAACCCCCAACCGTTCTCCAGCGGCTTTCCCTTCTTTCCCGGCCAGCGACAAGAAGCGCACCTGCACCCGTGGGTTTTGCTGCCCCAAGCGGGTCAGCAGGGCAATGGCCTCTCCACAACCCACGCACATGGGGTGCGTGAACAAGACGGCTGTCACCGGTTGGCTCATAGGCCAAACCCCAGGCAATGCACGCAATCGTCCAGGCCAAACTCGTCAAACCGGGCGGTGTATTCCTTCAAGGCCTGGTCACCATTCTTCAGGTGCTGCTCCGGGTTGGCGCCGGGGGCCGGGTTCACCCGCATCACCCATCCCCGCCCGTAGGGGAACTGGTTCAGCAAAAATGGCTGCTCTCTGGCTTCTGGGTTTACCTCGGCCACGGTGGCGTCAAACCCCAGCCGCACCACCCCCAGCCATTTGGCTGCCTCCAGCAGGGCCACGGGCTTTCCCGCCGGGCGGAAGGAACCCGCAGGCCGCGGGGTACAGTGCAGCACCTTCCCCGCCGCCGTTTGGGCCATGTCGGTTAGGCCCAGGGTCCACCAGCCGTTGTCCTCCCGCCGGAACCACAGATGCTGGGTCGTGTCGTACCACAACCCGGCGGGCACATAACAATTCCGCACCATCGGATGGCCAGCGGGAGAATCCATGTTCTCTCCTTCCATCCCGTTTTATTTATGCTACAGGCTGGGTTGCCGCCTCAGCCGGGGCGTTGCCTGCCGCCGGGGCCAAGTCCATGGCTTCCAGCACATAATCAATCAGGTCCACCACCTCCATTTTACCTTCCTGCCCAGCGGTTTTCACCGAGTCGGCAAACATGGTCATGTCTTTGGGGCAAGCCACCGTAAAGGCGTTCACGCCCAGACCCACCGCTTCCAGAATGCGGTTCACGCTGGGGCGTTGGGTGGTGTCTTCATGGTCTTTCATCCACACCCGGCCCCCGCCAGCGCCACAGCAGAAACTGTTTTCCCGGTTGCGGGGCATTTCCACCACATTCACCCCGCACAGTTCCATTACCTTCCGGGGGGCATCGAACACCCCATTGTAGCGCCCCAGATAGCAGGGGTCATGATAGGTGGCCTTGCGGTTCAATTTTTTCTTCAGCTGAATCTCTCCGCTTTGAATCAGCTTCAGCAAAAACTCCGAGTAATGGGTCACCTTGTAGGTAGCCCCCTTGGCCGGATATTCGTTTTTCAGGGTGTTGTAGGTGTGGGGATCGGTGGTGATGATCTCCTCGAACTGGCACTTGGCCAGGGCTTCGATGTTTTTGTCGGCCAGGGAATCGAACAGGCCTTCTTCGCCCACCCGGCGGGCGTCGTTGCCCGCGGAGTTTTCGCTTTTGGCCATGATGCCGAAATCGACCCCGGCGGCGTTTAGCACCTGGGCCACCTTGCGGGTGGTACCTTGGCAGTTGGCGTTGAACGAGGCAAAGTCGCCCACAAACCACAGGTATTTCACCGGTTCGGCCTCGGCGTCTTTCACCGGGAAGGGCAGTTCTTTGGTCCAGCGGCTGCGTTTGCGGTTCGACTCGCCAAAAGAGTTCCCCTGCTCGTCCAGGTTGCGCAGGGCGGCGGCCAGTTCATCGGGCATCTTGGCTTCAAAGGTCAGGCGGCGGCGCATCTCCACAATGTCACGCATGGGTTCGTTGCCCACCGGGCACACCCGCACGCAGGCGTAACAAGTGGTGCAGCACCACACCGCGTCTTCCGAGATCACCGACCCCACCAGCCCAGGCGTGCCTTGGCCCCCGGCATATCCGCCCCGGTCTTGGTTTATGGCGTAGCGCTTGTTGATTTCCAAGGCCGAGGGAGACAAGGGGGTGCCGGCATTGTGGGCGGGGCACACCTCATGGCAGCGGGTGCACATGATACAGGCGTAGGAATGCAGAATGTTGGGCCAAGCCAGTTCGTTCATGTGGCCCGCCCCCGGATTGGCGGCGTTGGCCACGGCGTCCAACTGACCCCGAGCCGTGCGCCGCTCCAAAATCAGGTTCACCGGGGCGATCATCAGGTGAATATGCTTGCTGAACGGAAAGTAGGGCAGGAACAGCACGATCAACCCCATGGCCAGCCACCACGACACATGGGCCCCCAGTTCCATGGCCTCCGGGCTCAACCCCGACAGGGCCTGGGCATACAATGAGGCCAAGGGAAGCCAAGGGTCTCCGTGACCCATCATGGCCAGGTGCAAGGCGCTTCCGGTGAACCGCCCCCCCACATGGAACAAAATAAACACGCCCACAATTAAAGAGTCCCGTTTTACCCCGCCCCGGGCCACTTTGGGGTGCAGCAAAACCCCCTTGTTGAATTCAAACACTTTGGGCCGACCCACGAACCGCCGCAGCAGAAAAAACACCATGCCGGTCAACACCAGGGCCGAGAACAAGTCGGCGAACAAGTTGAACCAATCCAGCAGCCCCCCCGCTCCCACGGTGGTGAAGCCCGGAACAAATCCCTCCAGAACATCGGCAATGTTCACCAACAAGTAAAACGTGAACCCGAAAAAGATGAACGCGTGAAACACGCTGACCACCGGGCGGGCTTTGAAAATGGGCTTCTGCAGCCCGATGTCTACCAGGGCCTTCACCACCCGGCCCACCAAGTGATCGGTGCGCAGGGCCGCTTGGCCGGTGCGAACGGTGCGGAAAATGAGGGAAAACCCATGGGCCGCCACCAGACCGCACAGGGCCACCAGCGCCAGAAAAGCGATTTGTTCAACGGGTGTCAGCATTCCAAGGCTCCTGCGTGTGGTAAGTGAATTCTTTTGTCAATAAATGGTTCGAGACGGCTGAGAGCCAGAGGGGAGGGGAGGGGTACCAGCCCCCAGCCGCTCGAACGTTTCCTACAGCTCGTCCATCATTTCTTCCACCACATCGAACAAATCGCCCACCAAGCCATAATGGGCCACGTCGAAGATGGGGGCGTTTTTGTCGGTGTTCACCGCGATGATGGTGGCGGAGTTTTTCATGCCTTCCAGGTGTTCCGGCGCGCCGGAAATGCCCAGAGCCAAGTACACCTTGGGTTTCACCTTAAGTCCGCTTTTGCCCACCTGGCGGCTTTTGGGCATCCAGCCCGCGTCGATGATGGGGCGGCTGGCGGCCACGGCGGCCTTCAGTTTGTCGGCCAGTTCCACCGCCACCTCGATGTCTTCCTTCTTGCCGATTCCTCGGCCCACCGCCACCAGAACATCCTGGGTGGTGATGTCCACGTCGCCCTTTTCTGGTTGAATCAATTTCTTGAAGCGCAGCTTGGTGGCGGCGGGGGCTTTGCCGCCGTCTTCCGAGGCCGGAGCGCCGTCTTTGCGCCCGCCATCGGCCGAGACCGCCCCGGCGGCCACGGTCACCACGCAAGGGCCAGAGCCCAGGTTAGAGGTCACGTTCATCTTGCCGCCATACAACTGGCTAACGGCGTGCACGTTACCCCCGGCGGCCGATACTTTCAGGCAGGCCGCAGCCATGGGCATGTTGTTGCGGGCCGACAGGGCATTGGCCAAGTCCATTCCCTGGGAAGTATTGCCCGCCATCACCACCTGGGGTTTCTTGGCATCCACCACGGCTTTCAAACCAGCGGCGTAGGTGTCTGGGTTGTAATCGGCCTCGGCGGCCACGCGAATCACTTTGTCGGCGGCCCCCAGTTTGGCGGCCATGGCATCGGTGCCGCCAATCAGCACGGCCGTCACCGAACCACCCACGCCCCCGGCCAACCCGCGGGCATGCACCAGCATTTCAAACGTCATCTCGGCCAGTTCCCCGTTCAGGTGTTCGGCCACCACATACACGTCTCCCATTAGACCACCCCTTTCTCTTTGAGGACTTGAATAATATCTGCCGCGGACTTCAGCATCTTGGCCCCGGCACCCTTCACGGGCGGTTCCATTTTTTCCACCGACGCGGCGGGAACATCTCCCGCTGCCGCCGCCGCCAAGGATTCAATTTTCGCCGTGGTTTGCACCTGGCGCACTTTCGACACGGGCGCGTAGCGGGGGGTGGCCCGGGCGGCCTGCACGCCCATCACGGCGGGCAGATCCACCTCAAACTCGGCCATCAAGCCGCCAGCATATTCTTTGTGAAAGGTCAGCTTGCCGCCCTCGGGCTTCAAACCGCTCACCACGCACACCCCCGGCCAGTTCAAATAAGCCGCCAGCAGGGGGCCTAATTGGCCGTCCCGGTCGCCGGCAGACTGCACGCCCACCAGCACCAAGTCGGCCCCCAGTTGGCCCACCGCCCCGGCCAGCACCCGTGCCTGGGTGTGGTTGTCGGCATGGGGGTTGGCCCCGGTGATTTTCACGGCCTTGTCGGCCCCTTTGGCCAGGGCGGTAAACAACACCTTGTCCACTTCGGGCCCGTCCACCGCCACGGCGGTCACTTCACCGCCGGAAGATTCCTTGATCTGCAGGGCTTCCTCCAGGGCGTGGTCATCAAACTCGTTCAGTTTCATTTTCAGCACCTCAAAATCCAGCTCCTTGCCAGAGTCTGCGATTTCCAGGTCTTCCACCAAGTCGGGCACCTGATTCAGCGGAACCACGATTTTCATTGGGAACTCCTCCTGTAAAGTGTTTTGCCAGTTCTTCCGTTATGGGTGGGGTCAACAAGCGAACCCAGTCTCATCCCCGGTTACTCCCGGTTACCCTCCCATGGACTGGTCCAGAATTTCGATGATGTCCATCACCCGCAGCTTGCCCTCGTTGCCGGAAGACTTCACGGCGTCTTCAAAGCGAGAGACTTCGTAGGGGCAGCACACCGCCAGCACTTCCGCCCCGGTAGAGACAGCCTCCCGCACGCGGTTTTCCGACAGGCGCATGTTCACGTGATCGGCCATGAAGCCGTCGAGCCACATGCCCCCGCCCCCCCCGCCGCAGCAGTAGCCCTGCTCTTTGCAGCGGTACATTTCGTTCAGTTTCAACCCCGGCACGGCCCCCAGCAGAGCCCGGGGGGCATCGTACTCCCCGTTGTGGCGCCCCAAGTAGCAGGGGTCATGAAAGGTCACCTTGTGGGGGAAGGGATTTTTCAGCAGCTTCTTCAGGTCGGCCAAATGGTGGTTCAAGAACTGGGTGTAATGTTCCACGTTGTATTGACCGCCCAGCCGGGGATATTCGTTCTTCAGGGCATTCAGGGCGTGGGGACCAGAGGTCACAATTTTACCAAAGGTTTGTTTGCTGAACTGCTCGATGTTGTGTTCGGCCATCATCTCAAACAGCCCTGGCTCACCGGCCAGCCGCTGAGAGTCACCGTCGGTCCACTCTTCGTTGCCCAGGGTGCCAAAATTTACCCCCAGGCGGTTGAACACCCGGGCCATGGCCTTGGCCGCGTCGTTTCCCCTGGCGTGGAAGGCATAATAATCCCCCACGAACCACAGCACATCCACCTCCTCGGGGGTTTTCGACAAGTCTTTGACCGCCACGTCTTCCGGCAGGTCCTTGGTCCAGCGGAAGCGTTTGCGGGGGCTTTCCCCCATGGGGTTGCCGTACTCCGAGGCATTCTTGAACATGTCTTGTAGTTCGTTGGGAGCGGTCCCGTCCATGACCGCCTTGGCCCGCAAAGCCGGCATGATCTTGATCATGTCAACCTGCTTGGGGCACACCCGCAGGCAGTTGGCGCAGGTGGTGCACTCCCACAGTTCCGGGCTGTTGATCAGGTCGTAGCCGGTTTGCAGCAGGCGGAACAGCTTGCGGGGTCCGTAGTTTCCCACGTTGTCCACCGGGCACACGCCAATGCACTTGGCGCATTGATAGCACCAGCCCATGCTTTCGGCCCCCGGCACCGCAGTCACCTGCTCCAGGTGGCTCAGGTCGTAGGAGGTAATTTCCCGTGGGCTGTGCATCCGGTTCCAATGCCCAGAGATATCAACCCCGTGAATAATCACGTTGTCTTTTTCAACAAAGTCGGCCCGTTTTTCTTTGGGGCGCCGCGCCATGGTGCGTTCAAACATAGGCTTCGTTTCCTTCCAGTTTCTGCACGCCCAACACCCGGCGGGTGAATTCGGGCAACTCGGGCAGAATTCGGTTGAACTCCTTGGAAAGCTTCATGGAAAACAGCGTGTACATATACACCGCGTACACCGCGGCCAGAAACACATGGGTACCCCCCAGGCCTTCGCCCAGCCGGGAAAAACCTTCCCGCTGGCCCAGGTCATTCACCCTGGCCACCGCCGCCCCCACCCGTTCATATCCTTCGGCCAGGGTGGCAGCCTCTAGGGATGCTTCACTTTTCAGCACCAGGGGCAGGGCGCCGGTTTTGTTGGCCGGGTTCCACATCCAGTGGGCCCACAGCCAGTACTCATCGGGCCGGGCATAGTGGAGAAGTTCTCCCGCCAGCCCCAAGGCAAAGGGGCGTTCCACCCCCTTCAACGATTCCACAAAGCGGGCAAACCGCTCTCCCGCGCCGCCCGACCCGTGAATCAGGGTCCCGGCCAAGTCGTTCAACCCAGAAGCCCCGTGGGTTTTCAGCAGGGCTCCGGCCCGGCGGCGCAGACCAAACACATGGGTCAACAGATCTCGCCAGCCCTGGTCGTTCATTTCCGCCAAAGACTCCGCCGTCAAGCGTTGGCGGAACATCCGGCCTTTGGCCGCCAGCCGCCGCCCGGTGTCTTCCAACCCGTCCGAGGCAGCCAAGCGGGTGGCTTCCTTTAAAAACTCCTGGGCCAACTCGCCGTCCACCATCTGATCCAGAGGCAGTTCGTCATACAGCATAAAGCCTCCTGAATGCGTTTCTTCGGGGCCGCAAACCTCAGGCCTTCAACCCGTTCAGGTACCCCACGGCTTTCAGGGCGGCCAAGCCCCCTTGAGACGTCGAGTCCTCCAAGTCGGCGGGGCCGCCAGCGGCACCGGCCACAAACACCCCGGCCCGTGAGGTCGACACGGTGTTCAGGGGGCTGTTGCCCGCCCGGCCGATCCAGCCGTGGTGTTCCAGGGGAAGGTTAAACATTTTGGCCATGGCTTTGGTGCCGGGGCTGGGTTCCATGCCCACGCTCAACACCACCACATCCATGGGAACCTCCATGGGCCGACCCATGGTGGTGTCCTCTCCTTTAATCACCAGTTGGTCTCCCCGCTTGGTGATCTCGGTAACAATGCCCCGAATGTAATTCACCTTCTTTTCTTCCTGGGCCTTCCAGTAAATATCGTCCTCCCAAAACCCATAGGTGCGCATGTCAATGTAGAAAATAAACACTTTGGCGTCCGGCAGAAGTTCTTTCACTTCGATAGACTGCTGGCTGGCGATGCCGCAGCACACCTTGGAGCACCATTGGTTTCCAATCTGCCGGTCGCGGCTGCCCACGCACTGAATGAAGCACACGCTTTTGGGCTTTTGACCATTGGAGGGCCGCAGGAACTGCTTGGCCTTCAGCATTTTTTCGGCATCCAGCAGGGTCAACACGTCGTCATACTCGTAATACCCATACACCTGGGTTTCACGGCCCGGGTCGAAATGCTCAAACCCGGTGGCAATCACGGCAGCACCCACGTCTACCTTTTCCTCGCCCTTGGCCCCTTTCAGGGTCACCTTCAGGTTGGGGGCCTCGCCCTCCACGGCGGTCACCATGGTGGAAAGCCGCACATCCACGTTGGGGTTTTTCTCCACCGGAGAAAGGATTTCCTTCATGGCCGTTTCGGCATCCACCTGATTTGGGGTGAACACCGAATAATGGTTGTGAATGGGATTTCCGCCCAGTTTGTCCTTGGCTTCCACCAAGATCACTTTACGGCCAACACCAGCCGCACCCGCAGCCGCCACCAAACCAGCAGGACCTCCTCCAACCACCAAAATCGGTTTCATTGGGCATCCTCCCAAGAGATGTATTCAATTTCTTTGGCTTCAATGCGTTTCACCTGGGTCTGAAACTCCTCCCAGGCCTGTTTATGGTCAATCCCCATTTTTTCCATCAGGGGTTTGTTGTTCACCCCATGCCAGTGCAGCTGGCAAACCTTGTAGGGGTGGGCCCCCAAGGCCAAGGCCGCGAACTGGGCATCGGACAACACCGGCACCCCCACGTTGCGGTTGTGGGCCTGGGCCGCAAACTGGCTTTTGTCCAGGGTGGTGACACATCCCGTGTCGTGGGTCAGCACCACGTCGGGGTTGGCTTCCTCTTTCATCCGCTCGATTTTGCGGATGGTGGAGAAACTTCGAGAGAAGTCACGGCTGACCAGAATGTGGCGGAAGCCAAACCCGCAGCAGTCGTGCCAGGTGGAGTAGTCTCCCAGATAGGAGCCAAAGGCCTTCACCACGCTGCTCACCACCGCCGTGCGCTGGCCGTCGTACAGGTCGCGGTCGTAGATCACGTCTTCCACCACCAGTTTGTGATAGTGGCAGGCCGGATGCACCGACACGCGGATGTTCGACATGTCTCGCTTTTGCAGGGGCTTCAGCCGGGGCAACATGGCGTGGACCCACTCCGAGTAGTGAACCAGCTCTTCGGGGAACACCATGGGCTTGCCCAACTTGTCCATCACCTTGCGTACTTGGTCGCGCAGCTTGGGGTGATGAAGAATCTCGTTGCGGGTTTCTTTGTAGTGGCCGTAACTGGTGCCGCAGTGAATCAGGGGGAAGAAACCATCTTGGTAGGCCTGGGAAAAGTTGCGGATGGCAATGGAGGCCTGAGCCACCGGGTTCGAGGCCGAAGACGCGTAATAATTCCAGGCGGTGCAAGAGGTTTGGTCGCGGGGGTCGTGGTACTTCAGGCCCAGCAGGCGGTTCAACCAAAAAATAGACGTGGAGTAACCGGGGATGTGGCCGCATTGGCCGCAGGATTTGTGATGCCAGGTATTTTGAATGGGGATTTTCTTCTTCCGTCCGAACTTGGTTTCCACCTCCACCCAGTTGCCGTCCTCGATTTTTTGGACGATCAGTTCTCCCTTGGCTTCCAACTCGAACAGCGCGTCTTTAAAGTATTCGGTGGGGACGTTCCCCTGCCGGTCAAACACCCGGTCCTTGGCCTTTTTGGGCATGAACTGGATATTTTTTTCCTGCGGAGCCGTGGATGACATGGCAGCCTCCCGGGGGTGAATGGCGGCGGGAGGAACAACCCCCCGCAGGTTTACTTACTTTACCATCGTTCCAATTTTCTGACCTAGCTCTCTTACTACTCGCTAGGATATTTTTTCTACTTCTACTGGTACTGGTTCTACTTTCTTGCCTTTGTTTTCTTGCCTTTAGCAATTGGGTGGCTGTGTTCGATATCCAGCCGCCGCACAGTTTCACGGTTCATATCCCGAAAGGTTTATCAGAAAAAAGTGATTATCTCACAGTAAGGGCGAATTCTTGACATCAACGGCGGAATGTGATGAACGCACAGTACAATTTCTTTGCTGGTATCATAGGAATAATTGAAACGAAGGCTCGCAATAAAAGTTTTGATGTTTTATTTTTTTTGGGCAAAAAAAATCCCCCTAGGCAGGTCATGCCAGGGGGATTTTTGAATTTTCGCCAGAAAGAAGCCCGTTAAGACACCGGCAATTCCTTGCCAAACTTGCCGAAGGCATGGTGGGCTTCAATGTATCGAACGGTTTTGTTGCGGCCCCGCATCAACACCGAAGTGGTGGTAATGCGATGGCCCTCGATTTTCACCCCCGGCAGAAAGCCCTGGGTAATGCCCGTGGCGGCAAAATACACATCATCGCTGGTCACCAAGTCATCCACCGTGTAAACGCGGGAGATATCCATGCCGGCGTCCAGCACACTTTTCCGCTCTTCGTCGGATTGCGGGTCCAACCGGCCCAGAATTTGCCCCCCCAGCACCTTCACCGCCGTGGCGGCCAACACCCCTTCCGGGGTTCCGCCAGTGCCCA
This sequence comes from Deltaproteobacteria bacterium, assembly GCA_029858505.1. Taxonomy (GTDB): domain Bacteria; phylum SAR324; class SAR324; order SAR324; family JACQKK01; genus JAOUEW01. The sequence continues at coordinate 133,563 of JAOUEW010000003.1, forward strand.
GCATCAGGTCCACGCCAGATTCGGGCGTGACGGCCAGCAGGGCTCCGGCCACGTCGCCATCGGTGTGGCTTTGCACGCGGGCCCCAGCCTGGAAGATTTCCCGGGAGATGTTTTCGTGGCGGGGTTTCTCCAGCACGAACACGGTTAGTTCCCGAATGTCTTTGCCCAAGGCCCTGGCCACTTTTCGCAGCAAGTCGGGGATGGGCATATCCAGGTCCACCACGTCGCGGGCTTCGTGCTGCACGGCCAGCTTTTGCATGTAGAACGCGGGGCCAGGATCGAACATGGTTCCCTGGGGGGCCAGCGAAATGGTGGCAATGGAGTTGGGCCGCCCCTTGGCCAGCAGGCTGGTGCCCTCCACCGGGTCAATGGCCACGTCCATGGCGGGGCCGCGGCCCGTGCCCAGGCGCTCGCCCTTGAACAGCATGGGGGCATCGTCCTTCTCCCCCTCGCCAATCATCACCACGCCGTCAATATCCAGGGTGTTGAAACTCTTCCGCATGGCATCCACCGCCGAGCCATCGCCCGCGTTTTTGTCGCCCCGGCCCACCCATCGCGATGCCGCCACCGCGGCCGATTCGGTGATGTGGGCAATTTCCAGCCCCAGGTTTCGGTAGTTCATGTCGTGCGCCATTGGTGCGTTCTCGTCTTGGTGTTTGTGTGTGGATATGCCCAATTGTCTTTTTATCTCCCCGGTGATTTCCCTGGCCGTCCGGGTAAATGCCCGTTCCCTCACCCCACTCTGGGGGATTGACCGGAAAAAACCAGAAAAACAGGGGGAATCTGGACCGGTGGAAAGAAAAAAAAGTATAACGATCCCCCCCTAAAAGCGCAAGGGAGGGCACCGACAACCGCTATGCCCTACACGTGATGCCCTACACGTGATGCCCTACACGTTAAACAAAAAGTTGCACACATCCCCGTCGGCCATCACGTAATCTTTGCCGCACAGGCGAAGTTTTCCCGACTCTTTGGCGCCGTTCTTCCCTTTCAAGGCAATGTAGTCCTCGCAGGAAATGACCTCGGCCCGGATGAACCCCCGCTCAAAGTCGGTATGAATTTCTCCGGCGGCTTTGGGGGCGGTGAACCCCAGGGGGATGGGCCAAGCCCGGGCTTCTTTGGGCCCCACCGTGAAGTAGGTGATGAGCCCCAACAGGGCATAGGCTTCCCGAATCAACCCATTGATGGGGGGCTCGGACAGCCCCAAGGAGGCCAGCATTTCTTTGCGTTCGTCTTCCGAGAAATCCACCAGATCCGACTCGATTTTGGCGCACAGGGGAACCAGCCGGTCGCCTTTTCCCAGCCCCAGGCGTTTCTTGTGGGCTTCCACGTCCACCTGGCCTATTTCTGCCTCCGACAGGTTCAGCCCGTACAGCACCGGCTTGGCCGAAAGCAACTGAAACTGCTTGAACAGGGGCTCCTCCGCCGGGGTCAGCGGAACGGTGGAGGCCATTTTCCCCGCCGCCAGCACGGCCACGGTTTTTTCCAGCAGGGCGGCCAGTTCTTTGGCGTCTTTTTGACCAGACTTCAGGGCGGATTTGTTTTTTTCCATCCGCCGCTCCATGCCGTCCAGGTCGGCCAGAATCAACTCCATTTCGATGATCTCCCGGTCTTCCGCCGGGGTAGAGCCGCTGCCCTGGGCGCGGATGATGTTTTCATCCTCAAACCCCCGCAACAAATGGAGAATCGCGTGGGTCTCCCGAATGTGGGCCAAGAACTGGTTGCCCAGTCCTTCGCCTTTGCTGGCCCCCTTCACCAAGCCCGCGATGTCTACGAACTCGATGGTGGCGGGGATGGTCTTTTGGCTTTGCTCAATGATCGCCAGGCTGTCCAGCCGGGGGTCGGGCACGCTCACCGTTCCGGTGTTGGGGTCAATGGTGCAAAACGGATAGTTGGCGCTTTCGGCCACCTGCTTTTTCAGCAGGGCGTTGAACAGGGTGCTTTTGCCCACGTTGGGCAGCCCCACAATTCCGATACGAAGAGACATGCGGAAATTTTTTCAAAAAGAGTGAACAGAAAGAACGCGGTGAAGGGCCCCACCGGTATGATTTAACCCTTGCGCCCCGACAGCAAAGTCTCGGCCTTGGCCAAGTCTCCCGGGGTGTCTACCCCGATGGAAAACGAGCCCGCCTGAATGCACTGAATGGCGTGGCCGTTTTCCAGGGCCCGCAACTGCTCCAGCGATTCCCGCTGGGCCAGGGGGGTGGGGGCCATGCGGGCAAACTCGGCCAGAAAATTCCGGCGGAAGGCATATACCCCCAGGTGGCGCCATCCCAGGGTACCCTCTCCCCGGGGAAAAGGAATAGGGGCCCGTGAAAAATACAGCGCCCGGCCCCGGGCATCCAGCGTCACCTTCACCACGTTGGGGTCGTGGAACTCCTCTTCGTCTTTCAGGGGGTACACCAGGGTGGCCATGTGGGCCTGGGGGTCGGCGGCCAGCCCCGCCGTCAGCCGGTCCAGGTCGGCCGGGTCCAGCAGGGGCTCATCGCCCTGCACGTTCACCACCATGCCCACCGGGGTGCTCCGCTCCACCAGCCGCGCGGCCTCGGCAATGCGGTCCGTGCCGGTGGGGTGGTCGCCCGTCAACACCACTTCCCCGCCAAAGGCCTCCACCGCCTGGGCAATGCGTTGGTCGTCGGTGGCCACCACCACCCGGTCCAGGCTGCCCGCCCGGCGGGCCCGCTCCACCACGTGTTGAATCATGGGCTTGCCCGCCAGCAGGGCCAGGGGCTTGCCCGGAAAGCGGGTGGAACCGTACCGGGCGGGAATCACGCCCAGGATGATGGGGGAAGATTGGGAGGTCATGGAGAAAATGGAGAAAATGGAGAAATAGGGAACGGAGGTGGATGATGAAGACAAGGAACGTTTTTCTAATCCGCCGGATCGGCCTGAAATCCTGGGATGGTGAACAAACCCCTGACCGCATTCACAAGATTCAAAGACCTGCGCGGCAGGCTCCCTTGCAGAATCTGAAGATCACGCGGGTCAATCCATGCCTCGTGTTCCCCATAAAGGGCTTGAAAATGCGGCGGGGCATGGTCCAGCCAATCCACTTGAACACAATACCATAAAACACACGGATCGTTGAGACCCCTGCATAATCAGGGTTTTTGCCGTAAAAGGGAGCGTGGGGGGCGAAGCCCCCCAATAACATCACTCCCCTTCCCCTGCCTTTAGGCTTAACAGGAAGGGGGCAGGGGGATGGGGGGAAAAATAAGTTATGCACAGGTCTCTCGTTGTCATCCCTCTCTACTGGGCTTGAAACTGCAGCAGCCCCCGGAGTTTGGTTTCGCCAGGGGGCGCCCCAAACAGCACCATGTCTCCCACGGCGGGGAGCACCTGACCGGAGAACTGACTGCCATTGCGGGCCAGGGGCACCAGCTTTCCACCAGTGTGGATAAACGCTTGGTCGGTGCCGGGCAAATTCACCCGCACGTTGAGGGTTTGCCCGGCCCGCACCATGCCAGACTTCGGCTCATCCAAATATCCGCCGATCTGGTTGAAATACTCGAAGGGCTTGGGATAAGCCTCGGCGGGGCGGCCGGGCGATCCGCCAGTAAAGGGGTATTCCAACACCAGCGAATACTGCCCTGGGTCTCCGGCGGGTTTGGCAAAAATTTTCAGCAGATAGTTCCCCGCCTGACCATAGTTGGTCTCCACGAAAATTTCTCCCCGGTTTTGGTGGGCAAAGGCCGCCCCGGGAATTTCTCTGCCCTCTTGCGATAGAACCGCCAGCACCTGATGGGGCGACCCCGCCCCCATCTTCAGCAGCACTTGGCCGGGGGAGGCCTTTTCATCGGTAAGGTACACCCCGCTGGCGGGTTGATGGCGGACGGCCTTGTGGGGCAGACCCGCGACCTGAGAACTGCTGGCCGGATTGTAGGGCGAATAGCGCAGGGGGGTGATGTTCTGAAAATTGGCATAGGCTTTCATGGGTTCGCCAAACGCCAGCCGGGCGGTGCCCGCCGGCTCGGTAAGGATGTATCGCTTGCCTTGAAACTCGGCGAAGGCCTGATAAGGCTGGGGCACACCTGCCACCCCCATCAACAGGTGGCCCGGCGCGTACAGAAACACAATATCGTAAGACGAGTCGTGGGCCAGAATGGCCGACAGCAGAACTGCTTTGGAATCACAATCGCCGAATTGTTCCACCAGCACCTGGGGCGGGGGCAGCAACCCAGAGAGTACCCGGTCGGGCAGTTCGTTGGGGGGTTCGGCGTAGGGAATGTCTTGAGTGAATTTCAGCAGAAACTCCAGCCGCTCCTCCGGGCTGGCGCCGCCCATGGCTTCCATGGCCATCTGGTGCAGGGGCAGGGTGTAATCTCGATAGGCTTCAATCATCCGGTTGTAGTCGGGGTGAATCAACTGCCCCTCCTGGATAAACAATCCGTTAACCATGGCCTGTTCCCGGCGTTGCGTTTCTTCCGGGGTGGGCTGGTAGGGCTGAAACATCCATTGGGGAACCCCAAACCGGTGGATGGCTTGGTCCGTTTCCCCCTGGGGGTAGGCCCATTCCCATTGCCAGTCGCGTCCCTTGTGGTCCCGAAACCGGTAGGTCAGGTGATAGGCGCCGCCTTCCACCTTGACCTCTTGAAAGGTGTGGGGGCTTTTCATGTATCCAGAGCGAATGAGCCCAAACCCTCCGGCGGGATAGTATGGCCGCGCCCATTGGTTGGCGGCGTTCACTCCTCCCAGCCCAACCAGGGCCGCAACCAATCCCAGGGATATCCCCAGGACCAGCCTGGGCCCCCTATGGCTGGTGCCCGCTGGTGAAGGGGAGCTTGGCCGCAGGGCCAACTGCTGGGCCAGGGAAAGCACCGTTGGGTTGAGGGGAATCTTTGGCTGGGGCGTCATCAATATCCTCCTGCCCCGGCTTTCACGGGGACCATGTATTTTTCTTCTCCCTGGCGGGTTTCGGTTTGGGGGTTGACCTCCACCTTGCCCAGCGACTCGTAACTTACCATGCTGGCCACCACCCGCTGCAGGGGAACACGCACGAACAGGGTCATGCCCAGCAGCACGCTGCCCAACAGCACCGCCACCGCCACGTTGTTGCGCATGATCTCCCGCATTTCATCAATGTTCACCGTGGCCCGCAGGTAAATTTGGGTGGTGAGAAACACGGTCACCATGGCGGCCAGCAACGACAACAAATAAAACGCGATGAAGTACACAAACGAGATCAGCACCTTCTTAAAGGTGATGCCCCCCCCCACGGCGGCCATGGTGCGCAGGGCATCCACGGCGGGCAACACGCTGGCCGAGGTCAACAGCAGCAAGCACACAATAAACACCCCAGCAAAAATACTGGCGGCGGTATTCCCACCCAGCAGGGGGTCTTCTCCGTGGCTTTTTAGAAACGTCCAACCAGTGAATTTCATGCCCAAAAACACGGTAAGCAGGCCAAACACCAGAGACAGCAGCAGCTCGTAAAAGGCAAAGAAAAAAGTTTGGGTATCCATGAAGAAAGAGACTCCTAAAAGAGGAATGAGAAACAGCCACAGGGTCGAAGAGAATACCTATCTAGAAACGTTCCGCCAGGGTTCGGGTTTCTTTTTCTTACTGTAACTGGAAACCCCAGGCAAGCAAAACCCCCAGGGATAATCGGCTGAATTTTGAAAGGTTCCGGGACGAAAAAGTTATGCTATATATACAGGATTGGCCGTTTTTTCTCCAAGTGGTGCCCTGAGGGGCAGTCCGTACCTTTTCCGGGATGGGAGGCATTTTCTGTGATCATGGATGTCATTCTCCCCTCGGCAGGCCGGGGGACCCGGATGGGAGGAGAAACCAACAAAGTTCTGATGCCCCTGGAGGGGGTGGCGGTGGTGGTGAGGGCGGCGGCGGTGTTTCAAGCCCATCCGGCGGTGCGGTTTATTTGGCTGGTGGCCAGGCCAGAGGACAGCCAGGGCTTGGCGGCTGCCTTTGGGGGTTGGCTGGGGGGCAATTTAAAGTGGAGCAAAATCCAACCCCCGGTTCCAGGCGGGGCCCAACGGCAAGACTCCGTGGCGGCAGGTTTACGGGCCATGGCTGGCAATCCTCCAGAGGGGGTGCTGATTCACGATGGCGCCCGACCGTTTCTTTCCGCCCAATTGGTGGACAGGGTAATTGAGGGGCTGGCCAAACACCCAGCGGTGGTGCCCCGGGTGGCCATCACCGATACGGTGCGGGAGATTACTCCAACGGGTAGCCGGGTGGTCAACCGCCAGGAACTGTTCCGCATGCAAACCCCCCAGGGGTTTCACTGGGGGGTGATTTGTAAAGCCTATGAAAGCGTCCGCAACAACCCGGTCGACGTAACCGATGACGCCCAGCTGGTGGAACAGGCCGGGGGCCAAGTGGCCTTTGTGTGGGGGGAAGCCCGCAATATTAAGCTGACCCGGGGAGAAGACATGGCCCTGGGCACTTGGCTGCTGGCCCACCCCAACTGGGGGCAGGAAGAACCCGCCCTCTCCATGGGAACCAAAACTTCAGGATAACCGAAATGCGGCAGCACCCTAACCATCTCAGCCAAAAACAAGCCCGGACCAACCGGTGGTCGGTCGTGCTGGCCGCCCTGTTGACCTGCCTGTTGGTGCTTTCAGCGGGGGGAACCCTGGCCCAGCAACCGCCCCCCCCCACACAACCCCCCCCACAGCCTTCGGCAAAACCCACGGCCCAGGGCGGAGGGGACATGATCGAAATGAATTTCAAGAACGTAGACATTGTCAATTTCTTGAGCATCATGTCCGACTCCATCGGGGTTCCTTTTGTTTGGAACGACCAGGACATCAAAGGGAAAATCACGGTGGTGTCTCCCGGAAAATTTTCCCGCCGCGACGCTTATAAGCTGTTTGAAACCGTGTTGGCCATGCACGGATACACCACCGTGCGCCACAAGGGCAGCCCGGCCGTGCAAGTGGTGCCCATGCAAGACGCCGCCCGGCTGCCCAGCCCCACCCTGGGCAACGATGATACCAGCGGCGGCATGCGGGGAGGAAACTTCCAAACTCGAATCATCACCCTTAAGTACGCCGACCCCAACCAGGTGAAGGCCACCATCACCCCCCTCATCTCCAAACAGGCCTCGCTGGCAGCCTATCCGCCAGCCAACGTGCTGATTCTGTCGGACGTGGAAGACAACGTGACCCGGATGATGGAAATCGTGAGCAAGCTGGACGTGGAACCGGGGGATGTGACCTATCAAATGATTACCCTGAAGCACGCCAGCGCCCGTAAGCTGGCCCAAATGCTGACGGAAGTCACCCGCGCCATGGGCGGGGGCCAGGGCGGCCCCGCTGGCCGGGTGGGGGCCCGCACCGGTGGCGGCGGCGGTGTTACCGTGGTGGCCGATGACCGCATCAACGCCTTGATCGTGGTGGCCGACCCTTCCACCCTGGCCCAGGTGACCAAACTGGTGGAGGCGGTGGATGTTCCAGGGAAAACGGAAACCAGCGGGTTCAAGGTGTACACCCTGAAACATGCCTCGGCGGAAGACCTGGAAAAAGTGCTGACCAGGGTGAAGAGCGGAGCTGAGAAAATGGGCCGGTCCGATGGCGCCCCCCCCCAGCCAGGAGGCCCCCCCGAAGGGTTGACCATCACCTCCGACAAATCCACCAATTCGCTGATCGTGCTGGGGCCGCCTGACATGCTCCTCACCATGGATCAGATCATCTCTCAATTAGACACCCGTCGGCCCCAGGTGTATGTCGAGGCCCTGATCATGGAAGTAACCCTGGACAAAAGCCTGGCCCTGGGGGTGGATTGGCAGGCCAACAGCCCAACCCCCGATGGAATGGTGGGTGGCGGGTTCCCCAGCGCGACCCCCAACACCCCCACCTCGTTGGCGACGAAATCGAACGGCGCCGTTTTGGGCATGGTGGGAAACAACATCACGTTCAACGGGCAAAGCTATAGCTCCTTTGGGGCGTTTATCCAGGCCACCCGGCAGGACCAAGACCTAAACATTCTGGCCAATCCGCAAATTCTTACCCTGGACAACCAAGAAGCGGAAATCAACGTCAGCCAAGTCATTCCGGTGTCCTCCAAGGTGGTCACCAGCGTCAATCAAACCACCACCACCGAGTTTGAGTTTAAAGACGTGGGGATTATCCTGCGGATTACCCCCCAAATTACCGGGCAAGACAAGGTTCTGTTGAAGATCAACCAAGAGTCCTCCTCGGTGGCCGCCAAACAGGTCAACACCACCAGCAAGCAGCAGGCCATTACCACCCTGAAGCGCACCATTCACAACACCGTGCTGATTGACAACGACACCACCATGGCCATCGGCGGACTGATCCATGAAACCACCGTTCTCACCGAAACCAAGGTGCCCTTGCTGGGAGACATTCCCGTGTTGAGCATTCTGTTCAAATCCAAACAAGAACAGCTTCAGAAAACCAACTTGATCATTTTTATCCGCCCCACCATCATCAACAACCGGGATGATTTGCAGCGGGTCACCCATCGGGTGCAAGAGCGGTTTGATACCACCCAAAAACCCAAACCGAACCCTAAAAATCAACTGAAAAAAGAATTTCAGATTGATGAAGACTATTGGAAAAAGCGGGAAGCCGAAGCCAATATGACCAAGCCGCCGGAACCTCCGGCCGCGGAACCGGCTGCCGCCGACAAAAAGAAAGACAAGAAAAAGCCGAAGAAGACGGATGACACCGCCGCCCCCCAAGAACCCAAAGCGGAAAAACCCGCCGAACCGGCGAAGGAGCAGGCGGCAAAGCCTGCTGAGAACCCCGTACCCAAAACAGAGGCCGCCCCGGCACCAAACCCCACCCCAGCACCGGCCCCATGACCGAACAAATCCGGGATGAAGAAGAGTCATCCAGTAAACTGATTGTTCACCTGCAGGCCTTCGACGGCCCCCTGGACCTGTTGCTGCATCTGGTGCGGAAAAAGGAGCTGGACATTCAGCAGCTGCGGCTGTCGGAACTGACCGAGCCCTACCTGGAACATATCCGCCAGATGCAGAACCTGGACTTGGAAATTGGCGGGGAGTTTTTGGAAATCGCCTCTACCCTGATTTACATTAAATCGCGCACCTTGCTGCCCCGCCAAGCGGCGGACCAAGAGGAAGAAATTGACCCCCTGGCCCAGGAAGAAGCCCTGCTCCAGCGGCTGCGAGATTACCAAGTCATCAAAGACGCCGCGACGGAATTGTTCTCCATGGACATCCTGGGGCGCGACGTGTTTCAGCACGTTCCCGCCAAAGAGGAAACCCAGCGGGAAGGCCAAGAGGCCGAGCCGCCCCTGGAGCCCCCCACCCTGTTTGGGCTGATGGAGGCCTATCGCAAAGCCCTGGAGCGGGCCAAAAAACCCGAACCCCTCAATGTCATTCCCCCCTCGGAAAGCATCGAGGACAAAATTGACGAGCTGCTGGCCCGCTTCACCGCTGGCGCCGTGGTGCCCTTCTTGGATATTTTCGGCGAAAGCCCCACCCGGGGCGAAGTGATTTTGGTGTTCATGGCCGTGCTGGAACTGGCCAAAATGCGCATGTTGAAGCTGGCCCAAACCCAATGGCTGGGAGAAATCGTGGTGCTGGTGGCGGAAGACTACGACCAGCGCCGTGATGACGCCCGCGAGAAGGTGCTTCAAGGCATCGAGGGCAAGCCCGATAAGCCCGAAGCCCCCCTGCCCCTGGAGCAGGCCATGGCGGATGGCCCTGGGGAGAACGGGAAAGGCATGGCAGATAATGTTGGAGAAGAAGAAACATGACGAAAACAGGGGAGGAATCACCTCATGGTGTTCATTAAAAAAAGGGGTGAGGGGTGGGGGCTGTGGCTTTCTGATTTGTTTTATAAAAACCGCCATAGCCCCTGGCCTTGGGCTACCCTTGTTTTTGTGTCTTTCCTTCTGGGCTTTGGCTATACCCGATTCATCACAGTCAACCCCCTCTTTTCGACTGCCTTTACCACCGCGGCTTCTGTGTTACTTGCCGTGCCGTACCTCTGGTACATCTGGCTCATCCGCAACCGGGATAAGCATCAAGAAATCATCGACAAGCACGAAGACCAACGGCTAGACGCCCGCCGGTTGTGGACGGAGCAACTGAACAAAGCCGTGGAATGGGCCACCGACCCCTCCAACCGTTCCCGGCAAGCCGCCGCCATCCTGTCTCTGCGGGGGTACGTCTCTGAAGAAAGGTGCCAACTACCCGCCGAATTGCGGGGAGACCACAACCCGTTTCGCCATATTGTGGAGGGGGTGATTGTTTCCGTTTCCCAAGAAACCGGGGAAATGTTGCAAAAACTGAAACTAGAGGGGGAAAAGCAGGAGCAACAAACACCCACAGTGGAAGAAAGGCAAATACGCCAATGCCGGATGGCCATCGCAACCCTGGTTCAAGAACCCTGGGAGGGAGGCAAAGCGAAAAACCTCCCCCAGGCAAATTTTGCATTCATGACATTTTTTAGAGCCAATTTGCGGGGCGCTGATTTGCAGTTGGCCCATTTGGAGGAAGCCAATTTGCCGGGGGCCGATTTGCAGGGAGCTCAGTTGCAGGAGGCCCAGTTGCAGGAAGCCCAGTTGCAGGAGGCCCAGTTGCAGGGGGCAGATTTGCGAGAGGCCCAGTTGCAGGGGGCAGATTTGCGAGATGCCCAGTTGCAGGGGGCAGATTTGCGAGATGCCCAGTTGCAGGGGGCAGATTTGCGAAAGGCCAATTTGCAGGGGGCCAATTTGCATATGGCCAATTTGGAGGGGGCCGATTTGCAGTGGGCCGATTTGCAGTGGGCCGATTTGCAGTGGGCCGATTTGCATGGGGCTTATTTGCAGAACACCCGCGGGTTAACCTGGGACCAACTTAAACAAGCCCAATACTTTGATGCGGATTCCATTCCCCCCTACCTTCAGGAAGAAATCCGTTCAACTGAACTCAACAAAAAAGAATTTGAGATTACGAAAATAGAGATGCAGAACTGGGAAAAAGAACAAGAAGAACGAGAGGAGAGGAAAAAACGAAGCCTAAAATAATTCCCCCTTATCCCACCACCTTCACATACACCGCCTTGCCGTCTCCCGGGCCGTAAAAATCTTCCAGCACGGCTTCCAGCCGGTACCCCGCCTGGTCATAAAACCCCCTTGTGGGCTGGTACTGCCCCCGGGTGGAGGTTTCGATATACACCCGGCAGCCCCCCATGGCCCGGATGGCTTCCTCGGCACGGGCCACCAGCTGCCGCCCCAGCCCCCGCCGTTGGATGGCCGGGTCCACCACAATCCAAAACAAGTCGTGGCTGCAGGCCGTGCCGCCAATGGGGCCATAACAGGCATACCCAGCCAGCTTGGCTCCCTCCTCCGCCATCACGAACCAATAGCCGCTGGCCGGGCCTTTGGCCAGCCGCTCGGTCACCAGTTCCACGGCAATGGCGGTTTCTTCCGCGTTAAAAAAGCCGGTGGCCCGCACCAACTGTTCCACGGCCTGGGCGTCAGCGGGAACCACTTCAGATCGGAAGGTAAAGGGAAGGGTCATGGGGGGGTGGGGGATAGATGGGTGAATAAGATGGTGGATCGGTTGGTGAATAAGTGGACGGATAGGTTAACGGATAGGTTGACGGATAGGTTGACGGATAAATTGGTGGGTAGCCGGGGGTTAACTAGCGAACAGGGCGCTTGGCGGTGTCAATCAATTGGGCCATCACCTGAGCGGGCGTGAACCCCCCTTCCAGGGCCGCCGCCATGAACCCGGCATCTTCCGACAGGCAGGGGTTGGCGTTGATTTCCAACACCCAGGGATGGCCCTGGGCGTCTACCCGCAGATCCACCCGGGCATAGCCCCCCAAGCCAAACAGATCCCAACAAGACAGCGCCAGGGCCTCTAGCCGGGCCCCCAGGGGGGCCTCCGCGTCCTCTCGGCTGAAACGCCGGGGGGTGTGGTGAAAAGCGTGGCTGTCTGGCTCCCACTTGGCCTGATAGTCCACAATCCGGGGCCGCCCGGCGGGCCAATCGGTGAACAGAATTTCGGCGGGGGGCAGCACCTGGGGGCCCTGGGGACCCTCCAGCACCGACAGGTTAAACTCCCGCCCGTCAATGTAAGCCTCGGCAAACCATTCGCCCCCCTGTTGTTGGGTCTGGCGGGCCAGCAGGGCCTGGGCCTGGGTCAGGTCCGCCGTCACCGAGTCGGGCCCAATGCCCATGGAGGCATCCTCCGCCGCGGGTTTTACCAGCCAGGGGCCAGCCCAGGAGGTTTCTCCCCCAGGGTGGGAAAACCAGGGCGGCGTGGGCAGCCCCCCCCGCACCAACAGCCCCTTGGCCCTGGGCTTGTGGGCGGTAATGTGCAGGGCCTCGGAGCTACAGCCCGTCATGGGCAGGCCCAGGCGCTCCACCACGGCCGGGGGCAGGTGGCACAGCCTCCCCGAGCCCCCCAAAGACTCCACCAAGTTCACGACAACATCGGGCGGGTCGGCCTTCAGTTCCCGCTCCAGGGCCCCCAGGTCCAGGTCCACCGCCAGCAGCCGGGTGCGGTGCCCCTGGGCCTCCAACAGCCCCGCCAGCCAGCGGGCCTGGGTCAGGGTGTCCTGCTCATCGGGGGGGGCGTGGGGGGGAATATGCTGATGGAGCAGGGTCAGGCGCATGACCGGCCAACCTGGGGAGACCCCACCGAAGTGGGCGCGCCGCCCAACCGGGCCAGGGCGGATTGCACGATATCACCAATCAGGGCCTGATAGGTTTTCCCCGCCAGGGTGCCCATGATGCACAGGTCAGAATCCACCGGGTGCAAGCCCGCCAGGGGGTTCACTTCAATAAAGTGGGGCCGTCCCTGGGCGTCACAGCGCAGGTCCATTCGCCCGCCGTCCCGGCAGCCCAACACCTTCCAGGCCTCCAGGGCGGTTTGGGCGGCAGCCCTGGCCTGGGGGTCATCCACCAGGGTGTACACCACCCGCTCGTGGCAATGCTTTTTGTTGGCCCAGGTGTAGGCGGTTTGGTCTCCCAAATGGGTAGAGGTCACTTCCAGCACCCCGTGCACCCGGGAATCGGGCCCGGTGCCCAGCAGCCCCACGGTAAATTCCCGGCCGGGCAGGTAGGTTTCCACCAGCACCGGCTGGCGAAATTGATTGAGCAACTGCACGGTAACTTGACGAAGTTGGGCGGGGGTTTTGCACAGGGAGTTTTCCGTCACGCCCTTGCCGGTGCCTTCCGCCACCGGTTTGGCAAACAGGGGATAGGGCAGATTCACCCCGTTCAGGTCGTCCTCCCGCTCGATCAGGGCAAAGTCTGGGGTGGCAATCCCCCCGTCTCGAATGACCCGCTTGGTCATGCCCTTGTGCAGGGTCAACGACAACACCATGGGGTCAGAAAACGTATAGGGAATCTGGTAGGCATCCAACAGGGCTGGCACTTGGGCTTCACGGGCCAGGCCGTGCATGCCCTCGCAAATGTTAAACACCAGGTCCCAACGGCGGCCTTGCAGCAGTGCCGCCGACAGGGCCTGCAATCCTCCAATCTGCTCTGGGGTATGGCCAAGGCTTTCCAGCGCCTGGGCAATGGCCTGGATAGTTTCCGGCTGATCGAACTCCGCCGTTTCCTCCAGGCCATAACCCATGGCCAGCCATTCCGACTGCAAATCGTAGGTCAAGCCAATCCGCATGAATTTACCCTCGGTCCTTCAAAGAGGGGTCCGGGTAGCGGTAAGACTTGCCCTCGAAGTTGGTCAACAGCCAGTCTCCATTGTCGTGGCCCTCCAGGTAGTTCGGAAGCAGGGGAATCTTCCCCCCGCCGCCAGGGGCATCGACCACCAGGGTGGGCACGGCATACCCGGTGGTGTGGCCCCGCAGGGAGCGAATAATATCCAGCCCCGCGTCTACCGAGGTACGGAAATGAGACGAGCCGGTGATGGGGTCGCACATGTAAATGTAATAGGGCCGCACCCGGATTTTTAGCAGGTTGTGCATCAACCGCTTCATGGTGTCCGGGTTGTCGTTCACCCCCTTCAGCAGCACCGTTTGGCTCCCCAGCGGAATGCCGGCATCGGCCAGCCGTTCGCAGGCCTCGGCGGTTTCCGGGGTGATTTCGTCGGGATGGGTGAAGTGCAGGCTGATCCACAAGGGATGGTACTTGCGCAACACCTTAATCAGCGACGGGGTGATTCGCTGGGGCACCACCGCTGGCACCTTGGAACCAATGCGTAGGAACTCCACATGAGGAATGGCCCGCAGCTCTCCCAGCAGCCAGTCCAGGCGGTTTTCATCCAGGGTCAGGGGGTCGCCGCCAGAAATCAGCACATCCCGAATGGCAGGCGTGTTCCGAATGTAGGCAATGGCCGCCTCTAGCTTGCTGCGGCCGATGGCATCGCTCCCCCCCACCATGCGAGAACGGGTGCAATACCGGCAATAGGCCGCGCAGAAACTGGTGGCCAGCAGCAGCACCCGGTCGGGGTAGCGGTGCACCAAGCCCGGCACCGGGCTGTGGCCGTCCTCCCCCAGGGGGTCATCGGCTTCGCCGGGAGAGCGCAGGAACTCGCCCATGACGGGAACGATGGTCTTGCGCAGGGGCTGGTTGGGGTCCACTGGGTCCAGCAAGCTGGCGTAATAGGGCGTTACCCCGGCCGGCAGCCCATGGCGGAACCGCCCCAGGGCTTCCCGCTCTTCCCCCGTCAGGGTCAACACCCGCTCGAAATCCTCCAGGGTCTTCAACCGGTTGCGGCTCTGCCACCGCCAGTTGTTCCAGTCCCGGGTGGTTACCTGGGGGTAGAACATCTTGCGGAAACGATGGCTGCGATCGCTGACGGTTAAACGGGGAACGGCAGGCAGAAGAGGGGAAAAACCGGGGGACGAATTTTGCGAATACGGAAGGGGGTAGGCGCCAGCATTCGGCCTACTTGGTTCCGGTTCAGCATTGGCAAACAGGGTACGATCCAACGATCCACCCGAAGGAGGTTCCTCGGGGGTGTCCAGCAGATTTTCCTTGGACATGTTTGGTTTCCGTGAGGCCAGCCTGGGAGCATCCCCCCAGTCCTGGGTGTTGGATGTTTTGCCCCGTGGAAGCGCCTCAGCTGGCGGATCCTTGGAGCCGTGGTGCCCACGCCGGAACCAGCCCCGGCGTGAACGAAACCTTCCAGGTTTCTGAAAACAAGTTAAACCCATTTATTCGAAATTCAACGTTTTTTTTTCGCCCACGAGCATTTTTTCTCGAGGCGATAATCCCATTGATCTGGCTGAATAAAAAAAATGGATATGAGACGAAAAACGTCGGAATGGAATTTTTATACGGCGGGAGGATGCGAATGGAAATAAAAACGAGGGTCGAAAGGGGGAAAGCCGGTCAAGATTCCCGTTTGGTAAGCATTTTTTCCAGCAATTCGGAAGAGGCCGAGTCGGCCAACAGAGAACGCAGCCGGGCCACCGACTGGGTGCGCAGCTGGCACACCCGAGATTCGGTGATGCCCAACACCTGACCGATCTCCTTCAGGTTCAAGTCTTCGTCATAATAAAGAGACAGCACCATTTTTTCCTTCTCGGGCAGGGCATCAATCCCCACCCGCAGCCGTTCGGCCACTTCCCGCAGGGAAAGTTCATCCAAGGGGTTCTTGGCAAAGGGGTCTTCCAGCACCTCTAAAAAGCTGCCATGGTCGCCCTCCCCTTGGGGATGAATATCTTCGATGTTCACCAGGGGAATGGCCCGGGATTTCATCAGCAGTTCATGGTATTCCCCCAGGGAAATGCCTAGTTTTTGGGCCATTTCCTGTTCGGTGGGCATGCGGCCCAGAGAATGCACCAGGTCCAGGTGGGCGTGGGATATTTTGTGGGCGTTTTCCCGCACGCTGCGGGGAATCCAGTCGCAGGAGCGAAGTTCATCCAGCATGGCCCCCCGGATGCGAAACTCGGCATAGGTGCGGAACTGGGCATCGTGGCCCGTCTCGTACTTTTCAATGGCATCCAGCAGGCCAATCATCCCGGCCTGGATGATATCGTCCAAACTCATGCCTTCCGGCAGCCGGGCCCCCAGCCGGGTGGCAATCCGCTTGACCAAAGGGGCATATTCTACAACCACCTCGTCGCGAGACTTGGCCAGATAAGCGTGAGCGTATGGGTTGTTCATCCTCGGATCCTGGTCCCAAAGGTCAACGGTTCCCCCCTCTCCCATCGGGGATAGGGGTATGGCACCCAGGTTTAATGCCAAAGCCGTGCCGTATCTTGGTGATTCAGGGAAACTCCTAGGGCTGGAATACAGAAATTACTTATATAACAGGATATTTTATGTGGAGTTTAAAGAAACACCAGCGGGGCGTAAAGATGATGGGGGGGATTTGTAGCACCTGTTTTGCCCATCTCCCGCCCTGTTTTCTGGGGCAGATCAGCGTCTGAAGGCCCCAGACAGAGGGAAGAATTGCCCAGGGCCAGGGAGGGGGTACTTTTAAGAATTGCCGGAAAGGGAGATGGGCTGGCCCACGCCGCTGGCGAGGGAAACAAACCCACGAGAGTAAAACTACACTGCAATGGCAGAGCTGACCGCGGGTTTCTTGGTGTCGGTGATTTTGACGAATTCGAAATCGCAGGGGTTGCACTTGGTGTCGCAGGGCAGATTCCAGCGCCCCAGCAGGCGGTTCCATTTGAACTTGAAATCCTTCATCCCCAGGTCGTGGATGGACCCGGCGGCATAGTTATGGTCGCGCACGTACAGGTGGCGATGGCAGGGGTAGATCAGGTTGTCCGGCCCGATAAGAAACCGTTTGGTTTTGCAGGTCACCCAGGTGTCGCGCTGGGGGGGGTGGTTTTCGTCGGCGTCTTCGCAGTTGGCCAGATACGACTCGTAGTTGTCGATGTAAGGCGCCGGGGAGTATAGCTGAGGGTAGTTGGTGTTCACATCGGCCCAGGTTTGGGGCAACATGCGGCCTTCTTTGTTACGGCCGGTAAAGGTTTGCAGGGCCCAGCCAATGTTGGCAGCCATCAGTTTGTCGGCCACCTCTTTGGTCAGGTCCGGGGTGTCGGTGGTAGACACTTGGTTCAGGCGCAAACCCGCGGCTTTGATTTTGCGAATGCGCTCGATGTACACATCGGCTTCCATCCACCCTGGGTGGAACGACGTGTTCCACACGATTTTGTTCCCCCATTTCTTCATTTTTTCCAACGCGGTATCAAACTTTTCATACCACTTGCCGTTCAGGTTGGTGGTAAACACCACTTTGGAATAAAGGCCCAGCAACCCCGTCATCAACGGTTCGAAATCCGGGTGCAACGACGATTCCCCCCCCAGCACTTTCACCGAGTGGGCGATGCGGTTCTTCTTCAGAAAGGCCAACAGTTGGGGGACATCCACCTTATCGGGATTCTTGCGGACATCCAGGGAGGACTTGGCCTGAATACAGTAAGAACATTGGTGGTTGCAAAACAGGTTGGTGAAAATACCCAAGTACGCCATGGAGCCTCGTTAATAAAGGGATGGATTCAATTTTTTACAAGATTATCACCTCCCTAAGAAAAACAAAAGGAACACGGCATAGGCTAAAAGGGGTGTGGTTAGAGGGGGGGCCGTGGTCATGGTTGGTGCTTGCCGTGTGTGATTTATTTACGGGTTCATCTTCCACAGGTCGTTGGCCCAGAACATCGCCAAATTACCCGCAACGGATATCCCATGGCCCTTACATTGGGAAACAGATCCATACTTGCGTGATCTAAAAATCTTTTGGAATTGGCGGACACCAAGGAAACAACCTGCCAGAAAAGCGAGTTTACAATTTCTTCCAGCGTTTCAGACGTTCCCAAAAATGGAGGGTGTCTTGGGCGGGGACGTTGCCGTTCAGCAGGGTTTGGGCCAGCAGCCTTAAGCGCTGGGCGGCGGGGGACTTGGGAAAGGACTCCATCAGCGGAATCTGCTTGCGTACCGACTGGGTAAGGTAGGGATCGGAAGGAACCCACCCCAGAAAATCAACCTCCAGATTCAGGTAGTGGCGGCACACCTGGTCCAGGCGGTCGTACACCCCCTGGGCCTCGTGCTCGTTGGCCACCATGTTGGCCACCACGGAAATTCGCTGGCAGCCGTATTTGCCGGACAGCAGTTTGATCAACGCGTAGGCATCGGTGATGGAGGTGGGTTCTGGGGTGGCCACCACCAGCACCCGGTCGGCGGCGGTGTTAAACCGCATCACCGAGGCATGAATGCCCGCCCCCGTATCCACCACCAGAAAATCCGTTTCCGCGTCGAGGGGAGAGAGCAGGTCGAACAGCCGGGCCTGTTCTTGGGAAGAAAGATCCAGCAAATCCGTCATGCCGCTGGAGCCGGGGAGAATTTTCATCCCCCGCTGTTCCACCACCACTTCCGCCAGGGTGCGTTCCCCCCGCATCATGTGTTCCAGGGAGTACTTGGGGGTGATGCCCAGAATGACGTCGATGTTGGCCAGCCCCACATCGGCGTCCATCAAAAACACCCGGCGCTTCATTTGGGTCAGGGCCAAGCACAGGTTCACCCCCAGGTTGGTTTTACCCACCCCCCCTTTGCCGCTGGTGATGGCAATGACCTGGGGCCGGTGGCCCCCCGTTTTATCCGGGGACCTGGCTCCGTGCAATTGCCGCAATGTGGACGCCTGATCCATGGCCTATCCTTTCGAGTATTCTCTGGCCTTGCCCTGGCCCCTGTATGCTCATCGTTTGTTGCTCGTCAAAGTCCAGCCTGCCTGTTCACCTGCCTTTATTCATCGCCTGAAATATTCAGGATCAAATCCACCATTCGCTCTCGGGTGGCCGGTTCAATGTCTTCCGGTACTTTTTGCCCAGTGGTGAGATAGGCCACGGGAATTTTGAAGCGAATGGCATGGTTGAAGATGGCCCCATAGGTGGCGCATTCGTCCAATTTGGTGAACACCACCCCCCGCAGTGGAATTTGGCTGAAGCGGCGGGTGACTTCGGTCATCTCGGCGTCTTTGGTGGTGGCCGACAGGGTTAGCCACACGTCGGTCTGTTCCATGTCTTCAAACAGCCGGAATATCTCGGCCATCTGCACGTCATCGCGCTGGGAGCGCCCCCCGGTGTCGATCAGCACCAGGTCCTTGCGGGAAAAGTCGGCCAGGGCACGCTCCAATTCGGCGCGGTTCGACACCACGGCGATGGGCACCTCCATAATCTTGGCGTAGATTTTCAACTGCTCCACCGCGGCAATGCGAAAGGTATCGATGGTAATCAACCCCACGCTGACCCTGTGTTTCAGCATCTGTTCCGAAGCCAGCTTGGCCACCGTGGTGGTTTTTCCCACCCCGGTGGGTCCCACCAGGGCAATCACCTTGCGTTTGCCGCTGCCCGCGTGAAAGGGCCCCGTCACCGGAACAATCTTCATCATCATCCGGGCCAAAAACACCTTTACGTAGTGGAAATCTTCCTGGTCTGCCGGGGGGATGGCATTCATGGCCTCTTCCACCAGCCGGTGGGCAAACTTTTCTTCCATGCCGCTGAAGATCAACTGCTGGTAGAGCACCACCAAATTTTCCGAGAAGTCGGCATCGCGCAGCCCCTGAGATTTGGCGGTAAGAATTTGCACCATTTGGCGGGTTTCGGCAATTTCGGCCCGCAGTTGGTTCATCACCGATTCGTTTACCGCCGGGTTGGCGCGGGCCTGGGCCGATTCCACCATGTCTTTCAACTGCTGAATGTCCTCGTGCAGGGGGTTCAGCAGGCTTTCGGTTTCCATGCGGCTGCGCATCAGCAGCTGCCGCAACTGGTCGCCATCGGCGGGGGCCTTGCCCTGGCCTGAGCGTGGATTGGCCGCCAGCAGGGCTTCTAGTTCGGGGCTGTTTTCACCGTTGTCGTTGGCGGCGGTAACCTCTAGCATGGGCCGGCCAAACAGGCCAAAGGCCCCCTTGCCCCCCCGCACATGGCGGGTGGAAAGTATGATGGCGTTGCTGCCCATCTCCTTCTTGACTTTGTCCAGCGCCTCTTGCATGTCGGCGCCCCGAAACCGTTTAATCTGCATGTCGGAAAGGATAGAGGGTTAAGGACCGGCCCTCCCCGGTCTGGTTTCGTTACCCCACCACGCCCAACGATTCAATTCGGACGTCGGCGGATATTTCGTTGTGAGACAACACCACCAGGTTGGGAATAAACCTCTCGGTCAGCCGCTTCACGTGGGGGCGGATGACCGGAGAACACAATAGTATGGGTTGATAGTTAAAGGCGGTGAAGCGATCCATCTGACCCTCGATACTTTTGATGATGTTTTGCGCGATGGAAGGATCCAGCCCCAGATAAGAACCCTGGGGGGTGGTGTGAATGGCTTCGGCCAGTTGGTCTTCCATCTCTTGGGTCAAGGCCACCAGGGGCAGCAGGCCGTCGGGGGTTTGGTATTGGCGGGTAATGGTGCGGGCCATGGCTTGGCGAACGTATTCGGTCAGCACTTCGGGATCTTTGGTCATGGTGGCGTAGTCGGCCAACGACTCCAACACGGTGTGCATATCCCGAATGGACACCCGCTCTCGCAGCAGGTTTTGCAGCACCTTTTGAATGCCGCCCAGGCTCAACACGTTGGGAATCAACTCTTCCACCACCTTGGGCTCGGTCTTGGCAAAGTTGTCCATCAGTTTCTGGGTTTCTTGGCGGCCCAAGAACTCGGGAGAATGGCGTTTGATGACCTCGGTGATGTGGGTGGCCAGCACGGTGGGAATATCAACCACGGTGTAGCCGGAGAATTGGGCTTTTTCCTGATCGTCGGGGGCCACCCAAATGGCAGGCAACCCGAAGGCCGGTTCGATGGTTTCAATGCCCGCGATGTTTTCCTCCACGTTGCCGGTTTTCATGGCCAGCAGGTGGTCGGTCAGCAGTTCTCCACGGCCCACTTCCACCCCCTTGATGGTCACGGAATATCCCCCAGGGGGAAGCTCCAGGTTGTCTTTGATGTGGATGGGCGGAACGATGAAACCCATGTCCAGGGCCACCTGGCGGCGGATGGATTTGATGCGGTCCAGCAGCTCGCCATCCTGGTCTTTGTCCACCAGCGGAATCAACCCATAGCCCAGCTCCAGCCCCAGCCGGTCAATGGGCAGCATGGTCTCAATGTCTTCCGGGGCCTCCTCGGCCATTTTTTGGGTGTCGGCCAGGGCGGTTTGGGCCTCGGCCAGGGCCATCCGCTCTTCGTTGGTGTATTGCAGATAGGCCATGGTGCCAGAAAGCACCGACATCACCAGCATGGGCAGGGTGGGAATCCCCGGAATGACCGCGAAGAACAGCAGCACGCCAGACACCATGCCCATGGCCCGGCTGTTGGTGATGATTTCTTTTTTTAGGCCCTCTCCAATGGAGGACTCCAGGGCCGATTTCGACACCGCGATACCGGCCGCCACCGAGATGACCAGGGCGGGAAGCTGAGAAACCAAGCCATCGCCCACGGTGAGGATGGTGTAGGTTTGCACGGCGGCGGAAAGGTCCATGTTGTGCTGGGCCACCCCAATGATCAGCCCCCCCACCAAGTTCACCCCGGTAATAATCAACCCGGCAATGGCATCGCCCCGCACAAACTTACTGGCACCGTCCATGGCCCCGTAGAAGTCGGCCTCTTGCTGAATTTTCAACCGCCGGGCCTTGGCTTCTTTGTCGTTGATGATGCCAGCGTTGAGGTCGGCATCAATGGCCATTTGTTTCCCCGGCATGGCGTCCAAGGTAAAGCGGGCCCCCACCTCGGCAATCCGCCCAGCGCCCTTGGTGATCACCACGAAGTTGATGATGACCAGGATCAGGAAAATGATGATCCCCACGATGTAATTCCCCCCCACCACAAAGTCGCCAAAGGCCCGAATCAACTGGCCAGCGGCATCTTTGCCGTGGGCCCCGTTGCCCAGAATCAACCGGGTAGAGGCCACGTTCAACGACAAGCGGAACAGGGTGGTAATGAGAAGGACAACCGGGAATGAAGAAAAATCTAGGGCCTGAACGGTAAACAGGGAGACAAACAAAATTAAGATGGAAATGCCAATATTTAACGCCAGCAACAGGTCCAACAGCAGGGTGGGCAGGGGCAGCACCAGCATGGCAATGATGGCGATCACGCCAAACGCCACCACCAGGTCAGAACTCCGCCCGACGGAGGGGGTGCCGCCTCCGGCGGGAGGGGCTTTGGTCGCCTGGGTTGCCATGGGTCACTCCTTGGAGACTCTGTCCGTGAGCTCTCGTATCCGCCAGCGTAACACATGAAAAGGGCGGAAAAAAAGGGGGGGACGCACCAATAGCCCAGGAAAAACCGGGAAATGACCTGGGGCAAACCCAGGGGACAAGCCATGAAAAAGCAACGGAAACGCAGGGGGAAATAGCCAACAATCACCTCCAACTGGACTCAAGACCAGTGCCCGTTCCCTGGTTCGCACCCTGGCTACTTGAGGGTTTTCCCCTTCAGGCGGTACACATAGGCCAAAATCTCGGCCACGGCCCGGAACAACCCCTCCGGGATTTCCTGGCCAATTTCCACGTGCTTGTAAATTTCTCTGGCCACCACCGGGTTTTCCACCAGGGGCACGTTGTTTTCCCGGGCCACTTCGCGAATGCGCTGGGCAATAAAGTCGGCCCCCTTGGCCACCACCCGAGGAGACGCCATGATTTCCCGGTCATACTGCAAGGCCACCGCAAAGTGGGTGGGGTTGGTCACCACCACGTCGGCCTTGGGCACGTGCTCCATCATGCGGGCCTGAGACATGTTCCGCATGATTTGCCGGATGCGGGATTTTAGCTGCGGATTCCCCTCCGTCTCCTTCATCTCTTCTTTCATTTCCTGCTTGGTCATCATCAGCTGGCGGTCCAGGTTCCACCGCTGAAACAGAAAATCAAACAGGGCCAGAATCACCAAGGCAATGGCCACCCGCCCGAACAGCACCCCCACCAGCGACAGGTTAAAATCTAAAATGGCTTCGGGCTTTAAGCGGAACAGCTGAAACAGGGGGAAAATTTCTTCCTCTAAAGAAACGTAGATGACATACCCCACCACGATCATCTTGAACAGGCTCTTCAGCAGCTCGGCAAAGGCGCTCATGGAGAACAGCCGTTTCATGCCCTCCAGCGGGTTCACCCGCTCGAACTTAAACTTGAAAGGAACAATCAACAACCCCACCTGCATAAACGAAGAAAACAGGGCCACCGCCATGGCCAAGGCAAACACACCCAACATAAAGGGGGTCACCAGCACCACGGTGTCGATGAAAAATTTTTGCAGCAGAGGAACGGTGAAATCTTGCTGGGAGAGATTTTGAAAGGAGGACACCCACAATTGCCGGAGGGTGTTGATTCCCAGTTGCCCGGTAAACAGAAAATACAGTGACATGGCCCCCAACATGGCGGCAGAGGTTACTTCGCGAGAGATGGCCACCTGGCCCTCTTGGCGGGAGTCCTCCCGCCGTTTATCGGATGGTGCCTCGGATTTTTCTTGCCCGCTTTCGGCCATGCGTTACCCCCCCAGGGCCTTCAGTTCACCAAACAAAATGGGCTCCAGCCGCCCCACCACTTCGGTGACCGATTGAATGAAAAACGGAAAGCCGATTCCCAGGAACAAAATGCCCATGCCGATGGTGAGGGGCACCCCCACCACAAACACGTTCATTTGGGGCACGCTGCGGGCCACCAGCCCCAATGCCAAGTTGGCCGCCAGCAGGGCCGCCACCAGGGGGGCCCCCACCTGAATGCCCACCACAAACAGGCTGCCGGTGAGGTTGAGCACAAAATCATAGGCGGGACGGGTAAGGGCAAACTCGCCGGTGCCAATCAGTTTATAACTGTTGGCCAGGGCTTCAATGAACAAGTGATGGCCGTCGGCCATCACTAAAATAAGCAGGGCAAAGCTCGACAGCACTTGGCTGAACAAAGAAACCTGCTGGGCCGACAATGGATCGAACACATGGGCCATCCCCAGGCCGGTCTGAAAACCGATCAATTCCCCCGCCAGTTCAATGCCCACCATCAGCAGCCGGGCTGCCAGGCCAATCAACAACCCCACGGCCAGTTCCCCGGTCATCAGCACAATCAATTCCATCAGGGGGGGGTTGAGGGGCAGGTGGGGGTGGGCCACCAGGGGGTAGAATACCAGAGAGAGAATCAAGGCAAACCCGGATTTGACTGGAACGGGAGTGGTGGCATCTCCAAAAATGGGGGCGGCGGCCATCACGCCGGAAATCCGGGTGAGAATCAGAAAAAACCCCAGAAACTGGTTGGGGTCAAAATTGAGCAGATTTACCATCTCACCACCGTCTCACCACCATCTATCCGCCATTGAACCGCCGGGCGTGGATATCCCCAGCAGAGGGATAAAAAAGGGGGAAAAAGAGCATCGACGTTAACGCCATAGGGGGGCTGCCAGCCCTCCTATCCTAGGTCCCTACCTACACCTTGATACGGATTTCGGTGATACGCAACAAGCTCAGGGGTTCCCCCGCTTCCACCACCAGCGGTTGAAAGGCCGGGTTCATGGGTTGCAGAATGGTGGTGGAACCATGCCGGTGGAGGGTTTTCACCGTGTATTCGCTGTGGTTTCGACCGGCCAACACAATGGCCCCATTGTGCACCGGGGCCGATGGGCTCACCAACAGGTGGGCCCCCGGAGGAATGTGGGCCCCCACCATGCTTTCTCCCTCGGCCACCACAAAAAACGCCTGGGGGTCGGCAATGTCAACCGGTTCAAAGCCCTCTGGGTCCCCTGAAGCCGATTCTAACCAGGGGCCACAGGCGGCCTGCCCCAGCACGGGCACCAGCCGCTGAGAGGCCGAAGGCTTGGGAATCATGGGGCGGCGCTCGAACAAATGCTGCACGGTCTCTGGGGCTTTTTCCCGGTAGGCGGTCGAAATCAGGTCGGATGAATCCAGCCCCAGTTTATCGGCATAGAACAGCAGGGTTTTGTCTTTGGGAATGTGCCCGTCGGAAATGACCTTGCGGAACAACTCGTAAGGCAACTCCAATTGCCGGGCGCATTCTTTAATGTCTTCGAATCCCAATTGCTGCACCCGTTTTTTCAGCATGTCTGCCAGATTGGCCATGGGAACCTTCCGTGGGATGAGGGGTTAAAAAAACAAAGAATTCCCTTTCAACCTACACAAGATAAAATATTTTGGCAAGAAGTCAAAGTAAATTGAAGACCTTTATGTACTTTTCCCCATCCCCCTGCCCCCTTCCCTGGGGGAAGGGGATTGATTTGATTGAGGGGCTTCGCCCCCCACCCCCCCCTCCATACAAAAATCCTGGGGATTGATCCCCGGGTGAACCTGTTAAGTGGGGGTCTCGGTGGAAAAAGATTTTCTAAAAACCTTCCCTCCCCTGAACCCATACTAGGAAACCCGTAAAAAATGGTGTTAACCTAGAAAGGATTTTTCAGCCCCCGAATTTATTTTTTCATTCCAAGGATGGCGTTCTACCTTTCATGACCCTGACCCGCCGACAAATTCTGCAATGGACCTCGGCCATCGCCGCTGGAACCCTGGTTTCAGAGGGGTTGGTGAACGTGACCCGGGCTTTGGCCGCCCAGCCCTCCCGCAATCCCATTCTGTGGTTTGCCTTAGAGGGCGGCGGCCACACCCAGCTCACTCACCTCACCCGAGAACTGCCTGAGTTTTTAGACCTGGTCACCACCCAATTTCAGGTGGAACGGTATGACTGGCTAGAGCCCGCCGGGGTAGACGTCAAAACCAATCCCTTTCCCTCCGCCCCGGTATTGGTGTTGGAGGGCGTGCCCTCCAAAGCAGACCTGATGGGCGAACGTTACTCGGCCCTGCGAAATGAACTGTCTCGGGCCAAGGCCGTGGTGATGTTGGGCACCGAGGCTTGCTACGGCGGGTTTCTCACCCCCACGGAAGACCTGAACGCTTTCCAGGCCCTGTGCAAGACCAGCAGCACCCCGGTGGTGAAACTCCCCGGAATCCCTGTCCCCCCCCATCACATCGTGGGCACCCTGGCCTATCTAGAATTAGGGTTCCCCCGGGTAGATGCCTTTCGGCGGCCAGTAATGTATTACAGCGAGACCGTCTGCCAGCGCTGCGAACGGCGGGGTGACCTGGAACAGGGCCGTTTCTCAGAATCGTTGGGCGAGCCGGGATGCCTATACCTTCGGGGATGCAAAGGACCGGTGACCCACAACACCTGCGCCGTGAACAAATGGAACGGGGGAGAAAACTGGTGCGTGGGGGCAGGCAGCCCCTGCACAGGGTGTTCCGATCCCTCCTATCCTGATTTCGGCGGGCTGGGCTTGTACGGCAGGCTGCCGGGAGACCAGATGGGCATTCACTCCACCCTGTCGCAGCAGGTCGAAACCGCCGGATGGGGCATGTTTGGGCTGGCTGGCATGGGCTTGGCTTTGCACCTGCTGAAAAAATACCTCCGTTTCGACTCCGAACCCCACTCCTAAGCCCGCCCAGATCCATGACCACCATTCGATTCCAGGTTCCCCGGGTAGAAGGGGGCGCCGCCCTGATTCAAGATGGAACCGGCCATATTGGCGTTGAGGGCCGGCCCACCCGTCAGGCTGAAAAAGCCCTGACGAACCGCCATATTTCCGAGGCCGTGTTTCTCACCCAGCAAATCTCCGCCGAAAGCGGAATGTGCCATGCCCTGGCCTCTGTGCGGGCCTGGGAAGACGCCGCCGGGGCCCAGGTGGACGAAAACGGGATGCTGCTGCGGGAACTGCTGCAAAGCCTGCATTTGCTGCAAACCCATCTGGTTCATTTTTATTATAGGGCCCTGCCAGATTACCTGCCCATGGCCGCCCTGGCCGAATACCATGGCTCTAACCCCTCGCTGCGGCGGGTGGGGGCCCGCCTGCGCCAAGATACCCGCAGCACCTGGAGCTCGGCCACCATCCCCCTGGCCTTCACCCGGCAGGATGCCGATCAACTGGCCGTAAACATGGCCCAGGCCCAACGGGTGGTGGGTACCCTTCAGCGGATGTCGGCCCTGGTGGGGGGCAAAACTCCCATGGTCATGAGCATTGGCCCCGGCGGGGTGGGCGTGGAGGTGACCGAAGACTTGGTGTTCCGGCTAGACCGTTACCTTTCGGAAGTCGAACCATTTGTTTCGGAGGCCCAGGATGACGCCCTGCTGCTCAACCGAACGGTGCCCGGGTTAAAAAACGGCGGGCGGGGAGAGGGGGCCTTCCTGTCGTCGGGGTTTGGTAACATTGGGGGGAAAAGCAGCACCACGCTGCCCGCGGGCCTGTTCCGAGAAGACAACATCCATCCATTGGAAGGCGTGTTCTTGGAGGAAACCGCCAAGTCATTCTACACCCTACCCACCGCGGAGTCTGGCAGTGTGATGCTCCCGGACCCTAAAAAAGACAAGGCCTATTCTTGGGTGAAAGCCCCCCGGTTGGGAAAGCTGCCCCTGGAAGTGGGCGCCGCGGCACGCCTAGCCGTGGGAAAGACCTCTGGCTATCTATCGGCCGATCATCCCGCCTTGGCCCTGATGGCCCGCGCAGGCATAGACCCCCAACATTCCGCGACCAGCGGCGGGCGCATGGCGGCCCGGGCTGGAGAAATGAGCCTGCTGGTGGATCGGGCCCGGGAAATTTTGGCCCGCTTAATCCCCGGCAAGCCCGCCGCCCGGTCATCATGGGGGGTCAACTCCGCCAGCGGAACCGGCGTGGGGCGGGTAGAAGCCCCGGCTGGCACCCTGCAGCACAAAGTTTGGCTCGACGATGGCATCATTACCAGCTACGACATCATTTCGCCCAGCGCCTGGAATGGCAGCCCGGCCGACGACAAGGGAAAATCAGGCCCCCTGGAAACCGCCCTCAATGGGCAGGGCATTGACCTGTCCTCCAAGTGGGGGCAGCGACTGGCCTCTCAAATTGTGCATTCCTTCCAGTTCAGCGGCGCCGACGCCGTGGAGTAGCCCCGCCGCCAAACGATGACATCTGGGGAACCATGCTCGAATCCACTGGCTCGTCTCTTCATCCGTTCAACCGGCGAAGCCGAAAGGAAGCAAACACAATTCGTTTTGGCTTCGAGATACGACCGAACAGCACCCCTCCCTGGCGCCTGCGTCGCCTGTCCCTCCCCATCGTAGAGGGACAATACGGCTTAGACCGAAGGGTAGAGATAAAATACATGCGGAGGGTGAAACCGAACAGCAGCCAGTACATCCCCCATTGGATTTGAGTATGGGGTGCTGTTGGAAGTGGGGAACCAGTTGGGATGGCGAAAACGTTGAAAACAGGAATAAGAAGTTTGGCGAAGAGATCAATTCATAGGGCAAGCCACGGAACACCGCCATGAGCAAAGAAACCACCCTTCCCCCCAAGAAAAAATTCTGGGACATCCGCCTGTCCTCTCCCCACATCCGCCAATTGATTGGGTGGATGATCCTGGGAGACCGGGTGTTTATGTTTCTATTTGAAGTCATCGGCCCCCTGGCCCTGGGGCTGCTGGTGCTAAGCGGAGAAATGATCCGCAACCCCCAAGTACTAAGCCCCTACCCCATTCCCAGCATGTGGCGCGGCATGCACCTCACTGCCGGGTTGATCTGGGCGGGTCTGTTCCTGGGAAGAATGACCTACCAGGGGGTGGTTCTTTGGCTCCAAACCTCCGGCCCCGCCAAGCAGCGCGCCCAGCAGGCCATGGCCCGTTTGGCCGCCCTGGGGGCGGTGACCCTGGCCCTGCACGCGCTGGTGGCCATGTTGGTGGTGTCTGGGCTGTCTCTCTATTTGGGAATGCGGTTGCAGGTTCCGCCTCTCATCGGTCTGGCCACGTTAAACCAATGGCGGATGATTCACTTGCTCTCCGTTCCCTTCTTCTATGCCCTGGGGGTGTTGGCCCTTAGGGAATGGCTGCGGAAAAGTTATCCGTGGTTCCGGGCGGTGTGGTCCGGCCTTCGGTAGGAGCGACCCCCCGGTCGGCCTGAATAGACGCCCCTCCAGAACCGTAGTATCATAAAAATATAGACAATCTTTTTGCCACCCAATGTTCAACACGCCAGCCCGACCTTTAAGGAGCCCCATGGCCGCACGCAACTTTTTCAAAGCTGATCTTCGAGAGTTGGAATTCGCCCTGCTGGAACAATTCCAGGTGGAAGACCTGTTCGGTAAGGCCCCTTACGCCGCCATGACCCGTGAAGACGTGAAGATGATTTTGCAAGAGGCCCACACCTTCGTGTCGGACGTGGTGGGGCCCACCCTGCAAGAAAGCGACCGGGAAGGCTGCCAAATCGCCCCCAACGGAAAGGTGACCGTTCCCGCCTGCCTGAAACCCGCCTGGAAGGCGTATTTTGAAAACGGCTGGAACGGGCTGGCGCTGCCAGAAAGCCGGGGTGGCCAAAGTGCCCCCCACCTGTTGGACATGGCCGTGCTGGAGATGTTCACGGCGGCCAACGCGGCCTTCGCCATGTATCCGGGGTTAACCAGCGGCGCCGCTGAAGTAATTGCCCGCATGGGCAGCCCGGAGCAAAAGAAGCTGTTCCTGCCCCCCATGGACACGGGCCGCTGGGCGGGCACCATGCTGCTCACCGAGGCCCAAGCCGGCAGCGACGTGGGGCTGAACGCCGCCAAGGCCGTGAAGAACCCCGATGGCTCCTATTCCCTCACCGGCACTAAAATTTTCATCTCCGGGGGAGATCAAGACCTTACCGAAAACATCATCCACTTGGCCCTGGCCCGGGTAGAAGGCGCCCCCAAAGGCACCAAGGGGCTTTCCCTGTTTATTGTTCCCAAAATTTTGGTGAACCCCGATGGCAGCCTGGGTGCCCCCAACGATGTGGTCTGCACTGGCATTGAGCACAAAATGGGGATTCACGCCTCGGCCACCTGCACCCTGTCGTTCGGAGAGAAGGGCAAGTGCGTGGGGTATATGGTGGGGGGCGAACCCAAGGCGGGGGTAGAACCAGGGGCCGGGATGCGCAAGATGTTCACCATGATGAACCTGGCCCGCATTGGGGTGGGGGTGCAGTCGCTGGGGGTGGCCTCCACCGCCTACCTGAACGCCCTGGAATACGCCCGCACCCGCCGGCAGGGCGCCCACCTGCGCAAGGGCCGCCCCCCTGAAGGGGCCGTGCCCATCATTCAGCACCCAGATGTCCGCCGGATGCTGCTAGAGATGAAATCCCAGGTCGAGGGCTGCCGGGCGCTGATTTACCATGCCATCCGCCTGCAAGACCAAGCCAACATTGCCGCCCAAACCGACCCGGCCAAGGGAGAGGAACTGCTGGATTACGTGGGGCTGTTCATTCCGCTGGTGAAGGCCTACGTGTCCGACACCGCCCTGGCGGTGGCCTCCACCGCCATGCAGGTCTATGGCGGGGCCGGATACACCCGCGACTACCCAGCCGAGCAATACATGCGCGACGCCCGCATCTTCCCCATTTACGAGGGAACCAACGGCATTCAGGCCATGGATTTGGTGGGCCGCAAACTGGCCCAAAACGGCGGGGCCCTGGTGGGGCGGTTTGGGGAAGAGGCCGGGTCTTTTGCCGCCAAGCTGAAAGAGCAATCGGCCTGGAACACCGAAGCCGGATTGCTGACCCGGGCTGTCGAGAGCTACAAAAAAGTGGTGGGTGACTACATGGCCTTCTTTACTCAAGACAAGATGGAGTTGATTCCCCTCACCGGCACGCGCTTTTTGAACCTGATGGCCAAAATCGCCATTGCCAACCTGCTGCTGCAAGGTGCCCGGCTGGCCGAGGAAAAACTGGCCAAGACCGACCCGGAAAGCCGCGATGGCATGTTCTATCGGGGAAAAATCGCTTCGGCTCGGTTTTTCACCCGCAACATTCTGCCCCAGGCTGTGGCGGAGGCGGAGATCATTTCCAGCGGAGACCCCACCGCCCTTGATATCCCCGACGGGGGCTTTTCAACGGCTTGGTAAGCGTTGGGGGCATCCCGGCCGTTTGCCCAGAGGGCTGTCTTTGTGTGGTGGTAGTCGTTTTGAAAACGATTTGATTTGGATTTGGTAAGACCAGATAAAGATAAACTGGGGACTATTAAAAAACCAAACTCTGCGAAATTATTCTTTTTCCAGCGCCAACCGGTTGCTCAACTGTTCAACATACAGAAGCGCCGAAATGGTCTTGAGAGTAGCATTGCTGATCTTTTCATCATCGTCTGGGTTGATTTTTTCATTGTCAACCACAACATCCCGTATGATATTGCAAAGAATCCCCGCCCTGCAAAAGGCATCCAGCAAAGAGTCATGTATAGCATCTGCGTTCACCTCACCCTGTGAAATCCGCACTGGAACCATCCCCGTCAATTTATGCTCTGCAATCAACCAATCCTCCAGCAGTTCGGAAACGCCTGGCAGGTTCCTATTATTATAAGCATATTCCAGTAAATTGAGAGCGGTTTCGTAGGAAATGCGGTGGGTATCATCATGAACATTCAGCCCCCCCTGAAAATGAGAAACGCTCACCCCCACTGCAGGAGCCACCATTTTGGCGCCTCCCAATGCATCCACCAATTTTTTCAGGGTGTTCAGCATGCTATGCTCTAAGCGAATATTTTTCATGTTGTCCACTCGTTTGGCTTCTGCAGCCTGGGCTGTCATGAATATGGCGTTAATAAAACGTGTCGTTATATTTTCATTTTTCAAAAATCTCAGCAACCACTCATTATAACCATCGGACCCCCTTAATCCTACCACCCCACAAAGCCTAGGGGCCTCACTGATGTGCAATATCCATCTGCGCCCAGTTTGCTGTATGGCGGGTTCATCCCGGCCTTCCCCTTGGGGTTGGGCAGAAGATCGGCGATCACAAGAATAAGGCCGCAGGAAAAAAACAGAAGAAGGAGAACATGAGAACGGAAGATTGCGGGGAGGGAGAAATCACCCCCTCCTTGCGGATCACTCGGCGGGAACATCTTTGAAGTAGGTCATCCGCCCGCAATGGGGGCAGGTGTACACAGAGGACCGGTTGGCCAGCATGCGGTTGAAATCCTGGGGCGGCTGAGCAATGTTGCATCCCCCACACACACCCCCCACCACCGGCACCAAAGCTGGCCCGCGGCCAGAGTTAAAAATGCGGGTGTAGATGCTCATGTTCTTGGGCGTAATGCCGGGCAAGTGCTGCTTGCGGTTTTCTTCGGCCTGGGACAATTCTTTATTCCAGCCGTCCCGTTCCCCCAGAATTTCCCGCTCCACCCCGGCAAAGGCTTCGGCCAAATGGGCCGCCCGTGTTTGGGCCTCTTCTATTTTGGGCAGCAACTCCTCCAGCTGAATACGCACCTCGATCACT
Source organism: Deltaproteobacteria bacterium (assembly GCA_029858505.1). Classification (GTDB taxonomy): domain Bacteria; phylum SAR324; class SAR324; order SAR324; family JACQKK01; genus JAOUEW01. Next base: position 165,647 of record JAOUEW010000003.1, read on the forward strand.
TCATTTTGCATCTGATCGTTGATTTTTCGGGCTTCATCCAGTTGTTTCTGGGCGGCTGAGTATTCTTTTTGGTTATGCACCCGCTTGAGATGTTCTTTAAACTTTTCGATGGTGTCCAACGCCACCTGGGCCGTGGCGGTTTTTTCTTGAATGGCTTTCTCCATTTTTTCCCGGCCCTTGGTCATTTCTTTCAGGGCTTTTTCCTCTAGGGTCAGGCTTTTGCGCGCGTCTTTTAACCGCCGTTCGGTCTGAACCAAGTTCTGTTTCAGTTTCCGGATGGTTTCATCCTGTTCTGCCAAGGCAATTAAACTGTTGATTTCCTCGCTCATGTCCTCACGATGGGTTATACGCCGTCTGATGTTCTGAAATGGCCGTCATCCACAGGGTCCGGTCTGGAGTCGGTCTGGTATCTGATTAACTTATCAGCCTCCCGGCGGGAACACCACCCCCCAAGTCCAAGAAGGTCACCGGTGTGATCTCGAACGACACACCACCCCTGCCTGCTGGATCCCCCAGCAGAAGCACCCAAGCCGCATGTATTTACGGGGTTATTTATTGCGGTAATAAACGGTTTTGTTGAACTCCACCGTCTCAAAGGAATTGGTGTAATAGGCCAAGCTTTCGGTGGACCCCAGCACCAGCAAGCCCCCAGGGTTTAACAAGTTTCGGATTTTTTCGAAGAGTTTTATTTTGCTGTCGTTGGAAAAATAAATGGCCACATTGCGCAGGAACACCAAATCAAACCGCCCCAAAGAATCGAAGGGCCCTTGTAGGTTGAATTCTTTGAACTGAATGATTTTTTTCAGGTGGGGCTCAATGATCCAGTATTGCTGGTTCTGCTTAAAATACTTGGCCGTGTATTTATCTTCCATCCCCCGGCCCATGGTGAACTGATCGTAGGCCCCAATGCGGGCAATGCCCAGGGCTTGGGATGAAATATCGGTGGCGATGATTTCAAAGTGAAACTCATTCAGGAATCCCTCCCCATGGGCTTCCACAAACTCTTTGATGATCATGGCCATGGAGTAGGGCTCTTGCCCCGTGGAACAAGCCGCGGACCAGATGCGGATTTTAGGAATGCCCTTGCGGATTTTTTCTTTAAACAGGGGCAAAAACACCTGCTCCAGCAACATGTAGGGGGATTTATCGCGGAACCACAGGGTTTCGTTGGTGGTGATGGCGTCTATAATTTTTTGGCGGATGGCCGCGGCATCTGCCCCGGTGGCCTGCTTGTGCAGATCGAAGAAGTTTTTCCCCCCATATTCCGTCACCAAATGACGTAAGCGGCTCTCCATCAAGTAGATTTTATCTACTCCCAGAGAAATTCCGCATTCCCGCTCAATATAGTCACGCAGGAGTTCGAATTCCTGGGTGGTTAAGGTACTGGTGGTCGGCATGGAGAACTTAAGAGAGGTTCAACAACGTTTTGACCCGCTGGGCCAGCAATTCCAGGGGCACGCTTTCATCCGAGAGCCGGGCCTGATCCACCGCCTGGGGCATTCCATACACCACGCAGGTTTCTGGCGACTGGGTCAGACAATACCCTCCTTTTCCTTTTATCAATTCCACGCCGTACAATCCATCTTTTCCCATTCCGGTCATAATAATGGCCAGGGTTCTCCCTCCGGCGAATTCTGCCACGGAGCGGAACATCACATCTACCGCGGGTTTGCAGCTGTTCACCGGGGGACCATCGTTCATCCGCAGGTGCATGTTGCCGGAAGAATCGGCCTCTACCAGGGTGTGAATGCCCCCTGGGGCAATGTACACGGTTCCGGGCTCCACGGCCATCCGGTCGGCCCCCTCCACCACCCGCAACTTGGATTTTTTTTCCAACTGCCGGGCCAGAGATGCGGTAAACACCGGCGGCATGTGCTGAACCACCACCACGGGCACTGGCAGCCCCTGGGGAAGCCGGGGAATAAACTCCTCCAAAGCCTTGGGCCCCCCGGTAGACACCCCCACCGCCACCAGCGAGAACTTCACCGGAACAATGGTGGTCATTCGGGACGGGACCGCCCCCGCTGGAGGGAGATGAAGGGACGGCGGCGGGACAGCCGGCACCGCAGGGGTTTCTCCCCGGGCCTTGCGGGTAAAGTGCAGGGTTTGCACGGCCCGAAACACATCTCTCAACCGCTGGGTAAGCTCCTGGATATTGTCCTCCAGAGAGTCCCCTTCAGGCTTGGGGATGAAATCCACCGCCCCCTTCGACAACCCATCCATCACCACATCGGCGCTGCGGCTGTTCACCCCGCTGATCAACACCACCTCCACCGCTGGAAACTGCGCTTTCAGGTTTTCCAGCACCTGAATGCCATTCATGTCGGGCATTTCAATATCCAGCAGCACCACATCGGGCTGAGCGGAAGATACTTTTTGCAAGGCGATAGACCCGGTGGGGGCCGTGCCCACCATTTTGATGTTTTCCATGCTTTCAACCGCCCGGGTCAACAGGCGGCGATACATAGAACTGTCATCCACCACGAATACTCGTAGGTTTTCCACAGGAACCCTGAAAGAAGGGGGAAAAAAATAGAGACAGGTAAAAAAGATTCTATTAAAATAAATCTTACCTTTTTATTTCTGTCAACAAAAGCCCAAATTTACCGAAATTCTAAAAAGACGCTTATCTTACTCATTCGGCCAATGAATAAACGAAATCTCAGGCCGGAATGGTCTCATTTTTTCTCTGTTCTTTGTCCATACCCCAACGATTCGTTTGACCTCATTTAGTTTTCCTTCTAGGCTCGTGGAATCCACCTTGGCGTTCAACCTTTGCGCGGGGTAGACGCTTCCTTCACAATTTGCTGTTTTTATTGTATTTTAAAAAGTACGGTTCCCATTTCAAATGCGTCGCCCCGGATGGATTCATGCTGCAAATTGATGACTCATTAATTACCCTCGACAAAGCCGACCAGGAAAAGGTCGCCAAGGAAGTCCTGCGGAAAATCCGGGAGGGTGTTCAGCCAGAGCTGGATAAATCCAAGTATGGGCGGGTGGTGGTGGTAAACCCGGACCCCGTGCAAACCGAGCACCATATCCCGGATGAGTTGAGAGCCCCCCTGCGGCGGATCATGGTGAATGCCCATGAGGGCGCCACCCAGCTCCCGGCCTCTCGGATGTACGAGGCCATTATTTCTCAGCCCGACCCGGTGTATGCCCTGGTCATTGAAACCCAGTCTGAATTCCGGGCCTTCCACGATTTCTTGAGCTACCTGCCCCGGCTGCGGGCCCGCTATCCCATGATGGCGGCGTTCCTTTCAGGTAAATTAACCGACCTGCTGGCCAAGCTGCAAGAATCGCTGGAGTTTCACGACTATACCTTGTCTTTGATCTACCCCGACGCCAGGGGGGTGCTGGACATTGAAGACCCCGCGGAACTAAGCCAAGCCCACGCCGAAAAGGAGGAGATGCCCTCCTTTGCCATGCCATTCTTCAGCCAGATCCGCATTTTGACCAAAGACGGGAAAGCCGCCTCGTTCAACATGGAGTCCATCCGCAAACTCCACGGCATGTACGGCGTGGGAGAATCCAGGGAGGTAGAGGTTGGCGGCGGTCACAAAGAACGGGAGTTCGTGATTGACCTCCCCACCCGGGTGATCAAAGACTTCCAGTTTCGGCAAGACCGGGGGTTAGATTTTCATGGGGTGGTGAAAGACAACCGCGTGATCCTGTCTCGCGAGTTTGAGCGGGAAAAACTAGAGCTGCGCTGGGTACCCTGGGGGAGCATTCAAGGGCTGGTGAAACGGGTACCCGGGAAAGAGCCGGAAACGGTAAACCTGAAAGAAGTCCGCACCCTCCGGGTCAACAGCTTTACCGGACAAATCACCTTCCTGTCGCGCCAGTCTGCGGATCAAATCTCTTTTGAAGACCTGAAAAGCGTGGCGGTATCGTTCAAGCCCAACTTTGAGGAAAAACTGGTGGGCAGCGCCCACAAACCCACCAAAATGGAAGGTGCCCGCTTTAACTTTCAACGGTTGTTGATTACCGATAAAAAATACACCTCCGACAACATCTCTAAATTTATCCGCGAGCAATATTACTTTCAGCTTTTGCGCGACAACGAAGAGAAAGGATTCAAACTAGACACCTTCGCCCGCGCCCTGAAAGTGGGAGCGGTAGGCCCGCTGGCCGGGCAAACGTTAAAATTGCTCCGCCGGTTTGGGCTGGAACAAGTGATTGACGCCAAGAGTTTTCATTACCTGTGCGACAACGCCGCCGATTTACCCACCTACGATCAAACCGAGTCCCGGTTCGACAAACACTTCCAGTCCTTGGTGGAGTCCCTCAAGACCATTTCCACCATTCATCACACCACGTCCATCCGGCTGGATGACATCAGCCACCAAATGCCGACCATCACCAGTTGGATTGACCTGGATCATTTCTCCTTTAAAGACATCCCCGCCGCCGACTTCGAATCGGCCTATCAAGAGATCCGCGTGTTGGTGAGTTTTATTGACCACGAGTTCCGGCGGAACTTCAACATTGGGGAAGAAGACATGGTCTTCTTCAACGTGATTGGCCAGTGCAAGGCGGCTTCTCGCACCATCAAATGGCTGGGAGACTATAAAAACGGAGCCTATGGGCCTTTGCTGCCAGCCGGTGCCGCCCCAGATTTCGTGTTTTTTGGCACCCCCCAAGAAAAAGAAACCAACGACAAACGATATTTTTTCCCCGCCCTGGCCTGTTCGGATTTGTTTCAAGACCCCGGAAACAAGGCGCTGTTTTCGCGGAACGACTATTCCTTCAGCCTGTTTTTGGAAGAACAGCTGGCCCTGGCCGACCTTCAAGCCCGTTCGGACGGAAACCCCCAGGCCAACCTGGAGTCGTTTGACAAGTACTTCAACGAAAGAATTCAAAGCACCAAGAAGGATTTGTCTGCCTTGCAGGATTCTTTGAGGAATTTAGACCTCACCGGATCGCCAGAGTACCTGGACATGCTGAAACGGGAGGAAGAAAACTACAACGCCCGCTACAAAGAGTTTGTAGACGCCAGGGAAAAAGTGGCCTTGCAGCACCAAGAGGCCGAAGTGGCCTTTCAGCAGCTGGCGGTGAAAATGGCCCCCATGATTTCTCTTCCCCCCCAGCCCAGTGCGGCTTGGCTGGAGGGAGACCACGTAGACCCGGCTGTGTTCTCCAACGAATTGGTGCAAGCGGCCAAAAACACGGAAGACCGGTTGATGCATGGGTTGAAGAATAAGTTGGGTCAGGCCATGGCAGACCTGAACGGAAAAATAACCGCCCTCAAAGAATACACGATTAAACTGGATCAAGCGGGGAAAGCCCACTGGGCTTGGCAGTCGGCTGAATCGGCAGAGCGGATCGCCGCCATGGACCTGCCCAGAGAAATGGCCAAACGGGCCGAATTATACAAAAAGACCCCCAAAGAAGAACTAACCATTACCCTGGAGCGAGTGACCAAACAGGCCGCCAATGCCCAACTGGAGCGCGATCAACTGCAGCAACGCCTCAAAATGGGCCAGGCCCGAGACGCCCAAGCGATTCTTACCCTGCACAACGCGGTCACCCGCATCTTGGCCCAGACCAAAGCCTCCATCAAGGATACCTTTCAACCCCTGGCCGAACTCACCGCCCTAAATGGCCACGCCGAAAAAGCCAGCACCCTGGCCAAAAGCCTGGTGGTCAACAGCCAAAAACTCAACGAAGAACTGAACCGCCAAGCCCAGGTGTTTCACAACTTCAATAAGTTGAACCAACAACTGTCTGGGTTGAAGGCCGAGGAGGAGGTCATCCGGTCGTTGATGGAGTCTCGCCCGATCGATTTCGCCAACACCGGCATTCAGGTGGCCCCGCCCAAAGATTCCGCCGAGTCTTGCAAAACCGTTTTTCAGCATAAGCAGCAAGAAAACCAAGCCCTGCGGGAAAACCTCAGCAAGCTCACTTTTCTGGCGCCGGAAGCCATGGCCCGGTTAAAGGAGGAAACCCAGCGCTTTCAGTTGTTCCACCAGAAACGGCTGGAAATGGCCACCCTGGCCGCCCGCAAAGAGCGGCTGCGCACCTCCACTATTGCCATCCAAGAGCGGATGAACTTGATGGACAGGGAAATGGCCGACCTGCCCCGCTATGTGCAAGAGTGCTTTATGCCCGCCCGCAAGCAATTGATGCTAAGAATCTTCCTGCCGGAAGCCGAGGAACACCTGGATTATTTTTTGAAGGCGAAAAACTTTGTGAAAGAACTGCTCAACCTGCCTCGAGAGAAAATTCGGCAGACCTACCTAAACCGGGCGGTTTTCCGGCGGTTCTCCAGCCATCAGTTCATCACGGGGGTGATCGTTCACCATGACCCGCAAACGGAACTGGGGCGAAAGATGGTGAACATGATGCCAGCCTTGGCGGGCTTTCAGCGGGCCCTGCGCTTTAACATCGAAAAATTCCACCCCAGCATGGCGGCTAGATTTAAGTTGAACCGGATGAACCCCATGACCCCCCCGGTGATTTGGGACACCATTCAACAGATTGCCCAGCAGGGCAACCGGGCGGAATACAATTACATGATTCTTCCCGCCACGCTGCCCTTAGACCAAGCCTTGAAGTTCATGAATCAAAAAGACCGCCTGTACCGGGGCATTCCCATGCTGGTGCTGGTGTACGTGAGTAAGTTTGACACGGGGCCCATCCTGAGTGACCCAGCCACGCGGAAAAATTACTTTTCCGCGGTGAACCACAACATTCTGATCAACGTGGATGACAAAATGGTGATCGACAACCCCGATGCCATTTCGGCCAGGCTGTTGCAAGAAACCCTGGGATCTACCTTCGACACCCCCCGGATTGAAGAAATTCCCTCCGATGAAGGTTCTGCCAAAGTGGTGGTGTAATGCCGCTAGGCTTCTCGCAGGTAATAAATCAAATCCATGCTGGGGGGCGGCACGGGGGTTTGGCTGAGTTGATCGTGCACTTGCCCCCGGTGGTGGGTGGCATGGTTAAACAGGTGCCCCAGCACCAGGGACAGGGGGGTTTGCTGGGGGTTCCCGGCCTGGGTGGTGTAGGTCAAACGTCCAGCCATACGCTCTGCCGTCAGCCCCGCCACCACCCTGATGATCCGCTCGTTTTCTGCCTGCCGGGCCGCCCGCAGGGTGGAAAAGTCGGGGTAGAGTTCTTGGTCTAGGGAGCGAATCCCTGGGTCAACGCCCTCGATGCGCCCCAGCCACACCCGGTCCGCCACCAGAATATGGTTCAAGGTGCCGTGGATGGAGTGAAAGAACGCCGGGCGGGTTTGATGATACTCCGCGTGAGGCAGTTTCTCGCAGGCGGCCAGCAGTTTGTCGTGGGCCCAGCGGTTATAGCGGGCCAAGGTGTTAAAGTAATCGAGCATAGGACTCTTTTATAGGATGGTTTATGCGTTATTTTTAGGCGGATTTCCCCCAAATCCCCTTGACAATTCACCCCTGCCACGTAAAATAACAAACAAGAATGTTTATTATTTTATCCCCCCCTCTTTTGGAGATTATCATGATCCGAGTCCTTCGTTCTTCGGTTGGTTTGTTTGCCCTGGGCCTGACCCTGGGTGTGGTGTGGGCCACCGCGGCCATGGCCATGGAGCCCCTGCCCGCCACCCCCCCAGTGCCCAAAGACAACCCCCAAACCAAAGAGAAGGTCAACCTGGGACGGCAGTTGTTCTTCGACCCCCGCCTGTCGGTCACCCAAACCGTGTCGTGTAACTCCTGCCACAACGTGATGGCCAGCGGAACCGACAACCGCCCCACTTCCTTTGGGGTGTTTGGCAAAAAAGGCGGGCGCAGCGCCCCCAACGTGTGGAACGCGGCCTTCTTAAGCGTTCAATTCTGGGACGGCCGGGCCGCCAGCCTGGAAGACCAAGCCAAGGGGCCCATTCTGAACCCCGTGGAAATGGGCATGCCCAACGAAGCCGCCGTGGTGGCCCTGATTGACGGCATCCCCGGCTATCGGGAGCAGTTTCAGCGGGTCTTTGGCGGGAAAAACCCGGTGACCTACGACAACATCGCCAAGGCCATTGCCGCCTACGAGCGCACCTTGGTGACCCCCAACAGCCCCTTTGACCAATACAAGAAGGGGAAAAAGAACGCCATGAGCGCCCAGGCCATTCGGGGCATGAAGGCCGTGGAAGAACTGGGCTGCACCACCTGCCATTCCGGGCCCAACTTTGCCGGCCCCGCCATGAAAACTGGCGAGGGGTTTTACCAGGCTTTCCCCATGTTTCCGGGCAGCGAGTATGAGAAAAAATACCACCTGACCGACGACAAGGGGCGCTACGAAGTCACCAAAAACAAAAATGACATGAACCACTGGCGGGTGCCCACCTGGCGCAATGTGGCCCTCACCGCGCCTTACTTTCACAACGGCAGCGTGGCCACCCTGGAAGAAGCCGTGCGGGTGATGGGCAAAACCCAGCTGGATAAAAACCTGGACGATAAAACCGTGGCCGACATCGTGGCCTTTCTGAACAGCCTCACCGGTCAGTTCCCGGCGCAAACCATGCCGGTGCTGCCCCCCACCCCCAACACCACCACACTGCCGGAAGCCGGACGTTAACCGGCTTTCGCCCCCCCAGCCGGGGATTCCTCGGCTGGGGGTATCTTTTCCCATTCCGCCAGGGGTTTCCTCCCATATCTTCCCTTGTTCTCCTCGAAATCTTTTCTCTGGGTTTGCATTGATCTTTCCCCCGGATTTTGAATAAATGTAACATTGCTTTCGTCCACATCTCTTTTGTCAGGGTATCTTCGGCATGGATTTTCCAGAAGTTCAGGTGTTTCAAGAGCAATCTCCCGCCCGATTGGAGCGTGTGGATGCCGCTGCCCTGGCCTTCGACCTGGAAATGGCCAACTCGTTCCAGAACAGCGCACCGGTGGTGTGCATGATTGGCCTGGGCCGGGTGAACCAGGAGGGCTGCCTTACCGAAATCGGTTCCATCACCCGCCGCGCCGATGAACCCGCCCTCATCCGTTGGTTTTTGTCTCGGGTGGCCGACCACCTAGCCCAACATCCAGGGGGCCGCCTCATCAGTTTTTCCGGAACCGACAACGACCTTCCCTGGATTCGCGAGCGAATTTCCACCCATGGCATTGGTGAACCAGAATCGGCCGTGCTCAGCCGGGTGGGGCACCTGGACCTCAAGACCGCCTTTTACCAGCGCACCTTCAACCCCCACATTTCTCTAAAGGGGCTGGAAAGCTTGTTTGGCATCGAGCGCGACTCCGCCATGCAGTCCAGAAAAGTGAGCTACATCCTCACCGACATCATCCGGGGCCGAGGCACCAGCCAAGAAATTCCATCTCGTATTTTTGAATACCTGCGGGAAGACGTGTATCACCTGTTGGTTATTTTGGACCGCTGGGAAACCGTGAACCTGGATCACCAACGCCTGACCGATGAAGAATACCGGGAAATGGTGGCCAGCCTGGCCCGGGTAGCCAAAAAAACCGCGGGTTCTCTAGATGGCAGCCGCAACAAAAAACCCGACATGGAAACCTTTCGCCAATTTGCCGCCCAACTGGAACAAACCCTGGCCGCCGCCGACCGGGCAGAGAATTTTAGGGGCTTCCAATTGCCCCCCTGGCCCGAGGGCCGGATTCACCACCCCGAGGTAGACCGCATCCGTAAAAAGCACACCCGCCTGCAAGAAATTCAACTGAACGGAAGCAACGGAGATTTCGGCCTGCGGGAAATTTTGGGAAAACCCAAGGGCGCTCTGGCGGTGGTGCGGCAAGAGGGTAAACTGCTGGTCATCCGCCGAGCCGAAGGCCTGAGCCGGGCCCCGGGCCGCTGGGGGCTGCCGGGGGGTGTGCTGGAAAAAGAAGAAACCCCAGAAGCCGCTGCCGTGCGGGAACTGCGCGAAGAGCTGAACCTGGAGGGCACCGCCGTTCGCCCGTTGGGCACCAGCCTGAGTTTTTCTGGGGAATACCGAATGTTCTGGGTGGATGTGACCGTGGAGGACCTGTCTGGCCTGACCCCCAACCCCAAGGAAGTTTCGGATGTTCGCTGGGTGACCCCTCAGGAATTGGAAGAACTGGACTCGCTAATTCCTGGAGCCCGGGAGCAAGTGTCGAGAATTTTGGGAAAGCCCTGGTAACCAGATATTTCATCCAGATATCGGCCGCGTTCACGGTGATTTGATCGATTGAACCCCCCGCATAAGCGGGGTTTTGGCCGTGAAACGGGGAATTGGGGGGCGAAGCCCCCCAAATTTGAACGATGGAGCTATCCTTTGACCGGTTCCAACGTGTAGCCTTCTTTGCTGTCCTTCACCAGCCAGCCCCGTTCCTGCAATTCATCCCGCAGCCTGTCCGACTCCCCCCAGTTTTTGGCTTGTCTGGCCGCCCAGCGCTGGCGGGCCAGTTCTTCCACCTCTGGCGGGGCTTGAACGTCTGCCAATCGAGAGAAATCCATCAGCCCCAGGCTGAGCAAGCTGTCGGCGAAACGGGCCAGGTCCGCCCGCTCCTGGGCAGACACCGAGGGATTTTTTAGGGCCACGTGCAGGGTGGCCAGCGCCTTGGGGGTGTTCAGGTCATCACACAGATCAGCCAGGAGTTCATGTTGAACAGACCCCGCCGCGGGAAGTCCCGTGGGGAGCGACTCTCCCTGGTTTCCCATCTGCCCTAGGTCGTCCAAGGCCTGCCGAACGAGCCGCCGCAGACCCAGCAGCGCCGTTTCGGCCCCCTTCAGGGCCTCCCAAGAAAAATGCAGAAACTTGCGATAGTGGCTGTTCAGCACCAAATACCGGTAGGCCAGAGGGTCGAACCCCCGCTCCACCACTTCTTGCAGCCGCAGAAAGTTCCCCTCGGATTTGCCCATGCGGGCCGCCTGCTCCGGGTCGCTCTCGCCCCCCAGCACTAAGAACTCTCCATGCAGCCAATAACGAACATAGGGCCGCCCCGTGGCCCCTTCCGACTGGGCGATCTCGTTGGTGTGATGCACCGGAATGTGATCCTTCCCCCCGGTGTGGATGTCGAAGGTTTCTCCCAGGTACTTCATGGCCATGGCCGAACACTCGATGTGCCAGCCGGGGAACCCCCGCCCCCAGGGGCTGTCCCACTCCATTTGGCGCTGGGCCCCAGCGGGGGAAAATTTCCACAGGGCAAAGTCGGTCTTGTGGCGCTTGGCCCCCATGTCTACCCGGGCGCCTTCCCGCAGGCCGTCTTTGTCTAGCCGGGCCAACTGCCCGTATTCGGGGAACTGTTCGGTATCGAAATACACCCCGTCTTCCGCCCGGTAGGTAAACCCCTTCTCTTCCAGCCGCTCAATCAGCCGAATCTGCTCGGCAATGTGCCCGGTGGCCTTGGGCATCACGTCTGGCCGGGCAATGCCCAGCCGGTCCAGGTCGGTCAGAAACCGCTCGGTGTAACGCTCGGCAATTTCCCAGGCACTCTCTCCCCTTTTGGCCGCCGCCGCCTCCATTTTGTCTTCCCCCTGGTCCGCGTCGCTGGTCAGGTGCCCCACGTCGGTGATGTTCAACACCTGAGTGACCTGATAACCCAGCCGAGCCAGGGTTTTTCTCAGCACGTCGGGAAACACATAACTTCGCAGGTTGCCAATGTGGGCATCGGCATACACCGTGGGGCCGCAGGTGTACAAACTCACCCGGCCGGGCACCAGGGGAACGAACACTTCTTTTTGGCGGGTCAAAGTGTTGAACAGCGTCAGGTTCATGGGGCCATGCATGGAACGGAAGGCGCTGCCGTAGCGACTTCAGAAAGGGTTGTGCTGATTCGGATGGAATGTCTCGGCTGCCGGAGGGTGTTGGTTAAATTGCGGGAACCCACAAAGCATACCCAAGGAATGGCAGGGGGGCAACGGCCTAACCAACAGCCCCGTACCCCCCCCTACCGCTCCGCCAGGGTCTGGCCAGTCTTTCGTTTGGCTTCCACCGCATGGGCCAGCCCCAGGGCAATGTGCTCACGGGCTTCTCCGGTTAACAACCATTGCCGGTCCTGGGCATTGTTCAGGTTGGCCACCTCCACCAGCACCGATGCCGGCACCTGGCTGTAACGCAGCACGGCGGGCAGGGTGCGCTCTCCCTTGCGGTAATAATATGAGCGAAGCGGCCGCCGTGGATTGACCCCCACCTCTTGGGCGGCCAAGCCGTCGGCCACTAGGCGGGCAAAGGCGTGGCTTTGCTCTTGGGCCGCCCGTGTTTGGGCGGGCTGAAACCGCAGCGAGGCCTTCACCGCCTCCCGCCGCAGGCGATATTCCCGGCCCGCCGGGTGAAACAGCGGCTGGCGCAGGCGGTGGTCGGGGTAATACACCATGGCCCCCCGCAGGCCCTTGGCCAGGGCATCGCCATGAATGCTGATGAACACAATGTCTTCGGAGCGAACCCCCTGGCTCAACAGTTTTCGATACAGATGGTTGATCAGATATACCCGCATGTTGACCCCCACGTTGGGGCTGGCAATGGCATAGGGAGGGGTAACCTTCACCCTCTCGTTGTGGTCGGGGGTTATGGGGAGTTGATCCAAGGGGGCGGGCTGGCCTGGGTCCTCCAGGGTTAGGTACACCCGGTGCCCCTGGACCTTCAATTGGCGTTCCAGCCGCAAAGCGATGTCATACGTCACCAAGTTTTCGTACACTCGGCCCCCGGCCTTCCGCTTGCCATACACCGCCCCGGTGTCTCTGCCACCATGGCCAGGGTCCACGATCACATGCAGCACACGGCCAGGACGACCCGGCGGGCGGGTGACGGTTGGAGGGGCGTGGGTTCCAGACTGGGGACCCGTTTGGGAACCAGGTTGGGGGCCTGTGTGTTGGGCCACGGGCCGGGAGGCTCCGCCCGTTAGGTATTCTTCGTCTAGCCATTCCAACGGAATGCGAATTTTCTGCCCAGCGGGAATTGCCCTGGCCCCCTTCAGCCCATTTAAAGCCAACAGCTCCTTGGCTAGGCGGTTCACTTCATCCGATCGCTCGCGGTTGGTAAACCGCTGGATGACGGAAGAATACAGGGTTTCGTCCCGCCCCAGGGTGTACCAGGCAAAGTAGGCCCCGGTCTGGGGGTCCCGGTCCAGCACCAGGGGGGCCTTCACCTGGGGATGAAACCCCATGGACTCAGGAATCCAGGCCAGGGGAATCACAATGGCCTGGCCCAGCGGAATGCGATTGGGGTTTTTCAGGCGGTTGTAGGCGGCCAGTTCTTTGAACCGGCCAGTGGATCCAGTATAGACCAGGGTCAACTGAATCAGGTTTTCTTGGGGGTGGCCTACCCGGTGCTCCCACCCCCGCTGGGTCAGGTCGTCCTCGGGATACATGGCCCTTAAGGCCGCCCCCCGCAAGTCTGGCTTCAGCCACTCCAGGGGAATCTTCACCGCTCGGCCACGCTGCACGGGCCGGTTACGGTTGACGGCGGCAAGCTCCCCGTGGCGGGCGGGGTCTTCCAGCACCCGCTTGGCCAGGGGGATGTATCCTTCATCGGCCAAGGGGGTCACCAACGCCCAAAGTTTTCCATCCCGCCAGGCCGCCTCCATGGGTTGATCGGCGGGGCCAAACCCGGCCCCCCAGGCAACACCCGAAACGGCCTGCAACAACATAGCCAGCCACACCAACCACAGGGGAGAAGCGAAGAACAACGGGAATGAGGAAACAACTGCGGCGGGGGGGAATCTTCCCTTCATCGGCCAACCCTCCATGGTCTATGCCTTTTGGCCCCTCCGCGCCTTCCTGGCACGGCATACTTGGGCACTGGAAAACAATTCCATCCTTCTCTTTTATATGGAAAACCCTTCAAAGATGCAACCCGGCCCGGAAGTTTCCAACGGGGATTTTCATCCCTGCGGGGGCATGGTTATAATAAGAGATTGTGTTTCCTGGCTGGTATCTTGTTCCGGCATCCTCTTCCTTCCTACAATCTACCCCCATGCGCATCAAGGATTTCTTTCAGCCAGGTCGGACCGTGTTTTCCATCGAGGTCTTTCCCCCCAAGACCCCCCAGGGGGTGGAAAACCTGAAAGAGAAATTGAAGGTGTTTGCCGCCCACCAGCCCCATTTTATTTCGGTGACCTACGGTGCCGCCGGAGGTACCCGCCACACCACCGGAGAAATCAGCGCCCACATTAAACAAAATCTTGGGGTCGAGGTGCTGGCCCACTTGACCTGCGTGGCCCACACCCAGGAGGAAATTTCCCAGGTGCTGGCCGATCACCTGGCCCAGGGGGTGGAAAACATCATGGCCCTGCGGGGCGACCCCCCCCCAGGGCAAACCTATACCCCCACCCCAGGGGGCTACCCTTACGCCGCCAATCTGGTGCGGGTTCTGGCCGCCCAGGGGCGCTTCGGTATTGCCGTGGCGGGGTACCCCGAAGGCCATGTGGAGGCCCCCGACTATGCCACCGACCAGCAGCGCCTGAAAGCCAAGGTCGAGGCCGGGGCCGATTTCATTATTTCTCAATACTTTTTAGACAACCGGTTTTTCCTGCGCTGGCGCGACGACCTTAGGGCCATGGGCATCACCGTTCCCATCAGTGCAGGCGTCATGCCCGCTCAATCTCTTGAACAAATTTCCCGGTTCTCCTCCTTCTGCGGGACCACCATCCCCCAAGCCTTGCAAGACGGCTTGGCCCGGTTTGCCGGAGACCCGGAAGGCTCCGCCCGCTTTGGCATTGAATACGCCCATAAGCAGGTGGAGGGGCTGCTGAAAGAAGGGGTCGACGGCGTTCACCTGTACGCGCTGAACAAACTGGAACCGGTAGAATCCATCGCACCATTGTTAACCCAACACGAATAAAATCCATCCATCTCTGGGCAAACGGGCCAACATTTTTTTCCTTCGAGGAATTCATGGAAACACCCATCCAACCGCCAGAGCCGCAGGTGCCAAAAAAACCGGGGAATCCGCTGAAGAAGCGGGTGCTGGCCAAGCTGAAGAAATACCACTATCCCATTCAATTGTTGTTGGTGGTGGGGATGATCGTTTCACCGGTCACCCTGTTCTTCACCAACATCACGTTTCGCAACAACGTGTACGACTACTCCTTCGCCGTGTCTTCCGTGCTGGCCTTTTTAAGCGTGCTCATCGCGGTGTTCTCCAAGGGTAAGGGAGACAACCAAACGCTGTCCATTCCCGGCATGTGGTCCCTGGGCATCATCATCCTGTCCATCGCATTTGGGGGTGCCCAAGAATACAAGAAAAAAATGGATGCCATGCAGATGGAGGTCTATCAAAAACAGCGGGATTCCAAAATTGACACCGGGCTGAGCAAGATCATCACCGACGGCATGAGAACCAACCAAACCGCCCAGCAGATGAAAGAGCAGATTCAAAACCTGCTGAACGAGCAGCTGATCCAGGAGCAGCAGCGGCAAAACATGCTGAAAGACCTGCTGGCGGCCTCTCGGGAGGAAACCACCCGGGCGGTGGACGCCCGGATTGCCCAGTCGGAGGCGGTGCTGACGGAACGGTTCAACGCCCTGCTGGATCAGCAGCTAAAGGAAAAACTCGACCGGCAGACCCTGGCCGTGCGGCAAGGCCTTCAGCAAGACATTCAAGCCAACAACGAGGCCCTGAGCGGGGCCGTGGCCCAGAAAATGTCGGATGTGGGCCCGGAGGGATTGTTGGCGCGAATGCGGGCTGGGATGAAGGACTTGCTCGACAAAATGGCCCAAGAGTTGGGAGCCAAGATGGACAGCTACAACAACCAAGCCCGGCAAACCGCCGAACGGGTGAACAGCCTGGAAACCAAAGTCAACGCCAACGCCCCCAAGCCCGCCGGGCCTTAAGGTCACCTCCGCCTACTTCCCGCGCAAAGCACCAGAAACGGATTTGAATTGTTTTGGTGTCTGGCCGGAGTCCTGTGACCTAAAGACCATGGGAAACGCCTCGGCAGGAAGGAGGAGTAGATTTGCTGGGGCTTTGGCCTGGGGCCACAGGGAGGGTTTTTCAGATTCGGCAGGTCCGTGAAAAACGGAAATTCGTTCGGCGAAGAGCGCGAGGGATTTTTTTCTATTGCCGCGCACTAAATGGAGGCTAATTGTGTAACCGTTTTGGGGCAGTTTGATGGGTGAAAGGTGGTTGTTTTTGGGGTGGGCTGCTGTTTTGCTAGAGATAACCTATTGATTGGAATGGGCGGTACAGGGATCGAACCTGTGGCCTACGGATTGTGACTCCGTCGCTCTCCCAGCTGAGCTAACCGCCCTGGGATTGGAAACAACTTGGGGTGAAGCCTGATTCCGCTTCAAATTTTGCCCTGGGGGGGCGGGGCTGTCAACGGGACTTTTACTTCAACCTCCACTTTATTCTTTTTCAGTTGCAACGCTTATTTTCGCCCGCTCATTATTTTTTCCCATTTTTTCCACTCTCGAATTCTCTCGAATCCCCCGCTCATTTTTTTTCTTCAGCCCCTAATACACCCGGAGTTGAATTCGTGGGGGACTTTGCTCCTCACTTCCCTCATCTCTTTATTTACGCCTCCCTGCCTACTTGGCGGCTTTGATGGGCAGGCTTTTGTCCATGATGTGGTCGATGATGCCGTATTTTTTGGCTTCCTCGGCCGACATGAAGTTGTCGCGCTGGGTGTCTTCCTCCACCTGGGTCACGCTTTTGCCGGTGTGGTGGGCCAAAATCTGGTTGGTGGTGGCCTTCAGCCGGATGATTTCCCTGGCATGGATATCAATATCGGAGGCTTGGCCGGAAAACCCACCCCAGGGCTGGTGAATCATGATGCGGGCGTTGGGCAGCGCATAGCGTTTGCCCGCGGTGCCCCCAGCCAGCAAAATGGCCCCCAGGCTGGCGGCCTGCCCCAGGCAGATGGTTTGGATTTCGGGCTTTACGTATTGCATGGTGTCGTAGATGGACAGCCCAGAGGTTAAATAGCCCCCCGGGCAGTTCACATACATGGAGATTTCGGTTTCTGGGTCTTCCGACTCCAGAAACAGCAGCTGGGCAATCACCAAGTTGGCCACATGGTCATCCACCGAGGTGCCCAGGAAAATAATGCGTTCCTTGAGCAAGCGGGAGTAAATGTCGTAGGCCCGCTCTCCGAAGCCGGAGTGCTCCACCACCATGGGGATGAGAGTCATGGTTTGTTCTCCAGGTTATGGTTTCCCGGCCAGAATCTGGCCGGCCAGGTCCATCATGGCCATACGCATCAGGATGTCCTCCCGAATGCGGTGGATGAGCATGTCACCGATGTCGGTTTGAATGATTTCGTGGGGGTTTTTCCCCAGCATGTAAGCCTGCATGGTGAATTGCTGTTGAATTTCCTTGGTGTCCGGCTTCAGGTCTTTCTCTTTGGCGATTTTGTCGACCACAAACCGCAGACGGTATTCTTTGGTGATCTTGGCCATTTCTTCCTCACGCCGCTCCGCCAGCTTTTTGGGCGTTTTGGCCAGTTCCGGATCGTCTTTGGTCAGGCGCTCTTCAACCTCGCCCACGTGGCGGATGGTGAGCTGCTCGGGAATTTCAAACGTATAGGCATCGCGAACCTGATCGGCCAGTTCTTCCACCTGCTTGGCATCCTGCTCTCGTTTCTTTTCCCCTTCAATCTGCTTCTTCACATGGTCTTGGAAGGCCTCCAGGGTTTCCAAGTCTCCAAAGGCTTTGAAGAACGCCACGTCCAATTCCGGCTGCACCTTTCGTTCAACCTTGTTGGCGGTCAGGGAAATTTGCACCGATTTTCCGGCCAACTCTTTGTTGGGGAAGTCATCGGGCAGGGGAAGCTGAAATTCTTTTTTCTCCCCCGCCTTCACGCCGGGCAATTGCTCTTCAAACGCCTCTAAAAACGTATGGGCGCCAATTTCGATGCGCTGGCCCTTGCCATCCATGCCGGCCACCGGCTTGCCGTTGAAGGTCCCCTCAAAGTCAAACGACAGGATATCGCCTTTGGCCGCGGGTTCTCCCCCTTTGTCTTGGGGCAGCGCACGGGCTTTGCGAAGTTCTTCCACTCGCGCGTTCACCTCGGCGGCGTCTACCTTTACCGCGCTGGCGGCCAGTTTAAACTTCGAGACTGGCAGCAAGTCAAACTCGGGAACCACCTCAAACTCCACCTCAAAGCACAGGGGCTTACCCTTTTCGACGTCGATGGAAAGAAAGACCGGGTCGGTGGCGGGAGACAACTGTTGATCTTTCAGGGCCTGGTCCAAATATTGAGGGACCAGGGTACGGGTGGCCTCGTGGCGCAACAACTCCCGAAACCGCTTTTCAGCCAATTCCTTGGGGAACTTCCCCGGCCGAAAACCGTCGACCTTCAGATTTTCCTTAATTTTCTGGTACACCTCGTCGTAAGCCGAAGCCACCTTGTCGTGAGGTACCTCTACCCGCATCTTCCGTTTCAGGTTTCCCTGCTGTTCTACACTTACCTGCATGATGATGTTCTTCCACTAAAAAAAGCCGGCGTTAAACGCCGAGGACGGAGCCGCTGCCAAAGCGCGGCCGGGAAATGCGAGAAGGGGGACTCGAACCCCCACACCGCTTGGGTACTGGAACCTAAATCCAGCGCGTCTACCAATTCCGCCACTCTCGCACGGATCGGCTCTTTTTAAAAAAATATGCGTCTGGCAGGATTCGAACCTGCGGCCGCTGGCTTCGAAGGCCATCGCTCTATCCAGCTGAGCTACAGACGCGGGTGACAGACGCAAGATACCGTGGTGGTCGGGAGCGGCCGATGGTGTCCTGCCCGGCTCCCTGGTGGATCGCCTGGGAAGGGCGAGCGATGGGGGTCGAACCCACGACACCCGGAATCACAATCCGGTGCTCTGCCAGCTGAGCTACGCCCGCCATTTATTTCCTCTCACTCCGGTCAATTTCCAAGGTTACCCGTAAACCAGACGGGTTGTCCATAGGAAGATATCGCGGGAGGAGACCTGTTTTTTCTCTTAATGGGGAGAATGATTCCTCTTTTGCCTGTTTTACCGTTTTTTTCATTTTTCTTTTTTCATTTTTATCAGCAGCGCGGGGAGAAGAACTTTTCCCCTATGGGAATATATAAAACATTGCGGGGAAAACCACGGGGGAGGAATAAGAATTGAATGCATGGGGGAATCCGTAAGGTTTTCGTCCTTGGGGAGGAAAATTGGAGAAAAAGGACGGCTTCTGCCTGATTTTCCGGTGGAAAATCCAATTTAATTGGGATAGAAAGAATCAACCATTCCCCTCTACTCTTTTGACCAGGCCTGAAAGGTGTCGGCGCATGTATACCGATGAATCCATTGTCCATGAGTTCGTGGTTGAAAGCATGGATATGATTGACCAGATTGAACCCAAACTGGTCGACATATCCAACGCGTCTTTCTCCAAACAAACCGATTTCGACACGATTCACACCGTGTTTCGGTTGTTTCACTCCATGAAGGGGTCTGCTGGGTTCATGAACCTGGGGTCCATCCAAAAAATTACCCACGAGACCGAAACCTTTCTAGACTTGGTGCGCAACGGGCGGGTCACCTTAAATAACAATCACATATCCCTGCTGTTCCGAATCTGCGATTTGTTGCGGAAAGTGCTGGATCAGGTGGACTCCCAGATGTCGGATGCGGGGTATGAAAATCAAGTAGATGAATTTATTGGCGAATTGCAAGCGCTGATGGACCTGACCCTGGATCAGGAGCGGCAAGCCAAACCCCCGGCCCCTGCTGCCCCGGCAAAACCCCAGGATGCCAACCTGGATGGCCTGTTCGAGCAAGCACGCCAGGGGTATGCCACCCAAACCGCGGCAACCCTCCAACCACCCATACCGCCCGCCGCCACCAAACCGGCTGCCCCTGCGAAAGCCCAGGGAATGAGCAGCCCCACCGCGGCCCTGGAAGAATCCGCCCGGGCCCGGGAAGCCGAACTGTTGCGGCAGATCATCAACCCCGAAATGGTTGAACATTTCTTAAAAGAATCCAATGAGTTAATGGACACCGCCGAGCAGAATCTGCTCAGCTTGGAGGGAGACGGGAAAAATCAGGAATTGGTCTCCAGCGTGTTCCGCAACATTCACAGTTTCAAGGGAAACTGTGGAATGTTGGGGTTTTCCGATCTGGAAAAATTAAGCCATAAAATGGAAACCCTGCTGGAATGCATTAAAGACGGCGAGTTGGCCCCGGAAAAAAAGAACATCACCCTGGTGCTCAACCTGTTGGATATTCTTCGCCATGGGTTGGATGACATTGCCCAAGGGGGGAAGGGCCACATTAACGGGCTGGAGGCCCTGCTGGGTCTGGTAAGCGAAGCCCTGCCCAAAAAGAAAGACGCCCAGCCCAAACCCTCTCTCGACCGTGGCGTTAAGGGTTTCATTCAACCGGAAACATTCCAAAGCCAAACCCCATCGGCCCAGCCCTTCGTTCAGCCCCCCATAAGCCAAGCGCCTGCCTATCAGGCCCCCCGGCCAGCGCCTGTGCCCGCCAGCACTCCGGCGGCTCCGTCCGCCCCCGCGGCTGCGCCCCGGCCCACCAAGCGCCCCCCGGCTTTGGCTGGACCCGGCCCCCTGCCTGGGAGAGTTTCCCTCAAAAACCCGGGGCTCAAGGGAGCGGTACAACCAGCCATCGCCCCCACCCCCCCCAGCCCAGCGCCAGCGGGCATCCCTGGAGGCATGGCCCCCCAGGGTGGAGAAGCCCTTCCCTTGCCCCCGCTGGCGGCCAAACGCCAATCCGCCCCGGCAGCAGCTCAACCAACGGTTGCTCAACCCGCCGTATCTCAACCCGTTGTTGCTCAATCAGCCGCGAATCAGCCCGCCGTTGCCCCCAGACCAACCCCTGCCGCCACGCCAGCCCCGGTGACCCCCAACGCAGCCCCCAAGCCGGCACCCCAGGCAGCCCCCGTGCCATTGGCGCCCAACCCGCAGACCCCCGCGATGGTGCCCCCGGCACAACCTGCCGGTTCGGCGGAAAGCGCCAGGGAAAAAGGCCCCTCCCTCAAACCCCTGGCGGCCGATCTCATCCGTGAGGCTCTCAACAACCGCGGTGAAACGGCCCCCAGCGATACCACGGGAACCCCCGGCGGTCTGATTCGGAAAGACATCCGGGTAGACCTGGAAAAACTGGACGTGTTGATTGACCTGGTGGGGGAATTGATCATCGCGGAAAGTATGGTGACCCAAAACCCCGACTTGTTTGGGTATGAGTTTGAACGGTTTGAAAAAGCCGCTGGCCACTTGGCCAAAATCACCCGGGAGATTCAAGACATCGCCATGTCGCTGCGCATGGTGCCCCTGTCTACCGTCTTCCGTAAGATGATCCGGCTGGTGCATGACCTCTCCCAAAAAAGCGGAAAAGAAGTTGATTTGACCCTGAAGGGAGAAGACACCGAGGTGGACAAAACCGTGATCGAGTTGATTTCGGATCCCTTGGTTCACATGATTCGAAATGCCGTGGACCATGGCGTGGAACCCATGGAAGAACGCTTGGCCGCGGGGAAGCCCCCCAAAGGAAACGTCACCATCGAAGCCCGGCACGAAGGCGGAGAGGTGTGGGTCATTGTGCGGGATGACGGGCGGGGCATGAACAAAGAGCGGATTTTGGCCAAGGGCATTGAGCGGGGCCTGGTGAGGGGCGATGGCAGCGACATGAAAGACGACGAAATCTACCGCTTGGTGTTTGAACCAGGTTTTTCCACCGCCGACCAAGTGACCGATGTCTCTGGCCGAGGCGTGGGCATGGACGTGGTGAAACGAAACCTGGAGCGCATTAAGGGGAGAATCGACATTCAAACCCTTCCAGGGCAGGGCACAAGGTTTGTTCTGCGTATTCCCCTTACGCTGGCCATCATCGAGGGCATGTTGATCCGGGTGGGCGAACGCCGCTACATTATCCCCATGACCGCCATTCGCGAGTCCATTCAGGTCAAACCAGAGGACATCACCCGCACCATGGACGGCCAAGAGATCGTCATGCTGCGGGAAAACCTGTATCCCGTGGTGCGGCTGCATGAAATTCACAAAATCACCCCTATTCACACCAACTTGGAAGACGGGCTGCTGATGGTAATGGAGCACCAGGGGAGCTTGTTCTGCCTGTTTGTGGATGAACTGATTGGGCAGCTGCAAACGGTAATTAAAGGATTGAGCGGAGTACTCGGAATGGTGCGGGGCGTGTCTGGGTGCGCTATCTTGGGAGACGGAGGGGTCAGCTTGATTTTAGACGTAGGCTCACTGGTTGACCTGGCTAGTTTGAAGGTAGACGAAAGTCAATTGGCTTGATGACGGGCAAGGAGAAAACATGGCCGACGTGTTTCAGGGAGAGTTTTACGATGAAGATGATTTTGACGAGGATATACTTCGGGATAAATACCTGACGTTTTTGTTGGGAGACGAAGTGTATGCCATTGACATTAAGTTCGTATCCGAGATTATTCGGCTGCAGAAGGTGATCCATGTGCCCGACATGCCCCCCTATATTCCCGGGGTGGTCGATATCCGCGGGCGGGTGATTCCCGTGATGGACGTGCGCATGCGGGTCAACATGGAAGTTCGGGAATACGATGAGCGTACCTGCGTCATCGTCATTCAGGTGGAGCAACAAACCGCCCTGGGCTTGATTGTGGACCGCGTGATGGAGGTGGCCATGATTCCCACCGAATCTATCGAAACCCGTCCGCTCATCAACATGAAGGGCCGCGACCTGTTTATCGTGGGAATGGGAAAAATAGAGGGAGAAGTTCGGATTATTTTGGACGTGAACAAACTGTTGCGCGGCCAGGAGCTGCAATCCATTCACAAAGTCCTGGAAAATTTATCCTAGCCCGGCATCCATGAATACCGGGACGAATCGACTGTGTTCGCTTAACTTTACGGTTTAAAGATGCGGTTAACCCAAGGAGCCTTACCATGGTGAAAATCGGAACCGACAAGAGTCTACAAACTCTGACAAGCTTGCTTCCCCGGGGCTCTTGGGGGGTGCAAAACAAACTGATGATCGTCATCATCCTGATCACCCTAACCAACCTGGCGGTGGTGGGGGTGACTTACCGCACCCTGCAATCCATGCGAGAGGACGCCAACATTCTGAACCGCGCGGGCCAACAGCGGGTGCTCATTCAACAAATGACCAAAGAATCCATGGAAATTGGCAAAAGCAAAGACCAAGAATTCGTGGATTTTAAGCGGGAACTGATGGAGTTGAACCACGACCTGTTCGACAAAACCATCACGGGGATGCTGGAAGGAAGCCCGCTGATAGGCCTGGAGGCCGTGACGGATCAGGAGTTGAGAGAACAGTTGTACGTGGTGCAAAATATGTGGAGAAATTTCAGTCCAAAAATCCGCGACATCATTCACAGCCCGGTGGGCACTCCTAAATTCGTCGAAGCCGAAGAGTACCTGGCTGAACACAACATGGAACTGCTGGAGGAAATGAACGTGTTCGCGTTCAGTTTCCAAGAAACATCCGACAAAAAAATGACCAACCTCATCCGGGCCCTGGTGCTGGGGCTGGGGGTATCGCTGGTCATCACCCTGTTCGGGTGGTTCCTCATTTTCCGCATGATTATCCGCCCGGTGATTAACATCGTGGGCATGATTCACGAAATGGAGGCGGGGAACCTGGATCACCGCATACGGATGACCCGAGGAGACGAGTTCGGCGAGTTGGGGCGTTCTCTGGACCGCTTCGCCGACAACCTGAAGCACGAAGTGGTGGTGGCCTTTGAAAAATTGGCCCAGGGAGACCTGACCTTTGAGGCCAAAGGCGTGATTCGAGACGGGTTGGATAAAACCAACATCAGCCTAACCGAACTGCTGCAACAGTTGCGCACCACGGGGGATGAAATCGCCAGCGGCGCCACCCAGGTGGCCAACGCCAGCCAAACCCTTTCTCACGGCGCCACCGAGCAAGCGGCCTCGCTGGAAGAAATCAACGCCAGCATTGAAGAGATGGCCAGCCAAACCAAACGCTCCGCCGAAAGCGCGTCGGAAGCCAACCGCCTGGCCAACTTGGCCCGGTCTGAAGCTGAAAATGGTAACCGACGGATGCAAGACATGAACAAAGCCATGGATGAAATCATCCAAAGCTCCGCCGCCATTTCTAAAATCATCAAAGTGATCGACGAGATCGCCTTTCAAACGAACCTGCTGGCGTTGAACGCCGCGGTAGAAGCCGGGCGGGCGGGTCGCCACGGAAAGGGTTTTGCCGTGGTGGCGGGCGAGGTGCGAAACCTGGCCGCGCGCTCCGCCAGGGCCGCCAAAGAAACCAGCCAGCTCATTGCCGGGTCGGTGAAAAAAGTGAAAAACGGCGCGGAAATCGCGGAAGATACGTCGAAAACCCTCTCGGCCATTGTGGGAAGCATTCAGCAGGCCAGCAAGCTGGTGGCCGAAATCGCCCGCTCGGCCAGCGAACAGGCCGAAGGAATTCACCAAGTGTCCAACGCCCTGGAATCCATCGAGCGGGTGACCCAGCAAAACACCGCCTCGGCCGAACAAAGCGCCTCGGCCGCCCAAGAGCAAGCCCAGCAGGCCGATCAAATGCGTAACATGTTGGCCCGGTTCCGCCTGAAGACGGGCATTCAATCCAGAATGGACAAGCCCAAAAAACGCAGAATGGAAGATGAGGACATGGATTTCGGGGGTAAACCCGTGATGCTCCCCCACGATACCGATTCCACCCTTGCAGATTTTGGTAAATATTGAACCCCCAAGAGATGACCGCTGATGGAAAAAAGTGAAATCCGACTCATGTCTGGCATGGTGGCCCCGGATGCCGAGGAGACCCTCCGTGAAAAATACCTGACTTTCCTGTTGGGGGAGGATGAATACTGCATGGAGGTTCGCCACGTGCTGGAAATCATCGGGATGCAGAACATCACCCCCATTCCGGATGTTCCGGAATACATCATGGGGGTCATCAACTTACGGGGAAAGGTGGTTCCCCTGCTGGATATGCGCACCCGCATGGGAATGGAAAAGAAGGCCTTCGATGCCCGGACCTGCATCATCGTGGTCTTGCACAGCACCGGAAACACCGGGTTGGTCGTGGACCGGGTGAAAATGGTGGTCAATATTTCCCGCGATTCTCTTGAAATATATAAGCAATCAGGAACCGTCCTCAGTCATCGCTTCATTCGGGGAATGGCCCGCCTGGATGATGGCGTGAAAGTATTGATGAACTTGGACAGCATTCTGGGGCGAGATTAACCTTGTGTCACCAATCCCCCCCTCATTCTCGCCCATATTTCTCCCCATATTTTTTAATCCATTGTTTCTAGCATAGATTTTGAATGGATGGGGCTATCCCCAACCGCCAGGGAAGGCGGTGGATCCATTCACTCTAAGCCCATCCGTGCTTCATGGACGAAGCTCCAGTCAAAGATTTTTTCTTAAAACCCGGCCATGTGTTTTTACCCGTGGAGCCGACCCTGATTTCCACCGTGGTGAGTTCCGGGATCGCCGTGACCCTTTATGACTTCCGCAAAGGCATGGGCGGAATGGCCTCTTATCTGGAGCCCGTGCGCCCCCAGCATGTGCTATCCACCCCGGTATATGCCTGCCCCGCCATCATTGGCTTGATTCAGATGTTCCGCAAAATCGGTTCACGCATGGAACATTTAGAGGCTCAATTGTTCGGGGGCTCGGAAAACGAGTTGATGAGCGGGTTCGTGGCCGGTCTGGGAGAAAAAAACATCGAGGCCGCCCTGGAAATTTTAGATCGGGAGGGCATTCGGGTCGCGGGTCAGGATGTGGGGGGATACCGGGGCCGCAAAGTGGTCTTTCAATCCGCCACTGGGGAAGCCTTGGCGGCCCGGGTCAATGCCATCCGGAAAAAAGATTGGTATCCCTCTCGTCAGGCGATATAATCCGCTGAACAAACCCACCGCGATCGCCCTCTCTTGAGTTCCTTCCCATGGAAGAAACCTCCATTTTTTCGCTGATCCAAATTTCGGACGCGGAGTTTTTTACCATTCGCGACATGGTGTTTCAGCAGGCTGGCATCCATCTGACGATCAAGAAAAAGCCCCTGGTGGTGGGCCGGCTGCACATGCTGCTGCGAGAAAAAGAATTCAACAATTACAACGAATATATTCAGTATGTTCAATCCGATCAAACCGGGAAGGCCCTGGAGGAACTGGTGGATAAAATTTCCACCAATCACACCTACTTTTTCCGGGAAGAGGCCCATTTCAATTTTTTTCTAGAAACGGCTCTGCCCAACGTCATCGCCCAGATTGCCAAACGGGGAGAAAAAGACCTGCGGATATGGTCGGCGGGTTGTGCCACGGGAGAAGAGGCCTATATGCTGGTGATGTTGATGAAAGAAGCCCTGGGCGAGCGTTACAAGGATTGGGATGCGGGGGTACTGGCCACCGATATCTCGAACAATGCCCTGGCGGTGGCCAAGCAGGCGGTGTATCCCCTCGACAAAGCCCACCAGCTGCCCCCCCATTTGCGGAAAAAATACACCCTGACCACCCAGGAGGATCAGATTGAAATTCATCCAGATATCCGTAAAGAGGTGACCTTTCGCCGGTTCAACTTGATGAGTGAAACCTTCCCCTTTAAAAAGCCTTTTCATATTATTTTCTGCCGAAACGTGATGATCTATTTCGAGGAAGCGACGCGCCAACAGTTGATTCAAAAGTTTCGGGGGCAGTTGGTTCCCCAGGGATACCTGTTTATCGGCCATGCCGAAACCCTGAGAGCCATTGACGAAGGTTTTCACTACCTCCGCCCGGCGGTGTATCAAAAGGAGTTTTAAGATGTCTCAGGCCATCCAAGTGCTGTTGGTCGATGATTCTCCCCTGGTGTTAGACCTGCTGCAGCGGGGGTTGGCCTTGGATTCTTCCATCCAGGTGGTGGGCACCGCCAAAAGCGGCCAGGAAGCCCTGATGAAGGTGAATACCCTTTCCCCCCAGGTCATGACCCTGGATGTGGAAATGCCCGGCATGAATGGGGTTGATGTTTTGCGACATATAATGCCGGTCAAACCCCTGCCTGTCGTGATGGTCAGTGCCTTGACGAAAAGGGGGCAACAGATTACGCTGGATGCCTTGGAGGCCGGGGCGGTGGATTTTGTCACCAAGCCATCCGCTGAAGAAGGAGTCGGATTTGATGACATGATTTTGGAGCTTCGCACCAAAATCAAAATCGCGCGCATGGCCAAGGTGGCCCACTGGAAAGGGAAAAACCCCCCTCCCACCGCCAGCGGCCCAGACCTCCACCTTCAGCAAACCCCCGAATGGATCGTGGCCATAGGTGCCTCCACCGGAGGAACCGATGCGGTACGGGAAATCCTGACCCGGCTCCCCAGCGCCATTCCGCCTGTGGTGATTACACAGCACATGCCCGCGCGTTTCACCGCCATGTTCGCCAACCGGCTGAACGAAATTTGCCGGATTCGGGTGAAGGAGGCGGAAGACGGAGAAGCATTGCAGGCCGGAACGGCCTATTTGGCCCCCGGAGGATTCCAGTTTTCCATTCACCGGGTTCAGGGGCGGCTGATCGCCCGGGTGTACGCCGGGCCAAAGGTCAACGGTCATTGCCCCTCGGTGGATGTGTTGATGCATTCGGTGGCTGAAACCATGGGGAACCACGCCGTGGGCGTAATGCTGACGGGCATGGGCGGAGACGGAGCGGAAGGCATGCTGAACATGAAACAGCAGGGGGCCGTGAACATTGCCCAAAACGAAGAAACTTGCGTGATCTTTGGAATGCCCAAGGTGGCTTGGGAAAAAGGCGCGGTAGAGGAACTCGTTCCCCTTCCCCGCATGGCCGAAACCATCGTGGGAATCTTGGAGAAACAGGGGTTATGAGCCAGCAGATCCTGGGGGTGGGAGAAATGGGCGTCGTTCAGGGGGATGGAAAAACCCTGAAAATCTACGCGCTGGGTTCTTGCGTGGCCACCGTGTTGTGGGAGCGGGAATCGAAAACCCTGGCGGTTTCCCATGTGGCCCTGCCCGAATCGGCCAATAACCCGGAAAAAGCCCGGGAGATGCCTGGCTATTTCGCCGATACGGCCGTGGTGGAAATGATCAACCGCATGAAAGGGTTGGGCGCGAAATTGGAACGGGGCGGGGTGGTGGTGAAACTGGTGGGAGGGGCCCAAATGATGGACCAAGAAGGCACCTTTAATATCGGCAAACGTAACGTGCTCACCTTAAAAAAAGTGCTGTGGGCCAAAGGAATGGCCCCCTTGGCCGAGGAGGTCGGCAGCGACATCAGCCGAACGGTCACCATCTACTCTGGCTCTGGCAAGGTAGAAATTGCCACGGCGGGTCTGGAAAGCCGGGTGTTGTAAACGATTTTACGGAAACCTTTTGCAGAAACGCCAAACCGTGGTAAATAAAACGAGCGTATCCATTTGAGCCTTCACCCACAATACGAAACCAAAGACGGGGTGATCCATCCCAAGAAATGAAGGGAGCCCGATTTCACTCCCAAGAATACATGGCAAACCGATACATTCACCCGGCTGAAATCACCCCCTATGGAGAATCACTATGAAAACCATCCTGATTGTTGACGACTCCAGTTCCGCCCGGCTGTTTATCCAGCGCTGTTTCGAGGTCTCCGGCTTCAATGGCAGCCAATTCCTGGAAGCGGAAAACGGGCAAAAAGCCATCGAAGTCTTGGGCGGAAAGCCGGTGGATCTGCTGGTCACCGACCTGACCATGCCCGAAGTAGACGGCCTGGGCCTGCTGCAATGGGCCAAAAAGAACAAGCCTCAACTTCCCGTGCTGGTCATCACCAGTTCCGGGAACGAAGCACGCAAAGCCGAACTGATGAGTGCTGGGGCAAAAAGCGTTCTGATCAAGCCCATCTCTCCGGCGGTGATACAAGAAACCATGAAATCTCTCTAAAGACGGCAAACAGTTTATCTACGGCAACACATGGCCTATTTTGAAAGCGACCGGTGCAGCGTTACCGCCCAACTCCACGACATGGTCATCGAGTCGGTGGTAGAGGCGTTCGAGCCCATGGGATTTTTAGAAGTGCTGCCCGCTGAAGCCTTCGTTCCATACGACGAACGAATGAACCGGGTTCGCGTTGAAATTATGGTAGAGACCCCCTTCCAGGGGGAAATGCGGCTGATTATCCCCAAAGAAGTGGGCATGGAAATCACCACGAATTTATACAGTTACGACCGGGGGCAGGTCACCGAAAACATGCTGAACGACATGCTGCGGGAAATACTGAACGTCATCGCCGGAAGGCTGGTGGCCAGAATCGTGCCCCCAGAAATTCCGTTTACCATCGGCCTGCCCGAAGTGGGGAAAAAATCCTTCGACGATAAAAACACTCCCTCCTCCACCTTTCACTTCCACCTGGAACAAAACCCCTTTTGGGTGGTGTTGCTGGGGGAAGGTTTTTTCAGCGCATCCAAATAGGTTTCCCACTCGCCCCCTCTTCTCCTCCCCCTTTTCCCTGCCTCTCCCCTTCCCTCCTCTCCCGTCCTCTCCCGTCCTCTCCCCTAAGCACACACCTTGCCTTGGCGACAAGCCAGCAGCTTGGGGGGAAAATTCCCTAAGCATTTTGACTTGCCACCAAAGGCATACCTAGGGGCAGCGTCTCCCAACGCAGGGAAACAGAGAAAAAAAAGAGAGGGAAGATGGGGGAAATGATGGGATCGCGCGATAAACCCTGTGTGATATTCTTACATTCCTACGGTTTGCTGGGGGCTAGGGTGAAAACAGAAGGGGGGGTTCCCCAACATTTCATCCCAAGAGGAGCCATGAAGAAGAACCTCGGACGTACCGATCAAATGATTCGCTTGGTTGCTGGCCTTGTGCTGCTGGCCTTGGTGTTTGTGCTGGAAGGAAACGCCCGCTGGGTGGGGGCCATCGGGGCGGTGCTGCTGGGCACAGCCTTCATGAACTTCTGCCCCATTTACGCTCTACTTCGCCTGAGCACAGTAAAAAAATAAACCTTCGGGGCTAATTGTTCACCAGCAGGAGGCGATCCTTGTGGATGGCCTCCTGCCCCCGGTCCCCCGGCTCCTTGGCCGCCAGCAACCGGGCCAACTCTTCGGCCGAATAGTTGATCAACCCCACCCCCAGTTTTTCCTCTTTGCCGTTGTAGATATCCACGATATCGCCCTTGCGAAACTCCCCCTCCACTCCGCGAATCCCCTGGGGCAGCAAACTTTTGTTGCCCTGCAAGGCAGCTTCGGCGCCATCGTCTATCACCACCCGGCCGTTGGTCAGGGCGCCAATTCGCAGCCAGCGGTGAAAACTTTTCGGGCGCTTTCCCGTGGGCATAAACATGGTCCCCAACGACTCCCCAGCCATCAGGCGCGGCACCACGTTGGGTTCCTTGCCATACACCACATGGGTGCGAATGCCAAACTCAGACACAATCTCGGCGGCTTTCAGTTTAGACATCATTCCTCCCCGCCCGCCATCCGACAGCCGGGCTTCGCACCACCCCCACATCTGGGGGGTAATCTGGTCCACCTGAGGAATGAGAACCGCCTCGGGGTTTCTGGACGGATCTCCGCCCTGGAAAAAACCCCTGGCCGTGGTGAGCAGAAACAACCGGTGGGCCCCCAGCATCACCGCCACCCCCGCCGCCAAATAATCATTGTCGCCAAAGGTCAGGGCGTCGTTGGCCACCACATCGTTTTCGTTGATAATGGGAAGGATATCCAAATCCAACAATCCCTCGATCACGTTCCGGATGTTCAAATAATGCTCCCGCGAGGCAAAGTCTGATCGAGACAACAACGCCTGGGCCGGTAAAATGGATTCCTCCCGGAGGAAGTCGGCGTAAATTTGCATCAGGCGGCCCTGCCCCACCGCGCACATCATTTGTCGGCGCAGTAAATTTTTCTTTTCTTTGGAGAAATCGGCCAGCCCCCGGGCCGCCCCGGCCGCCCCCGAAGTCACCAACACAACCCGGTGGCCTTCTCGCCGCAATTGCCCAATTTGCTCCACCATATGGTGAATCACATTGTAATCCAGCCGGTGGTTGGGCTGGCTTAACACGTTGGTCCCCACCTTGATCACAAGGATTTCCGAAGTCATCAATCTGGCCTAAGATAAGATGGTTTCAGTTT
Source organism: Deltaproteobacteria bacterium (assembly GCA_029858505.1). Classification (GTDB taxonomy): domain Bacteria; phylum SAR324; class SAR324; order SAR324; family JACQKK01; genus JAOUEW01. The sequence goes on from JAOUEW010000003.1 coordinate 196,529, forward strand.
TTGAAAAATCTACCGATATACATACAGGAAAATCCCTTTTTGAGGGATCCCAGGTAAAGCATAACGTCAAGGCCCCATGAAAACGCATCCAATGAAAACACGGACACCCTATTTGGTAAAGCCCTTGCCCAGGATGGCATGGGGGCCCAAAATGCTGTGGGTCGCATGGGTGTTCTGGCTATGCTCGGGGGCGCCCGCCTGGGCCCAGCAAAAAACCTTCATGCGTTTTGCCATTCCCTCTTACTCCTCCATGGCCTTCGACACCCACCCCATGCTTCAAATCACCGCCGATACGGCCTATTCCCATGCTTATGGAACCTCAGGGGGGCCCATCGATTTTGGTTATGCCACCATGAAGGGAGAATCCACCCTTTATCAAATCCTCCATTTGATTCCGCCCATCGGGTTTGAATGGGGCCAAGATTTTGACTTGATTTTTCCCAGGGGGTTTTCCATCGGGGCAGAAATTCAATCCCTGCGATTAACCGAGAATCAAGCCCTGTCGGGCCGCACCGCCGCCACCCAGGGCATAGACATGGATACGTATTATTATATCGGTACCGTTCGAATTTTTATATACCCACCCTCCGAGCCCGGTTTGAACTACTTTTACGGGTTTGGATTTGGGGTGTTCGATGGAATGTTTTACGCGGCACCCTCTGGCGGAACGACAGGCTATTACAGAATAAACTCTTCGGCCATCGGCATGACCCGCATTGGCATGGAGTACATGGGAGAACGGTATGGGTTTCGCTACGAAATTAGCTCGGTAAGCGCGCCCAATGTGCATATTCCGTCCAATCCTTTTCCCGGGGGGGCCACCAGCGTAGACTTTTCCGGAGTCATTCTTCGCATCACCCTCTTGATCCAATTGTAGGGGGCCATGACCCACATCTATCTCACACGCCACGGCGAAAGCGAACACAACCTGCGAACCGAGGTGTTCATGGGGCGTTGGCCCCAATCTCGTCTGACTAGCAAGGGCCAATCCCAGGCCCGCCGTTTGGGTGAGCGGCTGGCCAAAGAGGCCAAAATCAAGCGGATCGTGTGCTCTAGCCTGCCCAGAACCAGGGAAACCGCCAACATCATTGCCCAGCAATTAAAACTTTCCACCGTTGAAGAAGACCCGGCGTTTTGGGAACTGAGCAAAGGAAGCTGGGAAGGTACCATGGGCAAACAGGCCATTCCCCCAGATGTCGCCCAAGACAGAGAGCAAAACCCCTTCACCTTCCGATACCCTGAGGGGGAATCCTACCAGGATGTCTGGCTGCGGGTGTACCCCGCCTTTGACCAATGGGTCAACCGATTTTCTGGGGAAGAGATTCTATTTGTCGTGCATGGAGACGTGTTGCGGGCTTTGTTGTATCACTTGATCCGCTTCCCCCAAGCTCGGATTGACTTGTTTGAAACCGATCCTTGTTCCCTCAATCTGTTCCGAATGGAAAAGAAGGGGGCCATGTTGGTCCGGTGGAACGATGGAAGCCACTTGACGGGGCTATAACCTCAAGCTTCATTGGGGAGAGACCTCCGGTCAGGCTCATCTTTTTGTTTTCGTGGTTTTCGGTTGGGCTTTTTTCTTCGCTCCCTTTTCTCCTCTTGCTCCCTTTTCTCTTTTTGCCTCTGTTGTTCTATGATTTTCTGTTTTCTTACCCTGGGCTTTGGCCCGGGTCCGTGGGGATTGAACGGATGCCAGAGAATGAGCTTGGTCGTCGAACTGCATGAGATACAATTTTCGGTACAATCCGTTCTTCTTCAGCAGATCCCTGTGCGTTCCCTGTTCGGCCACCCGCCCATGGTCCAGCACATAAATTTGGTTGGCCCGCTGCACCGTAGACAACCGATGGGCAATGACGATGGTGGTTCTGTCGGCCATTAACGTTTCGATGGCCTTCTGCACTTCTTTTTCCGATTCAGAATCCAACGCTGAAGTGGCTTCATCCAGAATCAAGATAGGAGCGTTTTTAATCAACGCCCGGGCAATGGAAATCCGCTGCCGTTGCCCCCCCGACAAATGCATCCCCCCCTCGCCAATATTGGTATCCAAACCGTTCGGAAGATTTTGGATGAACCCCCAAGCGTGGGCGGCTTTGGCCGCTGCCTCAATTTGTTCTTTGGGGCAATCAATATTTCCGTAGGCAATGTTGTTGGCCACCGTGTCGTTGAACAAAAACACTTCTTGGGTCACGATAGCCATTTGGGCCCGCAGCGACGAAATGGTGACGTCTTGAATATCCATGCCATCAATGGAGATCACCCCTTCTTTCACGTCGAAGAACCTGGGAATGAGATTCACCAGGGTGGTTTTCCCCGCCCCGCTGGCCCCCACCAAGGCCACCACATGGCCCTTCGGCACGCGAATTTTTACGTTACGCAGCACCGCATCCTCTGGATCCACGTAATAATGGCGTTGAATATCTACCTTCATTTCTTTGCGAATGGGCGGCAGCACCACAGCACCGGGCTTTTCAATAATGTCTGGGCGGGTATCGATCAATTGGAACACCCGGTCGGCGGCGGCCAACCCTTCGTTCATTTTCAGGTTAAATCCATTCAACCGTTTGATCGGGTCATTCAACAGCAGGAATGTAAATAAAAACGAGGCAAAGTCACCCGCCGTGATGGTGTTTTCAATAATCAGGTATCCCCCGGTCAGGATAATCAAAGCCCCAACAATCGAACCGATTCCCTCCAGCACGGGGGTGGAATAGGACCCCACTGAAATCATCCGCAAAGTTTGCTTTAAGGCGACCTGGTTGGCCTCCTCATACCGCTTTTGTTCATAGGCTTCCATGCCAAAGGCCTTCACCACCCGAATCCCCGAAATGGTTTCTACCAGCAGCATGGTTAACCGGCCAAAAGAAGAAAGACTAAGTTGGGTAAACTGATTGTTCCGCCTTCCGAACACCGAAATCAGCCAAGCCGCCAAGGGAATAATGGCAAGCGATACCATGGCCAAGTGCCACGACCGGGTAAACAGCAGACCCAGCAAGAAAAACACTTGGGGAATGTCCCGTAGGGGGGCAGTAACGCTCACCTGAAGAGACTCGTGGAGTTTCCCCAGGTCGTTGGTGAAGCGGGTGATCAAATGACCGCGGGATTTTTCGGTAAAAAACGAGAAGGAGAGGGTGTGCAGGTGAGCAAATAGGTTTACCCGCAGATCGGCCACCAGCCGCGCCGCAACCGAACCGATCAGATAGGTGTGAACGTAATAGAAGACCCCCCGGGCGGCAAAAATGATGATAATGCCCACGCTGACGATGGCGAAATCGTCCATGGAGTGGGAGTCCCCTTTTTTCAGGGAATCCACCACGTCTTTGATGTACCAACCTGGTGCCGCGGTAAACAGGTTATAGCCCACCATGGAAATAAATCCCATGAACACCGCGGATCTGTAATGCAGAAAAAGTTTGGCCAAGCGAAACAAACTTTCCGATCGGGCTTTTCCCCCGTAAAATCGGTACAACCCGGCCAGCATCAAACGTTTCATTTCGCTCCAGGAGTCTTTTCAAAGGGTAAACGAACGGAAAATCCAGCGGCACGGCCGGCCTCGCGATGGAAAGAGACCGCCCCTCCCTGAAGTTCCACGATTTTTTCCAGATACAGCCAATCCACCACCGAGCCGGCGTTTACGCCGGGCTTAAACACCACGGACCCCACGTCTTGTCCGCCCTTCGACTCCGACCAGTTCCATTGGCAGCGGATCGTAATGTCCAGCCAGCGTAAACCGCTTTCCGAATCTTCCGAAGGGGGATCGGCCAAAGAAAGACCAATCCCTATGCCGCTCCCTTTCAAATCCGCCGCCACCAACGCCAATATGCGGGCCGCGGCCAAAGCCGCCATTGGCACCATCCACATATTCGCTGGCAACTGGGCACCGCCTTCCACCGGAACGGTCATGCCCGCCTTGCCCAGTTCTTCCGCCAACCGGCGGCCCAGTTCTTCCCCGCCAATTTCTTCTTTCCTCAGGGTGAGGGAATCGGACAACAACCGGTGATTGCGGGTTAACTGCCGGAAGGTATCAAACAGATGGAAGGCCGTTTCCCGGCAGCGTTCCAGTTCAGCCCGGATATCGGGGTCGGCCACTTGGCGGATCAGGCGTTCCAGCCGGGCGGTTAACTCCTGGGCTGGCATCTGCATGCGGTGGCTGATTTTTCCAGCCAGGTTCTGGTTCCACTGGAGATTGTCCCGCTCCTGCCGGGCGGTTTCCGGGTCGGGCGAGGTAAGCCGCTCCTTTTGCTGAAACACCGCCAACTGCCCCTGCAGATGGGACAACCGGGACTTGAGGTCGTGAATGATTCGGTCGGACTCATCCGGCAGAGTCACCCCCACAGATTCGGCCTCTTCCTCCTGCCCTAAGGTCTCCACGGGGAGGAGGCGTTCCAGGGTTTTCCCTGCGTCCTTAGTCATGGCGTGTGTAAGTGGGAAGAATGTGGGGAAGAAGGGGCTTGCCGCCGGAGTTCATGGACCACATGGCCCAGCTGAGGCAGAATCAGTTTTTCCATGGCCAACTCCACCGCCTTGGTGGAACCCGGAACAGAAAAGATCACCTTGCCCCTGGTTGCGCCAGCCATGGCCCGGCTTAACATGGCCGCTGGCCCAATATCTTGGTAACTCAACATGCGGAACAGTTCCCCAAAGCCCGGCAGGGGTTTCTCAATTATTCCATTCAATGCTTCAAATGTCACATCCCTGACGGATAGTCCGGTGCCGCCATTCAAGATCACCGCCCAAACGTCTTCCCGGGCCAACCCCTGATGCACCAACGCAAGAATTCGGGTGGGTTCATCGGGCAGAATATGGTACATAGATACCGGGTGACCCGCCGCCTTCAGCATGTCCTGGATTTTCCGCCCGCTGGTGTCGGTCTCCTCCGTCCGGGTATCGCTGATGGTCAACACAGCGCAGGGGACCGCTCTCGGCCCAGAACCGTCGTGCCCGGAAGAATGGCCGTGTTTGGCGGGCTCGGCTTCTCCGGCTTTATGCCATCCCATACCTGGATCACTCGATGGATGTAAAAACAGCCCGATTTTTGACCGGCGCGGTAGGCACCGGTGGGTTTCCCCCACCATTGTTACCTGAAGTGGCCTTCTCGGGCAAATCAAATGTCGGAAAGTCAAGTCTTCTCAATAAGATGTTAAACCGGAAAAACTTGGTCAAAACCTCCTCCACCCCAGGGAAAACCAAGGAAATCAATTTTTTTCTGATTAACGAGACCTTCCGCATGGTGGACCTGCCCGGGTATGGCTTCAGTCGGGTGTCCAAGGCCCAACAGGGGGCCTGGAAACACCTGATGGAAGCCTATCTCACCCAGCGCCCCAACCTGAAGGGAGTCGTGCTGATCGTGGATGTCCGGCACCCGGCCTCTCCGCTGGACCTGAGCATGAAAGAATGGTTGGAAGCCACCGGGTTGCCCCATGTCTTGGTGGCCAATAAAACCGACAAACTCTCCCGCTCCCAGCGAAAACCCCAACTGGAGGAACTGAAGCGGGGATTTTCGCTGGAAACGCCCCCCCTGCCCTTTTCTGCCTTGACGGGAGAGGGTGTTGGCGAACTGTGGAAGGTGATGGAGGGATGGCTGTCCGGTGCGGCCAGGCATTAGAACGTGGAGCCCCAGGAAAATATCTGCACATGCTGGGTGGGGCGGTCTCGCAAAGAAGCCCAAGACACCAACACGTTCCACCAAAAGTGAATGGCCACTCCTTCCCCAATGTCATAATTGTTGTTTTGCTGCAGCCACCCCAAATACAACCCAAACAAAAACGCCTGCCCGGCGGTGGCCTGCTGGGGGTTTCCGGCATGGACCGCCCCAAACACCGCCGAGGACATGACCAGCCCCATGTTTTCCCCCATGGAATCGCTGAATCCGTTGTTCAACACCCCTCGAAAAAAAGCCTCCTCCCCCACGCTCACCATCATCATCTCGCCAAAATATCCCGCCCTGGCCTCATCCCGGGTCAGGGGGGGGTCTAACCGGGTTAGATACCGGTTGGGGGCTGGGGGGTTGGCCAACACATACAAAGGGCCGATAAACATCAGAAACGTTGTGGGGCGAGAGAGATACTCCCAACGAAAGGGGGCACGGACCAAGTCCTGGAGCGACTCTCGGGGTGCCGGGGTGTTGTAGCCCTCGTTACGCACCCGCAGCCTGGCCGTCCGATAGGCATCGTAGGCGGAATAAAATTCCATCGTCGTTATGAATGTTGAAGAAATATCCGCTATCATTTCCGTTCGATTCAATACCAGGGTGTAATTCAGCGTATTCACCCTGTTTTCCGGCAGCCTGTACTCTGGCTGAGACATGGCCCCCCCCAGCACATGCCAGCCCGCGCCATACAACCCCAACTGCAGCGCGCCATTCCACGGTTCTTGGTTGATGATAACTTGCCCTGCCCCAGGCAGAATAAAACTGGCCGTGGCCGCCCATTCGGCCCGGCTGCGCGCGGGCTGCGGCTCTTGGTCTGTCTCTGTGGGGGGTGTTTCTTGAACCGTGGGTTCTGGGGCGGGCGCTGAGCCGGCGTCTTGTGTGGGTTTTGGGGCTGGTTCCGTGGGTAGTGCCTCTTGCCCCCAGGCGGGATTCAATCCCCACAGGGCCAGCCACAGCCCGGCCAACCCTACGGCCCGGGTAAACCTTGAATGGGGAGAATAAAACATGAACGCCCGGTCAGGGAAGGTGAATCACCGGTTTGTCCGGATGAGGGAGGTACAATAGGATCGTCCGGCCCAGCACCTGGACCAGCGAGGCCCCGGTTTGTTGCGCCAACCGCCTAGAAGCCTCTGTACGGTTTATCGGACAGGTTTCCAGAATCTTGATTTTCACCAGTTCGTGGGCGGTCAGGCATTGTTTCAATTGGGTTAGGGCTTTTTCAGTAAAGCCTTCCTTTCCCAGGGTCACCACCGGGCGCAGGTGATGGCCCATGGAGCGCAACATCCGGGTTTGCTTTCCGTTCAATTCCAAAGGGGGTCTCTCGTTGAAGGGTTCCATTTCCCATCCAGGATAACAGGATCCGAGGAATCCTCAACCAGGGGCACCCGCAAGAAAAAGAAACCCATTGGGATAGTCATTTCAATCAAGTAAACCTTGAACCCAGGAGTGGCTTTTGATAGGGTGGGGGTGTTTACAAAAAGAATCTGTTTCAGCCATCACCCTCAAGGAACCAATCGTGGATTATGCCTTTGTGGGGGGAGGAGTCATGGGGGGAGCCCTGATTCGAGCCCTCATCGAAAATCGAGTATCCGCCCCCAACTCCCTGCTGGTGGTCGAGCCCTATTCCGCCCGGCGAGAGGCCTTTTCCAGGCTGGGCTGCCGAACCGCCGAAGCCCTGCGCTGGGAAATCGGCGAGGCCAAAGCCGTGGTGCTGGCGGTGAAACCCCAGCAAGCCGAAAGCATATTGGCGGAGCTTAAATCCCTGCTGGATCCCAAAGCCGTGGTGGTCTCCATCATGGCGGGTGTCCGGTGTGGCACCATCGCCGCCGGTTTGGGCAGCGCCAAAGTCATCCGCTCCATGCCCAATTTGCCCGCTTCGGTGGGCGAAGGCATGAGCGCTTACTACGCGCCGGAGGAGCTGCCCCCTGAAGACTGCCACCGCGCCGAACGGCTGCTGGCCGCCTGCGGTAAAGTTCTTCGGGTCGCCCAGGAAGACATGCTAGACATGTTTACCGCCGTGGCGGGAAGCGGCCCGGCCTATGTGTATTACTTGGCCGAGCACTGGGTGGCCGCCGCGCAGGAACTGGGGTTTGAGGAAACCCAAGCCAAAACCATGGTGATGCAAACCCTGCGGGGGGCCGCGGCCCTGTGGGAGAAAAAAAACCTGGAGGCTGGAGAACTTCGCCAGCAGGTGTCCTCCAAAGGGGGAACCACCGAAGCGGCCATGGCCGTGCTGAACGAGAAAGGCGTGGGGGATGCCATCCGGTTGGCGGTAAAGGCTGCCCACCGCCGAGCCATAGAGCTGGGCGGATAACAGCCCGCCACACACCCCCTAAGAACCCCCATGAGCCCATCCAACGCACTTGCGCAACCGGTGATTCTGGCGGTGGACGATGAGCCCACCAACCTGCAAATCATCCGCATGGTGGTTCAACGGGAAAAGCTAGACTGCCGCTTGCTGCTGGCGGAATCGGCCGAGGAAGGCCTAAAGCTGCTGGCGGAAAACCCCGTGGACCTGATTTTGCTAGACGTGGTGATGCCGGGCATGAACGGGTTTGAAATGTTTAAAAAAATAAAAACCAACCCCGATTGGGCCTCCGTTCCCGTGGTATTTCTTTCTGCCCTGCACGAGCCGGAATACATTAAAACCGGTCTGGAAATGGGCGCTTCCGACTACATCGGAAAGCCGATTATTGCCCAAGTGCTGGTGGCCCGGATACGAACCGTGCTGCGCATCCGCCAGTTAACCAGCCAGGTCCTTTTGCGCAACAAAGCGCTAGAAGACATCAACAAACTCAAAGACGAGTTTGTCTCCATCTGCTCCCACGATCTGCGCTCGCCCTTGTCGGCCATTTTGTTAATTTGCCAGTTCTTCCAAGAAACCTTGGAGGGGAAATCGAATTACCCCACCGATATTCTTCTTCAGCGGATTAAAAACCAAGCCAACCTGGCACGCCGGCTGGTCGACAGTCTGCTGGATATGAACCGACTGGAAGAGGGTCAGCGGGTGCCCGCCTTCACCTTGTTTCCGGTGAAAAGCATGGTGGAAACCTGCCTGGAAGACCAGCAGCCGGCCATTCACACCGAAGGGTTAACGGTGGAAGTTTCTCTTCCCGTTGGAAGCATTATTTGTTATGGCGACCGGGAAATGCTGGCGCAAATGGTGAGAAACTTATTGGGAAACGCCCTGAAATTCGCCCATTCCAAACTGTTGGTGGAAGGCCGGGTCAGCGGCCCCCTGGATACCAAAGGGGGAGAACTGCTGCTCGATATTGCCAATGACGGCCCCACGATTTCCAAAGAGCAGCAAGAAGCCATCTTCCAAAAATACTTCCGCAGCGACCGCCGAAAAGAAGGCATGGGGCTGGGGCTGTTCATTTGCCGAAAATTCGCCCAAGCCCACGGGGGAGACATCTCCGTGGTTGAACGAGAGGACTATCCCACCTGCTTCCGCATTCGACTGCCCATGATTTTCCACGGTGATTCCCTCCCGGATTTGTCCTCCATGGCCGATTCCCAGGTGATGATTCTCACCGCCTCCAAAACCCAGGGAGAAACCCTGGAGTCTCTGCTGCTGGCGGCGGGTATGGTGGAAGTCAATCATTTGCAAGGAGACGACGGCTGGAAGGAGGTGTTGGGCAAACAGCCAGACATTGCCGTGGTGGACCTGCAGGCCTCGGCCGATATGTACGCGGATATTTTAAAAGCCGCCAACGCCGGAGCCAAGAAAACCGCCTGGATTTTTTTAGGCGGCCGGGAAGAGCAAGAAACACTGGCCTCCCTGGGACTTTCTCACTTTCACTTTCTTTCCAGCCCGGTGAACCCCAGGGAATACATAGACCTGGTGGGAAAAGCCGCCCTGCTTGGCCGCCAACCCACCGTTTCCGCCTGACGAGCAACCCCGTTCATGACAACGAGCCCCAGCCAGAAATACCCAGGTGTTTGAAATTCTCATTTCATGGTAAGGATAGGGAGATCATCCCTCTAGAGAATTACCCATGACCCGAAAAAAACTGCTGATTGCCGACGACGAGTTGGAAAACAGAAATGCCCTGCGGGACATTTTCAAGGATGAGTTTGACGTTGAAATCGTGACCAACGGTAAAGAGGCGGTAGATAAAGCCCCCCTGTTCCAACCGGATCTGATTCTGCTCGACATCATGATGCCGGTGATGGACGGAAACACGGCCTGTCACATGATTCGGAAAAACCCAAAACTCGCCAACATTCCCATCGTATTTCTCACTTCTCGGCAAGACCCAGAGGCTGAAATCTTTGGCCTAGAGTTGGGCGCCAGCGACTTCATCCACAAGCCGTTCAATAAATCGGTGCTAAAAGCCAGGGTAAAACGGCACCTGTCTCCCCAAGACGCCCCAGAGCAAAACCGCGATCACACTCGGATTGAAGACTTTGAAATTCACTGGGACAGGCAGGAGGTCTGGCACGGAAAGGAACGAATTCCGCTGACCATGAAGGAGGTGAAGCTGCTGGATCTGCTGGTGAACAGCAAGGGCCGCACCTTAACCCGGGAAATGATTCTGGAAAAAATCTGGGACGAAACCTTTATTACCGACCGGACGGTAGACAGCCACATCAAAGTGCTGAGAAAGAAAATCCCCCCCCTGATCAAACGCATCAAAACCGTGTACGGATCGGGCTATCGGCTAGACGAATAACCCCCACCTCGTTTATTGTTTTACCGGCTGCTTTTGGGATTGTTCACAAACTCCACCACCAGCCGAATTTTCCCCCGCCCTTTTTGGGGCTTCCGACCGTTGATCAAGGGGGCGTATTCGCCCAGACCCACGGCCGTCAGGCGGCTGTCGGCAATCCCGGCATCCTGGCTCAAGGCATCCACCACGGCGGCCGCCCGCAGCGAGGTAAACTTCCAGACCGTCATCCCTCCCTTCCCCGCAATCAATCCCCCATGGGCTTCCACCCGAATGCGGTTGTTCACCTCCACCATCAATTGGGCCAAGTCTAGTAGCCTACGGCGGCCAGGGGGGGTCACTTCGGTCCGCCCGGGCAAAAACAGCAGCGACTCGTCCAACGTAATGACCAGTCCCTCTTTCTCCGACAAGGTGGCGCTGCCCAGGTCATCCATGCCCCCGTCTCCCAGCATCTCGGTGGCGCTCTCCAACAATTGTTGCAGTTCCTCCGGATACGGCATGGTGGGGGGAAGAATCCGGGCTCCCTCTCGTTCATCAAAGGGGTTTTTCCCCCCCCCCATGGAAATCCCCAGGGAAGCCGCCAGCGCTGAATACTTGGCCGCACTGGTGGAACTCATGGAATACAACACCACGAAAAAAATCATCAACAGGGTGATGAGATCGGCATAGGTCAACAGCCAACGCTCGTGGTTCGGCTCTTTCTCTTCTTTATGCTTTTTTTTCGACATACACCCGTGACGTGAAAAAAATGATCATCTGGAAAACGTCTTGAGATCTCTGCATAACCTATTTTTTCCCCCTTCCCCCTGCCCTCTTTTCACGGAAAAACCCGGATCAAGCAAAAATCCCGTCTTTTGTTTTGATGCTATTTCGAGCCGGGGGAAGCCATCTGCATCCGCTCGGTGGGCGACAGGAACGACTTCAGTTTTTCCTCCACCACCCGGGGGTTGGCCCCCTGTTCAATCAGCAACACGGCTTCAATAATCATGCTGAACCGCATGGATTCTTCTCGATCCAACGCCTTTAATTTCGCGCCCGCGGGCAGCCAAAACACGTTGGCCGAAGCCACGCCATACAACGTGGCGATGAACGCCACCGCGATGGCCGGCCCCAAAGAACCCGGATCGCTCAGGTTCCCCAACACGTGCACCAGCCCCATCACGGTTCCGATAATGCCCATGGTGGGGGCAAAACCACCGGCTGACTCAAACATCCCGGCCATGGTTTTATGCCGCTCGTTGGTGTGTTCCACGTAGGTGTCCATGATGTCCCGGATCATTTCACGCTGCACCCCGTCGGTCACCAATTGCAATCCAATCCGGGTTAATTCGTCCTCCGCTTCCCGGGCATGGCGTTCCAAGGCCAGCACGCCCTCCCGCCGCACCAACGCCGATGTATCAATAAAAAAGAAAATGAGAGAAGCCGCGTTATGGTGGGGTTCCGAGAACACCTTCCGCAGTACCGCGGGGAACCGTTTGAGATCGGCCATGGTATGGGCCAACCCCACCGCACCCAGGGTTCCACCAAACACAATCATGGCCGCCGTATGTACGAACAACGCGCCAAAGTGGCCGCCTTCCAGCAGAAAGGCCCCAATCAACATGAAAAAGCTCATGATCAAAAAGCCTAACCCGATCATATCACGCACCCTTGAAGAGGAAAAAGGAACAATACATGAATGATAACAACGGATTTCATGTCTTTAAAATAGATATTCCCCCCTGACGGCCCGAATTGATCTCCTGGTCAGGAATATAACGCATTTTCCCCGGGCGCAAGAGGATAACGAAAAAAACGATCTTTCAGGCAATCCCCCTGGACCCCGTTGAAATACAGGCTTCGTCTATGACCCCCAACCCAACCGTTTTGGGTTTGCTTCCTGCCATGTTATTGTGAAAAGATTTACTTTCACCCATAAACAATTTTTGGGGGGTGTTTCCTCAACAAAATTTCTATCCACGGGAATCGTTCACCCCTGATGCTCTCCAATATCCCGCACAGGATTTGACCACCGTGTTACGAGTCCTCAAGCCATAAACACCGAGACCCCATGAACATTGCCCTGGAAATCACCGCCACCGCCACCGCGAAGGGAGTGGGCATTAACCGTTACGTGCGCAAACTTACTGAAGGGTTGGTGGCCCAGGCTCCTTCCCTGGGAGATCACATTTCCTTGGGTTGCCGGTTTTCCCGATTCAAAAATCGGCAATACCTTCCCCATTATCCAGGCGTCAAAAACTTTTGGATTCAAGAACCCGTTTGGCCGCCTCTCCATCCCTGGCAGGTGGTGCATGGCACCGATGCCCGCGTGCCCGCTTGGCGAAACGTGGCCAGGGTGGCCACCGTGCACGATATGACGATCTTTTTGTTTGAGGGCCTTTCCACCGTGCCCTTCCGGGAAAAAATGCGCGCGGCCAACCTGCGGTTAGCCAAAATCTGCCATCGGTTAATCGCCATCAGCCAGTCGACCAAAGAAGATTTTCTGCGGTTTATTGATTTTCCCCCAGAGCGAATATCCGTTACGCACATGGCGGTGGACCCTCACTTCCAGCCCATGCCCCGCGATGAGGTACGGGCGGTGCTGGACCCCTTGGGCCTCCCGCCCCGTTATTTGTTGTTTGTGGGAGAAATTTCCGCCCGGAAGAACATCATTGGCTTGGTCCAAGGGTTTGCCGCCAGCCGCTTGGCTCAAGACACTCCCCTGGTGCTGGCTGGCAGGCCCGGCTTTGGTTTTGCGGAAATCCAACCCATTTTACAGCCCCATGTAGACGCCGGGCGGATTCGGATGTTGGGGTATGTGGCCGACAGCGTGCTGCCCGCTCTGTACGGCGGGGCCGAAGCATTTTTGTTTCCCACTTTTTACGAGGGATTTGGCATTCCCGTGGCAGAAGCCCTGGCCTGCGGAACACCCACGGTGGGCGGCAACCTGGGGGCTGTGCCTGAGGTGGCGGGTGGCCATGCGGTTTTGGTGGACCCCCACAGTGCTCAAGACATTGCCCGGGGAATTGAGAAGGCCGTGGGCTTTACCCCCCAGCAGCGGGCGGCCGCCAGCCAATTTGCTCGAAAATACACTTGGCAGGCCACAGCGCAGGCCACCCGGCAGGTGTACCAGCAGGCCTGGGAGGATTTTCAAAGTTGAGGGGAATGGGGGCAAATCCCCCCAGTAAAATCATCTGACTTCCTCTGGCCCTGGCTCGGCGCCCCTACCCGCCTGGTATTGCCGCTTTAAAAAATCATCCGACACCGCCAATTCCGCCTGCAACCACCGCCGCAAAGGGTCTATCCGGGGGTCGCCGGGGGCTTTGATCAGCAGAGAGTCACCAGGTTCCCCCTGCCAGCGGTACAGGTCCCACCCACTTCCACGGGAAATCACGCTCCCCTCCGGCCCCACGGCCATCCAGCCTTCATCCATCACCCGGTGGCCAGGGGGCAAATTTAACAGGTTGGCCCCCAACGCCGTGTAACGCTGCCCAGACAGCGCCAAATGATACAACGTGGGGAGAATATCTTGGTGATTCCCCAACACGTTGGTGTTTACCCGTTTCGGCCGAAGAGCGGGGGGAATGTACAGATAAAGGGGAACCCCCCGCCATGCCATGGCTTCTTCATCTTTGAAGTCTACAATACCCCCAAAGTTATGATCCCCCGTAATAGCCACAATGGTGTGGCTGCCCAAGGGCGAGGCCTTCAAGCGGTTGAGAAACCGTCCCAACATCCGGTTGCTGTATTGAAACGACCGAAACCGCTGGGCCACGATGTCTGCGCTACCCGTGAGGCGAGACTGTAAGGCGGGGGGAACCTTCAACGGCAGGGGTTGATAGTCCGGGGGAACCTCGTAGGGTGGATGATTGGTGGTGGAAAGCGCCATGATAAACATGGGCTTTTTGGCCGACCGCAGCCGGTGGAAGGTGTAATCCCACAACCATTCGTCATACACCCCCCAGGTGTGGGTAAACCGCTCTGGGTCGGGGCGCAGTGTCCTGGCGATTTCCTCCTGCCCCTTGACCTCGGAAAACCCCTGCCTTGGAATATAGCGGTCGATGTCGCGCCAGCTTTCGGTGCCCCCATACACAAACAGGGTATCGTACCCCTGCCGCTGAAAGGGCAGGCCAGCCCCGGTCTCTAACGATGTGTACATGTACCGGCTTTCTTGCAAATGTGGCAGACCGGGCAGATATGGAAGATTGCTGACCAGGGTGTTTAGGCTGACAATGGTTCCGTTGCCCCCGGGCAAAAAGCGGGAAAACAGCAAATCCGATTTCAGGTGGGGCCCCAATTCTCCGTCCAGATCAAAATCTGGCCCTTGGAACCCCCGCCACCAACTGCCCCAACTTTCCACCACCAGCAGCACCACATGGGGACGCAGCTTTTCCGCAAGCGGATTGACCGGGGTGGTCTTCTCCAGTGACTTTTCCGGGTCATCGCCAATGGAAGCCAGCGGCTTCCCCAGAAAATCGGCATAGGCTTGTGCCACCTGCCCCCCATACCCCATGGCGGCCACCACATCGGTCTCAGCGTTTCCATTTTCCAACCGCAGCCCCACCGCCCGGGCCAAACTGAACACCCCGTTGAAGGCCACTTGGTTAACAAACAAACTGGGAGAAATGGCCGCGTCCATCTGATTCAACGGATACATGCCAAAGGACCCCCGCCCCCCGGCGGAGGTCACCAACAACACCAGCGGCACCGCCATCCTCCGCCCCCAGCTCCGCTGCCAACGAGTGCTATTGTGTACTCCTCCCGCTTTCACCGGTTGAGCCGGGCGCAGCAGTTTGCCGGTTCCCCAGACCAAACCCCAGCCATACCCCCCGGCCAGCAGGAAAATCACCGGCAGGTTGTAGTTCTTCCAAAACGTTTGCATCAAAGCCAGGGTGTCATCCTCCCACAACCCAAAGATCATTACGTTGTAATGATCTTGAAAGTAGGAATAAAATCCCATGTCTCCCGCCAAAATGGCACTCACCGCCCCATAGACCCCCACCAAGTACCAGCGGGCGGCCCGCCGCCACAGCACCCACCCCAGGGGCTTGCCCCAGGCCTGAATCCCCCACAACCCCAGCAATGGAATCACGTTCAGGTAACAGATCACCGCCAGATCAAACCGAAACCCCATCCAGAAGGCCCGGAGCAGATACTCCATCAGCACGGGCGTTTGATCCGGGGAGGAGAAACGCCAAGCAAATCCCGCGCGAAACAGGGTCATCACCCCTAAAAACACCACGCCCAACAACACCAGAGGCCCAATCACATCCAGCATTCGCTCCGGCCCCTCCAAGGGGCCTGATGTGGGATGGGGATTGGCGCTGGGATTGGCGCTGACTGGAGAAACCGAGGGAAGAGGCTGGATATCCATGGGATTCACCAGAACAACGGGATAAGGGAATAAAGGGAATACGGAAGTGTTTAGAGAAGAACGGACAGGGGGATCGTTTGATTGGGGCCATCCCCCACTCCCCAATGAAACAGATGAAAACCTGATCTTTCGATATATTTTGCCTTCATCCAGAGTAAATGGCTACCCAAACGAAACGGGGGTTGATCTCTCTCTGGAAAGCAGATAATAACATGAAAGGCGCCTGACAAGCACCTCTCGGGCCAACGGAACGGCCTGGGCTGGAAACCATGGAAAGGAGACCGCCGCATGATCGACAAAGATGCCGTTCGGATTGTGGAAGCCATTTTGTTTGCCTCCCCCGACCCCGTTCCCCCCAAGCAAATCGCTGAAGTGCTGGGAACCGGGCCCGCCGGAACCCCCTCAGACAACGACATCTCCCCCCGAAAAATTTCTGGGTTCGTGGACCAATTGAACGCGGAGTACGAATCCACTGGCCGGGTGTTCCGCATTGTGGAGGCGGGAGGCGGCTTTCAAATGCGCACCCTGCCCCTGTACAAAACCTGGATCCAAAAGCTGGAGCCCCTGAAGCCGGTGAAACTGACCCAGGCGGCCCTGGAGACCCTGGCCATCGTGGCCTATCATCAGCCGGTCATCCGGGCCGACATCGACCACCTGCGGGGGGTAGATTCCTCTCACAATTTGCGGGGGCTGCTGGAAAAGAAATTGATCCGCATTTCCGGCAAAGACACCTCCCCCGGCCGGCCCATTCTTTACGGAACCACCAAAACCTTCTTGTCTTTGTTCAACTTGAACGACATGAAGGATCTGCCCACCATCGAAGACTTGGACCTGCCCGTGTTGCCGGAACGGGTGGAGCAGTTGTCGCTGGAAGCCAGTTAAGCAAGAAGACAAGAAGACAAAAAAAAAGGGGGGATGCCCATCCCCCCTCTCGCGTACAAACACAATCTTATTCAATTCTACAACCTATACAGCTCTACAATCCTCCCTTTGTTTTTTCATCGTCCAGGCTCACCTCGGCCACGCCATTCGGCACAATGGTAAAGGCTCTGGCCACTTTGTCCTCCACCTTCAGGTAATAATGCCCCTCGGGCAACAGCAGCCATTTCCGGCGGTCTTCCTCCGTCAGGTAGGTCAGCCAATCTCCCCGCCCCCGGCGAAGTTGAAAAGCCAAGCGGTTTCCCGCCCCAAATCCACTCACCGAGGCCAAGTCCAGTTTCAGCAACCCCGTATTCACCAGGGGGGCTTTGGAAACGTCGATCAGATGGGGCTCTTCCGTTGAACTCAACGACCGTTGAATCACCGGGGCCTGCTCCACCAAGTAGAACCATTGGTTGATGAACGTCATGTCGTCTTGATCTTGGAACCGGGAGAAATCCACCCGCAGTTGTTTGGCAGCCAACAGGCGCAGGGTTTCTTGGGGAATGTCTAAATAGGCCAGGTTGGCCGGCATGGAAGCCCGCTTCGTATCTCCCGCGCAGGTTTTAAACTCCAGGTCCAACCCCCGCCCCGCCCGGGCATAGGCTCCGTTGAACACGTCCCGATCCCACAACTCCAGCCGTTCCCGCACTTCCGGCCCCGGAAGGTAGGTGTACACGCCCCCCAGATACAAAGCCCGTTTGCCCACCTTGGCCATCAACGCGATCATCTTCATGTCTTGCCGCACAATGGCGGTATTCACCAGGGCATGGTAGGCCGCCTGGTCGTAAGGCGCCTGAGACAACACATCCAGGGCGGCCCCATCCATCTCTTTTTGCGAGCGACAATACCCGCCTTGGGCCAACAAGTTGTTCAGGTTCCGTTCCGCCAGCCGCAGTTTTTGGGCGTCAAATTTTTTCTTAAACTTATAGGTTGGGCGTTTTTCCGTATCGTCTTTCTTCAACGCCGCTAGGTCAATGTCACCCCCCGTGGATTCTTCTTCTGGGGCCGTGGTGTCTTCTCCTCCCTTGTCAGGTTCTCCTTCTTTGGGTTTGGCCGCGGTCTCTTTGCGGCGGGTGGAAAACACTTTCAGGGGATACACCATCAGCCGAATTTCCGTGCCGATGGACCCGGTGGCCAATACTTTTCCATCCGGCGAGACGGCCAAAGCCAGCAGTTGCTCCCGTTCGCCGCTGATGGTGCGGATAAACTTGGCCCCCTGCACATCCCACAGTTTCACGGTTTTGTCGCGAGACAGGGAAATCAGCGAACGGCCATCGGGAGAAAATCGCACCGCCGACACGATAAAGTCATGGCCCTCCAGCACGCCCGTCTCCTGACCGGAACTGGTCTTCCATAGCCGCACCAGGCCGTCTTTCGAAGCGCTGGCCAACAGCCCCCCCAGGGGGGAGAAGCGCAGGTCTCGGATGCCCTGAGGATGGGCCTTCCACCCCCGCAGGGCCTTGCCAGAATCCACTTGCCATATCCTCACCTCGCCGTCGTCTGCGCCGGTGGCGAATTCTTCGCCATCGGAGGAAAACGCCACGGCGGTCAGTTGATCGTTCCCCCCCACGTCTCGCCGAAAGGGCGCCCCGCTGGCCAGGTCCCAAATCACCCAGGCTTTATCCGAGCCCACCGATATCATCAGGGGGCGGTTGGGGTGATAGGCCAAGTCGTTCACCTTGCCGGTGTGGGCCTGAATCGTCCGTTCCACCTGACCGGTTTGGCTGTTCCAAACGCGAATCATGCCATCGGCCCCCCCGGTGGCGAAATGCAGGCCGTCTGGAGCGTATCGAACCACCTGGGGCTGGTGGTTGTCGGTGGAGAAGCTTCTCGCCATTTTGCGAGCCTGCCAATCCCACACCTTCACGGTCTTGTCCATGGAGACCGAAACCAACTCCCCCCCCGACGCCGGAGAAAAATCTAAAGACACCACCGATTGGGCATGCCCAGACAGCCCGGCCAAAAACGTGGACTTATCTAGTTTCCAAGAGCGGGCCATTTCCGCGGGGTAAGCCGCCAAAATCCGCTTTCCGCTGGTGGCCAGCCGCATGGTGGTCACCTTTCCGTCCACCAAGTTCAGCTCTTGCAAAATGGCGCGGCTGGTCATGGACCAAATGCGGATGGTCTGGTCGTGGGATGAGGAGATCAACCATTCTTCGTTGGGGTGAAAGGCAAAGGCAGAGACCGCCTTGGTGTGCCCCACCAGGGTGGCGGCGTCGGTTTGCTTGGGGTCTTCCCAGTTCCACAATTTAATGGTGCCGTCGGCAGAGGACGACGCCAGAATGGAGGGTTTGAAATGAAACCCCACCTGGGTAATGGCCCCGGTGTGGCGGCTCAGCACCACCAAGGGCTTTCCCTTGGCCCAGTCCCACACCTTCACCGACCGGTCCTTGCCGCCGCTGGCCAGCCGCTGGCCGTCTGGGTGAAAGGCCAGGCTGGTCACATCCTGATCGTGGGCTTGAAACCGCCCCAACTCCTTGCCCGAAGCCGCGTCCCACACCAGCACCATGCCATTGGCACCCCCGGCTGCCACAACGGACCCTTGAGCATCCACCGCCACGGCGGTCACCGCCGCCCCCAGCCCCTTGAACACCTGGGTGGCTTCCGAGCGGGTGGTGTCCCAGGCCATCACTTGGTTGTCTTGCCCGCCGGTGAAAATCACACCCCCTTTGGGGTGGTACACCGCCACCACGGCCTTGTGGTCGCCGGTGCGAATGTCGCGCACCAAACGGCGGTCCTCGGCCTCCCATACCCGCAGGGCGTGGGTGCTGGCCAGGGTAACCAGGTAACGGTCATCGGGAGAAATCAGCACGTCGAACACCGGCCCCTTGGGCAGGCGCAGGGTGTGCTCAATGATGTATTCTTCCTTCCCGCCCCCTTCTTGTTGGGGAAACACTGGCCCGGCGGCCAGCAGCACCGCCGCCAGCCCCATCAGGCACCGTTGCAGGGCACCTGGGCGGCCGGAAGAGATAGGGGAGAATCGGGTCATCGCCACGGGGAGTTGGGGTTTCTGGGGTTGGATCCCATCTTTTCAATTCAACATATTCAATATCCCAGACCAATATGCCAGAACTGGGCCTTTCAATTCCACCCCAACCGGAAACAGTGGCGCCCCCCACCGGTCAATGATAGTCTATTTCCATACCCATCACCCCAGACGTCCTGCCCTCTGTTTCCGTCATGAACGACCCCAAACAACTCCCCCCCCCAGACGGTTCACCGGATGATCCGGCCCTTCCTCTCACGGCCCACTTGATTGAGCTGCGCCGGCGGCTGATCGTTGTGTTCGCGGCTTTGCTGGTGGTGTTCGGCTTCACGCTGAGTTTCAGCGCCGAGTTGATGGAGTTCATTAAAAAACCCGTGCTGAAATACGTCGACAAGTTGTCGTTCGATACCCTCAGCGATCCGTTCTTCGCCCAGGTGACCCTGGCCTTCTACGCGGCATTGTTTCTCACCTTTCCGGTGGTCATTTGGCAGGCGTGGCTGTTTCTCCGCCCGGCCCTGTATAAAAAAGAACGCCGGGCGGTATGGCCCTTCCTGTTGTTTTCCTACCCCCTGTTCGTGGGGGGAGGGGTGTTTGTGTATATGGTGGTGTTCCCCTTTGGGTTCGACTACTTCATGAATTTTGACCCCACCCTGGTGCCCTCTTTGAGGATTGGGGATTACATGGCCAACACCGTGCAGTTCATGTTTATGTTCGGCTTGGTGTTTGAACTGCCCCTGGTGGCCCTGTTGCTCACCCGCATGGGGCTGATTACACATACCTTTCTCAACCGCAACCGCCGCTACGCCATCGTCATTATTTTCGTGGTGGCCGCCATTCTCACCCCCCCCGATGTCATCAGCCAGCTGCTGATGGCCATTCCACTGCTGGTCCTGTATGAAGTGAGTGTGGTGGTGAGTTGGCTGGCCCGCACCCCGCCCACGGAAACCCGCCTAGAAAACAAATAGCACCTTCAGCCAGAGCAAGCCCATGGACACCCCGGCTTTTCTGAAACGGCTGCAACAAGAACTGCCCCGCTGGGAAGCCGCCGGGCTAACTCAACCCCAACACCGCCAAGCCATCCTAGACATGGCCGGGGGAGCCCCGCCCCAACCCAAAGCCGGGGAAACCGCCCGCCCCTGGCACCAAGAAAACAAACTGACTCTGTTTTTTTACGTGGCTGGGGCCTTGATGGTGGGCACCGGGGTGTTGTTGTTTTTCGCGGCCAACTGGCCGTTGATGCCCAAAGCCGTGAAAATGGGCGTGCTGTTTGGGGCCCTGTGGGCGTCTCTGGCCGGGGCAGGGCTGGCCTTTCGCCGCAACCCCAGCCACCCCCTGGGCCATGGCCTGCTGCTGCTGGCGGCCCTGCTGTATGGGGCCGACATCATGCTGGTGGCCCAGACCTACCACATCGAATCCCGCTTTCCGAACGGCATTCTGGCCTGGGCCGTGGGGGCCCTCACCGCGGCGTGGCTGTTCCGCAGTCAGCCGGTGATGATACTGGCCCTGGGGCTTTCCCTCACCTGGACCCTGTCTGAATACTTCGCTTACGATGTGTATTTCCATTGGCCGTTCTTGTTGCTGCAGGTTTTCATCTGGCCGCCCATCCTGCGCCATGGCTGGGTTCCGGCCCGCCGGGCGGCGGTGGGGTTGTTTTTGCTGTGGGCTATCCTTCCCCCCGATTTCTCTTGGTTTTGGACGGATAGATCCATCCCCTGGTGGGATCGTTTCCCCTGGAATCCCCTGACGGCGGTGGTGCTTCTGGCTGGCCTCGCCTGGTTCCGTCGGCAGCAAGTCTTCCTGCTCACCGCCCTGGTGTTCTCTGCTCTATGGATGATCTATCTGCATTCCATGTGGCATGAAGGGACATCTCTGGCGGGGATTCGGTTTCCCTGGCCTTGGCTGTTCCTGCCCATATGGGGGGCCCTGCACTTGTTGGCCCGGCGGGCCGACAACCAATCTTGGTATTCCGAGCCCAGAATCACTCGGGGAATTTCAAGCGTTTCTTTGGGCAGCAGCACCGTTTCGTGGGGAGTCTTTTCTCTGTGGACCTTCATATCGGTCTTCACGCTGAACGACATGAGCGGAGATATCTTCGAATTCACCTGGGGCGATTCTCCCCGCTTTTGGCTGGGTTTCTGGATTCACCTCATCCGGGTGGTCTGGCTGTCGGCAGACAGGACCTCTCTCCACTCCAGGGAACTGTTATTTCTCCATGGCGCGCAGGTATTGGTATTTGCCTGGATTCTAAGCTTCGGGGGAAACCACGACGGCATCACGTCTCCCCCGAATATTCCCGTGCTGGTCACCCTGCTCTTTGTGGCGGGTGTGGCGTTGGCGGGCTGGCGCTACCAGCGCCGCCAAGGTGGATCGGTGGGTGGGCTTGCCCTCAGCGCCGCCCTGGGGCTGACCGCCGCCGGAGGTTTGTCTCTGACGGAAGCCTATCAGCGGGAACCCCTGGGAAAATGGGCCGCCGCCGGGGTGAACGGCCTGCTGTTCGGGGGATTGGTTTGGCTGGTAATGGCCGGGACCATCCGCAGAGACAAGGCTTGGATGAACATCGCCTTTGCCGGTCTGGCAGTGCTGATCGTCACCCGCTATTTCGACACGTTCTTCACCATGCTGTACCGCTCCTATGCCATGATGTCGGCCGGAATCGTGTTGTTCGCGGGGGGCTGGATGCTGGAAAGAATTCGGCGCAGACTGCTGGCCCTGATGGACAACCCCCCAAACACCACGCCTAACCTCCGGAGGAACGCCCCATGAACCTGCGAGAATGGTATTTGGCTGCCTATCCACAATGGGAAGCCCGGGTGGTTGGCTTACGGAGCAAAATTCCCCTGTGGGCGGCCATGGGGGCCCTGACGGCGGGGATGACCCTGGTTCCAGGGAGCATGATTGTGCAAAAGCAGCGGGTGTTAAACACCGGCACCCCGGTGGTGCTGGAAACCCTGCCCATTGACCCACGGGATCTGTTCCGGGGAGATTACGTTCGGCTCAATTATCATATCCATCTTCTGAACACTGCGGCACTGGCCGGAGACGATACGTTTCAACGGCATCAGGCCATCTATGTGGTGCTGGAACCCCAGGGCGAATTTTGGAGACCCACAGCGGTGTGGAACCAACACCCTGGCATCACGCCTGGGCGGGTGGTGATTCGGGGAGAAGTCAAAGAGGAGGATAGGGCCACATGGGTAAGTCGGGAGAACATGACCCCCCAGGAATGGGCCGAAGTGCCAGAGGAAACCAAACAAGACTACGCCAAAAGCAAAAACCCCCAGTGGAGAACCTTTCAAGTGAAACGGGTCCGGGTGGTCTATCACATCGAAAATTACTTCGTGCCGGAAGGAGAAGGCCGGGTGCTGGAAAGGCCCAATCTGGGAGAAAAAGTCTCTCTGCGGGTGGTGGTGGATGACAAGGGCACGGCCGCCATTCAACAGGTGTTGATCAACGGCCAGCCCCGCTACACCGAAACGCTGTGGTAAGCGGGGCCCGTCGTTCCCGCGTTAGGCCCGCTTGCGCTGGCCCCAGGCGGCAATGCCGCCTTGCAGGCTTTTCACTTGGTTAAACCCTTTGCCCTGCAGAAACGCCGCCATCTGCATCGACCGCACCCCGTGGGCGCAGTAGCACAAAATGGGGGTTTCTTTGTCCCATTTCTCCAGCATCTCTTTCATCAAAGCATCGTTCAGTTTCAACGCCCCTTGAATCATGCCGGTGGCCCATTCCGAGGGGCCCCGCACGTCTACCAGCTTGGGGGGGTTGTCGGACGACAACATTTGCTGGGCTTCCTCAGGGGTGACATTCATGGCATTTTTAAACAATCCAAACATGGGATATCCTCTCGTGAAGGGTGACAGGGTGAAACAACAGCCCGTGGGCCTGATGTTTTAAGCATTCCCTCGCCGGAGGATTTCCTCCGTGACAGAATCACACTTGCGTGAAACGATGCCCGTGAACGAGTTGGCCTCCCCCCTTCAGTGGTTCCCACCCCCGGCCAGCCAGGCGGCCCTTGTGGAACAAACCCTGCGAGACGCCCTGACCCAGGGGCTTCCCCTGGCCTTTCCCACCGAAACCTATTATGCCCTGGGGGGCAACGCTCTATCGGCAGACCTCACCGCCCAGGTGTACCGGTTGAAGAGCCGCCCTCCAGACAAAGCCCTGCCCCTGCTGATTCACGGCCCCACCATGCTGGATGACTTGGCGGCGGAGATTTCACCGGAGGCCCAACGGCTGATGGAGCGGTTTTGGCCCGGCCCCCTGACCTTGGTGCTTCCGGCCCGGCGGGGCCTGCCCCCCCACCTGGCAGGGCCAGAGGGCACCCTGGCCCTGCGCTGGTCGTCGTCTCCGGTGGTGGAATATTTGCTGGCCGTGGGAAAGGTGCCCTTGGTGGGCACCAGCGCCAACCTGTCGGGGGAACCCCCAGCCCTGACCGCCGAGGAAGTCATCCGAGCCTTTCCCCAGGGGTTGGCCATGGTGTTGGCCATGGGGATGGCCAATGTATTCGCCAAGGGAACAGGCCAAGACTTAACCCCCAGCCAAGCGTTTCCCCCACCCTCTACCCTGGTCTCCGCCGTGGGGCCGTCCCTCCAGCTGCTCCGTCCGGGGGCCATTCCCTGGGAAGCCCTGCTGGCCGCCCTGGATTAACCCAGTTGTTTGGGATAATCCAAGTCTTCCGGCTCATCATCCTGGTCATCATCCTCTTCATCGCTGGGCTCCTCGCTGTGCCCTGACCCGCCAGAAACCTCCTCCACCACAGTGATTCCCTCTCCTTCCTCGCTCTCTTCGTCGTCATCACTTTCTTTGGCGCTTTTGGCAAAGGCCGTCAGCTGGGCCATGGCCTTGGCATACAGGGTTCCTTCCGGATAGGTTCCCTCCGGGCCCAGTTCTCCCGCGGGCAACCCGGTCATCAACGCCACGCCTTCCTCCACCCGGCGGATGGTGTAGATGTGGAATTTTTCGTCCTTCACGGCCTGGATGATGTCGTCGGACAGCATCAGGTTCACCCGGTTGGTGTAGGGAATCATCACCCCGCACCCCGTGGGGAACCCCGCGTCTTTCACGAACTCATAAAATCCCCGCACTTTTTCGTTCACCCCCCCAATCGGCTGAATTTCTCCGTGCTGGTTCATGGACCCGGTCACGGCAATGTTCTGCAGCACCGGCACCCCGCTCAAGGCCGACAGGGTGGCCAAAAACTCCGCCACGGTGGCCGAGTCGCCCTCGATCAAACCGTAGTTCTGCTCAAAACAAATCGACACCGACAGGGCCAGGGGGTTCTTTTGGGCGAACAGTTTGCCCAGGTATCCGTTCAAGATCAGCACCCCTTTGGTGTGAATGCGGCCCGACAAGTCGGCCTCCCGCTCGATGTTAATCAACCCCGCCCGGCCCGCGTAGGCTTGCGCTGTGATGCGGGTCGGCACCCCAAACATGGTCTGCCCCACCTGATACACCGCCAACCCGTTCACCTGCCCCACCTTGCCGCCCTCAAAATCCAGCAGAATCGTTCCCTCGCGGATTTCCCGCTTCACCAGTTCTTCTATTTTGCTGTGGCGAAAGTCTCGGTTGTCCAGGGCCTGGGCCACCACCGCCCGGTCCAAAGACGTCTGCCCTTCCAGCCGGGCCAGGGTGTCGGCCTCGGTAAGGATGTCCATGATTTCGATCATCTGGGCGCTCAGGCGGTTTTGGTGGCTCACCGCCCGCCCCGACTCCTCCACCAGCCGGGCCACCGCCCCCGCTTCCAGGGGCAGCAAGTTTTGCCGCTGGCTCTGGTACAACAGGTAATCCACATAGTGATCCATCAGGGCCGGGGTACGGGCCAGGGTGCCTGAAAAATCCGCCTGAATTTTAAACAACCGGTCAAACTCATCGTCCACCACCCGAATCATTCCAATCAGGTCTTCGTCCCCAATCAAAATCACCTTGGTGCGAAATTCGATCAGTTCAGGTTCCATGTGCGAGTGGGAGCGCAGGCCGTACTCGGCCAGTTGGTCTTGCAGCTTGATCCGCCCGGCCCGCAGGGCCCGTTTGAGAGCCTGATAGGCCATGGGCTGCTGAACCAAGTCAATGGCCTGCAAAATAAGGTAGCCCCCCGAAGCTTGCAGCAAAGACCCCGCCCGGATCTGAGAGAAGTCCGTCTTCAACACCCCGTGCTCCTCCGTGTAGTCCACCCCGCCAATCAAGTTCACATAGGTGGGAGAAAGCTCCACCACCATGGGGGCGTGGTTTTCCCCGGAGCGGTCCACCAAAATATTCAACCGGCTGTTCTTCAAAAACTGCTGGCGGAGCGCCTGCACCTGCATTCCCCCAAAGGGGGTCGACACAGCGCTTTCCGCCAAAAACAGAAACCGCTTGTCCACAATTTCTCGCTCTAGTTCTTCCAGAAACTGCCCCAAGGGGGGGGTCTCCTCCAGCAGCTTCCGCATCCCGCTCACGTACTCGCGCACCAGGGCCGACACCTGCTGCTCGATGAAGGCATCAATGGTTTCTCGTTTTTCTCGGTCCAGCGCCAGCAGTTTGGGGTTCACCTCGGCCATTTTGCCCAGCAGCTCTTTTCGCCGTTCATCAAACCGCTGCCGCTCCTCCACCGTCAGGCTTAGGTATTCCTCCTCTTTCATGGGGTGCCCATCCACCAGGGGAATCAAGTTCACCCCCGTGCTGGTGGTTTGCACCACCATGCCCAAACTTTCGGCGAAGGTTTCCACCTCTTTGCTCAAGGCTTGTTCCTTGGCCTCCACGGCTTCTTTCATCCGCTGCACGTTGGCCTTCACCGCGGGCTGTTCCAGCAGGTTGGGAATCTGCCGGTCCAGCAACGAGAGCAATTCCTCGATGTAACGGTTCACCTGCTTGCCCTGGCCTGGCGAAAGGTACAATACCAGGGGGCGTTGGGGGTTGGTGTAATTTTGACGCAGGCAAATGTCTTGGCCGGGGGGTTCTCCCTGGGCTTTGTCTTCCACCAGCCGGTGGACCGTGGGGGTTTTGCCGCTGAGAGGCATGCCGGTCACGGTGATGTTGAACCGCCCCTCCTTCACCGCCAGCCCGAAGGCCAGGGCTTTCAGCCCCCGCTCCTGGCCGGGCAAGGTGGGGGCGGCCTGGGGCACCTTCCGCTGGCCGATTTGTTCTGGGTCACAAGCGCAGATCAGATCCGACCAACGCAATTCGGTGGGTTTTTCGGTCATGGGCCCCTGGGGAGATCGGGTTCTTTTGGTTAACCCATTATCTCATATTTCCACCCCCAATTTCCCTGCTCCCCCGGCATAAACACAACTGAATAAATCACCGATTTTCTGACAAGCACGGTTGTTGCATTAAATGCATTGACCCGGAAGGACAACTTCTGCCCCCAGAGACCATCGCCCACAAATAAAACCATGAAATCTAAAACATATCATCAGGTTATCTCAACACTCCGAAGCCTAACCCTGGGGTTGGGCGGGGCAGGAATGATCATGCTATGGACGCCAGGATGCTCCTCCCAGGAAGAAATCGCCCTCTCGGCCATGACCCATTTTCACAAAGGCGCCGATGCCCACCTGAAGGGGGACCAGCGGGGGGCCATCCGCCACTACAAAATGGCCCTGGAACTGGACGATCACGTTTACGAAGCCTGGTACAACCTGGGTCTGGCCTATTACCAAACCGAGAACTACGCGGAAGCCGAGATGAGTTTCCGCAAGGCCCTAGAGGTTCAACCCGACTCCCCCGATGCCCATTATAATTTGGCGTTGACCCTGGATCGGCTGAACCGGGTGGATGAAGCGGACCGCCAATACCATTTTTACCGCACCTTGATGGCCGCGGCGGCGGCCACCCCAGCGGCGGCGGCACCCGCTTTGCCCTGGGTCAACGCGCCGGCCGCCAAACCTGCCGTTCAACAAGCCCCCAAACCAGGCCGCCCCGATGCCGCCCCGGCTGGGACCCCGGCAGAGGCTACCGCTGGTCAACCCCCACAGTTAGACAAGCCCCCCTTGGGGCAGTCTGCTGCGCCGTCTTCTCAACCCCAGGCTGGCACCCCGGTTCGTCCAGGGCCCAGGCCAGGGGCCCAGGCCCCCAGGCCTGCCCCGCGGGCCACACCGCAGGCAGCCCCCAGGGCTTCTTCCTCTCAACCGGCTTCTCATGGAGCATCTGAAAAATGGTGGAACAAGGAGTTCCCGAATCCCTGATCCCAGGGCAAACTGAACCAAGTCTGCCCCCACTCCCCTCCCTGCACGGGGGCGGAGATATCCTGCGGCTGGATTTTTTAATTCAAAGCCTGGATCACCCGGATTCCCAGGTGGCCATGTGGGCCGCCTACACCCTGGTGGAACGCCACCAGGAACAGGTGCATTTGTTTTTGGACCGGTTGGTGGCCTCTCCCCTGGATGACGTGCGGGAGTCTGGGGTGAACTTGGCCGGAAAACTCCGGCTGTCGGCCTATGGGTTTCCTCTGCTGCGGCTGTTTCTCCAGGCCCAGGGTGAAATCAAAGCCTCGGCGGCGGCGGCCCTGGGGCGGCTGGCCTATGCCCCGGCGGAAAAGGCCCTGCTGGAATACTTCGAACAGTCGGTACTGCAAGCCGAGCGAAACCTGCCCGACCTGGAGGCGGCGGCCCAGGCCCTGCTAGACTTAAACCCCGAACGCCATTGGAAGCGGGTGGCCGCCCAGTTGGCCCCGGCCATCAAAAGTCACCCCCTGTTTACCAGCCTGTACCGGGTGCTCAGCCGCCACGCCACCACCGGCGAGCGGATGGCGCAACTGGCCCAGGCCTACCAATCTCCCCGCAAGCTGTTCCACGATTTCAACTTGGTGCGCCACCTGATGGAACTCACCGGAAGGCCCAACACCAGCCGCCACCTGCAGGCCCGCCTGAACCACGGGCTGACCCTGCCAGAAGCCTACCGGGAAGCCCTGGGGGTGCTGGGGCTGGACGAGGCCATGGCCCGCGCCGAAGAGGAAATCACCGCGCTGCGGGCCTGCGCCCCCACCGCCGAAGGGGTGGCTCATTTGTTGGAGTGCATTCCCCCCTTGCTGCGGGCGCTGCTGCCCGGAGACGAAGAAGCCGAACGCCTGATTCAACTGGCCAAGGGCTGCCAAGCCTGGACCGCCGAGTGGGACGAAGCCATTTTGAAAGTGCGAGAGATGGAATATCACTTTTTGGCCGCCCTGCCCCTCACCGCCGCCTTGAAACACGCCGAACACACCTGCCTGGAGAAACCAGAGGCCCACGCCCTCACCATCGCCCAAATTTATCGCTCTCCCATGCTGTCTCCCAGCTTCATGCGCCGGGTGCTGGGGCTGATGGCGGTTCCCACCCCCGACGGCCATGCTGAACCTGACGGAGAAGGCCCCCCGGAATGGCTGTGGGACGATGAAAAGGAAGCCCTGTGGAAACTGTTTTCCGGACAATTGGAAAAAGCCGATTATCCGTTTGAACAGGTGCTGCCCCAACCTTGGAATTATCAAATTCCCGGATTGATGGAGCGGCTGGCCCGCCTGCTGGAGCGACGGTTGCCCTACTTTTTAAACACCGGTCGGCGCAAGGCCGTGGATTACACCCTGGAGGTGCTGCGGCGTGCCGGCCAAGCCGATGCCGCTAGCCTGCTGGCGGCCCGGTTCGACCCCCTGATGATCCGCCACCGCCAAGCATTTCTGGAATTCATCAGCCACCTGCCAGACCGGCGGTTCTTGGCCCCCCTGGTGCGCCACACCCGAGAGTACGACCCGGACCAGGACCGGTTGATCCGATTCATCGCGGCCGTACACGGCCTGCAAGCCCCGGCCCTGCCCGAGCCCGCCCAGCCACGCCCCCTGGGGGCCAACCCCACCACCGCCCGGCTGGTGTGCCCCTCGTGCCATTCGGTTTACCATTACCTGCTGCAAGAGGTGTATGTTTCTTTAGACCGGGTGGAACAACGGCAAATCCCCCGGGAGGAAGACATTTGGCTGCCCGCCCCCCTGGTGTGCAAAAATTGCCACGAGACGGTTCCCTTTCATCCGGACCTGCCTTTTTTGCAGGAACTCTACGCCGATATTTTGAACATGCGGATGATTCACTTGAACCACCGCGACAACTCCGGCCCCAGCCACCTGCATCTCATCGCCTTTCCCCATTTGGACGGAAAGCCGGTGCATCCCGCGTTGTTCTTGGCGGACGTTCAGCAGGCCCTGGCTCACCCAGACAGCCTGACCCCCGCCCGCCGGGCACTGCTGCAAACCGAAGCCGGAAAACTCTACCTAGAAATGGGGAACCGGGAAAAAGCGCGGGAGGCCTTCCAAGACATTCTCACCGGATCGGAACGAAACCCCGCGGCGCTGTATCACCTGGGGCTCATCGCCTTCCAAGAGAAAAACCTCCACGACGCAAGAGTGTATTTCTCTCTGTTGGTGCAGTCGTGCGCCAGGGAGTCGTTTGAAAAAGACGCCGAGAACCCGGTGGACCTGGCCCAGCACTACCTGCGGCTGCTGGACCGCCCAGACTACAAGCGCACTCAGTTCCGGCTGATTTCTTCAGACCCTTCCCCCGGCTAATCTTCTGCCGGGGTATTCTTCTCTGCTTGTGATGTTCCCCCCCCGAGAAGCACCCCTCCCTGGCACCTTCGGTGCCTGTCCCTCCCCATCATGGAGGGGATGCCCGCAGGGGAGGGGTGCAAGGATGGGATGGCTTTTTCTTGCGGCAATTGAAAAGATGGACTTGGTTCTCTGTGTTCCCTCTCCCCCCAATGCCCAAACCACCCGGCCATGGCCGACACCCCCTGCATCTACCTGGATTACAACGCCACCGCCCCTTTGTGGCCAGAAGCCGCCCACACCCTTTCCCGGGCCGCCGCTGAGGCCTGGGCCAATCCTTCCAGCACCCACCGGCCCGGCCAGCAGGCCCGGGCTGCCCTGGAGGAGGCCCGGGGGGCCCTGGCCCGTTGGCTGTCCATAGAGCGTGCCCAGCTCACCTTTACCAGCGGCGGCAGCGAGGGCAACAACACCCTGCTGGGCTGGCTGGCCTGGGAACCCCGCCCTGTTCATCTGGTGATATCCGCCGTGGAGCATCCCTCGGTGCTGCGGGTGGCGGAGTGGCTGGAGAGCCGGGGGGTAGAAGTCAGCCGCCTGCCAGTGAACCCCCAGGGGCAGGTGATGGCCGACCGACTGGAAGAACTGCTGCGGCCCCACACCCGGCTGGTGAGCGTGATGACGGCCAACAGTGAAACCGGGGTGATTCAACCCCTGGGGGCTCTGGGGGCCCTGCTGGCCCGCCTGAACCAAGACCGCCCCCCCCAGCAGCGCGTCTGGTTTCACACCGACGCCGTCCAGGCCGCCGGGCGGATTCCCCTGGATTGGAAGGGCTGGGGGGTGGATGCCGCCACCCTTACTGCCCACAAAATGGGGGGGCCCAAGGGCATTGGGCTGCTGTGGGCCGCCCGTGAATACCCCTTCCACCCCTTGGTGCGGGGGGGCGGCCAGGAACGGGGCCGGCGCTCTGGCACCGAACCGGCTTACCTGGCGGCGGCCTTCGCCACGGCGGCGGAGCAGACCGCCCGGCACCAAACCGAATTCACCCAACGCTGGCGGGAATGGCGCGATGCCCTGGCCAGGGAGCTGGCCCAAGAGCCGGGGTTCTTCCTGGTGGGGGAACTGAGCGAGCGGCTGCCCAACACCCTGAACGGCGGGTTCGAGGGGGTTCCCTCCGATCTGTTGGCCATTCGGCTGGACCTGGCGGGGGTGGCGGTGTCCACTGGCTCCGCCTGCCAGTCGGGGGCGGCCCATGCCAGCCATGTGCTGGAAGCCATGGGGCTGCCCGAAGCCCGCCGCGAGGCCGCCATCCGCATCAGCCTGGGCCATGGCACCACCTGGGAACATTGCCAGCAAGCCGCGGAGATCATCCGCCGAGAGGCCGCCTTTTTACGGGGCTAAAAAATAGAGGTAAAATAGAGCATCGGGCTTATGACTATTTTAACCTGAAAGAAGCAAATCTTTTCTTAAAAAAGCAACGCCCCGTTTTTCGTCTGCTGTCCGTTTCCATGGAAAGCAGGGATAAAGAGAGTATAGAAACGCCTACATAACCAGGATTTTTGCTGTAAAAAGGGGAATGGGGGGCGAAGCCCCCAAAAGTCAGGGGGACGGGAACAAGGAAGAGAACTTGCGGGGCTCGGCTTAAGAATTCTTCCAGGGGGCCGATACTCTTGGTAGGCAGAACTTCCGTTCAGCCTTAAAGCCCCGATGGGGGCACGGGAAGGCAGGGAAGCTTTCTCATTCCACCGGCAGGGACGCCGGAGACCCGTATCCACGGGACATCTTTGCTCCCCTCCGGGAGGCGGACCCTCCCGGATGGTTCACCTGTGCTGGCCCATTGCTCCACACCCGATCGCAGGAGCCATTCCCATGGCCCATTCCATTCTTTCCTGGCTGAAACCCCTTTCTCGCGCCCTGGTCATCACCCTGGCCATGACCCTGATGCTGGCGCCCGCCGCCCAGGCCCAGCGCTACAAAAAGCATCGGAATTTCTACGACATCAAAGAGTTGCAAAAGTTGTTCGCCGTGGCCAGAGAATCGGGCCTGTCTCAAAAAGACATTGAAGCCATGGTGATTGAGGATAACGGCAAGGTCATTAACGCCTGGAAATACCTGCAAGACCTGCTGAAAGCGGAGAAAGAGAAGGAAGCCCGCCGCCAAGCCCTGCTGGCCAAACGCTATCTAAGCCCCACGGAAATCATGGACGAAATGGACCAGTCTCAGCCAGAAGATTTGACCCAACTGCGGGATTCGTTCAGCGTAAACCCCTAACCTAAACTCCCCGCTTTCCTGTTCGCCTTTTTTTCCCTAGAATAAGACTGGCCTTAAGCCTTGTTGGCTTACCGGGGAGGTTTCCCAGGCGAATTGAAAGCCCTGGGAATGCTGTTGATTTCTCCCATTTTCCCAACCCCCTGTGTTCCTTGTCGTGGATCCGATGACCACCCCCGCCCAGGCCGCCCAAGAACTTCCCCCGTTGGGCCAAACCTTAACCAGTTTGATTGGCAACACGCCCCTGCTGCGGCTGGCCCACCTGTGCCCGGCGGGGCGCCTGCTGGCCAAGGCCGAGTGGTACAACCCCGGTCAGTCGGTGAAAGACCGGGCCGCCTGGAACATCATTCACCAAGCTGAAGTGGCTGGCCGCCTGAAGCCCGGCATGGAGCTGCTGGACGCCACCTCTGGCAACACCGGTATTGCCTATGCCATGATCGGCGCGTCTCGCGGCTATAAGGTCACCCTGTGCATGCCCGCCAGCGTCACCCCCTCCCGGGTGAAAATCCTGAAAGCCTACGGGGCCGAGTTGATTCTGACCGACCCCGCCCTGTCTTCCGATGGGGCTATTTTGAAAGCTCGGGAAATGTACCGGGCCGACCCCGACCGGTTCTTCTACGCCGACCAGTACAGCAACGACAACAATTGGCGGGCCCATTTTCAATCCACCGGCCCGGAAATCTGGCAGCAAACCGAAGGGCGGATCACCCACTTCGTGGCCACCCTGGGCACCTCTGGCACCTTCATGGGGGTCAGCCGTTACCTAAAAAGCCGCAATCCGGCGGTTCAGGTGGTCGAAATCCAACCCGATTCCCCCTTTCATGGCCTGGAAGGCATGAAACATATGGAAAGCTCCATCGTTCCAGCGTTCTACGACCCCGCCTTGGCCGACCGGAAAATGACCGTGCGCACCGAACGGGCCTACCGGCGGGTGGTGGAAGCCTCCCGCCGGGAGGGCCTGCTGCTGGGCATCTCTTCCGGCGCTGCCCTGGAAGGGGCCCTGACCCTGTGCGCCGAGAACCCCCAGGGGGTGGTGGTCACCCTGTTCCCCGACAGTGGAGTAAAGTATTTGAGCGAACATTTTTGGAATGATACCCTGGAAGACATGACCCCACCCAGCGGAACGAAAACCCCGTAACTATTTTATTTCACTATCTTATCAATAACATACCAATACCCGGAGAACACCCATGACCGCCCGAATCGAAATCCCCTCGGCCCTGCAAAAATTTGCCAACAACCAAATGGACGTGGAAGTGGAAGGTCACAACGTACAGGAAACCCTGGAGAATTTGCTGAAACAACACAGCCAACTCCGGGATCACCTGTATGATGAAAAGGGGCGCATCCGCAGTTTCATCAACATTTATCTCAACGATGAAGACATCCGCTACACCGACAACCTAGACACCAAGGTGAAAGCGGGGGATGTCATCCAAATCGTTCCCTCCATTGCCGGCGGCCAGCAATAACGGCTGTTGGCCGCCCCCCCACGTTTGCCACGTCATTCCCCTCAAGTCTCTGACTCCGCACTGATTTTTTAAGAAAAGGTTTGTTTTTTCCCCCAAAGTCGGGTATAAATGCCTTCAGAACGACACCATGGAGAAAAAAAAGAACATGATGTGAAGGCAAAAGGGGTGAAATGGCCCGTTCTTTTCATAGCCTTGGGTGAGCCTCCCTTTCCGGGATGGCCATTGGGGACAAGGAATGCCCCACCCTAGCCAAGGACGGCCCCGCCTGCCAGGTTTTCGGAATACAGGCCAACGGGTCTCGCCAGGGTTTTTTCCTTCCGCTCTAAACCGCGGAAGCAGGGGGTT
Source organism: Deltaproteobacteria bacterium (assembly GCA_029858505.1). Classification (GTDB taxonomy): domain Bacteria; phylum SAR324; class SAR324; order SAR324; family JACQKK01; genus JAOUEW01. The sequence continues at coordinate 230,662 of JAOUEW010000003.1, forward strand.
TGCCCTCTGAATCCTACATGGAGTCCGGCCTTGCAAACGAAAACCAAAACCGAGGCGCAGCTGCACCAGCTGACGGAAGGTTCCTACCTGTTTTGCTGCCCCCAGGGGAACATCCTGCTGGGCTGCCCCCCCGAAATCCTCAAACGGATTCTGGCCACTCACCTGCCCATGCCAGACACCGTGGTGGTGCCCCAGGTGCTGCACCACCAATCCTCTTCCCAGGCTTCCCTAGAATTCCCCCTGTATCACTTTCTGTTCGTGCAGCGGGGATTGGAGCGGAACCGCCAGTTCAGGGTCATTGCCACCCAGCCGCAATGCCGGGGGTTGAGCGAACTGTTACGCATTACCGTGGTGGGGCCCGATGCCGCCGAAATGGAAAAAAGCGGCCAAGATGCCGGGTTGTCGAAAGAGCTGTACCAGGAAACCCTGTTCATGGCCTTGAAAGACTCCAAGACCCGCCAGGCCTTTCCCATTGAGCACATGGTGCAATTCACTCCCCTGGAAAACGGGAAGCATTGTGAGGTGTATCCCAACCGGCAAAAGCTGCCCGCCTGCCGGGTGGAGCGGCTGGGGGACGCCAAGTTCCGCGTGCTGTATGGCGAAGACGCCTTCCTGGTGGATCTGGCCATCAAAGCCCCCCAAGAGCCCAACTACCCCATTCAGCACAAACCCCACCACCGCGCCAAGGGCGGTTTCAGCCTAACGGTGCTGGGGCGGTCCAATGGGTTTGACCCCAAAGACGGCGCCAATGGGTACCTGCTCGACCTGAACGGAAAACTGGTGCTGTGGGATTGCCCAGCCTATCTGCACCTGCACCTGAAGGCCCTGAAGATTGGCATGGAAGACCTAGACGGCATGGTGCTTTCTCACGTGCATGAAGACCATATTGACGTGGTGGAGTCGGTGGCCAAAAAGCCCCTGACGGTGTATACCACCCCCGAAATTTATTACTCCATGCTGATGAAGCTGACCGCCGTGTTTGGCTGCTCGCTGGAGGAAGCCAAGGCCATGCACCGCTGGGTGCGCATCGACACGGGCAAACCCATCGACATCGCCGGCGGACAATGGACCTTTTTCCACGCGGTGCATGCCATCCCGGCCCTGGGCGTCAGGCTGGCGTTTCAAGCCCAGGGAAAATCCGGGTTGCTCCATATCTCTGGCGATCATCTCTCCAACTCGGCCCTGGCCACCATGCTGGAAGCCGGAGGCATTTCCAAACGTCGGTATGAGCAGATGATCTCTCTGATCAACGGAAAAGAAGACCTGCTGCTGGTGGACGTGGGCGGCGGGATTATTCACGGAGATTACAGAGACTACCTGGAGTACAAGGGAAAGGGACGGATTGGCTTTATGCACACGGGCCTGGTGCCGAGCGACCTGCCTGCCAACATGAAACTGGTGGATTCGGGCGAGGTGTGGACAATCTTTTAGCCCGCACCCTGCCGCCCCCCCATTTACCCCGCCATATCCCCACAAAAAATCCTCCCCGGCCAGGCCAGGGAGGATATCGGGGTAAAGCAACCGTCTTGAAGGGAAGATCGTAACTATTTGGGGAGTTACTTGCCTGAGTCTTTTTTATCCGGCGGCTCAATCTCGTTCATGGATTTCCGGAAGTTATTGATCATTTGGCCCAGACCCTGGCCCAGGGCCGGAAGGCGCCCAGCCCCGAACATCACCACCACAATTCCAAAAATCAACAGCAGTTCCATCCATCCTAGTCCAAACATGGTCGTTCTCTATCAATAGGGTTCACAGCAACACAAGTCATGCCGATCAGTGACTCCAGGGTATCACATCTCCATCCAAGCAAAACAAAATTTTCACGCCTTGTCACCCAAGCGTCCCCCCGTTGGTTTGATGCTTCCGCTGGGTTAGGGGTTCAACCCCACGAAGCCACTTTCCGCCAGAACCAGCCTTACGCACAAAGCCGCGGCTTTCGTCTCTCCATCCCCTATTCCTATTTGATTTTTTTTCTATCCGGCATGATGATGCGTGGTTTTTTCCTTCACCTGGCATATCGTTGATTATACGAATTTTATAGACCGCCCCCCCTTTGGGCGCGCCTGTTTTAACGTTTTCATTACAATTTGTTACCCCCATAACCGTTTCATCCAAAAACAGAAACCTCTCGGTTGTTTTTTTCTTGCGATTCCCCCGAAAGAGCGAAATATTCACGACAGCGTAGGGGAATGATTTCACCTCTTCGTCCAGATCCCCCCGGATCTCGTTGCGTACCTTATTTTCTTATTTCTGTCATTGCCCTGGGTTTGCCGAATAGGAATATTATTTATTTTATATGGCCACCCAACAAAAGCCCCATTGAAATCTTTTCAGGATTTCAGGGGATAAGAATGGTAAGCAGAATACAGGAAATGAAATAAGAGTACGTCAATGAAAGCCGGGAGCCATACCGGAAAGGCCCAGGGAGGGCCGCCCCAACCGGATTCCTACCCCCAACGGGGAGGAACAAATCGGGGCTACGGATGACCAGGGATGGTCCACATGTTTCGCCGCCGCTCAACCCACCGCCGCGACGTTCTTGTCCCTGTTTTACCTCCGTTTTCTCCCCCCGTTGTTAGGCTGCACTGTAAAACACCATTGTCAGGCTGCACAGTCAGGCTGACCGCCCCGGAGTTGGGCTGTTCTTGCCCCAGCGAAACCTGTGCCTTTGTAGGCCCTTTCGCAGGCAGACCCCCGTGAAATCCGGCAGGCAAATCAGGTAAAATAGTCTGACCACATGAAACCCTATTGATCAGCGGGTGCCCGGCAATTGGATGCTCGGCCCTTTGTTTGCCCCAACCTCTTTTAAGGAAACGAACCTCCATGAAACCTCCCGTCAAAGCCCTTCCCGCCCAGGCGAAAGCGGCGGGTCAACCCCAGCGAGGATTGTCCTTCTCCCGTTACTTTACCATCGCCGGGCAGGACCCCCTCCAGGGCATCCGCTTCGTCAAGCGCCGCTCCGTCATCACCGAGCCCAATGGCCATGTGGTGTTTGAAATGAAAAACGCCGAAGTGCCGGAAACCTGGAGCCAATTGGCCACCGACATTTTGGTGTCTAAATACTTCCGCAAGGCCGGGGTGCCTGGGACCGGCCACGAGGTTTCGGCCAAGCAGGTCATCCACCGCATCACCCACTCCATCCGCGCCTACGGAGAAGCCCACGGTTATTTTCAAACCCCGGCCGACGCCGAAACCTTTGAGGATGAACTGACCTGGCTGATGATGACCCAGCGGGGGGCCTTCAACAGCCCGGTGTGGTTCAACGTGGGGCTGTGGGAGGAATACGGCATCACCGGCAGCGGAGGCAACTGGGCTTGGGAAGATCAACTGGGGCGGGTGGAGGCGGTCTCCAACGGCTATCAGCGCCCCCAGTGCTCGGCCTGCTTCATCCAAAGCGTTTCCGATGACCTGATGTCAATTTTCGACTTGGTGCAAAAAGAAGCCCGGGTGTTCAAGTATGGTTCTGGCACTGGCACCAACTTTTCCCACCTGCGCTCCAAATACGAGCTTCTCTCCGGCGGCGGAACGTCCTCTGGGGTCATGAGCTTTCTGGAAGTGTTAGACAAAGGCGCTGGGGCCACCAAATCTGGCGGCACCACCCGCCGCGCGGCCAAAATGGTCTCCCTCGACATGGACCACCCGGAAATCATGGACTTCATCCAATGGAAGGCCAAAGAGGAAAAGAAAGCCAAGATTCTGATCGCCAACGGCTACGACTCCGACTTCAACGGAGAGGCCTACCACACGGTCAGCGGGCAAAACTCCAACAACTCCGTGCGGATGACCGACGCCTTCATGAAGGCCTATGAAACGGGCGGCACCTGGAACACCACCAACCGCACCGATGGAGCCACCCACCAAACCTATCCGGCCAAAGAGATGATGCGGGCCATTTCTGCCGCGGTGTGGGAGTGCGCCGACCCCGGCGTGCAGTTCGACACCACCATCAACGACTGGCACACCTGCCCCGACACCGACCGGATCAACGCCTCCAACCCCTGCTCCGAGTTCATGTTTCTCGACGACTCGGCCTGCAACTTGGCCAGCCTGAACTTGGTGAAATTCACCCGGGATGACCACACCTTCGATGTGGAAGCCTATCAAAAGGCCATCCGGTTGTTCGTGACCGCCCAAGAAATTTTGGTGGGCTACGGCTCTTACCCCACCCGGGAAATTGCCCACAACAGCCAAATGTACCGCCCCCTGGGGCTGGGATACGCCAACCTGGGCACCTTGCTGATGACCCGCGGCCTGCCCTATGACAGCGAGGAGGGCCGGGCCTTGGCTGGCGCCCTGACCGCCCTGATGAGCGGCGAGGCCTACGCGGTATCGGCGGAAATCGCCGGAAACGTGGGGCCCTTCGAGGGGTTCTCTCGCAACCGGGCGGCCATGCTGCGGGTGATGGGCAAGCACAAAGAAGCCGCCCAACGGATTGACCGGCGCATCTGCCCGGCCAACCTGTGGGAAGCCGCCCAAGAATCCTGGAGCCGCGCCGAAGAACTGGGGAACGTGAACGGATACCGCAACGCGCAAATTTCCGTGCTGGCCCCCACGGGCACCATCGGCCTGCTGATGGACTGTGACACCACCGGGGTCGAGCCCGACTACTCCCTGGTGAAATGGAAGAAACTGGCCGGGGGCGGTTATTTAAAAATCGTCAACGGTTCGCTGAAAGAAGCCCTGGGCCGCCTGGGTTACACCACCACCCAGACCCAAGACATCCTGACCCATATTCTGGGCACCGGCTCCCTGGAAGACGGCGGGTCGCTGGACCTGGGCCGCCTGAAGGCCCTGGGGTTCTCCGATGAGCAAATCCAAGAAGCCGCCCTGTCGGTAAAGTCCTCCAGCCGCTTCAATAGCTTCACCCCCCACATCAACCCGGCCAGCCTGGCGGAAAAGGGCATGACCCAACAAGAGGTGGAGGAAGCCATCGTCCGCATCAACGGCATGGAAACCATCGAGGGTGCCCCCCACCTGAAAAACGAACACCTGCCGGTGTTCGACTGCGCCAACAAGTGCGGTGAGAAAGGCCAGCGCTATCTGCAGCCCCTGGCCCACATTAAAATGATGGCCGCCGTGCAGCCGTTCATCAGCGGGGCCATCTCCAAAACCATCAACGTGCCGAACCACACCACGGTGGAAGAAATTGAAGACCTGTACGTTCAGTCTTGGCGGTATGGGCTGAAGGCCGTGGCCCTCTACCGAGACGGCTCCAAGGGCAGCCAGCCCCTCACCTCCACCGATGACAAGTCGAAGAACAAAGAAACCCTCAGCGAGGCGCTGGCGGCGGTGGAACTGAACAAACCGGCGGGCCTGGGTTGGGGCACCCGCCGCGAACTGCCCACCGAACGCAAAGGTTTTACCCTGGAAGCCCTGGTGGGCGGCCATAAATTGTTCCTGCGCACCGGAGAATACGAAAACGGTGAACTGGGCGAAATCTTCATCGACATGTACAAGGAAGGCGCCGCCTATCGCAGCATGATGAACAGCTTCGCCCAGGCGGTTAGCGTGGGGCTGTCCTATGGGGTTCCCCTGGAAAAATACGTGAAGATGTTCACCTTCACCCGGTTCGAACCCTACGGCATCACCGACCATCCCAACGTGCGCACCTGTACCTCCATTTTGGATTTCATCTTCCGCATTTTGGCGATGAAATACCTGGGCCGCCACGACTTCATTCACGTGCCCCCCAAAATGCTGGATACCAGCTCGGACGGGGTAGATGAAGTCGCCCGCGCGGCGGCCAAGCAAAGCGCCGCCCCGGCGCGCCCCGCCACGGCAGACTCGCTGGATGAGCACCTGGCCGAAATGATGGGAGATGCCCCGGTGTGCGATACCTGCGGGCACCTCACCGTGCGGAACGGGTCGTGCTACCGCTGTCTGTCTTGCGGGGCTTCGATGGGTTGCTCATAACCGGGTAATTCGCCTGGTCCCTGTTGGCCCATGCTCATGCCCATGTGCAAACAAAATCATCATCACAAAGCCCTCCGGCGGAAACGCCGGGGGGTTTTTTTATAAGCCATCAGAAGAAAGGCGAGAGAAGAAAACAGGAAGAGAGAACAGAACGAGAAGACAGACAAGAATAGAACAAAAGCGAATAAAACACTGTGAAAAGTGGAGAAAAAAAGGGAACAGGAACTAAAAACCCGCACAAAGCAGACAACAACCAGCATGCACGTCAGCCGCAACACACCTGGCGGGCAGCACGGAACCATCCGGGGTTGAATCAGTTATTCAACCCCTCGCTGCCAGTGGGGGCGGTCTCTCCGCCTTCCGAGATGGACTCGAACATGCCCCATTTGCCCCCCACCAAACTGTGCCGAATCACCACTTGGGGCGGCAGTTTTTGAATCAGCCCGCCGTTGGCCTGAAACTTCCGCAGGGCTTTTTGAATGTCATCGTGGGAGACCACCGACGCTTTCATTTTTTTCGCTCTCATGACGTTCTCCAATGGGTATGTGGCTGTATCTGCTAGCAGTCTAGTACGATGACTGCTAAATGTCAACATTTCGTCAGGAATCTACCCTTTACATACGTAATCGGTGTTCCTGGGTTCCCTAGGGGGCCTATACGCCTTGATTGCCCCAACGCCTTTCCTTTACTTCAAGGAAAGTGCCATTTCATACAAAGCGGGCATCCCGAACAGAATGCGTGCATATTCATCCATGATATGAGCCCATTGATGATTGAAACGCAGAAAAGGGGAGAACATTCCAAAATCCTCGTTCCTTCATCCCTCCCAGATTCTGACGAAAAAAAGAAACATTTCGTTTTTCTGATGTGTTGAAAAAGAAACACTTTTGTTTGGAGACCTCTGCGTAACCTATGTTTTCCCCCTGCCTCCTTCCCTGGGAGGAGGTGCTGTCCAGCGGGGCCAATATTCAGTGGGGGCTTCGCCCGTTCCTTCCCCCTGTTCACAGCAAAAACCCGGGTATGTAAGGTTCTCGGAACAGGTGGATTCCCTGGAAATTTCGCAAACAAAATGGCCCAGCACCGGGGAAACAACCTCCTCAAAAGCGTGGAGGAGTGATACCCTACACCCGAGACCCAAGCACCGTCTGTTGTTCTCAGGTTTTTCTGTCCACTGTGTTTTTGGCTTTTCACCCTCCTTTCCGATGACCTATTCCCCATGACCGCCCAACTGACCGCTGACCAAGCCTCCGACTTCCTGATTTCACTGGCCAAAGAACACAAGGAAGACCATGTCGATGTGCTGACCGAGCGAGGAGAAAGCCTGTCGGTGAAGGTATTTCGGGGAAAGGTGGAAAAGGTGGACCAGTCGAACGCCCAGGGGGTGGGGGTGCGGGTGGTGCGGGAGGGCCGCACCGGGCTGGCCTTTACCGAACGCCTGACCGCCCCAGCCCTGGAACGTGCCTTTGGCGAGGCCAGGGAAAACGCCCGCCTGATGGACCCCACCGAGGTCATTCTGCCAGAGGCACCCCCCCCCACCCCTGACCCTGCCGGGCTGGGGCTGTATAACCCGGCCCTGGAAACCGTGGGGGGGCAAGAACTGGGAGCCTTTGCCCTGGCCATGGAACAAGCCGCCCGGCAGGCCGCCCCCCAGGTGGCGGAAGTTCCCTACGCGGTGGCCTCTTTGGGGTGGGGAGAAACCCGGCTGGTGTCTAGCCGGGGGGTGGAATACCGCCAACGCAGCAACCGGGCCGGGGGGTATTGCTCCGCCCTGCTTACGGCTGGAGACCGCCGCAAGAGCGGGCAATACGGCTGGTCGTCACGGACCTGGGAGCCTGAAGCCGCCCAACGGGTGGGCCACGAAGCCGTGCGGCGGGGTCATGAATTGCTGGAGGCCAGGGCCATTCCGGGGGGCCGCTTTGCCGTGGTGTTCGACGAATACACCGCCCCGGAAATGCTGGGCCTGTTTTTGGGGGCTTTTTCGGCAGAGGCCGCCCAAAAAGGGCAGTCGCGGCTGGCGGGCCGCCTGGGAGAAGAAATTGCCTGGAAGGGCATCACCCTAACCGACCTGCCCCACAAACCAGGGGCCGGGGGCTCCCGCTACTTAGACGGCGAGGGTGTGCCCACCAAGGATCTGGATCTTATTCGGGAAGGGCGGTTTGCTTCGTTCCTCTATCACATCGAATCGGCCCGCAAAGAAGGGCGATCTTCCACCGGCCACGCCTCCCGGGGGCTGGGGGGCGGGGTCTCCACCACGTTCCATAATTTGGCGCTGCCCCTGGGCAGCCATAGCCTGGAGGCCCTGTGCGCCCAACCGGAGCGCTGCCTGCTGGTCACCGAACTGGAGGGGGCCGCTGGCTGCAACGCCCTGAGCGGAGACATCTCCATCGGGGTGCAGGGGTTCTGGATGGAGCAGGGCCAGCGGGTCCAGGCTGTGGAAAGTGTCACCATCGCTGGAAATTTTTTCGACTTGTTAAAGGGCATCCAAGCCGTGGGCGACCGTTACCAACCCAACCTGTCGCGGCTGTTTATTCCGGCCCTTTTGGTGGATTCCATGGCGGTTTCCGGTTGATGTTTTGCCTCCGGTTTGGTGGAATGGAGTCCCAGGCCATGCCTCCCCTGTTTAACCCTCTCCTTGTGTCCGTCCTCCCTTGAACCTTCCCACCGACCGCCAAACCACATTCGAATCCTCTTGGGAAGGCGCCACCGTGCTGGGGCCAGAGGAACACGGGGTGCAGCGCAAGCAAATCCATCCGGCCGTGTTAGAGGTGGTATCGCGCCTGAGCAAAGCGGGTCACCCCACCCTGGTGGTGGGGGGGGCCGTGCGGGACCTGCTGCTTGGCCGGACCCCCAAAGATTTCGACCTCGCCACCTCGGCCCGACCCGAGCAGGTGAAGGCCCTGTTTCAGCAGGCCCGGATCATCGGGCGGCGGTTCCGCCTGGTGCTCATCCGCCACAAGGGCATTACCGTAGAGGTGGCCACCTTCCGGGCCGAGCCCAGCCGCAAGGGGGAAGCCGCCATGATTATGCGCGACAACCGCTTTGGCACCCCCCGAGAAGACGCCTTCCGCCGAGACTTCACCATCAACGCCATGGGGTTCGATCCCCTTACTTTCTCGGTGATTGACTACGTGGGGGGGCTGAAAGATTTAAAGCAGCGCACCCTGCGCACCCTGTTTTCGCCCCAAGTCTCCTTCACGGAAGACCCCGTGCGCATGCTGCGGGCCGTGCGCTTTCAGGTGCGCCTGGGCTTTCAGATGGACCCCGAAATGGAGCGGACCATCCGCGCCATGGCCACGGAAATTTCCCCGGTGGTGCGCCACCGGCTGGCCGAAGAAACCCAGCGGTTCTTGACCGGCGGGTTTGCCGTGGCCAGCTTTCAGCGCTTCCAGGAACTGGGCCTGCTAAAACCCCTGCTGGCCCTGCAAGACCACCGTTGGTTTTTTGCCCACGACGCCCTGGAAAACGCCCTGCCCAAAATGACCCCCTACCTTAAGGCCCTCGACGCCTGGGCGGAGGAGGAACGGGAGAAGGTGTCTCCCACGGTGGCCTTGCTGGGCTTGCTGTTGATGTTGGGCCACCCCGACTACTTGGCGTTTCTGGCGGCGGAACCCATGGCGGTGGACCGCCGCCGTAAAGTGATGAATGCCTTTCGGCGGGGCGTGCCCGACATGCTGGCGGAATGGGGCCTGTTAAAAGGGCAGGTGGACCCGGCCATGTTCATTCTGCTGGCCGCCCATTCTTTGCTACGAGACCGCTGGAAGGCCCGCTTTCACCCCGGACGGCTGATGGGGGGCATTCGGGAAGCCTGGTTGCTGGTGGCCCTGCTGGCCGGGCATTTGAACCTGGACCGCTCGTTTGTGGCCAAGGGCTTGGCCCTGCTGCCGGAACTGCCGGTGTTTCCCATCCTGGACCACCCCCGGCCAGACCGGCACGGCGGAGTGTACGACCCCAGGGCCAAAACTCCTCCCCGCCTGAAACCCCGGGGAGAAGGCCCCCCTGCCAAACGCCGCCGCCGGGGTGGAAAGCGCGGAAGGGGCCGAGGAACGGGGGGATGAAATTTCCTGGTAGAGGCAAAATCTCCTCTGTGGTACAAATAATTGGCCCTCTTCACCCGAAAATCATTCAAGGATGTTCCATGAATCCCCTTTCCCTATTTGTTTCTCTCCGCCTTGTTTCTCTCCGCCGCTTGCCCATGACCCTGGTCGTGGCGGTTCTTATGTCGGGTGCCGTGCCCCAGTTGGCCCTGGCCGAAGGCGAAGTTCAGGCCGCCGTGTCTCCCATTCCAGCCGCCCTTCCGGCCCCGGCCTGGGCCGCCCCCCAAGACCAGGGGCTGGTGTGGCTGAAGGCCTCGATCATCACCCCCAAAAGTAAAAACCCCAGAGATGGGACCCAGACCCACCAGGCCACCCAGGTGGTGTTGACCGACGGCAATCAAGAATTTCTGCTGGAAAACCGCCAAGGGGTACTGGCGGGAACCTTGCCCCCCGGAACCTATCACCTCATCGAAATTCGGCGGAAGGAAGAATTCAACGGCAACATCACCGTGTTCCGCTACTTCCCTCCGGTGGAAAACTGGATGACGGTCCGTTCTTCCGCCGGTGGAACCGTGTTTGTCGGCATCCTGGAAATTCGGGCCAAGGGTTTTCTCACCTGGAACGATAAAATCCCCTTCCTGCGCACCGCCACGGCTAAGGAAGAGCAATCCAGCCGCACCCAGTTGGCGGCCACCCTGCCCGACAACCACCCCTGGGCGGCAGCCCTGGCCAAACCCGGCCGGGTCGAAGCCCCCCCGGCCCATGTTCCCGGTAAACGCCGGCGGCACCGGTAACGCTCCCCTCACCGCCCCATGAACCCACTGCAAGGCCGCGAAATTGTGCTGGGCGTGTGCGGAGGCATTGCCGCTTACAAAGCGGTGAGCCTGCTGCGCCTGCTGGTGCAGGCCGGGGCCGGGGTGAACGTGGTGATGACCGCCGGGGCCCAGCGGTTCGTGGCGCCCCTTACCTTTCAAACCTTGTCTGGCCGCCCAGTGGGCACCGACCTGTTCAGCCTGGATCAAGAAAGCCGCATGGGCCACATTCAACTGGCCGACTCGGCCCAGGCCGTGGTCGTGGCCCCCGCCACCGCCCACCTGCTGGCCAAGCTGCGGGCCGGTTTGTCCGACGACCTCCTCTCCACCCTGCTGTTGGCCACCCCGGCCCCGGTGTTTCTGGCCCCGGCCATGAACGACCGCATGTGGGTCCACCCCGCCACCACGGAAAACCTGGCGGTGTTGCAACAGCGGGGGGTGCATATCATTCCCCCAGAGCACGGTTACTTGGCGGAGGGACGGGAAGGCGTGGGCCGCTTGGCGGAGCCGGAGACCATCTTGGCGGGGCTGGCGGCTTGGTTTTCTCGCGGGGAAGGTATCTTGAACGGCCGCACGGTGATCGTTTCCGCCGGGCCCACCGAGGAACCCCTGGACCCCGTGCGCAGCCTGACCAACCGTTCCAGCGGAAAGATGGGATTTGCCCTGGCCCAAGCCGCCCAAGAGGCCGGTGCCAAGGTGTTGTTGGTGAGCGGCCCCGTGGCCCTGCCCACCCCGCCGGGGGTAGAGCGGGTGAACGTGCGCACGGCGGTAGACATGGAGCAGGCCGTGCTGGGGCGCCAAGCCCAGGCCGATGCCCTGATTCTGGCCGCCGCCGTGGCGGATTACCGGCCCAAAGAAGCCAGCCTGTCGAAGATCAAACGAGCCCTCCGCCCGGCCCTAACCCTGGAACTGGTGGCCAACCCAGACATTGCCGCCCAAGCGGGCCGCGCCAAACAACCAGGGCAGGTGCTGGCCGTGTTCGCCGCTGAAACCGAGCAGTTAGAAACCCATGCCGCCGCCAAGCTGGCCGCCAAAAATGCCGACTTGGTGGTGGCCAACAACCCCACCCTGCCCGGCGCCGGGTTTGGAGACGATTTGAATGAAGGTTGGCTGCTGCGAAAAGGGGAGGAACCAGAGGCACTGCCACGCCAAACCAAGGCCGCCATGGCCCGCCGGGTCATCGAGGCGGTGGCCGCCCTGCTGCCCAAGCCCTAGCGCACTTTAAAATACACCATCAGCGACAACGCCAGCAGCCACAAAGACAAAATGTGCAGCCGCCACACCACCCGGCTGTTCACGTCTTCCGCGCGGTTCAACTGGTCGGCCACCTCAGGGGGGTGAAAGCCCAGCCGCTTCTTAAACTCAACCCACACCGATACAATCTTGCGGGGTTCCTCTCGCCAGGTCCACAGGGCCTGCAAATGGTGGTGGTAGGGGGCCCGATAAAAAAACCGCACCCGCTCCGCCGTCTCCCGCCCCTTCCAGGCCAGCATCAGCTTAAAGAAACTTCGCTGAATCATGGTCGACACCGTGGTCAGCACCATCATGCCCCCCACCAGCGGGAAGAACAGCTCGACCTTTAAGAAAATGAACATGGCCCCCAGCACCGCCCCCAGGGAAAGTGCCCCCAGGTCGCCCATGATAATGAGCGCTGGCGGGGCGTTGAACCGCAGAAAGGCCAACCCGCTGGCCAAAATGGCCGCCGAAAACACCGCCAGTTCTTTCAGGTCAGGGTCAAGGGCTGGCACCCGCAGCCGCGCCGCCAAGTCGGCGTCGCCCCCCACATAGGCCACGGCGGCCAAAAACAGCGTGTTGGTAAGGATGGGTACGGTGGCCAGCGAGTCCATGCCGTCGGTGAGATTCACCGCGTTGGCCCCGGCCACAATCACGAACACCATGAAGGGAATGAACAGGTGCTTGGGCAGGTAGGGGTACCACCAGTCGAGGGGAATTCCTGGAACCACCATGTGACCGTCAATGGCCACGTAACGGTACAGACCCGCCACCACCACCAGCGCCACCACCACCTCCAGCAACAGGCGCAAGGAGCCAGAAATTCCATCGGCTTTGTCGGTATAGTGTTTCTTTTCCGCTTGACCCTCTTCCACCCTGCGGCGGTGAATGATCTTCACCACGTCGTCCCAGGCCCCAATCAGCGCGAACGACACCAGAATGGCCAGCAGGGCCAGCACGAACTGGTTGGGCCGTGTCCACAACAGCACGCTAACCGTAATGGCCACCGTTAGCAGCGCCCCCCCCATGATGGGCTTGGCTCCGCTGTAGGGGAACCCATGTTGGGGTGCCGGGCGGAAATCGGCGGTGATGCCCCGGGCGCGAAAGGCGCGGATCATGCCCGGCATGAAGAAAATCACCAGCCAATAGGTGGAGAGAAAGGCCATCCCCCCCCGAAAAAAAACGGATTGGAAAATTTGATAGGGCCAATTGGAATACAGCAGGTCAGAGACCATGGGGCTAGGGGGGGAGAAGGGAGGTAGAAGATCAGACCGTCATCAATTCCTTGTCTTTATCCACAACCAGCTTGTCGATGTTTTTCACGTGATTATCGGTGGCCGCCTGCACGTGGTCTTGGGCGGTTCGTTCGGCATCCTGAGAAATGGCTTTTTCTTTCTCCATTTTCTTCAAGCGGTCGTTGGCGTCGCGCCGCACGTTGCGGATGGCGATTTTGGCGTCTTCCCCCATTTTCTTTACCTGCTTCACCAGTTCTTTGCGGCGTTCCTCGGTGGGGGTCGGCACGGGAACGCGCACCAGCCGGCCGTCTTGGCTGGCCGTCATGCCCAGGGAAGCGTTGTTGATCGCTTTCTCCACGTCTTTCAAAATGCCGCCATCGTAGGGAGACACCGTGAGCATTTGGCTGTCGAGCACGGCAATGTTGGCCAGGTTGGGCAGCGGTGTGGGGGTTCCATAATAATCCACCATCACGTGGGCCAGAATGCCGGGGTGGGCACGCCCGGTGCGTACCGAGGCCAGGTCCTTCTTGAACACCTCGATGGCCTGGTCCATTTTGCGGGCGGTTTCTTTTTCGATCTCCTTGATCTTGGCGTCTTCCATGGGGGCTTTGGGGGAGAAAGGTTGAATGAGGGGGGGGTCAGCTGACCAGGGTTCCGGCCACGCCGTCGCGCACGGCATGCAGCAGTGAACCTTCCGTTCCAATGTTCACCACCATGATGGGCATTTTGTTGTCTTTGCAAAAGGCCACGGCGGTAGAATCCATGACATTGAGGTCTTGTTGCAGCACTTCGTTGTAGGTCAGGCGTTCGAACCGTTTGGCGTTGGGGTGAATTTTGGGGTCTTTGTCGTACACGCCGTCCACCTTGGTTCCCTTAATCAAAACGTCGGCCCCCATTTCCGAGGCCCGCAGGCTGGCCGCGGTGTCGGTGGTGAAGAACGGGTTGCCCGTGCCCGCGGCAAAGATCACCACCCGGTTCATCCGCAGGTGATGGTCCATCCGGCGCTTGATGTAGGTTTCGGCGATGGCCTTTAGCTCGATGGCGCTCATCACCCGGGTTTCCAGGCCAATCCGCTCCAGGGCATCTTGCAAAAACAGGGCGTTCATCACGGTGGCCAGCATGCCCATGTGGTCCCCCACCACCCGGTCCATGCCCACCGGGGCCGACCGGGCGCCGCGGAAAATGTTCCCGCCGCCCACCATCAAGCCCACCTTCACTTGTTCTTTGCAAACTTCGTGAACTTGGCGGGCCAAGCCGTCAATCACGGCGTGATCGAAACCAAACCCGTTCTTTCCGCCGAACACCTCGCCGGAAAGTTTGATCAGCACCCGTTGAAACCGAAGCTCCGCCAAAGGATTGCCCTTAAACGATGTTTTTGAAATGGGGGCGGGGTTGCCCCCCGCCCCATCCATTAAAACTGCAGCTTAATGAAACCCGTCACGTTCAGTTTGGCCCCCAGGGTCTTGCTCTGTTCGGCCAACAACTGGCTGATGGTTTGATCGGGGTTCTTCACGAAGGGCTGACTGAACAAGGTGACTTCTTTCAGAAACTTATTCATGCGCCCCTGCACCATTTTTTGGATGATGTCCTCTGGCTTGCCCGATTCGCGGGCCTGGGCGGTGAAGATTTCTTTCTCTTTGTCTAGCACGGCCGGGTCCAGTTCGCTTTCGTTCAGGGCATGCACTTGAGAGGCCGCGATGTGCATGGCCAGGTCCCGGCCCAGGGCTTCCAGGGCGGCGGCGGGGGCTTTGCCCTCGGCCGACAGGGTCACCAGCACGCCGATGCGGCCGTTGGAGTGCACGTAACCCCCCACCACGCCGCCAGCGGCGGCCTCGACCCGTTTGCCCGCCACCAGCTGAACGTTTTCTCCCATGGTGGCCACCGCCTGGGTAATGCGGTCGGCCACGGTGCCCGTGCCTTCGGTTAGGGGTTGGGCGGAAATGTTTTGGTCGCCCTTGGCCAGCACCTGTTTGGCCATTTGGGTGAGCAGAGATTGGAATTGGTCGTTGCGAGAGACGAAGTCGGTCTCGCAGGCCAAATGCACGATGGCGGCCGATTGGCCCCCCGGCCCGAAGGCCACTTGAATGCCGCCCTCTTTGGTTTCTCGGCCAGATTTTTTAGCCGCTACGGAAAGACCTTTCTTGCGCAGCCACTCGGTGGCGCTGTCCATATCTCCCCCGGTTTCTTCCAGGGCTTTTTTGCAATCCATCATGGCAACGCCGGTGGCGTTTCTCAGTTCCATGACCTTGGCGGCGGTAATCGTCATCCTGTCATCCGTGTGGTGGTGTGGGGTGTTGAAGATCGTCTTACAAATCCTTCGTACAAATCCTTCGTACAAATCCTTCGTACAAATCATTCGTGCGGCAAATATCTGGTGCCGCAAAGATCTTGTCGCGTAAACGTCACAGTTCCGTTGACCTTCGGGTCACGTTGAAAAAGGAGTCATTTTAATACACCAAGCCCTTTGAGCCTCAGCGTTAATCCATGAAACAACAGCCAGAAAAAGGGGGCCCAAAGGCCCCCTGGTTACTCGGCTGCGGCTTTATCGCTGGCTTTATCGCTGGCTTTGGGGCCTTCAGACTTGGCGGCAGGCTTAGCAGCGGCTTTCTTTTGGGGCGCTCCGCCTTCCTTCCGGGGGGCATCCTTCCGGGGTTTGGCTTTGGCCTCGGCGCTAACCTCTTCGGCGTTGTCTTCGCCCTTGGCCTTCGGTCCCTTGCGGGGGGCCTGGGCATCGTCGCCCTGGGTTCTGACACGGGCCTGATAGGCCGCTTTGCCTTCCAACGCCCCGTTGGCGATGGTGTGGGCAAACAGGCGGATGGCCCGAATGGCGTCGTCGTTGCCGGGAATCACGTAATCAATGCCGTCCGGGTCGCAGTTGGTATCCACCACGGCAATGATGGGAATGCCCAGCACCCGGGCTTCTTGGATGGCGATTTTTTCTTTTTTGCAGTCGATGATGAACACCGCTCCGGGGCGGTGGCGCATGTCTACAATGCCCCCCAGCGAAGCCTGCAGCTTCACCCGGGATTTTTCCATCCGCATGGCTTCTTTTTTAATCACGCCGGGATAGGTGCCCATCTCGCCGCGGGCTTCTTCCATTTTCTTCAGCTTGGTCACCGACTGGCGGATGGTGTTGAAGTTGGTGAGCAGCCCGCCCAGCCAGCGCTCGTTGATGAAGAACCCCCCGCAGCGCAGGGCTTCTTCTTTAATGATCTCCCGGGCCTGCAGCTTGGTGCCCACGAACAAAATGTTTTCTCCACGGGCGGTAATGGTGCGGGCGTATTCGTAGGCCTCTTTCAGGCCCACCAGGGTTTTTTGCAAATTGATGATGTGGATGCCGTTGCGCGCCCCAAAGATATAAGGCTTCATCTTGGGATGCCACCTGCGGGTCTGGTGACCGAAGTGGACGCCGGCTTCCAAGAATTGTTTCGTTGAAACAACAGCCATGGAAATACTCCGGTGAAAAGGGTTTTGGCTTCTTATCCCCCAGGGGGGAGTCTCATTCCCTCAGGCAACAGCGCCTGGGAATGGAAAAAGGGTTTGGGTGAACCCAAGGTGGTTTCGGCGGCGGCCACGGCAAAACCCCCTGCCCTGCCGCCAACGAAAACCGCCTAAGGCTGCCTAAAACCTGGGCGCCTCCCCCAGTAAACAGACTTTCCGGGAGAAAACAGGTCCCAAGTGGGCTTAAACAATCATTTTTATCGGAAATTCCGGGGGGATGCAATGAAAAAAAATTCAGCCAAGCCCCAACCCCAAAACCCCGCCACCCATCCCTTCCCCCTCCTCTAAAATTCTTAAAAAATAACACTTGACGATAATGATTAACCTTTGTATGAAGAGAGAAGCAACAATGTTAGCGAATGATTCTCCATCTCTTTCCGGTGGCCAGGAAAGAATGATCACATTGCGCGAAAGTTAATAATTATAACCTTTATATGACATGCTTGTTTTGCTTGGATGGACGGAAGGATGCTTCACACGCCTGAGCAGTAACATATAGATGTTTTTTATTCTTTTTTGCTTTGGATGACAGAAGGGCTAAGGCCGATTTCAGCAGTATTCACTGGGGATTCAAATCACTCCAAGGAGATGACTGACAATGGAACAACCGAAACAAAACGCCATGACCGCCCGAATTACGGGCAAGCTGGGCAACCGCCTGATGGCGGCGTTTTTGGGGGTGGGGCTGCTGCCCTTCGCCATTCTGGCGGGGCTGGCCTACTGGCAGGCTTCCAGCGCCTTGGAAAGTGAGATCATCGCCAAGTTCGAGGCCATCCGCGACGACCGCAAGGCGGCCCTGGATAACAACTTTAAATCTATGTTGGGCAACGTGAAGGATTTGAAAAACAATGCCCGCACGAAAAACGGGCTCAAAATTTTCACCCCCATATTCCGCCAGGGGGTAAATAGCGGAGCCTTTCAGGCCCAGCACGCCCAAACCCTGGCTGGGATGAAAAGCTTGCAAGAAGCCCTGAATGTGTACGACATCTTTCTGATCGACCCCTCGGGGAACGTGGTGTATACCCTGGCCAAAGAATCTGACCTGGGGCAAAACGTGGTGACGGGGCCGCTGAAAAACAGCGGCCTGGGGCGGTTGTTTCAGCACGCTAAAAAAGAAATTCACTTCGAAGACTTTGCCTATTACGAACCCTCCAAGGCCCCGGCGGCTTTCATGGGGACCCCCATCTACGACAACGGGAATTTTCTCGGGGTGGCGGCTGTGCAGGTGTCGTTGGACGGCATCAATGCCATCACCCAGGGCCGCACCGGCATGGGGGAATCAGGGGAGGTGTACTTGGTGGGGCCAGACTTTCACTTCCGCAGCGATTCGGTGCTGGACAAAGACGTGACCGTCACCAACTCCTTCAGCAAAAACATGAAGGTTGAAAGCGAGGCGGTCACCCAGGCCCTGGCGGGCAAGACCGGCGAGGTCACCACCATTGATTACCGGGGCATGGAAAACCTGACTGCCTATACTCCCATCACCATTGATGAAGTCACCTGGGCGTTGATCGCCGAGTGTGACACCGCGGAGGCCTTCCGCCCGGTAACCATGATCATGTGGACCATTCTGGCGGTGGCCCTGGTGGGCACGGTGTTGATTATCCTGGCCGGGTTGATTTTGGCCCGCTCCATCACCACGCCCATTTTGCAGGTGAGCGACGCCATGAAGGTGGTGGCCGGAGGCGACTTCACCGCCCGGGTACACGTGAACCGCCGGGATGAAATTGGCCAACTGGCCAACGCCATCAACTCTACGGTGGGCACGCTACAAGACCTGTTCCGCCAGTTTACCGACAACGCCAAGAGCCTGGCCAGCAACTCCGAGGAACTCTCCGCCGTGGCCACCCAGCTGGCGGCCAGCACCGACGAGATGACTCACCAAGCCCAAAACGTGGCCAGCTCCACCGAGCAGATGTCGGCCAACATCAACTCCATGGCCACCGGGGTGGAAGAAATGAGCGTGAACATCAACTCGGTGTCTACCGGCGCTGAGCAGATGACCACCAACGTGTCGAACGTGGCCAGCAGCGTGGAGGAAATGAGTTCCAGCTTCGTCCACATTTCTCAGGCCGCCAACGAGGCCGCTGGCGTGGCGAATAAGGCCCAAACCCTGTCCAACAACGCTTCCGACACCATGAACTCCCTGGGTGTGGCGGCCAAGGAAATCGGCGAAGTGACGGAAGTCATCAAGCGCATTGCCGAACAAACCAACCTGCTGGCCCTGAACGCCACCATCGAGGCGGCCTCGGCGGGAGACGCGGGTAAGGGCTTCGCCGTGGTGGCCAACGAAATTAAAGAGCTGGCCAACCAATCCGCTGGCGCCGCCGAGAACATCGCCAAGAAAATCGGCGATATTCAAAAGCGCACCGATGACGCCGTGAAGGTCATCTCCAACGTCACGGGCATCATCGGCACCATCAACGACTCGGTGGGGCTCATCACCAAGTCGGTGAACGAGCAATCCCAGGCCGCCGGAGAAATTGCCAACAACGTGGGAGAAGCCTCCAGAGTGGTGTCCAACGTGGCGGCCTCCATCGCTGAAGTCTCCAAGGGCTCCAACGATATGTCTCGCAACGCGGGGGAAGCCGCCCGTGGGGCCAACGAGATTTCCAACAACATTCAGGGAATCAACCAAGCGGTGGGCGGGGCTTCCAGCGGCATCCAGCAAATCTCCTCCTCGGCCAATAACTTGGCCCAAATGGCCGGAGACCTGGAAAAAGCCGTGCAAAGATTTAAAGTGTAACGGTTCCAAGTGCAGCCGAACAACACCCCTGCCCCCTTGCGGGGGCATCCCCTCCCCTTCGTGGAGGGGAAATAACTCGAAGCCGGTGGGGGATGTGCTTACTTCCTTCCGGCTTCATTCACTGAACAGTTACTATTCTCCACTTCTCGGCCTAAGCCGTATTGTCCCTCCACGAAGGGGAGGGACAGCCGCCTGAAAGGCGGCAGGGAGGGGTGTTGTTCGGGAAATAACTCGAAGCCGGTGGGTGATGGGCTTGTTTTCTTCCAATCTGTATTTTCTGAACGGCTGAATAGAATAACCGGTAGATTCGAGTCTAGGGAGGGATGTTTTAATCCCCGCCGAAATCCCGCTCGTTCATGATGCGGATGATTTCTTTTTGATCTTTGGCCGAGGGCACGCCCCATTGGTCCTCATAGCCAAACACGTCTTTCACCCGGCGAGAGCCATATTCTCCGTCCAGCATTTCCAGGTGCTCGGCCAGCAGCAGCGAGGGATGGGCCACCCCGCAGGCCCGGCTGACCTGCAGCAATTCCATGCGGAAGGTACGCAGGTAGTTGGCCGCCCGCACGGCTTTCACCTTGGGGTCTAGCCCCCGGTTCAGCCAGGGGTTTTGGGTGGCCACTCCGGCGGGGCAATGACCGGTGTGGCAGCGCTGGGCCTGAATGCAGCCGATGGACAGCATGGCCTCGCGGGCCACGTTCACCATGTCGCAGCCCAAAGAAAACGCCACCAGGGCCTGGGGGGGGAAACCTAGCTTTCCCGAACCAATGAAGGTGATCCGGTCTTGCAGGCCCCGCTGGGCAAACAACCGGTACACCCGGCTCATCCCAATTTTAAAGGGCAGAGAAACATGGTCGGCGAACACCAGGGGGGCGGCCCCGGTGCCCCCCTCTCCCCCGTCAATGGTAATAAAGTCCACCCCGCGGTCTCCCTTCTCCATCTTGGCGGCCAATTCCTCCCAAAACGCCATTTGCCCCACGGCCGATTTAATGCCCACCGGCAAGCCGGTTTCTTGGGCCAGCCGCTCCACAAAATCCAACAGGCTGTCGGCATCGTGAAAGGCCTTATGGGTGGCCGGGCTCATGCAGTCTTGGCCCTGGGGCACCCCCCGTATGGCGGCAATTTCACGGGTGACCTTGGCCGCGGGAAGAATGCCCCCCTTGGAAGGCTTGGCCCCCTGGCTTAATTTAATTTCCAACATGCGAATGGGCAGCCGGGCCACGGTTTGCTTCAGCCGCTCCAGGTCAAAATTCCCCCGCTCATCCCGGCAGCCAAAATATCCGGTGCCAATTTGCCAAACCAAATCTCCCCCCTTTTGATGATAGGGAGATATGCCCCCTTCACCGGTGTTTTGCATGGCCCCCGCCTGCTTGCAGCCCATGTTCAGGGCCATCACGGCGTTTTTCCCCAGGGCGCCAAAACTCATGGCCGAGACATTCACCACCGACGCCGGGCGAAAGGCCTTGGCCCGGCCCCGGGCCGCTCCCATCACCTTGGCGCTGGGAATGCGGTATTGGGGGTCAAAATCCGGGTCGCCCTTGTGGGGGTCGTGCAGAGAAAATACCGCGTGCTTGATGGTGATGTAGTTGGCTTCCTGTTCCAGGTCGTTGTCCGTTCCGAACCCGAAAAGGTTGTTGGCATTTTTAGACGAGGCATAAATCCAGCGGCGTTGGTCGCGGCTGAAGGGCCGCTCTTCATCGTTGCTGGTCACAATATACTGCCGCAGTTCGGGGCCCACGGTTTCCAAAATGTAGCGCAGGTGCCCCACCAGCGGAAAGTTATGGACGATGGCATGCTTGCGCTGTGAGACGTCCAGAATCACCCGCAGCACAACCAGGGCCGCCAGGACTACCCCCGCCCACTCCCAGCCGCTCAGGCTGGCCAGCAGATTGGAGACATCCACCGTGCATCCGGAGGACAAGCAGGCAGACAAGGTTTCGCCCAGGGTGAATTCGGGAACACTCATGGCAGAATCTCCATTGGGTTGGTTTTTCCGCCCCCCTCCATGCTATAGTCGCAATTGGCAAAAAAAACAAACTCCCCTATCCCCGTTGTTTCACGCCCCCAGTTTCTGCATGTCGGCTCCGGCTTTTTCCCATTCTTTCATTTTTTTCTCCAACTGCTCCTGAATGGTTTTTCGCCGGGCTTCCAGCCGGCTCATGTCCTCCTTGGCCGCCGTGCGGTACCAGTCTGGATCGCCGAAGGGTTTTTCCACTTCGGCCAGTTCTCCCTCCAGCTTGGCCACCTCTTTTTCCAGCCGGCTCATGTCTTGGCGCAGCCGGGCTTCCTCGCGGCGTGTTTCCTTTCGCTGTTCTTTTCCCTTGCCTCCCTCACCGCCAGTTTGTTTCACCTGTGAACCCACGGCAGATTTCCCGGTGAGGTTCTTAGAATCGGCCGTGGGTTGGGCCGCCTTGGCCGCGTCCAGATAATCGGCATGCTGCCGGGCCAAGTATTCCTCGTAAGACCCATGGAAATCGTTGACCTTCCCTCCCTCCAGGGCCAGCACCCGCTTTCCCAGAGAAGACACAAAGTGCCGATCGTGGCTCACAAAGATCAACGTGCCCTCGTATTCCTCCAGGGCTTCCAGCAGGGATTGGCGGGCCTCTAAGTCCAGGTGGTTGGTGGGTTCGTCCAGCACCAGCAAGTTGTCCCGGCTCAGCATTAGCCGGGCCAGGTGCAGCCGGGCGGCCTCGCCCCCGCTCAGGGCACTGATGGGTTTGTCGGCTTCGTCGCCAGAGAACAACACCCGCCCCAAAATTGAGCGGATGGTGCTGACGGTCTCAGAGGGGGCTTGGCCATGAAGCCATTCGGCCAGCGAGGTTCGGCCCGTTAATTTGGTCTGGGCGTCCTGACCAAAGTACCCCACCCGAACCTCGTGGCCGGGAATCATCCCCCCCTGGTCGGGGGTCACCTCTCCCACAATCATTTTGAGCAGGGTGGATTTTCCCGCCCCGTTGGGCCCCACCACCGCCACCCGCTCCCCCCGGTTCACCGAGAAGGAAAGGGGCGGAATCACCGGGTGCCCACCGTAGGATTTGGCCACCCCCTTGGCCGCCAGGGCCTCTTTGCCCGAGGGGCGGGTTTGCTGAAACCGAAACTTGGGAAACCGGCGGGAACTGATTTCGATGACCGGCAGAGAGGCTTCCATTTTTTCCATCATTTTCTGCCGGGACCCCGCTTGGCGGGCCTTGCTGGCCTTGGCCTTAAAGCGGGTGATGAACCGCTGGGTGGTTTCAATCTTCTTTTGGGTGCGCTCTAAAATGGCTTCCTTGCGCTCCTGCTCGCCTTCTTGAAAGGCCAGGAAGGCATCGTAGTTTCCCGGATAGAGGGTGAGGGTGTTGTAATCTAGATCGGCCACATGGCCGCACACCGCGTTTAAAAAGTGCCGGTCGTGAGAGATCACCACCAAGGTGCCTTTGAATGCCCGCAGAAATTCCTCCAACCAGCGGATGGACACGATATCCAGGTGGTTGGTGGGCTCGTCCAGCAGCAGCAGATCCGCCTCGGAAAACAGGGTTTGGGCCAGCAGCACCCGCAGGCGGTACCCCCCAGACAATTCCCCCATGGGCCGCCCGTGACGCTCTTCACTCAAACCCAGCCCGGCCAGCAGCCGGGCCGCTTGGGGTTCCGCCGTGTAGCCATCATGGTCGGCAATCACCGCCTCCAGCTCTCCCAGCCTGTGGCCAAATTGGTCGTGATTGCCGCTGTCGCCCTCGGCCAGCAGCCGTTCTTTTTCTCCCAGCGCCGCCCACAGAGCTGGGCGGCCTTGCATCACCACCTGCAGCAGGGTTTGGGTGTCGTAGCGGGTTTGATCCTGGGCCAGCACCCCCAGCCGTAAATCCGATGGGCGGGACACCTCTCCCTTGTCCGGGCGAAGTTCGCCGGAGAGGATTTTGATCAGGGTAGACTTTCCCGCCCCGTTGGCGCCGGTAAGCCCATAATGCACCCCGGGGTTCAGGCGCCAGTTGACCTCTTCAAACAACATCCGGGCACCAAAGCCCATGGCCACGTCAGACAATGAAATCATTGGTTCAATCGAGCGATCGTGGTTAGAAAGGGATGATTCGAAACCAACCAAACAGGGATCCTGCTTGGTTCTCGAGCCATGACATAGGAACGTTGGGTTTCCTTCTACTCATTTCACGGGAAAAACCGCCGTTATGCAATCCCTTCCTGTTCTAGCCTCTCTTGTTCTGGCCACCCGCGGAAACACCCCGCCCATGGCTGCCCCAGTGACAATACGGCCCAATAGGGGGAATCGGGCAGGAGGAATGGAGAAAAGATGAACGGGAAACAAGGAGAGAACGAGAGGAAGCAGAAAACTGGGGGGCTGAGAAGGAAAACGCAAAATGGGAACGAGAAATGGGCGTTAAATGATGGACAACAAAATTCGGTGCATAAATTCGTCTTCTTCCATCGGCAGGGTCAACACATCATCGGCCCCAAGCAGCTTGGCCTGTTCTTCCAAGGTTGGCGTTATGTCGGCGCCTTGGAACATCAGCAGAAAGTGCGTCTTTTCATTGTTTCCCTTCAACCCCGGCATCCCTTTCAATAATTCCAAAGCGGTTAACCCATCGGCATCGGCCAACTGACCCGTACACACCACCAAATGGAAGATCGTCTCCTCCATCCACTGTTTCATTTCTCTCAACTCGCGGGTTTCCATGACCCGTACCGGGGTGTTTTTAAGGGCCGACACCATCCATTTGCGGTCTGGGTCGCTCCCTGCCGCAATCAATACCGAAGGAGAGTGAACCGGAAGGGTTACGAAAAACGTGCTGCCCTTTCCCTCAACGGATTCGGCCCCCAACGCCCCCGCGTGGGCGGTAATGATTTCATGGCACAGTGAAAGCCCCAACCCCGACCCCGTTTCTCCGGCGGTGCCAGGGGTTGTCATCCGCTCGGTTCCGCTCAGCAGCAAGGGAATGTTGTTCTTCGAAATTCCCACGCCGTTGTCGGTGATGGAAAACACCAGCGGATGGTCACTCTTTTGGCTCAAGGTGACCGTTCCCCCTGACGGTGTAAACTTAATGCCGTTCAGCGCCAAGTTTTGGAAAACCTCCCCCAACAGCATGGGGTCTCCATACATCCACAATGTTTTGGGAACTTGGTTGTCAAACCTCACTTTTTTTCGTTCGGCAATTTCTTGCAGCATATGCAGGTGGGGGTTAATCTCCGAGAAGCGGAACAGCCTTTTTTCCGGAATCAACTTTCCCGTCTGGATCCTGTTCAGTTTCAACAGTTCATCCACCATCCGCAGCATCCCAGTGGCCCGTACCCCCACCGTTTCCAAAGTATCCTTGGGCAACTCCACCGTTTCAGGGTCTGCCGTGGGCGTGGCGATATTCAACAGCCCCAAAATGGAAATAAACGGAGACCGCAAATCGTGGGCCACCAGCGAAACGAAGCGGTCCTTCAGACGGGTGGTTTCTTCCGCCCGTTCTTTGGCCACCCTCAAGTCGTTTTGAATGTCTTCCCGCTTGAGAATTTCTTCCTTCAGCCGCCGGTTCTCGTTCAGGTTGGCCATGGCCAGCTCTCGGTTTTGCAGGGCTTCCAGCAAAAAGCCTTCCCGTTCTCGCTGAATCACATGGATGCGGTCCACCAGCGCCATGGAGAACAACACCACCTCCAAAGAGGAACCCGCCATCAGGCTGCTCATGGTAAGGGGAAGCACGGGAACCAAACCCATGCCCATCAGGGCAAACACCACCCCCCCCAGGGCCAAAAACAACTCGGCCATTAAATAAAATCTGGCCGGGCCATAGCCGTTTCGCCACACCACCCACCCCACCGACAACATCAACAAAATCACCACGGGGGAAATGAAAATGGTCGCCACGTTTGACAGGAAAAATGGGATGAAGAACACCAATCCCCCCAAAACCACACAAACCCCCAGCAGCCCCTTCAACACCAAATCCATGCGGGGAGCATTGTGTCGTGTGTTTAAAAACTCCCGGTTGAACACCAAGTGAAAGAACAACGCCAAATACATGGCCACCAACACAGCCCGGTCGTTCCAAAACGGGGGGAGAAACCGTGAAAATTCGAACCCAATGTTGTTCAAGGTGAACTGATACAAGCCAAAGAACCCCACCGCCAGCACATAGGCCAAATAGTGGCGGTCCCGCAGGGTAAAGAATAAAAACAGGTTATACACCATCATCACCAGCAGAATGCCATAGTACAGCCCCGTCAGGGACCACTCCTGCATTCTCACTTTGCCCAGGGTGGCTTGGTCGTAGAGGGTGAGGGGAATCAACAACGCGGAATCGGATTCAACCCGGAGGTACACGGTTTGGCTGGTCCCCGCGGGAACCGCCAAGGGGAGAACAATCGAAGCCCCGGCCATGGGCCGGTTTGCCGCCGCTACCCAGTCTCCCGAGCGGGTCAGCCGAAAACCGAAGGGGCGAGAAGGTTCGGGTTGATACAGGTCCACCCGATTCAACTGCCGGAAACCGGCAAACAAAAACCAATCGGGATGAGAGGTGGGATTGGAAACCCGCAGCCGCAGCCAATAGGCCGATTGACTCAGCCCAAAATTCAACGGGCGGGGGCCGAAGTTTTGAAACCGTGTGGCAATGCCCGGAGAGGACACCTGATCAATGGTAAGAGACCCGGAAGGGTCTTCCAGCACATCCACCAGACCGTCCAGCACATATTCCCCCTGGCCGGTTTGCAACTGAACGGCTTCGGTGGGAGAACCCCATGCCGGGTCCGCCGCGCACACCACCAAACCCAACAAACACCAACGCCCTAACCAAAGGCGAATGGAAGAAGGGAGGTGGGGGGCTCCTTGTGGGGTTGTGATGGAACGAATTCTTTGACGCAAACCAATCCCCCGTGTCAGAAAAAGTTGAAGCCTCTGAAGTTCCTGTCCAGCATGATTGAACGGATGCCCCCCACACAGGTCCCTTAAAATGGATGATTTGAACACCTATTTATCTAAATGCCTTTATCTAAATGCCTTGTTCATAAAAACTATAATCTCAAACCCCACAAAAAACCACCTATTTCCAACTATTGTAAACCATACACAGCTCCATGGCCGCCCAATAAGTATGTCAATATAAACAATGTTCCTGCGTGAATGAGATGCATTGGAAACCTCCGCCTCCAATCAACTCACCCCCTTCCCGATATCCCTAAAAAGTACCCCCCTGGGCAGAAAACACGGGAACAGAGCTTGGGAGTTGGAACATGGAAATGCGGGAATAAAACGGGAATAAAATAGGTAACCCGGGGTCTCTCTTCATCAAAAAACAGGAATATTTTTCTTTCTCTACACTCCGCCCATGGACCTGACAGTCCGAGGGCTCCCATCTGGGATCCTGCGGCAGGGAAATAGACCCTGTCTCTGGCAACCACATTTTTCTCCGCCTCCCTCGCTGAAAATATTTATCTAACTGAACATAAACATGTATTCTGCCTTGCCCAAGGGGATTTAAAGGGTGTTTTCTGCCAACCGTTGGAAATATTGGCAATTTTTTCGTTTTTTAAGCACAATAAGGGAGCTTTGGCACAAAGTTCGCTGGATAGGCCCCTAGGAATACCATGTCCGAGGAAAAGGAATTCCCCGGGAAAACCAAGAACCCCACGGTTCGGATTCAGCGCAGGAGGCCTATGGCGGGCAATCAGGGTATGAACAACTTAGACTCCGACTTCGGGTTGGACCTCAACCTGGACGAAGACGCGAACATGTTCGCCGACCTGGACAACGAGGTTAGCCTGAACGGCGCCGGAGACGATGCCGCCGGGAGCGGTTTCGACCTGGATCTAGGAGATGGCGGCATCGGAGACTTGGACCTCAACCTGGACCATGCCCCGGTCAACAACTCTCTGGGCCTGGGGTTGGACGACTCCTCCCCCGAGTCGCACACCCTGGAATTGAACGGTGGGTTCACGGGCGGCGGGCTAGAGCTCTCGGCGGAAAAGAAACCCCAGTCCTCAAAACCCCCGGCAAAAAAGCCCACCCCAGCGGAATTACCCCTGGAAGAAGACGAAGAAGAACCCCTGGATTTGGACAGCCTGGGAGGGTCGGCGGACCTGGGAGAGTTTGGCCTAGAAACCTTGGACCAGGGCCAAAGCAGCGAGTCGTCCTTTTCTCCCGGCGAAGACTTTTCCCTGGGCAGCCTGGACCTGGACATGCCCGACATGCCCGCCGAACCCTCTTTCGACTTGGGGAGTGCGGACACCCCGGAAAGCAGCCTAGATGTACCAGGGATGGGTGACGAACCCCTGGCGGCACAAGGGATGGACACAGATTTGGACGCCATGTCGTTCGAAATGGGCACCAGCGGGTTGGACCTGGGGGAACTGCCAGCCACCCAAGACGATGCGTTGCCTGAGGAAGACAGCTTCACCGCCGTGCCCGACGTACCCGTCGACGACTTTGCTTTGGACTTTGGCTCGGTGGAAACCGCGGGATACGCGGAGACCGAAGCCCCCATGGAATTTACCCCTTCGTTTGACCTGGAACCCCCCATGGCGTCCATGGCCGCGGTCAAGCCTGACATGACGGAATTCTCTTCCCCAGCCCCCAAGCCAGAACCCCAGGAGGAACGGGAAGATTTTACCTTTGACCGTGATTTGTTTCTGCACACCGACGCGGATTTGAGCCGGGGTGGAATGCCCTTCGCACCGGAATTTCCCGAAGATGACTTCGTGGCGGTGCAGGATGTCAACTTGGATCAAATGGGCGCGGTGGATTTAAACTTGGATGCCCTGGAGGAAAACAAACCCTTCGCCGCCCCCTCCATGCCGCAGGCCTCTGGCTTAGGGGCGCAGCCCCCGGCTTACGGGGCCCCAGCTTATACAACCCCGGCCCCCATGGAGCCCCTGCCCGTCAACCTGTTGTATTCCTTGCCCCATCAGGTTCGGGTGGAACTGGGCAGCGTGAACCTGAACGGACGCGACTTGGCCGACCTGCAGCACGGCAGTGTCATCCGCCTGGAACGCACCGCCGAAGAGGCGGTGGACTTGATGCTGGAAGGACGGCGCATTGGCCGGGGAGAAATTGTGCTGATCAACGGAAAAACCCTGGGTGTGCGCATTGTTGAACTGCGGGAGGAATAACCCCGTGAACATTCACGCTTTCACCTTCGAAAACGCCGACCGCCTGCAGATGGGGGCCTACCCCGTGCTGGACGTGGTGCTGCAGCGGTGGGCCCGGTCGCTGGAAAATACCCTGTTCGAACGCTTCGGGCTGGAGGTCTACGCCGGAGCTTCGGTATGGGAAGACATGCGGTTTTCGGCCTTTCACGCCTCGTTAAAAGAACCCCGCCCGGTGTACCTGTTCGGGTTGGAGCCCCACCCTTCCCAGGGGCTGCTGGTGCTGGACAACCTGTTCGCCGGGTTGTGCCTGTCTGGTGGCCGGGGCGGCCCGGCCAAACTGACCCCCGATAATCATCAAAAGCTGGATCAGGTGGCCCAAGACATGGCCCGGAGTTTCGACCGGGCCTGGGAAGACATTGCTCCCATCAAAACTCGGTTGGATAAAATCACCACCTACCTGTTTCGCGCCCGGGTGGTGAACCACTTTGAGCCCTGCTTGGTCGCCCATGTGCATCTGTCGGGGCAGGGGTTTTCCTCACGGCTGAGCTGGTGCCTGCCTAGGGTAATGTTAGAATCTCTGCTGCCCAAGCTAGAGCAGACCCGGGTCATCCCCCCGGTTTCGCCACTAAGCCCCAAGCGCAGCCTGAACCCCCAAAAACCCCTGGATCAATCTCAGGTCCGCCTGACCGTGGACGTGGGAAACATGATTACCATTCCCGCCAAGACCCCCCTGGTCAAAGGGGCCGTGTTCGCCCTGCATGGGGCCGAGGGCGCCGCCCCTGGCCAGGTCATCGTTCGGCTGAACGGCAAGCCCGTTCTTTCCGGCGAGTTGGGGGATTCCCAGGGGCAAATGGCCCTGCGGGTCACCGGGCCCGCCACTTCTGCCCCGCCCAAAAAAGTTCTGCCGGCCCATACCCCTTTCCGGCCCACCTCCTGGCCCCGGGCATAACCTGATCTCTGTGCTTCTTCTCTGCTTCCTGTCTCTTTCTAGACTTTTTCTTGTATTGCCGGTCTCTCTCCCAACAGTACCCCCTCCCTGGCGGCTTTTGACGCCCGTCTTGTTACTTAACGCCATTGGTTATTTAATTCAGCCGTTCGGAAAACATAGACTGGACGGAAGCAAGCGCATAACTCTTCGGCTTCGAATGCTTCCCCAAAGGCACCCCTCCCCAACGCCCTGCGGGCGTTTGCCCCTACCCTTCGTGGAGGGGCAAGACTCGAATCCATCGGTTCATTGAGTCATCCGTTCGGTTGGTGACACCGGAAGGAAGGAAGCACCCAACGATTCGAATTCGAGTTGTGTTGAGCGCCGATAAGCCTTGGCGGTGGAGAAAATATCGGAGACAATACGGTTCATCCATCGGTCACTCTCTTTTTATTCAATGGTTGAATTTTCCATGGCTTCCTGGACGCCTCCCCCCGGCAAAACCGTTTCCGCCGACCCCCCCTTGGTCATCCAAAGCCCCCTGTTGCAGCACTGGGTCCCCGGTGTGGCCCATGGGTTTTCCGGGGCCCTGGCCAAATCGGCGGGGGTGCCGTTCAACCCCCCAGCCCAACGGCTGGTGGCCGGTGCCCTGGGCATTCCAGACCCCCCGGTGCTCACCCTGGAGCAGGTGCATGGGGCGGCGGTGGTTAACTGGGCGTTGGAGAACCCCCGGCCCCAGCCAGACCCCCAGGCTGATGGCGTTTTGGCTTGGCCTCGCAAATCCAGCGGCCAACGGGGGTTCACGGCGGTGCGTACCGCCGACTGCGTACCGATTTTGGCCGCCTGCCGGGCCACCAGCTCGTTTGCCGCCGTGCATGCTGGCTGGCGGGGAGCCGCCGCCAACATTCTGCCCACCCTGCTGAGGCGCTGGAAGCACCTGGGCAGCCCCCCCGGTGAACTGCGGCTGGCCTTGGGGCCTTCCATTGGCCCCTGCTGCTTCGAGGTTCAAGAGGACTGCCTGTCTCAGTTTCCCTCCCGAAACCTGGTGAACAACGTGCGTAATCAGGGAAACAGCCGTTTTCTTGATCTGCCAGGGGTGTTATACGCCCAAGCCCGGGATGCGGGGCTGGCCCAGAACCAGATTGAAATTTTGCGGGTATGTACCTGTTGCAAAACCAACCCCGAGGGCCACCACCCCTATGCCAGCCACCGCCGCTGCACCCGCCAAGGGGTAGAAAACCCCGCCTTTAACGCTTCGTTTATTGGCTGGGCCGGATAGACCCCTTGCATTCCACGGCCATACCCCCCAAACTGGACTGTATGCCGCCCGTTCGGGCCATTTCCCCTCACCTTTCTTCTTTGCCCGTGCATGTTCGCTTATCTCATCTCTTTTGCCCTGGAAAACCCCGACCAACACCTGGCCGCCGTAGTGAACCAGATTCAGGCCCTGGGTAACTGGGGGCGTATTTCCACCGGAACGTTTGTCATTCACACCCCCGAAGACATGGAAACCGTGTTCGACATGCTGGTGAAGGAAATCGGGGAAAACGACCACCTGTACGTGCTGCCGGTGCGCCGCCCCTTTCTGGGCAAAGGCCCCCAAGAGTTGGACCACTGGCTAAACGAAATTCTCCCCTACTAACCGCCATGAAGCTGATCTACGAAGGAAGCGTCAAAAACGTGTATCAAGATGCCAACCCAGAGCATCTGTGGTTCGACTTCACCGATGATTACTCGGTGTTCGACTGGGGCAAAATGCCAGACCCCATACCTGGCAAGGGAGAAGCCCTGGCGGCCCTGGCCAAGGGGTTCTTCGACCAACTGGCCGACCCGGCCCGCTGGAAGGACCTGGGGCTGCACAACTTGCCCGACACCGCGGGTATTTTGCCCCTGAAACACCACGCCCTAGACCGCCAGGGCAGCCGGTTGAAGGTGAAAAAAGTAGACGTGCCCCGGCTGGCCGCCAACCAGGTGGGGGGCCTGCTGGTATACGACTACTCTTACCCCTTCGGTCAAAACCAATTGCTGCCCCTGGAAGTGATTTTTCGGTTCGGCGCCCCCAAGGGCTCCAGCCTGTTTCAACGCAAAGATTGGTACGCCTTTCCCATCCACGAGGGCATGGAATTCCCCGAACCCCTTATCGAGTTTTCCACCAAGCTGGAAAGCAAAGACCGGATGGTAACCTATCAAGAAGCGGCCCATATTTTAAAGGGAGACACCGCCCGCCTGAAGCAGCTGCACTCCGCCGCCCGGGCGGTGGCCCTGTTCCTGCAGCGTGCCTTCCAGCAGCAGGGGCTGAAACTGTGGGACGGCAAGGTGGAATGGGCCCTGGTGGACGGCGCCCTGACACTGGTGGATTCCATTGGCCCCGATGAACTGCGGGTGAGCCAAGACGGCGCCGTGCTGAGCAAACAGTTTCTGCGGGATTTCTACCTGGACAAACCCTGGTACGCCGCCATTGAAAAGGCCAAAGCCCTGGCCCAAGAACGGGGCGTGTCCGACTGGAAAACCATCGCTCGGGAAGAACTGAAAGCCCAGCCCCCGGCGCTTTCTCCGGCCTATTTAGAAGCCGCCCGGCTACTGTATCAAGACTTCGTGGAGATGCTGGTGCACCAGCGGCCCGCCACGCGGTTTCTAAACGCCGTGAAACACCTGTGAGCCTGCCATGACCCCCCTGCGGCAAATATGGATCATCGTGTGGAAGGACCTGGTGACCGACCTGCGCCGTAAAGAGAATATCCTGTCCATGTTCTTCTTTGCCCTGCTGACCCTGCTGGTGTTCACCTTCGCGGCGGGGCCCCTGCGGGATTCTCGCTGGCGCCTGACCCCCGCCGCCTGGGAGGCCCTGGGCGCTGCCGTGGGAGAGCCCGCCCGCAACGCCCTGCGGCCTTTGATTGACAAAACCTACCCCAGCCAGGGCGAGTTTTTGCGGGCGGTGAACGAGTTGAACCCCCCAGGCCTGGAAGACGAAGGCCGCATGGCCCTGGCCCAGCGCACCAAGGGTGATTTCATGGAAGACATTGCCCCAGGCATTCTGTGGATCACCTTTTTGTTGGCGGGGGTGCTGGGGTTGGACCGGTCGTTTAACCAAGAAAAAGAGAACGGCTGCATGGACGGCCTGCTGCTCACCCCGGCGGGGCGGGGGGTGCTGTACCTGGGAAAAATGACCAGCAATGCCCTTTTCCTGCTGGTCATCATGGCGCTGCTGCTGCCCTTGTTCGCCCTGTTCTTTGGGTTACCCGTGTTTCAGGTGGCCCTGCCCCTGTCGGGGGTCATGCTGGCTGGCATCGTGGGCATCACCGCTTTGGGCACCTTGCTGGGGGGGGTGGTGTCATCGCTCAAAGGCAAAGAAGTGCTGTTCCCTCTGCTGTTGTTCCCTCTATTGGTTCCCATCTTGATCGGCGTGGTGTATTTGTCTGGTTTGATTCTCACCGGGCAGCCAGTGCTGGACGAAACCAAATGGTGGAGCTTGGTGCTGGGTTTCGACGCGGTGTATCTCATCGTGTCCTTCATGGTGTTCGATATCGTGATGGAAGCCTAACCCTGCTGGCCCCTGCAGAGGGAAATTCTCCCCTGGGCGTCCCATCTCCTTGATGCGTTGAATTCCATGGCTCCTCCCGTGTTTCCTCACCGCGCCACCCTGCCCGCCCTGCAACTATATGTCAACCAAGCCGTGGCCCACCGGGGGTTTACCCGGGACCCCAACGAAATACTGATCTTGCTGCTGGAAGAGGTGGGGGAACTGACCAGGGAGTTGGAGGGGATACGGGGCAGGGAACCCATCCCCGCAGGTCAGCTAGACGCCCTGGCCGAAGAACTGGCTGATGTGTTTTTGTTCTGCCTGGACCTGGCGAACCGGTTTGGGTTGGAGATGGATAACGCCCTGCGGGAGCGGCTCACCTACGCGGGGAGAACTCCGCCAGAACCCGGCATAGACCTGGCGGGCTGGCTTGCGGCAGTGGCCAACTCCGCCGGGGGCCAGACTCCCCCTGAGATCGAAATGATGAGACTGACCGGATTCACCGGGGCCATGGCCCGGGCCATCCGGCGCCATTGGAAGAAACTGATGGAACCGGCGGAACTGGCGGCCTCCCTGGCCGGAGCGGTTGAAACACTGCTGGTTTTGTCGGCGGCCCTGGAAATCAATCTGCCGCATGCCCTGGCCCACAAAGAACAAAAAAACGCTGGACGAACCTGGGCTTGGTGACATGACGCAAACCAAACATTCACATCCCGTCGTATTGACCATCGCTGGGTCCGACAGCGGGGGAGGGGCCGGCATTCAAGCCGACCTAAAAACCTTTCAAGCCAGGGGCGTGTACGGCACGTCGGCCATCACGGCCATCACGGCCCAAAACCCCTCCGGCGTCCGTCAGGTGTCCGCCGTAGGCGGGGCCATGGTTCAGGCGCAGATCGAAACCGTGGCCGGGTATTTCACCCTGGGGGCCGCCAAAACCGGAATGCTGTTGGATGAAGCCACCATCCGGGCCACGGCCAAGGCTTGGCAATCCGTCGGCCAGGGAATCCCCCTGGTGGTGGACCCGGTGATGGCGGCCACCAGCGGGGCGGCCCTGTT
The DNA here is from genome assembly GCA_029858505.1 of Deltaproteobacteria bacterium. GTDB lineage: Bacteria > SAR324 > SAR324 > SAR324 > JACQKK01 > JAOUEW01. Next base: position 264,691 of record JAOUEW010000003.1, read on the forward strand.
GGAAGAGCGGGCGGTGTCCGCCCTGGTGGAAGTATTGTTTCCCCTGGCCAGGGTGGTAACCCCCAACCTGGATGAAGCCGCCATGTTGACGGGAAAACCGGTGAACAACCGAGAGACCATGGAATGGGCCGCCCAGGAAATAACAAAGATGAGCGGGGGGGCGGTGCTGCTGAAAGGCGGACACCTGCCAGGAGATGAATTGGCCGACCTGCTATGGCAGCCGGGCTGTGAACCCCGGTGGATGGTCTCTTCCCGAATTCACGGCGTGAACACCCACGGAACCGGCTGCGCGTTGTCGGCGGCGATTGCGGCAGGGATGGCCCAAGGGCAGCCCCTGGCCCAAGCCGTGGAGAACGCCCGAACATGGCTGCAAGGGGCCCTGCGCCATGGCCTGCGGATGGGGGGGGATGTGTTTCTGAACCACGGGTGGAAAGACCACCGGGGCAACAAATAAATAGCGATATGGGGGCTTTTCCCCCCACGCCCCCCGTTTCACGGCAAAAACACTGGATATGCAGAAGTCTCCAATACCCTGCGCTTTACCCAGTTGCCATTTTTCTGGCTTACAAAATATTTTTCTTCCCCACAAACAAAAACAGCCGGTGCGTTTAAGCACCGGCTGTTTGATTGGATCCAACGGTTTTTTCATCCATCAAATCAAGCTAACATCTATCATCTACCAAAACTCTCTACGCCAGTTTCTGCTTGACCGTTTGGCAAATGGCTTCAAACGCCTTGGGCTGCTCGATGGCCAGATTGGACAATGCTTTGCGGTCCATCCGAATATCAGCCTGCTTCAGCCCGTGGATAAACTGGCTGTAACTCATTCCGTGGGGGCGAACCGCCGCGTTCAGCCGGGCAATCCACAACCGACGGAAATCTCGTTTGCGGTTGCGCCGGTCGCGGTAGGCGTATTTTAAGGCCCGGTCCACCGCGTTGCGTACTGTTTTCCACAGGCGCTTGCGGCCGCCGGTGAATCCCTTGGCCCGCTTGAAATAGGTTTTCCGAATCTTTTTGGCGTGAACGCCTCGTTTTACTCTGGCCATAAGTTCTCTTTGGTTTGAATCGTGTTCCCTGGTCTGGCCAGGTTCTACCTTGTCTCGAACAACCTGTACGAACTATCCGCCGTAGGGCATCAGGGCATTCATCCGGTCCATCTCGGTGGCGCGGACGTATCCGGCTTTGCGAAGATTCCGCTTGGACGCGGCACTCTTGCGGCGCATGAAGTGGCGAAGTCCGGATTTTTTCCGTTTCAACTTGCCCGTTGCCGTGAAGGAAAACCGCTTCGCGGCCGACTTATTGGTTTTCATTTTGTATTTCTTGGCCATAATCTTTTTCTCCGGCTCCTTGCGGCGGTCTGTAACGTTAGGGACAAAGTTTTCGTTGTTCGGGTTACTTCTTTTTGGGGACCAACACCATGGTCATGGTGCGCCCCTCCATTTTTGGAGCCAATTCCACCATGGCGGCCTCGGCAGATCTTTCTAAAAACTTTTCCAGCAGCCGTTGGCCCAGTTCCTTGTGAGAAAGTTCCCTCCCCCGGAACATCACGGTTACTTTTACTTTGTCGCCGTTTTCCAAAAACTCTAGGGCGTGTTTCAGCTTAAAGTTAAAATCGTGTTCTTCCGTTTTTGGCCGTAACTTAATTTCTTTCAGGTGTATGACTTTTTGGTTTTTCTTGGCTTCGTGCTGCTTTTTGCTGAGCTGGTATTTGTATTGCCCAAAATCCATAATCCGGCAAACCGGTGGAACCGCCTGAGGAGCCACCTCGACCAAGTCCAAACCCTCTTCGGCGGCTTTGCGCAGCGCCTCTTCAATGGTCAAGATTCCCAACTGGTCATTTTCCCCAGCAATGACCCTGACTTCCCGGGATTTAATCTGGTTGTTGACCCTGGTACGGGGTTCAGCTTTTCCGGTTCTCGTTACGGTGGCGATAGGGGGCCTCATGGTGCTGGTTCAAAAATGGTAGGCGCGGGCGGGATTGAACCGCCGACCCCTACCATGTCAAGGTAGTGCTCTCCCACTGAGCTACGCGCCCGGGTCAAGTTCTGAAGGATCTTTGTTCCTCCAGTCTTTCTTTCACGCAGCCTGAGGGTGGGTCATCTCCCTTCTAGCCGCCGACGATGACTTTGACATTATCTACGATCGACTGTGTATGATATTTTAACTTCCTGCGATTCTTTTCCCGGAACTCTTTCTACTCGATTTTTCTTCTCTTTCTTTTCTCTGACCTTTTTTTCTTTATTCTCTTTTTTCTCTCTTTCCTGTTTTTATTATTTCCACGGGATTGGGATTCCGGCGACGACCCGCTCTCCCGCCGGGAAGCCCGGCAGTACCATAGGCGCGAAGAGGCTTAACTTCTGTATTCGGAATGGGAACAGGT